>CAVDQG010000001.1:0-30716 GCA_963611165.1 Bacteroides uniformis
GCCTACAAATATGTCAATTTTCGCATACAATCACCAAATTTATATCCCGTAAAAATTTATTAAGCTTATAAATTTTTACCTTAAAAACAGACTTTTTTCTCTAAAAGAACTTCCCAAATAATTTTTCACCCTTGATTTTTGTGCATAAACTCCAATTCACTTAACCGTTTCATTAGTATTTTGACGAAATTGCAAACTCTTGTTGCATATCCAACTAATTTAAGCTATAATTAATTTATAAATTTTGATAATTGGATTTTTCTACCCGTTATAAAACAAAAATTAACAGACTCGGCAACATTACTCAGAATAAAACACGAAGGGGACTTACATTTTGACCATTAAAAGCAAAGATCTGGCTAAGCTACTCGGCGTATGCCCTGCTACTGTGTCACTCCTAATCAACAACAAACCGGGCATCAGCGACAGTCTTCGCGAAAAGCTCACAAAACAAATCATAGAGCTTGGCTACGGCGACATGCTCAAAACAAACACGGCGGCACAGGCTTCGGAGAACTTCCCCGTATCCTCAAAGCGCCACACCATCGTCTATGCGATTTATACGCTCGACGATCTCGGAACAGACGAATCAGGTCTTTATGCTCACGTCCTCGAGGGCTGTGAAATTCAGGCACGAGAGCTCGGCTTTGACATTCAAATCGTTCATATCGACTCAAAGTGCAGCTGCGGCATCAAGGGATGTATAAATGTTGATGAATGCATCGGTATCATTGTCCAGAGCTACCAGATTAGCGAATGGATGTATGAGGATCTCTGTTCCACAGGTCTTATGTTTGTGGCAGTCGACCGCTATAACTATACAACGAATCTTTCCTCTGTATGCGTGAACAACGAAGACGGAATATATCTTGCGGTTCAGCATCTTTTTGAGCTCGGTCACCGCAACATCGGATATATCACCTCGGGCGCAGACGTCAACACTCTGACAGAAAGAAGACGCTGCTACCATCAGGCTCTTCGTGAATTTCATCTCGTTGACAGAAACGACTTCCGAATCTACACAAACACCATTCCGAACAAACCGACTCAGGTCTATACCGCATTGCTCAACCAGTGGAAAGAAATGGAAGAGCTGCCAACCGCTTTTATATGTGAGAACGATATCATAGCTGTTCAGGTGATAAGAGCTCTTCGCAAAATCGGTCTTCGTGTTCCTCAGGACATCTCCGTTGTCGGTTTTGACGACAGAAGTGTTTCCCACTGGACAGATCCGCCGCTCACCACCGTCAGAATCCACTGCCATCTCATGGGCAGACAGTCGGTTCAGCTTCTTCTCAATATCATTGATATGAAGAAAGCAGGCTTCATCGGTTTGCCGTACAAAATGAACATCGGCGTTGACCTCGTCACAAGAGAGTCCACATGCCCCCCGTCGACGGACATCATCAAGCTTAATCAGCTAAGCTTTGGCGACTGATATTTTTCTAAATTTAGTAAATATTTAGAGTTAATTCTCTTAAGCAATTATTCTAAGCTCTTCCGATAACGGAGGAGCTTTTTCTTTATCAATCGCAAATAAATCGCATAAATTATTTACATAACGTTTACATTAATTACAGAATGTAACAATTCATTTTCAGTCAGAAAACAGTCTTTTTAAGGCTGATTTTGCATAATTTGAATAGTGATATGCAATATTGATACCCGAAGTATTCGATTTTTGAAGAATTTCAAAAATTTAGAAAATTTTCTTTAAAATTATTTATAAAAGTGCTTGACAAATTTATAAAAGCAAGCTATAATACAATCACAAGGTCAAGAGAAAACAAAACCTTAAAGAGAAAAGAAAGATTATCGAACCGATGCGGTTCAGATTGACGAAAGGATGTCACTACTATGTTTTCAAGAAAGCCAATGACAATTTTAACTTCAAGAATGGAAAATGAAAGAGCTGCCGCAAAGCACACAAGAAGAGCTTTCGCTGATGTAAG
The DNA here is from genome assembly GCA_963611165.1 of Bacteroides uniformis. Taxonomy (GTDB): domain Bacteria; phylum Bacillota; class Clostridia; order Oscillospirales; family Acutalibacteraceae; genus SIG603. The sequence continues at coordinate 1,953 of CAVDQG010000001.1, forward strand.
AGACATCGAGATGACAAGCCCTGCAGCTGATTTCAACCACGTTATGTATGTAAACATCGGCGGAGTTGTTTCACCAATCAGCAAGTAATCAATAAATTTAGAGTACGCGTTGTGAAAATCCACACCTTATATAGCTAAAAAGCCACTGCCTAAAGCGGTGGCTTTTTGGCATGTTCAAAAAGTTCGCACAATACTTTAGTTATTCCTCTTTAGAATATCTCCCCCGTTCTCGTCACAAGAACCACACTCCTATTGATTTATATGTTAAAATGTGCTAACATAAGTTTCGGGGTGCTGACTGTATTTAAAGCAAATAGGCAGTCGGCTGAGATAATACCCTTAGAACCTGATGCGGATAATGCCGCCGTAGGAAAGGAAGTTAATATTAATGTCAAGTTCAGTAAACCGCACAAGAAGGCTTGCTGTAACCGCCATGCTCCTCGCACTGGGAACCGTGCTCAGTATGGTTAAGGTTTTGCAAATGCCGTTCGGAGGAAGTATCACACTTCTCTCCATGCTCCCCGTATGCATGATTAGCATTGAATACGGAGTTAAATGGGGACTTGTTTCCTCTTTCATCTTCTCACTCATTCAGTTTGGATTTGGTCTTCAGGAGGGGTGTCTCGGCTGGGGATTCACCGGCGGACTTCTCGTCGTGATGATTCTTTTCGATTACATCGTCGCTTTCTCCGTTCTCGGAGTTGCGGGTCTCTTCAGAAATAAGGGTATCGGCGGAATCGTCCTCGGAGTTGCGCTTGCGGTATTTCTCCGCTTCGTCTGCCACTTTATCACAGGCTTCGCCCTCTGGACTTATCTTGATTTCAGCATAAGCTTCGGCTCTTTCACTCTGAAAGGCCCTTACTGGTACTCACTTCTTTACAACGGAGCCTATATGCTCCCCGAGTGCATCACAACGGTAATCGGAGCTTCGATTCTCTTTAAAATACCTGTCATAAACAAGCTCATGGCAGGCGACAAAATCTGATAAAATTACAGTCTGTACCTTATTATCTCGGGTACAGACTTTTCTTTATTTCATAACAATTTTCATTGTTAAATTCTTCTTCTTTGTGCTATACTGAAAGCAATATATACCGCTTAATCGTATATATGGTGTGGAGGATTAACTATGAAAGCTTCAAAAAACATGACCGTGCAGTACGCCTTTCTGCAATTTCTGCACAACGCTTCTCTTTGCTCGATACTTGCGTTCATAACGCCGTATCTTCAGGCAATAGAAACCGAGAACGGCTCAAGAATGTTCTCCGATTCTCAAATCGGAACGGTGCTCGCTCTTGGAAGCTTTGTCGGAATTATCATAAGTCCGATACTCGCTTCCTTTTCCGACAAGCATCCAAATATACCTCTTAAAAGCATAACGGCAATTTTACTTTTGATTTCGGCGGTAGGCGCCGCATTTCTTCTCATTCTGCCAAGCTTCTTTCTGCCCGTTGCTCTGATTTCGGTAGTGCTTTATTCTATGAGCAGAACTCAGGGCACATTTCTCACAAGCCTCGGAATGGAGCATGTCTACGCAGGCGAAAATTTAAACTACAGTCTTTGCCGCGGTTTCGGTTCTATCGGCTATGCTGTCATGGCATTCTTCATGGGCTATGCGGTAGATTGGTTCGGCTCGGGAATCATAATGATTTTGCTTCTCGCTTGCTGTGGTTTGGACGCTGTTCTCGTTCTTTTCTTTCCAAAGGTAAAGAGCAGCGGTGAAAACAAATCATCAGACGACAGCGTAGAACAGGAAGCCATCAGTCTTCTTGAATTTGCAAAGAGAAACGCAAGGTTCATTGCGGTTGTTTTCGCAGTCGTGCTCATTTATGCGTCTCACCAGTTTATAAATACTTACACAATAAATATCGTACGCCACCTCGGCGGAACTGAAAAGGAAATGGGAATCGGCACGGCAATTGCCGCCGTCCTCGAATTGCCCGGAATGGCGCTCGTTCCGTGGCTTAGAAAAAAGCTCGGTTCTGCCGGCGCACTTCTCAAGCTTTCGGCGGTTGCCATGATTATTAAATCGATAATCACGCTCATTGCACCAAGTATTTTTGTATTTTATATCGCACAGTGCATTCAGTTCTTCACCTTTGCGGTGATTATCCCCGGCGGAGTCTTCTTCGTTAACGAAACCATAGACCCGGCTAACAAAGTAAAAGGTATGTCAATTTTTGATATGGGACTCGTTATAAGCGGTATCCTATTCAACAAAATCGGTGGCATGCTCTTTGATTCATCGAGTGTGGAGCTCACTCTTCTCATCGGAACAGTGGTCACAGCTATAGGCACAGCCCTTCTGTTTATTCTTCTTGCAGGCGGAAAATTCAACAAGACGACCGAGAACGGTTGAAAACTAAGATTAATTTAAGCACAACGGGAATTCGCAATTTATCCGAATTCCCGTTCTTTCGTTTGCAATCGGCTTTACAAAGCACAATAATCGGGTTATACTTAATCTGTCATACATCCGAAAGAAAGGAAGAATATCATGCAAACATTCATCCCCGAAGGCTACAAATCAGCTCTCGGTCTTTACGAAACGCAAAAGGCAATCGGTCTCATCAAGAGCGTCTTTGAGGTTAAATTAAGCGCCGCACTGCACCTCAAGAGAGTAACCGCTCCGCTTTTTGTCGATCCGAAAACAGGTCTTAACGATGACCTTAACGGTGTCGAACGCCCTGTCGGCTTCGATATTCCGGCCGCATCAACCGACGCACAGGTCGTCCACTCCCTCGCAAAGTGGAAGCGACTTGCGCTCAAACGCTACGGATTTTTTGTCGGTAACGGTCTCATCACCGACATGAACGCTATCCGCCGTGACGAGGAGCTCGACAATATCCACTCCGTCTATGTCGACCAGTGGGACTGGGAAAAAGTTATCGACAAAGAAACAAGAAATGTTGAATATCTTAACAAGACAGTCGAGAGAATTGTCTCAGCTATTTGCGGTACACTTGACGAAATCAAATGGCAGTTCCCCGAGCTTAATACAGAACTTAAAAGAGAGGTCACATTTATCAGCTCTCAGGAACTCGAGGATATGTATCCCGACCTCACGCCAAAGGAAAGAGAAAACGCTTTCGTCAAGGAACACAAGACGGTTTTCATCAGCCAAATCGGCGGCAAGCTTAAAAGCGGCGAAAAACATGACGGCAGAGCACCCGACTATGACGACTGGAGCTTAAACGGAGACATTCTCTTCTGGCACGATACCTTGGGTATTGCTTTTGAGGTTTCCTCCATGGGTATTCGAGTGGACAGCGAATCTCTTGCGGCTCAGCTAAAGATTTCAGGCTGTGAAGAAAGAAGCAAGCTTCCGTTCCACAAGGCTCTTCTCAATAATGAGCTTCCTCTCACAATCGGTGGTGGTATCGGTCAGTCAAGACTTTGCATGCTGCTTCTCGGAAAAGCTCACATCGGTGAGGTTCAGTCCTCCATCTGGGACGAAAACACAAAGAAAATCTGCTCTGATGCAGGCATTCTTCTCTTGTAATCAAATATTAATAAAATATTCAAGCGTCAAAAAGCTGTCGGCATCAAAAACCGACAGCTTTTTTAATAATGTCAATTAAGTTTTGCAAGATACTCTCCCATGTCAAAATCCTCGATAAGAGAATCTTTTCTGAGATATAGCGGATGATGAGGGTGTCCCTTAACCGAACGCTTTCCCGCACTCACCCACCTTGCGCCGAATTCCTCGCCGATTTTCACCATATCGGCAAGACAAAGTTTGAGGTAGTCTCTTTTCTCCACTATCGTGCCCCAAGCCGCCCAAACCGTGGGATTTTCTCCGCTGTTTTCGAGTACATAGCGAAAGGCTTTCATATTCTCCGCATGAAGTGCGGTATTGAAAACCTTGTCCATATCATCGGGATTTGTCGCACGCTGAGCGTACACATTAAACATTATAAAGGAATCGAAACCGTTTCCACTTGCAATTCTCTCCACGGATTTCAGTGTGTTGTCGAGATTATCAGGCTCGGCTGTGGAAGGATTTATTCCTATTGTGATAAGCGGCTTCTTTCCCCTTGTACCCAGAATATAACGGTACTCAGAATAAAAATCGGGAATATAAAGCCATTTTTTTCTGTCATAAGAGTCCTTATCCGTTTTTGATATTCTCGCCTCGTCAAATGTCAGAATATCAATCTTAGTGCTTTCGCTCTCCGGAATATGCATATTTTCACCTGTCTTTCCTAACCACTTGAAACTTAAGCTGTTATATTATATAATCAAATCAATTAAGACATATGTATCAATTAATCAAGGAGGATTTTTCTATGGCAATTATCTCATGTGATTTTATCTCCAAATCACTTATGCGCACCGTACAAATCAAGGCTATAGTACCGACCGACAAATTAAAATTCGGCCCGGACGCCGACAAAAAAGAAGCACCAAAGAAGTATAAAACTCTATATCTTCTCCACGGTGTTTTCGGAAACTGCGTAGATTGGCTTTCAGGCACAAGAATCCAGCGTTGGGCAGAGGCAAAAGACCTCATCGTAATTATGCCGTCAGGCGAGAACAAATTCTACTGCGACAATCCGAAATCGGGTGATTACTTCTCCAAGTTCATCGGAGAGGAGCTTCTCGAATTCACAAGAAAAACTTTCCCGTGCTCCGATAAACCTGAGGATACCTTCATTGCAGGTCTTTCCATGGGTGGATGCGGCGCTCTCACAAACGGCCTCAAGTACAGCGAGAATTTCGGCTGTGTTGCTTCTCTTTCAGCCGCACTTATCATCGACGATGCTGTAAATTCCGTTTACGATGATTCAGGCTGGAATCTCCACAACCGCTACTACTACGAATCATTCTTCGGCTCGCTCGAAGATCTCAAAGGCAGCGACAAGGATTACTATGCTCTTGCCGACAAGCTCGCAAAAGATGGCAAGAAATTTCCGAAAATCTACATGTGCTGCGGAACCGAGGACGGTCTTTTCGCTCCTAATGTCGAGTTCAAAGATCATCTCTTGGAGCTCGGTGCAGATGTAACATGGGAGTACGGCGCAGGAAATCACGACTGGGATTTCTGGGATACCTACATTCAGAAGGTACTCGCATGGCTTCCACTCGACAACGACAGCGCCGGAATCAACAGCGGTAATGTCGGCTGATTTTAAGATATCACATATATTTAAAGGGATGTCCTATCGGGCATCCCTTTTTGTTAATCTATCTGAGTGCCGTAGAGGTCTGCGTCAATAGCGTCCTCAATCTCAACCGTCACAAAATCACCCGGATTTAGTTCATTCTCAGAATTAAAGTAAACAAATCCGTCAACGTCGGGAGCATCCATATAGCTTCTTCCAAAGTAGCATTCCTGTTCCTCGTCAAATCCGTCAACCATAACCTCGAGAATTTTTCCGATATGACGGCGATTTATGCGATCCATGATGTCCATCTGGCTCTCCATGATTATTCTCGCACGCTCTTCCTTGGTTTCCTCATCAAGCTGCTCTTTCATTCTTGCGGCAGGAGTACCCTCCTCCTGTGAATAAGCAAAGCATCCCATGCGGTCAAACTCCATATCCTTGACGAACTCGGCAAGTTCTGTGAAATCTTCCTCGGTTTCTCCGGGGAATCCCGCAATAAAGGTGGAGCGAAGAACGATACCGGGGATTCTCTCACGAAGTTTATTGATAAGAGCTGTGAGCTTTTCTCTGTCACCGCGGCGGTTCATTCTCTTGAGAACCTTCCCCGATGCATGCTGAAGTGGCAAATCGAGATACTTAACCACCTTATCCTCGCTCGCAAAAACATCGATAAGCTCTTCTGTTATCGCCTCGGGGTAGCAGTAAAGAACTCTTATCCACTTGAGATTTTCTATCTTGGCAAGCTCTTTCAAAAGTCTCGCAAGTGAAAATTCTCCGTAAATATCTATTCCGTAGCGTGAAGTATCCTGTGCAATGACTATTAATTCCTTAACGCCGTTCTTAACAAGACCATTTGCCTCCTTGACGATATTCTCAATCGTTCTGGAACGCTGTTTTCCTCTTATCATCGGAATTGCACAGTAGGTACAGTTGTTGTCACAGCCCTCAGCTATCTTAAGATAAGCGTAATAATTAGGCGTGCTCAAGTCACGGTCTCCGCAAAGCGGCATCTGATATTTGTCTGGGAAGCTTTCGACAGCTTCTCCGCCGACAAGCTCCTTGAATTTATTGACTATATCGGCATTTGCTCCGATACCGAGAACAGCGTCAACCTCGGGAATATCGCGTCTTATCTCATCCTTGTATCTCTCTGCAAGACATCCTGTTACAACGATTTTTTCTATAATACCGTCATTTTTGAGGTCAACAAGCTCGAGTATCTCACCGATAGATTCTTTTTTTGCACTGTCGATAAATCCGCACGTGTTGATGATGGCAATATCACTCTCTGCGGGGTCGCTTACCGTCTCAAATCCGCCGTTTCTCAGCGCCGCCATAAGCATTTCGCCGTCGACCTGATTTTTGGCACAGCCGAGGCATATCATTCCGACCTTTACGGACATAAGTTTTCTCCTTTGTTTGTTATCTTTCGGCTCAAAAATCTTCGAAATCAAAGGAGCTCATACCCTCTCGAATTTCATCAAAGCTGTAGCCGTATCTTTGAAGTGCCGAAACAGCCCTTCTCTTTATTTTTTCATCGTCGGCAAAGCCACGATATTTCTTTTCGAGAAGCATTTTTATCTTCTCGATCGGTTCGTCCTCGTATTCTTCGATAACCTCGTCGATTATCTCGGGGGAAATTCCCTTAATTCTGAGCTCCTGAACCACCCGTCTTTTGCCGAATTTCTTAACAGAAAAAAGCTGACGCACAAAGACCCGGGCAAACTCTCGATCGTCGATAAGACCTAACTCTTCCATACGATCTGCCGTCTGCTCGGCTGTTTCCTTTGACGCCACCTCGCTCACCTTGTCGATGAGCTCTTTTTTGCTTCTCGCCCTGTATTCAAGAAGATACAGAGCCTTTTCCGAGGCTCTGTGTGCTTCCGATTTTTTAATAAGCCCGAAAAGCTCCTCGTCAGTGAGGCTTTGACCTGTCTTTATGCCGTTCGCCTCCAGCGTGAATGTATCGAGCTTCATGGCTTCCTCACCGTCAATATAAAGCTGAGAAAGCCCCTTTCTTCTCGTTCTTATATCCGTTATGAGCATCAGTCGTCAACGGTTATGTCAATATCTGCTGTGATTGTCGGCTGCTTTGGCTCTGCCTGAGGCGCAGGCGTCTCAACTTTCTTGACATCAGCGCCCTTAGGTTTATTCTCTTCGTCCTTCTTCGGGCCGTACTGCTCCAAAAATCTTGCTCTGACCTTTGTCTCAATCTCGTTCAAAAGCTCGGGATTGCTCTCGATAAGCTTCTTGGAGTTATCCTTGCCCTGTGCAAGTCTCTGTCCCTCGTAGCTGAACCATGCGCCCGACTTATGGATAATATCCATATCGATAGCCGCATCCATGATTTCACCCATCTTGGAAATGCCCTCGCCGTACATAATGTCAAACTCTGCGACCTTGAACGGAGGTGCAACCTTGTTCTTGACAACCTTAACCTTTGTATGGTTACCGACTACCTCGCCGCCAACCTTAATGGACTCAACTCTTCTTACGTCAAGTCGAACGGAAGCGTAGAACTTAAGAGCACGACCGCCCGATGTGGTCTCGGGGTTACCGTACATAACGCCGACTTTCTCACGAATCTGGTTGATAAAAATAGCAACGCAGTTAGACTTGGAGATTGCGCCCGTAAGCTTTCTCATTGCCTGTGACATAAGTCTTGCCTGAAGACCGACATGGCTGTCGCCCATCTCGCCCTCAATTTCTGCTCTTGGAACAAGTGCGGCAACAGAGTCAACTACGATAACGTCGATAGCACCCGACGCAATAAGCTTCTCGGTGATTTCAAGTGCCTGCTCACCTGTATCGGGCTGAGCAACAAGAAGTGAATCGATATCAACTCCGAGGTGAGACGCATAAACCGGATCAAGTGCGTGCTCGACATCAATAAAAGCGGCATTTCCGCCAAGCTTCTGACCCTCTGCAACGCAGTGCAAAGCAAGCGTTGTCTTACCTGAGGACTCGGGGCCGTAAATCTCGATAATTCTTCCTCTGGGAAGTCCGCCTATACCGAGAGCCATATCAAGTGTGAGCGAACCTGTGGAAATAGCCTCGACATTGAGTGCCTGAGTCTGTCCGAGACGCATGACTGCGCCGTCACCGAACTGCTTTCTTATCTGGGTAAGGGCACTTTCCAGCGCCTTGTTTTTTTCATCTGCCATTTTTTATTCTCCTATGTAATAACATGTTTGTATGTTTATTTTACGAAATCTTGATGTTCTCCCGTCTTGACGGGGGAACATCTGTACTATGATTATACTTGAAAGCGAGATAAAAAGCAATAACTTTGACAAAATTTTTCGAACAATTGTTTTTTCGCTTTCATCATACACTATCGTCATACACTATCGTCATACAACGCATGTTTATTCTACAATAAAAGAACCCACAAAGTCTACCACAAAATGCTCATCTTCCGAGAAAAGCCTTTAGATGTGGCATTTTTGCCATAGCATCATGAAATCCACGCTCGTAAATCTCTGTTAACTTTTCGGGATCACGCTCGAGTCTGTCTATTTCAAGGCTTGTTTCGGGGGCAATCACGAAGCATGTCCCCTTTTTTTCCTTGTCAGAAAGATAGAGAAGCTCGTTGTTATAAACAACGTGACGGTTTTTCATCGCATTGCCAAATTCCTTATAGCCGTGGTAATGCGCCTTGACAAGAGGATAAACCGAGCTTTTCTTCTTTGTGAAATCTCTCGGCTGAGTTAAAACGACAACATTGTTTCTGTTGCCCATTCTCTCGCTTTTCGCAAGCGGAAGAGAGTCCGCTACGCCGCCGTCAAGATACTTTTTGCCGCCTATCTCCACGGGACGGGAAAGAAGCGGAAGCGATGCGCTCGCTCTCACCTTGTCCACATCACGGATTAAATCTCTCACTGGCAAAAGCTCGGCTTTTCCCGTTTCAAGGTTCGTCACACAGGCATAGAGAGTTGCGCCGATTTGCTTATAAGCTTTGTTATTAATCGGATAAAGCTCCTCGGGGATTCTGTGATATATAAACTCCTCCGAGAAAAAATCACCCGTTTTCATAAGCATTTTGTGACCGCAGTAATAGTCCTTGTCGATATGATCGATTATTACCTTTGCGCCTCTGCCGGCCTGCAAAGCGAGATAAGAGCAGGCATTGCAAGCCCCGGCTGAAACTCCGATGACACGGCTGAATACTATTCTTGCCTCCAAAAAAGCATCCAAAACTCCGCAGGTATATAAACCACGCATACCGCCACCCTCCAAAACGAGAGCGGCGGTTGTCGTCAGCTTTATATCTTCGGGAAGCGGATTTCGTCTTAGCTTAACCGAGCTTTGCATCATGAAAGAACATTTCCTCCGTTACAGTCAATCGCAACAATAAGCGGAAAATCTTCGAACTCGAGTTTTTTAACGGACTCGCATCCAAGATCCTCAAATGCGATAACCTCGCATGACTTTATGCATCTTGCAGCAAGTGCACCCGCACCGCCGATAGCGCAAAGGTAAACTCCCTTATTGCGCTTGATAGCCTCGATTACTTCGTCACTTCTTTTTCCCTTGCCTATCATGCACTTGAGTCCTCTGTCCATGAACTCGGGAGCGAATTTATCCATTCTCGAGCTTGTAGTGGGGCCGCAAGAGCCGATTGCCATTCCGGGCGGTGTCGGTGTGGGGCCGGCGTAATAAACGCTTGCATTCTCGAGGGGATAAGGAATGGGTTCGCCCTTGTCGAGCAATTCCTTGATTCTCTTGTGAGCGGCGTCTCTTGAAGTGTAGACCGTTCCGCTCAGAAGAATTCTCTGACCCGCCTTAAGCGTTGGGGCTACCTCTGCGATATCCCTTGTGTTTACTCTTAGATCGGACATATCAGCACTCCTTGAAAAGCTCTATGTGCTCGCCGAGAGGGCCACGGAAGAATCCGATTCTTATCGGGAAATTCTCACCGAGAACCATATCTGTCGGCTCCATTGTTACCTCGTAACCGAGAGCTCTTACCTTCTCGATGTACTCATCTACATCGTCTGTAGCAAATGCGAGGTGGTTAAATGAGCCGTCTACGGGAGCATTGTCAAGCTCGGGGTGGCAAACGATTTCCATAACGCTGTTGTCGCCGCATGAAAGCATGCAGTTCTTTCCGTCTGCCCAACTTCTCTTAACAGGGAATCCCATAACGTCTCTGTAGAAAGAGATTACCTTCTCTAAATTCTCTTCGTTCGGATAAAGTGCGATGTGGTGTACTCCGTTGATTTTCATAACAATTCCTCCATAAGCTGATTTACAAAAACATCTCCGATCTGAAAACAAACCGGAGATGTAAAATTTTGATTACTTTCTGCCAAAAATAGACATAATATCTGTGAAGGTGGAATCCTCCTCGACATGCGGCTGTGGCTTTGCAGTCGGTGCGCTTGTCGGGACATCAGGTGTCTGAGTAGCTGTTCTGCCGCCTACATTGAATGTACCGACATAGCTTGACTCGGACTCAGCCTTAGCTGCAGCTGCTGTCTGAGCAGGTGTAGCAGAAACAGACGGAACTGTCTTAGCAGCACTCTCGCCGTTCATGCCGCCAAAGCCTGTTGCGATAACAGTAACCTTGATCTCGTCTTCCATTGTCTCGTCAAATGTAGCACCCCAGATGATGTTTGCATCCTCGCTTGCTCTCTCTTTGATGAGGTTGGAAGCTGCGTCGATTTCCTCGAGCTCGATGTTCGGGGAAGACTTGATGTTGATGATAACACCCTTTGCGCCTGCGATAGCTGTCTCGAGAAGCGGGCTTGTGATAGCCTGAAGAGCAGCCTGCTCTGCCTTGTCCTTACCTGTAGCGGAGCCAACGCCCATGTGAGCGTAACCTGCATCCTGCATAACGGACTTAACATCCTCGAAGTCGAGGTTAACAATACCCGGAAGCTGGATAAGGTCAGAAATAGACTGAACACCCTGACGAAGAACGTCATCAGCTACCTGGAATGCGTTAGCAAGTGTGATTTTCTGATCGGAAACAAACTTGAGTCTCTCGTTAGGAATAACAACGAGTGAATCAACATGCTGCTTTAAAGCCTCGATTGCCGCCTCAGCCTGATCCATTCTTCTCTTGCCCTCAAATGCGAAGGGCTTTGTTACGATACCTACTGTGAGAGCGCCCATGTCCTTTGCTACCTCGGCAACAACAGGAGCTGCACCGGAACCGGTTCCGCCTCCCATACCTGCGGTAACGAATACCATGTCTGCACCCTTGAGGGTATCGGCAATTATATCTCTTGATTCCTCGGCAGCCTTCTGACCGTTTGCGGGGTTTCCGCCGGCACCTTTGCCGCCTGTTGTCTTTTCGCCAAGCTGAATTTTTGTCTGAGCCTGTGTGCGTGAGAGAGCCTGCTTATCAGTGTTCATGCAGATGAGCTCTACATACTGAACACCCTCCTCAGCCATACGGTTAACAGCGTTTCCGCCGCCACCGCCGACGCCGATAACTTTTATAGTCTGGGCTGCTTCATCGAGCATATTATCAATTGCGAAAGGCATTGATATATTCCTCCTTAAATATAAACTTTTTATAATAAACCTTAGGGTATTTTCGGGGTAAAGTGAGTAAAGGCTTTTTGCTTTACATAATTTCAGCTTTACACATTTAATAATCTAACACTTTACACCTCAAATTTCAAGTGTTTAGAGCGATTTTATAAAGATAATTTGCATTTTATTAACATCTTGCAAATCGGAAAAAGCTCTTCTTAACTGAAAAAACAGAGTTCTTTTCAAAAGAGACTTATCAGAAATCGGGTATATCGTCACCGCGTGAATTTATGGTGCTTTCCTCTGTGCCCGATTCCTCCGACGAGGTGTAATCATCGTATCCGTCAGCATCGGAAACGGTCGTGTCATCTGTCGTGTCGGTTACCGTGCCGTCACCCGAAGAAGATTCACTTGAAGCCGTGTTTTCACTGTCCACGGCGTCAACTCCGTCAACGATTCTTCCGGCACCGTCAAAGGTAAGCGTCCATTCTGTCTCGGAAGACGAAGCCGTTCCGTTCTCAACTTCTGACTGAGAAGTCGGATTGAAGTAAGCACGGTTATTCTCCTTGGAAAGAGTGAGGTCAAGCGTGCCGTACTCCGTATCGGAAATTCCGCTGCCCATAACTATCTGCAAGCCAAAATTTAGCTTGTATCTCAAATCGCTGATACCGCCGATATTCATGAGAACTCTGCCGTCATAAAGAAGCTTAATGTTATAGACATCGCTTATATCTATTCTTGTAATCTTGCTTATCTCATCGCCACGCTCATTGAGACAGGTGTTAATCTCCTCATAAGCCTGCTGCTGATATTCATCATTAAACTTCAGATAACCGTCATTGTCGGTTATTTCTCCGCCGACAAGCAAAATGGAGTTTGCCTCCTGCTCCGTTCTGTTGTCAAGAAGCTTTCCGTACTGGCTGATGTAGACATATCCGCCGTTGTACGCAATGCTGTATCTCACCGTTGCTTCTGTAATGCTTATCTCGGCAGTGGTAGGGAAAATTCTCCTGAGTTTGATTTTCTCTACATACGGATAAAGCGAATAGAGATTTTCTTCAATGCTCTTGGCGTTGACAAGCAGAAGGTTCTGCCCCTCGGCAACTCCCGTTGAAGCAATAACCTCGTTTGTATCATACTGAGTGACGCCGTTCACCTTGATTACCTTAACTCGGCAAAAAGCTATCTCACACACGACAAGAGCGATTATCGCAATAAGCGTGAGTATTAGCGTGGCTCTTAGCTTATGAGACTTTTTCGGAGCGGAGAAGTCGTCAAATTCATCTTCGTCACCGTCATAACCGTAACCCTCACGAATCACAACGGAACCATCGTCTTCGTCGATGTATTCCTGATAATCATCGTCCTCGTGCCTGACAACACGCCTTTTGCTTCTTCGCGCGGAATTCTCATTTCTTCCCACACGACTGCTCTTCTGACTTTCGGCGTACTGCTCTTCTGATTCAAACTCTGCCTCACCGTCAAGATCTTTCATGGCGGCGTCTCGGATTTTACCTATAAGTCCCATGCTTCTCCCCTCCTTTCGTCAAAAATATTAATTTCAAATACTTTATGATTGATATTATTCCTCGCTCGACTCTGTCATTCCTGCGGCTTTGAGAATTTCCTGATAAATTCTCTCGTTTGCATCGGGAATGCTCATTTCCTTTGCGTTTTTTCCGTAGCGTGCAATTGTCTCGGGGTCTGCCAAAATCTTATTTAACTCCTCTAAGAGCTTCTCGCCCGTGAGGTCTTTTTCCTCGATAATTTCTGCGGCGCCTCTGTTTACAAGTGCCATAGCATTATGGTACTGGTGATTTTCGGCAACATTCGGTGACGGGATGAGGATAGAGCCCTTGCCCATAGCTTCAATTTCTGTTAATGTTATTGCTCCCGAACGGCTTATAACAACATCTGCCGCCGCAAGGCAGTCAGCCATATTATTGATGTACTCGAGAACTCTTATCTGCGGATATGCGGAAACATCGAATCCGGCCTCCTTGAGAATCTCGGGATATTCGGTATTTCTTGTTCCGTAGCCGTGAATGTGCTGAACCGTACCCTTCTCGGCGCTGTCCTTGAGAACAGTTATCATTGCGTTGTTAAGTGCTCCTGCACCGAGGCTTCCGCCGAAAGAAAGAACCATCGGTCTCTCGTCAAGACCAAGCTTTTTTCTTGCAGCCTCTCGGTCTGCCGCCAAAATTTCGGGACGAACGGGGTTACCCGTAACCACAACATTAACGCCCTCGGGAAGATGCTTTCTTGCGTCCTCAACGGCAATCATAATAGTCTTGACGCTCTTTGCGAGCATCTTGACGGTAACTCCGGGGTAAGCATTTGACTCATGCACAACGCACGGAATGCCAAGCTTTGCCGCCTCACGAAGAACGGGGCCGCAAACATATCCGCCCGTACCGACACAGATGTCAGGCTTGAACTCCTTGATAATTTTCTTGGACTCAAGCGTAGAAGTGACAAGCTTATTAACCGTCTGAATATTTCTTACGATATTTGCGGGTGTGATTTTTCTCTGAAAGCCCGAGATGTGAATCGTCTTAATCTCGTAGCCTGCAGGCGGAACGAGCCTTTCCTCCATGCCGCCCTTGTTGCCGACAAAAAGTATCTCGGCATCAGGCTGTTTCATTTTAAGATAGCCGGCCGCCGCCAAAGCGGGATTGATATGACCTGCGGTTCCACCGCCGGAAAAAAGTACTCGCATATTTTTTACCTCATTCAATAGTCTTTTCAGGTATTCCCAGAGAATCCTGTCGATAGTTATATCTTGATATAGAGAGCAAAACTCCCATTTCGCACAGAAGAACCAGAAGCGACGAGCCTCCGTAGGAGAAGAACGGCAAGCTTATTCCCGTGTTCGGAAAAGCGTTGGTAACAACACAGATGTTAGCCGCCGCCTGAATTCCGATAGTAAAAGTTATTCCCGTTCCGAGAAGTGTGCCGAAGCGATCCTTAGCATGAAGAGAAATATTGATTCCTCGCCAAATAAGCCAAAGAAAAAGTATGATTACAACAACCGCTCCCGCAAGTCCCATTTCCTCGCAGAAAATAGCGAAAACGAAGTCGTTCTGCGGTTCCGGAAGAAGAAGATGCTTAAGTCTCGACTGACCGATTCCCGTGCCGAACAGTCCACCCGAACCGATAGCATAAAGCGACTGGGTGGTCTGATAGGTGTCAACTCCCTCAGGAGGATTGAACGGATTGAGCCAGCCTAAAATTCTCGGCTCAACGTGGCTGAACTTTCCCGAACGCCAAATATACAATCCGCCGACAACACCGGTAGGTACTGCCAACAACAGAAACCATCTGAGTTTAACTCCGCCTGCCAGCATAACAGCCGAGCAAATGAAAGCAATGATGAGCGTTGCGGAAACATGCGGCTCAAGGACAACCAAAACGGCAAAAAGTCCGAACCACAGAAAGCACGGAAGAACACCCCTTAAAAATGGTACATCCTTGCCGTCATACTTGGAAAGAGTTCCCGAAATCATCAAAATCGAGGTGAATTTAGCTATCTCGGACGGCTGAATGGAAAGTCCGCCCAAATTAATCCAACGGCACGCACCGTTGATTCTGGGAACGAGCGGTGTTCCTCTCAATGCCAACACAATTCCGAGCATGATTACTGTTGCGATGAGAAATCCGACTCTCATGTTTTTCAGCTTTGCATAATTAAAGGTCGAGACCAAAAGCATGCATACAATTCCGAGCGCCGCAAAAATACCCTGCTTGGTAATGTACGAAAAGCTTGAGCTTTCGTAATAGTAAGCGTAAGAATAGCTTGCCGAGAAAAGCGTGGAAAGACCGATTCCGAGAAGCAAAAGCACCAAAAGCAAAAGCTGCATATCGAGTCCGATTCCGAGACCAAAAAATCTCTCGCGAACCTTTACGGCTCTCTTTCTTATCTTTCGCTGTTTAGGCTGCTTTGGCGGTCTTTTAGACGTGCTCTTTTCGCTCGCCGTTCTGCCTCTTGGCGGCTCGCTGTTTCTTGTAGGAGGAACCCTATTGAGTCCTCTCGTCGTTCTGCCTTGATATCTGTCGCTCATACGGGGCGTCCTCCCTCTTTCTTTTTCAGTAATCTCAAATTTTGCTGCCGCTTATCTCAAACCGAAAGCAACCAAAAGAATGCATATGATACCTGCAATGAGCGTCACCAAACCGAACACTCCGCAGATTTTCACCTCGCTCCAGCCGCAAAGCTCGAAGTGGTGATGAATTGGGCTCATCTTGAAAAGTCTCTTGCCGTGAGTAGCCTTGAAGTAGCTAACCTGAAGGACAACGGAGAGAATCTCAATGATGTAAATAATACCGTAAAGAATGAGCAAAAGCGGAAGTCCCAAGCCGTAAGCTATCGCACACACAACAGCGCCGAGGAAGAGAGAACCCGTGTCGCCCATGAAAACCTTCGCCGGGTGGAAATTCCAAACTAAAAAGCCGATGCATGCTCCTGCGACAGCAGAAGAAAGTATTGCCATGCCAGCATTTGAAAGTGCAAATGCAGAAACCATAAGGCAAACGCAAACGGCTGCGGTTACGGTTGAATTAAGTCCGTCTATACCGTCTGTGAAATTTACCGCATTAATCATTCCGACAATGAAAATCGCAGAGATGATGTAGTAGAAAATTCCGAGGTTAACCGCACCGACAAACGGAATGAGAATTTCTGTCGTTCCGCCCGCAAGGCTTATGCTCAGTAAATAAGCGATTACTATTACAAACTGAAGAACGAGCTTCTGCTTCTCTGTGAGGCCCAAGTTTCTGTGCTTCTTGATTGAGATGAAGTCATCGAGAAAACCCGTAAGTCCCATGGCAAGGCTCATCAATAATCCCGCTACGATTTTCACCGTATTGAGAGTGGAAATTCCGCCCGTTCTTACCGCATAGACAGGCACCATAATCGCTACCGCCAATGTGATGCCTATGATAAACATAAGTCCGCCCATGGTGGGAGTGCCCTGCTTGGATTTGTGCCACTTGGGGCCCTCCTCGCGTATTGTCTGACCGAATTTCAGTTTGTGTAAAAACGGCACCATAACAAAGCCTAAAAGTGCTGTTACAACAAATGCGATAAGCGCCGCAATTGCCGAATAAATATTACCGCTCATTCTTATTTCCCCTTCACTAATTTCGTTCCGATGCGTTTGAATCTATAAAGGTTACGCTGACAACCGTTCCGGGTCGTACCTTATCCCCTGCCGTAACGCTCTGGTTTGTTGCAGTGGATGCCGTATCTCCCGATTCTCCGCCCGAAGCGAGTAATTGTAAATTATTTATAGCCGCAAGATAATTTGCGTTGTCATAGTCAAGACCCTGGAAGTCAGGAACCGTGACCAATTCGCTGTCATCAATCTTTGTATCGATGTAAGCCCAAATCGTTCCGTAATCAGGCATACTTGCGTTAGCCGCAGGAATCTGAACCGAGATTACATCCGTATCCTCATATGTGCCGTCAAAGACATTGAGAGAAATATTTGTGCCCTCGAGTGCCTCTCTTGCCTCGGCAACCGTCATACCTGTGATGTTTGTAGCAAGCACGCTTGTGTCATCACTTACCTCCTCGCCGTCTCTTTCGACTCCGAGATAAGGCAAAACCTCGCTCATAATCTGAGAGAATACAGGGGCTGCCATGCCGCCGCCCGATGCGGTGTCACGGTCAGGCTCGTCAAGGAATACAAGCAAAGCATACTGAGGGTCGCTTGCGGGAGCATAACCGCAGAATGAAGCAACATACTGCAGAAGTGCGTCCTTGTCGCCGTTTGCAATCGCCTCGTTGTACTCTGTGATTTTTTCCGATGTACCCGTTTTACCGGCAACGTGGTATCCCGCAACATAGCCGTTTTTACCTGAACCCGTGGTTGCGTTCGCCTCGAGAATCTGGCTCATAAGCGAAGAAACCTCGGAGGAAATGACCTGTCTTTTAACCGTTGTGTCTGCCGTGTAAACGATGTTTCCGTCAGAATCAAGCATTTTTCCGACAACATGCGGCTGTACAAGATAGCCGCCGTTAGCAACAGCAGAAGCCGCCGTAATCATCTGCAGCGGTGTGATTGTAAAGTTCTGACCGAATGTCTCGGTAGCAAGCTCAACAGGATTAAGATTGTCTTCCGTATAGTAAAGACCGAGAACCTCGCCCGGCAAATCGACGCCCGTCAATTCGGTCATGCCGAAAGCCTCGAAGTACTTGTAGAAGAGATGACTTCCCAGTGCCTCACCTACCTGCATGAAGAACGGGTTACAGGAGTTTGCGATACCCTCCCAGACCGTTTCCGTTCCGTGGTAAGACGGGTAAACCCAGCAGTTGATTATACTTCCCGAGAACGGCTCGTAGTAGCCCTCACATGTGAACTGCGTCTTGTCGGTGATGACTCCGCTGTCCAGTGCCATGGAAGCCGTGACCATTTTAAAAACAGAACCCGGCATATAAGTATCGGATACGCCCTTATTTCTCCACTGTTTGTAATAAGCTGTGGAATAAGCCTCGTTGTATGCGTCATCTGTTTTGATTTTATTGAGTTCCTTCAAAGTATCCTGATCGACTATCGTGCTCGGGTCGTTCGAATCAGGTGTTCCCGACTGGGCAAACGCCAAAATAGATCCGTCATTTACATCCATCAGGATTGCAACGGCACCGTTCTGAACGGAATATTTCTCGACCGCCGCATTCAGATATTTTTCAACAATCGCCTGCACGGTCTCATCTATCGTGAGAACCAAATCGTAGCCGTCCTGAGCCTCGGCATAGGTGACATAATCAAACGGCATCTCGTTCTGGTTTCCGTCAAGCAACGCAACCTTTCTGCCGGCCGTGCCCGAAAGCTCCGATTCGTATTTTAATTCAATACCAGCAAGACCCGTATTATCCGTGCCGACATATCCGAGAATAACGCTCATTTCCGTTCCGTACGGGTAATATCTCTTGTAGTCCTCCTCGTATATGATTCCTCTGCCGATATCATATTGCTCACAGTAGGCTTCAAGCTCCTCCTTTGTGGAAGTGTCTACCTTTCGCTTTACCGTCCAGTAATAATAATCGGTATCGAGAAGCGACTTCATCTCGCTGTTGTCAAGTCCCAAAATATTGGTAAGACCCGTTGCGAGAGTTTCTTTGTCTTCGTCAGATACATAATAGGGCTCAAGTGCAATAGTCCAGACCTGAGCCGACTGTGCAAGCACCTTTGTGCCCGTGGCATCGTAAATCGTACCTCTCGAGGCACTGAGCGTAGTTGAAGTAAGGCTCTGGCTTTGAGCCGCCGCCTTCATCTCCTCGCTCCTGAGAACCTGCCACTTAAACAGATTGATAAGAGCCCACAAAAAGACTGCCAAAATAACAAGCGACAAAAGCAAAACTCTTTTGTTGACATGAGCCTTGACATTTTGCGGCTGATTACTGTTCGCCATTTATTCTCCTTTCACAAAAAAGAAAAAGAGAGCTGGATTACTCTCGGCTCTCTAATAGTTATTCAAACCAAGATGAAACGGTATTCCATATCTTTTGAAAGAAATTTTCGGAACCCCCATCCTCTATGATTGCTGTATCCCCGTCATTCAGATTGACATATATAATCTGATCGTTCTTGACCTTAGTCATTCCGAGTGTGTTCTTAGCATAATCCTCAAGCTGTGTGCCGGTTGTTTCCATAGATTCCTGCATGGTGAGCTGAATCTCCGTTCCTTTGAGCTGTGCAAGCTCGGTCTGTGCCGAGTTTATTTGCGTGGATACTTCGTTGAGTTTGACATTAGCCAATATAACCTCGAAAACAAGAACAAACGCTATCACGACCAAAGCCGCCGACGAAAACGCCTTGACCGGATTGACTCCGGCAAATCTCGCCGCTCTTATCTGCTTCTCAGTCATTCTGATAAGCTTTTCTCTTTGCTTACTCGTCTGGGCATGCTTGGGCTTTCTTCTGCGTTCTCTTGCTGGCACTTCCTCAGGCATTCTTGCGGCTGTTCCGTCGTAAAAATTGCCGTATCTTGAGCTTCTCGCCCTCGGGGCGTCGTCTGTTCTGTATCTTCTCGCCCTCTGACTGCTGTTTGGCATATGTCTCCTCCTTTCCGATAACAGTGGTATTCAAAAGCCTTTTTTCAAGGCTGTTTTATTCTAAATCATTTGATTTTCTCTATGGTGCGAAGCCTTGAGCTTCTCGCCCTCGGATTTCTCATAAGCTCCTCAGGCGTCGGGGCAAGCCCCTTTTTGTAGATGAGTTTTCCTCTCGGCGTTTTACCGCATACGCAAATCGGAAAATCAGGCGGACAGGTGCATCCTATCGTCCACTCGTTCATCTGTCTCTTTACTATTCTGTCCTCAAGGGAATGGAATGTGATAATCGAAAGTCTTCCCTCGGGTTTCAACAGTTCAAAAGCTGATTTCATTCCGTCCTTCAAAACATCAAGTTCGGCATTTACCGCTATTCTCAGTGCCTGAAATGTCTTTCTTGCAGGATGTCCCGACTCTCGTCTGACTGCCGCCGGAACGGACTGTCTGATGATTTCGGCAAGCTCGGTTGTGGTTTCTATCTCCTTTTCCTCTCTCGCCTTAACAATTCCCTTTGCAATTCTCACGGCGGATTTGTCCTCGCCGTAATCGGAAATTATCTTGGCAAGCTCCTGCCACGAAAGCTTATTCACAAGGTCTTTTGCACTCTCGCCGCTTTGGCTCATTCTCATATCAAGCGGAGCCTCGCTGTGATAAGAAAAGCCTCTCTCGGGAGTATCAAGCTGATAGGACGAAACTCCTATATCCATAAGCACTCCGTCCACCTGAGTGAATCCAGCAGAATTGACAAGTCTTGTCATATCTGAAAAATTACCTCTGACGATTATCGAGCCGGGGTACTTTGAAAGGCGCTTCTGGCACGCTTTGATAGCATCGGGGTCTTGGTCTATGGAGATAAGCTTCCCCGTCGTAAGTCTCTTGAGTATCGCCTCAGAGTGGCCGCCGCCGCCCGCAGTGCCGTCAACATAGATGCCGTCCTCTTTGATATTAAGAGAATCGATAGTCTCCTCGAAAAGAACGGGAATATGATTAAACTCTGTATTAGACATTTTATCGCTCATCGAGAAGGCTCCTTGTCAATTTTTGCGCCAAAAGGGTATAACTATCCCTAACAGTACAGCTTATTATATTACAATGTTAAATTTTTTTCAAGTATAATTACTGTGAAAATAAGGTGAAGAAAACAAGTGTTTTTAACCGATTTGACAAAATTCAAATCTCAAATATAGTAAAATTTCATAAACGCACACGATAAGCGTATTTTATTCTAAAAAGCACAATAAGCAGACTATTTACCCTTTTATCCCCAAAACCGTCCCTTCAAAAAATATTTTCTTGCAATGCTTCTTTATATCTGCTATAATTCTAATCGAACTATTGTTTAGAACAAATTTTTGATATAAAGGAGATACTCAAAAAAGCAAGGTTTACCGCAAAATAATATAATCAAGAACCATAAAACGAACGAAGGGTTGTGATGAAATGGCTAGAAACAGGCTGTTGTTTAATACGAATGACGATTACTTAGAGATTTTTTCCGCGGAGGACAGCTATAGCTTTGAAGAGGAGGAGATAACAAAGTCACCCGAACAGAGAAGAAGAGAGATTTATATGATTATGCGGCGTGCGAGGATTTTCCTCACGCCCCTTGAAGCAAAGTGTGTGGAATTAAAATACGACAAAAATATGAGAACAGGTGAAATCGCAAAGGTGCTCGGTAAAAATCCGTCCGATGTGAGCAAAGCACTAAACCGTGCTCGCATCACGATGAAAAAGATTATGTGGGTTGCAGGTGTGAGAAATTACAGTTAAAAAGGCAAAAATAAAGCTGTCGGAGAGAACGCATAAGCATTCTTCCCCGACAGCCTTTTGTTTTTTAAGCCGTAGCCGGAATTGAATTGATTATATCATCGTCATATGTGACGGTGTAAGTCTCCTCGAGCGACTTGAGTGCCTCGTCATACTCGTTGTCGGACAGAGTATCAATGACCTCTGCCTTCCACTGCGGATAGGAATCAGATACATAGTACATAAGGTGGTATCCGTAGTCGGTGCTGATGATGTCGACATCACCGCTCTTTCTTGAATCATCGAAGATCCAGTCGTTGAAATTAGTCACCATCTGACCGCTTGTAACGTTCTTGTAAAGACCGTTTGTGTAAGCGGAACCAGTGTCCTCGGTGTACTTGAGTGCAAGCTCGCCGAAGCTTTCTTCTGTCTTATCGCCGGATTCAAACTCAGCCTTAACCTCCTCAGCCTTTGCCTTAGCGGCATCGTCAGAGCCGTAGGTGTCTGCTGTGAAGAGAATGTGTCTTACGTTGACTGTCTTTGTCTCGTTCTTTGCGGCAACTGCAGTCATGTAGTATACGATGAGGCTTCCGCTTGTAGCTCCGTCCTCGCCTGTGTCACGGATGTATCCCTGACCTACCTGACGCTCCTTGTCAAATGCCCATACGAGTGCATCGTTGCTCTCGGAATAAGAAACATTCTCGGAAAGAGTATTGCCCATAGCTGTTTCGATATCGGAATCACTTGCATCAGGGTTAACCTTTCTCTCAATCTCCTCGGCGATTTTGAGGAAGTCGTCCTCGCTGTCTGCACCCGAGAGCTCCATAGCGTACATTTCAGCCTCAGCCTTCTTGAGGGTGACTGTCTCGCTCTCGCTTGAAGAGCTTTCGTCAGAAGTCTCCTCAGAGGATGTTTCCTCGCTTGATTCGCTTGAAGTATCCTCGCTAACCTCGCTTGACGTCTCATCACTTGATGTCTCGTCCTCGCTCACGCTCTCGTCATAGGAAATTGTGTATGTACGGTAGCTGACTGTTGTGAAATCAGTGTAATTCTCGTCAAAATATGTGTTAATCTCGTCGTCCGAGTAGGAATAATCCTTCATGAGCTCCTGCTTGTAGAAGCCAGCATAGTTGGAAAGCTCAACGCCCTTTCTTACATCCTCCTTGCTGACAATGCCCGTGAAGTTGCTCATGTCTGTTGCTTCAACTGTCTTGTCAACAATAGCCTCCTGCTCCTCGGAAAGCTCAAAGCCTGCCGCATGGCCTGCCTCGTAAAGAGCAATAACTTCATTAAGGCTTGATTCTGTCTGCTCCATGAGGTAATCAAACCACGACTGACCGTCCTGATACTCTGCGTCCTTGAGCGAAGTGCCCGAGGAAATTCCCGTAATAGCCGAGAAATAGTCGCCGTAGTAGCTCTTGTATGTATTATATGAATTCTGGAAAAAATATGCAACCGTTGTCGCACTGAGCTCAAGAGAATCGCTCTTAGCGGCAGTCTTGCCTCTGAGATATGTGCCGTTGTTGTAGTAGAAAGCCTTGACGCAAACTCCTCCGACAACGCAAATAACAAGTGCCAGCGCCACAATGCTGTAAATCAGCGCATTCTTTTTCTTCTTGGCTTTCGCCTTTAATTCTTCTTCCTTTTTGACTTTAACAGCCTCAGCCGTAGCCAAACGGGTTCTTGCACCCTTACCCATGTTTATCGTTCCTTTCTTAATGGGAATTTTCCGAATAAATCCGATGTCCCCCTCAATCTTTGAATTGGGGGGACGTCAACATTTGGATTATAGCAGTTTTTTGTACAAAAAGCTATATATATTTATCTGAATTTCTTGTGAACAAGCATCACAAAGTCAATCCTTAACGAGCAAAACAACGCTGTGAGCGGAAATTCCCTCTTCGCTTCCCGTGAATCCGAGCTTTTCCTCGGTTGTCGCCTTGACGGAAACGCACGAAACGTCAACTTTGCAAGCCGCCGCAATATTCTCTCTCATCTTGAGCGTATATGGCTTAAGCTTCGGTCTTTGTGCGATAACGGTAGCGTCGATGTTTCCGACCGAATAGCCGTTTTCCTTTGCTACTCTCACGACCTCCTCGAGCAGTTTCAGGCTGTCTGCACCCTCGAATTTCGGGTCATTATCGGGAAAAAGACATCCTATGTCGCCAAGTGCCGCCGCACCTAAAATCGCATCGCTTACCGCATGGAGAAGAACATCGGCATCTGAATGGCCGAGAAGTCCCTTTTCGTGCGGAATATCCACGCCGCCGATAATGCATTTTCTGTTTTCTGTCAAACGGTGCACGTCATATCCGTGACCTATTCTGAAATTTATGTTACTCATGAAAATTCCTTTCTCAGTTCATTCCCTTTGCGATTGCCTCTGCTATTGCAAGGTCTTCGGGAGTTGTGATTTTAATATTCGTGTATTTGCCCTCCGACAGGAAAACTTTCTTGCCAAGTTTCTCGAAAAGCTGGCAATCGTCCGTGTACATTGCTTTTTTGGCTTCCTCGCTTTCAGCCGCCGACAAATATTCCTCTCTGCCGAAAACCTGCGGAGTGTATATATTTCTCAGCGTGCTTCTGTTCGGAGTTTCGCTGACAAAGCAGTCCCCGTCAGCCACCTTTACCGTATCTTTCGGAACAGCGGAAAGCGTAGCCGCACCGAATTTTTCGGCGTCTTCAATGACCCGATTTATTTCTTCGTCGCTCACAAGCGGTCTTGCACCGTCATGAATTGCGATAATATCTCCGCTTGCCGCATGCACGCCGTTCAAAACGGACTCCTGTCTTTCGCTTCCGCCGGCAACAACGGTCTTTAATTTTGTGATATCGGAGAGAATAGTCTTGATTTCTTCGATATCCTGTTCTCTTGTCACCACGATAATCTCATCGATATAATCGTTTTTATCAAATGCTCTTGCCGTTCTGTGAATTACCTTTTCTCCGAGTATCTCCATGAGAATCTTCGGAACATCGGACTTCATTCGTCTCGAGCTTCCTGCGGCAACGATTATCGCCGATATTAATTTATTGTTGTACATTTTTCACCTATCCATCGCAAAAAATCAAACCTTAAGCACGGTCATTTTCTCGATTAACTCAAGATACATAAGCCCGGCTCTTGTCGTGAATTTTCCCTTTTGCATTCTTCTTATCTGCTTCTCACGAAGAGTTTTCCTCATCGCATCGATTTCGTTTTTTTCCGTGCTGTCGTCATTAATCATCTCTGAAAAAAGTTTTATTTCGTCATTAACTTTTTCAGAAAAAAATATCTCAGCCGACTTTTTCTCGCTCAGAAGTCCGCATAATTCATCTGCCGATTTCAAAAGTCTCTCGAGTTCTATGATTTCATCGTACAAATCTAGACGATTTCTGCTTTTTACATCCTCTTTTATTTGGGAAAGCTTTTCCGTATGATTTTTAATCTCGGTAATAAGTCTTGTGTTCGCAAAATCGGAAAAATCAGCCGCAAGCTCGGCAGCAAGCTTAGCGTCAAGCCTTATTTCCTTTGACAGTTCGTCAAAACAGATTTCAAACTCATCAGGTTGCTCTGAAACAGATTCTTCAGAATTTACTTTTTGCTCTTTATTTAGTTTCTTTAACTTATCCAATAATCCGTCAAACAGCATTTTCACCCTCATCAAGATCGAAATCCGACAAAATAAGCTCCTCCAGATTATCACTCTTTTCTGCGATAATTCTCTTGGACTGATTTAGCACGGCAGCCTCGATAAGGTTTCTTGCCATTCGTCCGTTGCCGTTCTCACGCGAGTTCTCAGCCTGTTTTCTTGCGAAGTAATCAAGAAGCGGCTTGTCGCACTCCTCATTTAAAACATATCCCTTGTTTTTGACGGTCAGCTTTGCAATTGCGAGAAGCTCCTCTGCAGTGTAATCGGGAAATTCGACTATATTCGGAAATCTTGATTTAAGTCCCGAATTTGCCGTCAAAAACTCGTTCATCTCTTTGGTGTAGCCCGCAAGGATAACAAGCAGATTTTCTCGGTTATCCTCCATGCCCTTGACAAGCGTGTCTATTGCCTCTGTGCCGAAAGAATCGTCCTGTCCCTGATAGAGTGAATAAGCCTCATCGATGAAAAGTACGCCGCCAATTGCCGATTCTATTACAGAGCGTGTCAGCGGTGCGGTATGGCCGACATATCTTCCGACAAGATCGGCTCTTGTCACCTCGACAAGCTGACCGCCCGTGAGAACGCCTATCGCCTTTAGGTAGCGTGAGACAAGCCTTGCGATAGTCGTTTTTCCCGTACCGGGATTTCCCGTGAATATCATATGCATTGAAGTCGGCGCAGACTTAAGCCCACGCTCTTTTCGCATAAGATTTACCTTGAAATGCTCCTCGAGAGAATAGATATACTCCTTGACAAAGTCAAGACCGATAATCTCGTCCATCTCACGCTTGACTGCGGCGACAGCCTCATCCTCAGCATTTTCTTCGGCATATATTTTTGTTTCGCCGCTTACAAATACCAGTGTGTTGTTTTCTGTCTTAACATTAAATTCCAGCTTATCGGTATTTTCACGAAGCTTATGCTCGGAGAGTGCTCTGAAGCATTTGTCTGAAAACTCCTCTATCGAATTGATTCCGCTGTCACGGGTGTATTTTGAAGCGAAAAATACATAAATCTCACTTTCGGCATTCAGCTTGTATTTAAGCTTGTCGGAGCACTTTTTCGAGAGCTCGTCAAATTTCTTTTTGCCGATTTGAGAGAGCGACTGCGAAGAAAATTCTCCCGTCACGCATGTGTCACCCACGGCACGCATGAAAGCGGCGCCCATACTGTCCTGAAGCTTCTGCGGAGCACTTTCCGTCACGAAAACAAGATACTGTCCGTCTGTCGAAACCTCGGAAATCGCATCGGGCACAAGTGCCGTTCCTACATCGACAAGCATACCCTTTTGCAGAGCATATCTTGAAGAAAGACGGAGCGTTCCCGTCTGAGAGAACTGAGAAAGTGAATTAAGCACCGCTTTCGAGCATTTGTCGGTGTTCTCGAAAAGAATTACGGGAGCATCCGATTTAACGGCACTGAACAAATCCTGAACAAACAGCTTTTGATCGCCGCCCTCACGGTAAAGAGACAAATCTATCCTTGTGATTTTGTCGCTTGAAAGCACGCCTTCGTCAGATAGCTTCTTCACTATATTATTAAGTGCACTGTGTCTGCCCGTTCCTTTTTTTCCGCTTATCAAAATAATATTTGCGGGTTTATTGGGCTCTTTTCCCATAACAAACGGACGCTTGAAAGCAAGCGTAAGCGAACGTAGGAACTCGTCCTGACCGATGACCTCATCGGCAACGCTTTTTTCGAGCGAGGAGAAAACCGCATTAATATCAGGCTTCTTCGCATCAGAGCCTACCGCCGTGGGCTTTTTCTTTTTTTCGGCTTCAGCCGCCGTATTCACTTTTTGACTTGAAGCGGAAACAAGACCGTCCGACTCAAGATTTTTCGTCAGTGCGTCAAGCTCACTTTGAATGCTTGCATTCATCTTGACATTATCGATTTTGGAAATAGTCTTATCGAGCTTTTTTGACTGCGCCTTCTGCTTTTTCTCGAGGTCGGAAAGAAATTTTTCCGCCTCCTCGGCGGCTTTCTTCGAGCCGTTCAGATTGAGCGACGACGAGCCGAAGAAACTCGAAAGAATACTGTCGACATCGTTATAATTTTTATTATCAGGCATAGTTATCCTCCTTGGCGGAGCTGATTTTTATTAATGAGATAATTTTAGGTCGTATATATTAGATTATACACATAAAATAAGTGATTGGCAATTCTTGATTAATATTAACGGTTTTAACAAAATAACAGACGCCAAGAAACACACGTAGACAAAAAATCGCCCGATAAGCGTACAAAGGTACGATGAGGGACGATTGACGAAGTAAGCAAAAATGCCTTCTCAAAGCCGTTTTCAGGCTCTGCGAAGGCATTTTTGCGGTGCGTGAGTTTATTGACAGTCTGAAAGGACGAATAAATCGTCCTTTCGCATAATATATTATGTTCAGCAAATAAATGTGAGAAGTCCGTAGTACGCAAACGACAGAAGTATGAAAACGCCAACCATAGGCAAAACCCTTGCCACAAGCGAACCGAGCGGAATTTTGAAGTCCTCGGAGCAAAGCGTCAGACAAATATGAATCGGTGAAATCTGCATTGCGGCATATCCCATGCTCATAACGAGGATGAATATTGGGAGAGCACTTACTCCGCCCAATGTACCCATCATAATCGGAATGCAAAGAACATTCATTGCCTGATTACCCGCAATGATGCTTCCGAAGAAGAAAATGAGTGCAAAAATCAAAAACTCAGGAATAGGAAGCTTTGCAAAATAATCGGGAAGCTCCTTGATAACACCCGTGGAAGAGAGAATTTCCTTGAAAACCATGACGAGGTATGTACTTGCCATAAGCTTGCCCTCAAAGGCTGTCTTGAAGAACGGAAGTATCTCCTTGAACTTGAATCTGTTCACAAAGAAATCTATCACGATACAAATCAAAACGGCAATCTCAACATTCATGTTGAAAATGAGAATGAGCGCAATAGCAAGCAAAATTGCCCAAATGCTCTTGAAGAGAAGCTTAATGTAGTTCGATTTTGGCTCTTCACTCTTCATTCCCGTATCTCTGGGAATTCTTCTGAGGTAGACAAGCCAGCCCGAAGCATAAAGTGCGAGAGCCATGGGAATCATTGCAATAACAAATGAGCTTACACTTACCTGTCCCTGAGTCAAGCCGATTGCAATAAATATGCTCGTATAGGTCGGAAGAAAAAGCTCGGAAATGTGTCTGAAATAAGCCGTGACTGCAGCTTTCTCCTCGTTCTTGAGGCTGTCCCCCACGCTGTCGCGTACAATGGGGCCGCATATAAGGATTGTGCTTGCGGCTGGCAAACATCCGAGAATAAACGGAACTATCGAAGCGTTGACTCGGCGGTTATTAAACAGTCCGTTAAGTGCCACCTGACAGTTTGAAAGGTCTTTTCTTGCCTCCATCATTCTCTGCAGGAATGTAATGCAGTAGAAAACAAGGAGAGCCTCAATAGTCTGCCAAGATTTTGTCGCAGACCAGATTGCATTGCCCGCTTCTGCAGGCGACATACCGTAGAGCAAAACAGCTCCGACGGAGGCAGCTGTGACGGCGTACATAATGTTCTTTTTAAGAACACCCATCACAAATACGATGATTACAAAGACGATTAAAAGCTTAATTAAATTCATCTTCTTTACCTCTTACTTCTTTTCTTTCTTTTCTTCTATGTTAACTAACTTAGGTTAGTTTCAAGCCATTTAAACTTTCATTTATCAAAGTGATAATTATTCTATCATCATTACTCAAAAAAATAAATA
>CAVDQG010000001.1:30744-31371 GCA_963611165.1 Bacteroides uniformis
TATTTATTTTTTAAGTCGCTAATAAATTTGTTAGTATAAAACTTCGGTTTTTACACTGCCTGCTTCTATAAACCCAAGACCTTCATAAAAAGCCTTATTTTTGCCGATTTCTCGATAAATATAAACATCTCTGCCCGAGAGCATTTCGCATGCTTCACCGACAAGAAGAGAGCCAAGCCCCTCTTTTCTTCTGCTTTTCTCGACTGCGACGGCAGTCAAAATTGCCGTTCTGTCTGTAATGCCTGTGACGCACAAGCCGCCGACAAGCTTTTCGTTCTCGTATTTTCCGAGCAAAAATCCCGTCCCCGTTTTCACGGCGTCACTCATGCCGAGCATGAAGCCCTCTTTATCGCTTTCAAGCCCGTTATCGCTAAAAAGTCTGTGAAAATCCTTCAGCTTAAAATCTAAATTAATCTCGATATTTTTAGTTTGACCGTGGGATTTTCTCTTCATGACGATTATCTCGCCGCAGTCGCTCTCGCTCATAACGCTTTGCGGTGCGACAAATTCGAGAAAGCTTTCGAATTCTTCTGAATCTGACGGTTCACCGATTTTCACCGCCGAGCCGTTTTTAATTTCAAGAAGTAAATCATTTCCGTCAGTCAAAAACTGAGCGCCGTCCGAAAA
>CAVDQG010000001.1:31381-36383 GCA_963611165.1 Bacteroides uniformis
GTTCGGATAAAATTAAATCTCCGAAAACTCTCGAAAAGAGACAGCTTTTATTTTCAAATTCAACTACATCATCAAGCTTTGCTTCTCTCAGCATAAAAATCTCCTAAAAACAAAAAGTCCGCACGCAAATGCGAACGGACCACTCTGTCTCTTTAATCAATTTGAATATTAGATAAATATCAGGTGAAATAAAGAATGATATTGATGACAATAACGATAGCGAAGAAACCGATAGCAATGAACTTCGTGTATCTTGCGAGCGTAGCATCAATGGATCTTGACTTGTTCTTGGAGAGGAATGTGTCAGCACCGCCGTTAATCGCACCGAGACTTGACTGATGACCTTCCTGAAGAAGAACAACGATAATGATTGCCAGTGAGAATAAGAGAAGAATAATACCGAATATAATCTCTAAAGCGCCCATTAGCCGTAACCTCCTATTTAAAATAAGCTTTTGCTTTTTAGTACCGAATTAGGCTGTTAATCCCAATAACAGCCTAAATATAATATCATATTCACGCTATGAATGCAAGAATTAATTCTCAATTAACAGAGAAATAAAAGTTAAAACATCTGTTTTAGCAAGAAAAAGGGCGGACAAAAGCCCGCCCGATAATTTTTTTAGATTAACCGATGAATTCCTTTGTGACCTTCTCGATGTTCTCTGCGCAAAGACCAAACTCCTCCAAAAGTCCGACAGCGGGGCCGGAGTGACCGAACTTATCGTAAACGCCGATCTTCTTTACGGGTACAGGATAATTTTCGGAGAGAACCGAGCAAACAGCATCGCCCAAACCGCCGATGACGTTGTGCTCCTCGCAAGTGATAATCTTGCCTGTTTCCTTTGCAGCCTTGAGGATGATTTCCTCGTCAATCGGCTTAATTGTGTGGATATTGATAACTCTTGCATTAATTCCCTGAGCCTTGAGAGAATCGGAAGCCTTTACAGCCTCCTGAACCAAAAGTCCTGTTGCGATGATGGTTACATCGTTTCCGTCACGAAGCTGTACGCCCTTGCCGAGCTCGAACTTATAGTCGTCGTTATTATTGACGGACTCAACGGCAAGTCTTCCGAGACGGACATAGCACGGGCCGTCAAACTCTGCCATTGCCTTGACCGCACCGAGCATCTCGTAGTGGTCGCAAGGATTGATAACTGTCATTCCGGGGATAGATCTCATAAGTGCGATGTCTTCAATGCACTGATGAGTTGCGCCGTCCTCACCTGTGGAAATACCTGCGTGAGAACCTGCTATCTTAACGTTAAGATGCGGATATGCTACCGAGTTTCTTACCTGCTCGAATGCTCTGCCTGCGGAGAACATTGCAAAAGAAGCCGCAAACGGAATTTTGCCGCAAGTCGCTAGACCGGCCGCAATGCCTACCATGTTGCACTCTGCGATACCGCAGTCGAAAAATCTGTCGGGATAAGCCTTCTTGAAGATACCTGTCTTTGTTGCGGCTGCGAGGTCAGCGTCAAGAACAACGACTCTGTCGTTCTCCTCAGCTATCTTAACGAGAGCCTCACCGAAGCTCTCTCTTGTTGCCTTTTTAATCATTTCTGCCATAATAACTCCTTTGAAGTTTTTGACGTCATAAAAGCTATGTCAAATTCTATATGTTTTAGTTGTTACCGAACGGTAGGTGCAAACGGGATTAAGCCTCAAGCTCCTTAAGGTGAGCCTCGAGCTCTGCAACCGCTACCTCATACTGCTCCTTGTTCGGAGCCGCACCGTGCCAAGAGACATTGTTCTCCATGTAAGAAACGCCCTTGCCCTTGACTGTCTTGAGAATGATGCATGAAGGCATACCCTTAACCTCTCTTGCGTTTGTGAGAGCTGCCTCGATTGCCTCGAAATTGTTTCCGTCGATTACCTGAACATCAAAGCCGAAAGAAACAAACTTTGAATCGATAGGAAGCGGGCCGGCAACCTCCTCGATTGTACCGTCAATCTGGAGACCATTCCAGTCAACAATAACAACGAGATTATCAAGCTTCTTGTGAGAAGCGAACATTGCAGCCTCCCAAACCTGACCCTCATCGATTTCACCGTCACCGAGAAGTGTATAAACTCTGTAGGACTTGTTGTCAATCTTTCCTGCGAGAGCCATACCGACTGCGGCGCTGATTCCCTGGCCGAGTGAACCTGAAGACATATCAACACCAGGTGTGCCCTTCATATCGGGGTGACCCTGAAGCATAGCTCCGATGTGGCGAAGCTTTTTGATTTCCTCCTTGGGGAAAAATCCTTTCTCTGCGAGGATACCGTAGTAGCCCGGTGCGCAGTGACCCTTTGAAAGAACAAATCTGTCTCTGTCGGGATCCTTAGGATTTGCGGGATCGACATTCATTTCCTTGCAGTAAAGATATGTGAAAATCTCTGCCGCTGAAAGTGAACCGCCCGGATGGCCGGATTTAGCCGAGTAAACTCCCTCGATTATATCCATTCTGACCTTGGTAGCCATTATCTCGAGTTGCTTCTTTTCTGATGGTGTCATGAAAAGCCTCCTGATATATTTATAAAATTAATTCTCTTTCTGTTGCGTATTGATGCAAACAATGCATAGCATTGCATTGTTATTTTATCCCTATAAAATTTAAAAGTCAACATCACGCCGTCTTTTTGTCTCATTGAGATATTTATCATTGCTTTAGAGATTTATATTTAGTTAAATTTCTAAAAAAGACAAAAAGGACGGTCAAAAGACCGTCCTGAAATTTGCGTGATATCAGTGATTGTAAATTAAGGATTTTCTTCAAATCTCTCTTAATTAATACATTCCCATGCCGCCCATGTCTCCGCCCTGCGGAGCAGCAGCTGTCTTCGGCTCCGGAATATCAGCTACGAGAGACTCTGTTGTGAGAACTGTGCTTGCAACGGAAGCAGCGTTCTGAAGTGCGGAACGTGTAACCTTTGCCGGGTCAACGATGCCAAGCTCGATCATATCGCCGTAAACACCTGTGAGAGCGTTGTAGCCATAGCCAACCTGTCCCTTTGTCTTGAGCTTGTCAACGATGACGCTGCCCTCGATGCCTGCGTTAGCGGCAATCTGGCGAACCGGCTCCTCAAGGCTCTTGAGAACGATCTGAGCACCTGTCTTCTCGTCACCGTCGAGAGTCTCGACATAAGCCTTAACCTCAGGGATAACATCGATGAGAGCTGTTCCGCCGCCTGCTACGATGCCTTCCTCAACAGCTGCCTTTGTAGCTGCGAGAGCGTCTTCGATTCTGAGCTTCTTCTCCTTCATCTCGACCTCTGTTGCTGCGCCTGCCTTGATAACAGCTACGCCGCCTGCGAGCTTAGCAAGTCTCTCCTGGAGCTTGTCTCTGTCGAATTCGGATGTTGTTGTCTCAATCTGAGCTCTGATCTGACCGACTCTTGCCTTGATGTCTTCCTTATTGCCAGCACCGTCGATGATGATGGTGTTGTCCTTGTCAATCTTAATCTGGCGTGCACGGCCGAGCTGCTCGATTGTTGTATCCTTGAGCTCGAGACCGAGGTCGGATGTGATAACCTGACCGCCTGTAAGAGTTGCGATATCAACGAGCATCTCTTTTCTTCTGTCGCCGAATGCAGGAGCCTTGATACCTACAACAGTGAATGTTCCTCTTAACTTATTGAGGATAAGAGTTGTGAGAGCCTCGCCCTCGATGTCCTCTGCAATGATGAGGAGCTTTCTGCCGGACTGAACAATCTGCTCGAGGAGCGGGAGAATATCCTGAATGGAAGAAATCTTCTTATCTGTGATGAGGATGTAAGCGTCGTCAAGCTCTGCTACCATCTTATCGGAATCTGTTACCATGTACGGGCTGATGTATCCGCGGTCGAACTGCATACCCTCAACAACCTCGCTGTATGTCTCGGCTGTTGTCTTGTTCTCCTCAACTGTGATGATACCGTCAGCTGTAACCTTCTCCATTGCGTCTGCGATGAGATCGCCGATCTCGTCTGAAGCAGAAGAAACAGCGGCAACTCTTGCGATATCCTTGGAGCTTGCAACCTTCTGTGCGTTCTTCTTAACAGCCTCGAGAGCAACCTCTGTTGCGCCCTGAATACCCTTTCTTAAAACCATCGGGTTTGCGCCTGCTGTGACGTTCTTCATACCCTCACGGATGAGAGCCTGAGCAAGAAGTGTAGCTGTTGTTGTACCGTCGCCTGCGATGTCGTTTGTCTTTGTAGCAACCTCGCGAACGAGCTGTGCTCCCATGTTCTCAAACGGGTTCTCAAGCTCAATCTCTTTAGCGATTGTAACACCGTCGTTTGTGATGAGCGGTGCGCCGTACTTCTTCTCGAGAACTACGTTTCTGCCCTTAGGTCCGAGTGTAATCTTAACTGTATCTGATAACTTATTAATTCCCTCGAGTAAAGCCTTTCTTGCTTCCTCGCCGTAAAGTAACTGCTTAGCCATAATTTATTTCACCTATCCTTATTTTCTTATTCAACGATTGCGAGAATGTCGCTCTGGCGAACGATTGTGTATGTGTCGCCGTCAATCTTAATCTCTGTTCCGGAATACTTGGCTGTGATAACCTTGTCTCCCTCTTTTATGTACATCTTGATCTCGTGATCGTCCACGAATCCGCCCGGGCCTACTGCCACTACCTTAGAAAATACCGGCTTCTCCTGAGCCGAAGCTGTAAGGATGATACCGCCCTTTGTGGTTTCTTCTGCTTCTTCCGCCTTGAGAAGAACTCTGTCGAGTAAAGGCTTAACTGTCATATTCATTATCCTTTCTTTTCGGCAAAAGTCAAAATCAATCCTCAAGGTCATTCCATTTAACCTTGATTCTGCCCGCCCCAAAACCGCAGGCTTCAGATTTTGATTTAAGCTGTTTATTAACTGAATTTTTTCTTTAGCACTCTATTTCCCTGAGTGCTAAAACTATTATAGTAATTTGGTCAAAAAAAGTCAATAGCTTTTCTTAACTTTAACAAATACTTAATATTTTAGTACTCAGTAGTTTTTTGTTAGGCTTTAAAAATTTGATAAAGAAAAAGGA
>CAVDQG010000001.1:36393-123821 GCA_963611165.1 Bacteroides uniformis
TTCTGTGTTTTATATTTATCTCTGTGTAAATAATTCGGCGAGGAAAATGCCCGTCTGCGAAAGCTTCGTATTCTTGACAAATTTTCTCTCGCTCTGCGTTCGTTATTTCTCTTTGTGTAAATCAGTCGGCTTGTCTGCTTAACTACGGGCGTTCCGCCCTAAAAACACTTTGCTTTCTTGACGAATTTTTCTCGCTGTGTTTTTGCTCTGCGTCCTGTATTTATTCTTGCGTAAAAAATTCGGCTGCCAAAGCCCAACCACGAACGCTTTGCGTTCTAAAATGCTTCGCATTTTGGTTAACTTTGACAGCCTGTCTTCTTTTTTATGTCGGCACTTCGTGCCTTTGCTCTTCGTTATTTATCTTTCAGTATTTTATATCTCTCGTGGGCTCTGCCCACACCCGCACGCTTTTTGTAAAAAGCGTGGCAAAAACTTTTGTGTTTTTTAGCTCGTATAAACAAAACGAAAGGGCGACCAAAGGTCGCCCCTATGTGATATTCAATAATTAAACTGTGTTAATTAAAGCTCTCTGAGTCGGGATTGCAGATTGCGATATATGTTTTACCTGTATTGATAAGCAGTTCGTTTCCGTCCTGGTCGTAAATCTTAATCTTGCTGTAATCTCCGTCCTTTGTCCACTTTATCTCCTGTACTCTTCCGCCTGTCATAAGGTAGCCCTTTGCGTCCGTCTGGTTTACGTCTATCTGGCGTCTGCCTGATGTATCGTCCGGAAGGTAACCGATTTCTGTCTCAAGGAAGAGGACATTTGTGAAGTTAAGCTGTTCCTCTGTTTTTCCGTCGATATGAGCATTTCCCGAGAACTCCTTATAGTAGACATCTTTCTCGGAGTCATACTTGAATGTTGAATAATACTCATCGCAGAATGTTACGGTAGCCTCATTGCAGTCATTTCCGCTCGCTTTGATTTTCTCAGGGCTGAACTGGAAGAGTGTATCTGTGTAGCCTTCCTTGAGGTCTGTTCTGACTTTGTTCTCATTCAAAGCCTGATAGAGCTTAGTTCCGTAGAAGACGGAGGTATGCTCGAGAGCGTAGCCCTCGTCAAGTCTCTCCTGGTCTCTGTCGAAAAGATCATATGTGTAATAATTTCCGTCAAGTCGGTCAATGTCGAGGTTATTTACCGTTTCGGTAGCAACTGTCGGATCGATTCCCCAGTGGATATAGACAGAATCCATACCGACTGCGAGAAGCGGGTAGTAATATCTGCAAGATCTTATCGAGCACATATCGGAAACCTGAGTGATGTCACCGTAAACAGCCATAAGTCTGGTGATATCTCCCTCAACGGGGATTTCGTAGATTAAGTCGGCAGAGCTTATGCCGTACTGTGGAAGCGATGCAAGAGCGTTGTTTACCATAACGGCAACGCTTCTCTTACCCTTAGCCTCGTCCGTGAGAGTATCCTCGCCCGTAATGAGGTTGGTTTTTTCGTTCGGATTTATAGCGCCGTTCTCTTTCACATTTGAGAACGGAGTTGCGCTAGGTTCGGGAGTAGCGGTCGGCTCAGGGGTAGCCGTGGGCTCAGCGGTAACAACAGCTTCGGGGGAAGCCGTAGGCACAGCCTCTTCTTCAGATCCGCTCGAGCAAGCCGACATAGTGAGAGCCATGCCGAGAACGGTCATAAGTGCGAGAATTTTTCTTACGGATTTTCTTTTCAAAAATATCACCTAACCTTTTTATTCTGGTACGAAATTGTATCTGTTGTAGATTATCATAGCACAGCACTTGACACTTTTCAACAAAAATATAGATTTTAATTAATAATGAATAACCAAAATCAATAATTAGCTAAAACCAAAATATAAAAAACAAAGCAAAAGGGCGACCAAAGGTCGCCCTACGAAAAATATTAATCGCACTATAAAATTAAGAACAATCAAAACCGTGTATTCGCTAATTATTAATTCTTAATTTTTAATTATTAATTATCAAACATATCCTTCAGCTTCGAGAAAAATCCCTTACGCTTCTGATAGTTTTTGTCATCACAGCCCTCATCGAACTTCTTAAGAAGCTCCTTCTGCTGCTTTGTGAGGTTCTTCGGCACCTCAATGGTAACGGTAACATACTCGTCGCCCTTGCCGTAGCCGTGCAGGCTCTGAATACCCTTGCCCTTAAGTCTGAACTTATCGTTCGGCTGAGTTCCCTCGTGGACATGGTAGCTTACCTTTCCGTCAAGCGTCGGAACCTCAACATCGCATCCGAGTGCCGCCTGAGTAAAGGTGAGCGGCATATCGATGTAGACATCGTTTCCTCTTCTCTCGAATATTGCATGAGGTCTTACGTTAACCTCCACGTGAAGGTCTCCGCTTGGGCCCTTGTTTGCTCCTGCGTTACCCTTTCCGCTGACGTTAAGGACATTTCCGTCGTCAATACCGGCAGGAATAGTTATCTCGATAGTCTTCTTGTGTCTTATTCTTCCGTGACCATCGCACTTCTTGCACGGATGCTCTATGATTTTTCCCGAGCCGTGGCAATTGTCACAGGTCTGCTGAGACTGCATAACGCCGAAAGGTGTTCTCTGCTGAATATTTATTCTTCCCGTACCGCCGCAAGTTGGGCATGTCTTTGGGCTTGTTCCCTTTTCTGCTCCCGTACCGTCGCAATCGTCACAGGTCTCAATCGGATTGTAGCTTATGGTCTTCTTGCAACCCTTTGCCGCCTCCTCAAACGAAATAGTGACACTTGCCTCGCAGTCCGAGCCTCTTCTCGGTGAATTGGGGTTGGAACGTCTTGATCCGCCCGAGAATCCGCCACCGAAGAAGCTGTCAAAGATATCGTTGATATCAAATCCGCCGCCTGCAGCACCTCCCCATGATCCGGCACCGCCTGCGCCGCCGCCGAAGTTAGGGTCTACTCCCGCAAAGCCGAACTGGTCGTAACGGGATTTCTTATCGGAATCGGAGAGAACCTCATAGGCCTCGTTGACCTCCTTGAAGTGCTCCTCCGCCTCCTTGTCGCCCGGGTTTAAGTCCGGGTGATATTTTTTTGCCATCTTTCGATAGGCTTTCTTTATTTCATCGTCCGAAGCGCCCTTCTGAAGTCCGAGCACCTCATAGTAATCTCTTTTATCTGCCAATTGGATACACTCCCTGTAAGCTTTACTCGTCTAAATGCAAAGGAGCGTTTGCTCCCTGTTTCACGGGCAGAATTTAGCCTCACAAAAACATTGCATCTATTCTTAGATTATCACAAAGGAGTGGCTGCACCTTAGTACAGTCACTCTTTGAATACGGTTAATTATCAGTCGACATCCTTGAAGTCAGCGTCATAAACATCACCGCCATTGCCGTTAGCACCGTTGTCTGTGCCTGCGCCATACGGAGGCTGCTGACCGTTCGGCTGTGCGCCGCCCTGTGGGTTAGCCTGCTGATAAAGCTTTGTGCTTACATTGTAAAGTGCCTTCTCGAGTGCGTCCATACCTGCCTTGAGCTCCTCAACGGAACCGCCATTAAGCTTCTCTCTGAGGGCTGCAACCTTGGAGTTAACCTCGTTCTTGTCCTCTTCGCCAATCTTATCAGCGTTATCATTGATAAGCTTCTCTGCCTGATAGCAAGCATTCTCTGCAGTGTTCTTTGTGTCAACCTCTTCACGGCGCTTCTTGTCTTCTTCTGCGAACTGCTCTGCAGCCTTAACAGCACGGTCGATGTCTTCCTTGCTCATGTTGGAAGAAGAAGAAATTGTGATGTGCTGCTCCTTGCCTGTGCCAAGGTCCTTAGCTGTAACATTTACGATACCGTTTGCATCGATATCGAATGAAACCTCGATCTGAGGTATTCCTCTCGGAGCAGGTGCAATGCCGTCGAGCTTGAAGAGACCAAGCTGCTTGTTGTCTCTTGCGAACTCTCTCTCACCCTGGAGAACGTTGACTTCAACGCTTGTCTGACCGTCTGCAGCTGTGGAGAAAATCTGGCTCTTCTTTGTAGGAATAGTTGTGTTTCTGTCGATGATCTTTGTCATGACGCCGCCCATTGTCTCGACACCGAGTGAAAGCGGAGTAACATCGAGGAGGAGAAGTCCCTGAACCTCACCGCCGAGAACACCGGCCTGAATAGCAGCGCCGATAGCAACGCACTCATCAGGGTTGATACCCTTGAACGGCTCCTTGCCGATGAAGTTCTTAACAGCTTCCTGAACAGCCGGGATTCTGGAAGAACCACCAACCATGAGAACCTTGTTGATTTCGTTTATAGAAAGACCGGAGTCGGAAAGTGCCTGACGAACAGGACCCATTGTCTTTTCGACGAGGTCTGCTGTGAGCTCATTGAACTTAGCTCTTGTGAGAGTTAAATCGAGGTGCTTAGGACCTGTAGCGTCTGCTGTGATGAACGGGAGATTGATGGAAGCGCTTGTTGTGCCTGAAAGCTCAATCTTAGCCTTCTCTGCAGCGTCCTTAAGTCTCTGCATAGCCATCTTGTCGCCGTGAAGGTCGATGCCCTCCTGAACCTTGAAGGAATCTGCGATCCAGTCGATAATTCTCTGGTCGAAGTCGTCGCCGCCGAGTCTGTTGTTACCTGCTGTTGCAAGAACTTCCTGAACACCGTCGCCCATCTCAATGATGGAAACATCGAATGTACCGCCGCCGAGGTCATAAACCATAACCTTCTGGTCGTCTTCCTTATCTACACCGTAGGAAAGAGCTGCAGCTGTCGGCTCGTTGATAATTCTCTTAACATCGAGACCTGCAATCTTACCTGCGTCCTTAGTTGCCTGACGCTGAGCGTCTGTGAAGTAAGCCGGAACAGTGATAACTGCGCTTGTTACAGGCTCGCCGAGATAAGCCTCTGCGTCAGCCTTGAGCTGTTGGAGAATCATAGCGGAAATCTCCTGAGGAGTATACTGCTTGTCATCAACTGTTACCTTGTAATTTGTACCCATCTCTCTCTTGATGGAAGAAATTGTTCTGTCAGGGTTTGTGATAGCCTGGTTCTTAGCAATCTGACCGACGATTCTCTCGCCGTCCTTGGAGAAAGCAACAACGGAAGGAGTTGTTCTTGCGCCTCTCTGGTTTGCGATAACTACAGGCTCGCCGCCTTCAATAACTGCTACACATGAGTTTGTTGTACCTAAATCGATACCAATTGTCTTTGCCATAATAAGTTCATTTCCTTTCAGAATTATTATCTAAATTATTTTACAAAAGTGATTTTCTTGATTTGCTTTTAATTTGCTACCTGGACCATAGCGGCTCTGATAACCTTGTCATTAAGCTTGTAGCCCTTCTGAAAAACCGCAGCCACACAGCCCGACTCGACATCCTCGCTGTCCACCATTCCGATTGCCTGATGAAGCTCGGGGTCGAAGTTGTCTCCAACCTCGCCGAAAGAGGTGATATTCAGCTTATCAAATGCCTGCTTGAACTGATTTGCTATCATCTCGACTCCCTTTTTAAAGGAATCAAGGTCGCCGTTCTCGAGGCTCAGTGCTCTTTCCATATTGTCAGCAACGGGAAGAAGTGCCTGTACCGTATCCGATACCGCATTTCCGTATGTTGCGAGCTTTTCTTGTGCTGTTCTCTTGCGGTAGTTGTCATACTCCGCGAGAACTCTCAGGTGAGAAGCCTTGTAATCGTCAAATTCCTTCTGAAGCTTTTCAAGCGCTTCCTTGTCCTTTGACTTCTTCTCTTTTTTCTCCTTTTTCTTCTCGGACTTATCGTCCTTGACTTCCTCGGAAGTCTTGGTTTCCTCGGCTTTAACCTCGGTCTCCTCGACCTTCTCGTTCTTTATATCTTCAGTCAATTTAATTCTCCTTCCGA
This sequence comes from Bacteroides uniformis, assembly GCA_963611165.1. Taxonomy (GTDB): domain Bacteria; phylum Bacillota; class Clostridia; order Oscillospirales; family Acutalibacteraceae; genus SIG603. Next base: position 42,167 of record CAVDQG010000001.1, read on the forward strand.
TTTATATATCCTCACGGGTGAGCATCGTGAAAACCTCTCCGACTCTCTCGGAAACATATCTGACGCACTCGGTAACAAGCGGATAATTCATTCTCATCGGTCCGACTGCGGCAATTGCTCCCGCATTCACTCCGTCAATCATATATCTGCTCATCACTATCGAGCTGCTCCTGAATTCGGGTCTGCCGATTTCCGTTCCCACAAGAGTATTCACCTGACCCGGTCTGCAAGTGAGAAGCAAATCGAGGTCATCGCTGTTCCCCAGTGTTTTGAGTATCGTTCTGACGGACACCTGACTGTAATCCTCATACATAAGCAGATTCATAAGTCCTGCGCTTACTGTCTCGGGTTTTCCCGTCTCTCTTGCCGTTTCAAGCAAAGCCATAAGCGGCGAACTCATCAGCATCGCCATGTCTCCGAATGAAATTCCAAGCGACTGGATGAACCCCGGTGTAATTTCCGCCACCATTTTGCCCGCAAGCTTCTCATTGAATATTCTGAAAAATATTCTCATGATTTCGTTAGTCAGGTCAAATTCACAGCGGAAAATTCTGCTCTTCATGGTTCCGGCTGAGCTCATCAGTATCAGCATTGCCGCTCTGCGGCTTATCTGCACGAACTGAACAGCTTTTATCTTAGCCGTTTGACCTCCCGGTGAGGTTGCCGCCGAAGCATATCCCAGAGCGCCCGCCAGAGCCTCGGTTGCATTCTGCAAAACCTTTTCTCTGTCGTACTCCGTAATCGTCATCGTGCGGTCGATATAGTCTTTAATATCGCTCGGCAACTCTTCTCTTTCGATTCCCGAGTTGAGATATTCTCTTAGACCCTGCTGCGACGGGATTCTTCCCGCTGACGTATGGGGCTGTTCGAGAAGTCCCAGATTAATCAGGTCTGCCATCTCATTTCTGACGGTAGCGCTTGAAAAACCTATTTCCTCAGCAATTGATTTTGAGCCGACGGGCTCGCCGGAGGCACAGTAGTTTCTGATGACGGAAGCGAGAATTTTCTTTTTTCTCGGTGTAAGTTCCATCCTACGCCTCCTTTGTTTATCTTAGCACTCTAAAAGTATGAGTGCTAAACTGTGATTATAAGATACCACTCTCGGCTAAAAATGTCAATATTTTATTTGTGAACAATTTTTAAATTATTAATTTGACTTTCACTGACTTTTAAATTAATAATTAATAATGAACGGATACGCAGTCTTGTGCATCCTCAATTTAGAGCCGTGAAATTACAATCATCCCCAAGTACAAAGGCGGTATTCACTACATTAATTCAGAAATGAGAAAGGGCGGTCAAAGACCGCCACTACGGGATTGATTATATTTCTTTTTGTTCTGTTTTTTGTTCTGTAACGGAAGTGGAAAATGATTCCTCTAATGCACCAGTCGGCACACATCGCAAAAGCGATTCCGATTACACCCATATTCATGAGTACCGCAAAAATGTAGGAGAGAAGAAGCCTTCCGCCGATTGTCGAGGCAATGGAAACTATCATTGTGAATTTTACATCGCCTGCCGCACGAAGTCCTGCTGAGAGACTGCCCGAGAACGGCAATGCAACTGAATTGAATATATTGTGTATTATTACCAAAACAAGTATCAAGTCTCTTGTTTGCTGCTCAAGATTATTGAAATTGAGGATAATGGGCGTTATCGCAAGGACAATAATGTTCCAAACGGTTGAAGCAATCAGGTTGATTACCATAAGCTTTTTCATGTAGAAATATGCCGCATCTTTGTTTCCCGAGCCCATGCACTGACCTATTACCGTTATGAATATCGGCGCCATAGCCGCTCCGAAAACCGCCGCAAGCGACCAAATGCTCTGAGCTACGCCGTTTGCGGCTATTTGATATGTGCCGAACATTGCGACCATGCTCGAGAGTGCAACCTTGACAAGCTGGAAAATTCCGTTTTCAACTCCGTTCGGTACTGCGATACCGAGCATTCTTTTAAGAAGCGAAGCGTTCCACTTGAAAATGTCTTTTACAGTGTAATAAATATCGTTTTTCTTTTTAAAGCAAAGTGCGGTAATCACAACAGCCGAGAAAAATCTTGAAATTGTTGTAGGCAATGCAACACCCGCAACGCCCATTTTAAAGACAAACACAAGCACAATGTTGCCCACAAGATTAATAATATTCGATACAGTAGAAACTATCATGCTGATTCTGGTGTTGCCGATACTGCGGAAAAGTGCCGCACCCGAATTGTAAATCGCAATGGTCGGGAATGATATTGCGGTAATTCTGAGGTAGACAAGGCAAGCATCCATGACACCGTCCGTGACCTTCCCGAAAAGCAGTTTCATAAGAGATACATCGAACGCATAAACCAAAACGGTAATTATTACGGAAATAACCGTCGATATCATTAAAAGCTGGCTTGTAGCCTCTGAAGCAAGCTTTTTCTCGTTTTTGCCGATATACTGGCTGATGACAACCGCACCGCCCGATGCAAGTGCCGTGAAAATATAAATGAAAATTATGCTGAATGAGTTTACCAGCGAAACTCCCGAAACAGCTTCTTCGCCTGCATAAGTTACAATAAAGGTGTCGGCAAGTCCCACAAGCATAACCAAAAGCTGCTCAAAAAACAGCGGTACTATCATGTCTCTCAGTTGCTTATTTGTGAATATTCCGTATCTGTCTTTCATAATAACCCTCGTTTCTGTAATTCTTATTTCTGATTTTATTTTAGTACGGAAGTCTATACCTGTAAAATACTTATATCAAATACTTAGACATAAAATATATTTATGCTAATTTCAGCTTTTTATTTTTGCGGTGTTGATATATAATCTAATTATGTATAACCATAAATAAAATTGATAACACGGAGACAAAATGGAAGTTCGCACATTAAAATATTTTCTTGAAATAGCAAGAGAGCAGAATATTACTGCCGCATCGTATAATTTGCATATCTCTCAGCCCGCACTTTCCCACCAGATGCATGAGCTCGAGGAGGAACTTGGAATCACGCTTTTCACAAGGACAAACCGCAAGACGGTGCTGACGGAAGAGGGCAGACATTTCAAAATTCAGGCAGAACAGATAATTCAGCTTATCGAAAAAACAGAAGCCGAATATAAAAAAGGCGAAAAAGATATTTACGGAGAAATTCATATAGGCGCAGGCGAGACCACGGCTATGGAATATATCGGAAATGCAGCAAAGCGCGTGCACGATCTTCACCCGGGAGTGAGATTTAACGTGTTCTCGGGTATTGCCGATGATGTCGTAGACAGAATGGATAAGGGACTGATTGATTTTGCGCTGTTTTTCAGACCGATTGATACGAGTAAGCTTGATTACATTGAATTTCCCGTTAAACATAAAATGGGAATAATAGTGCGTAAGGATTCGCCGCTTGCAGAAAAGGAATTCGTCACAGCAAAAGACCTCGAAAATGTGCCGCTCATCATAAATTCAAGAAGAGCGACAAGCCCCGAAACAATATCGAAGCAGTACGGAATACCGATGGATAAGCTGAATGTAGTGGCGTCGGGAAATCTCACATATAATAAACTAATGCTTTTGAGAAGCGGACTGGGCGTTATAATCGGATCGGGAAGCAACAGCTATCAGATTAATGCGTACGCAAAATTTGTGCCGTTCGAGCCGATGATAGAATCGAGCATGATATTTGCCTGGAGGAAAAATGCCAATTTTTCGAAAGCGTGTCTGATTTTCCTTGATGAGGTTAAGAAAGAGATAGAATCACTTTCGGAAGGCTATATTTAATAGTAGTAAAAAAACACAAAAGTTTTTGCCAAGCTTTTTGTAAAAAGCGAAACCAAAAACTTTTGTGTTTTTATTTTCTGTATTTTCTATTCTTATTTTATTTCTTCGGAATCGTCTGAAGCAAGCCGATTAATCTAAGTGCCTGCTGTTCAAATTCATCGTGATCGTCAACAACAGAAAACAGCCACTCGATATAGCCCTCTGTTTTTCCTGCCGCCAATGTTTTTGTTATATCATCCAATCCCTGTGGGCGGTCATCGTACTCGTTATTATATCCGAACGAATCGTAATCAAAATAAAATCCGTCAAGTATCTTTGCTATCTGCTCTACGCTTACAAGTTCCATTTTATTCTCCTTTAATTAATTTTCAAATTTTATTCCCGCACTGAGTCTTGCTTCCTCGAGAATTTCCATTACGGTGACTGTTTCTTCCATATAAGGTTTAGCGGCTTCGTAATCCTTTTCGTCGATAATTTTAGCGAAATCGGCAAATTCTTCCGTCATTCTATGGAACACCTCGGGAGCCGTGAAGACTTCTTCTTCGCTTGCCCTTACCCATGAGCCTGCGGCGTCTCTCACTCTTTCTCCGGGGACAAAATAATGCGTCAGCACCTTATCTGCGATATTGGGTTTTCCCTCAATTTTGATATAACCCGTTTCACCCTGCACGCTTACAAATCCCGGGCTGTCCGAGTCCTTTGCACCGGTACAAACGGCAGAAAATCCGTCGTATTCCATGACAAGCGTACCCGATGTATCGATTCCGTTAAATCCGAAATTCGGATAATATTTCACTTTCTTCGGCTTGCCGAAAAGGCACACCGCATAGTGAATATTATAGACATTTATATCAAAAAGTGCGCCGCCATAATATTCCGCACTGAACGCATGGCCGATTTTTCCCTCGAGATAATCGTCATAAAGGCTCGAATACTGCGAATAATTTGCGAGGTACATTGTAATCTTTCCGAGTTTGGAGAGATTTTTCTTCATATTATTGATAACGGGATTATGCAAAACGGTGACCGCCTCAAAGATAAACAGCTTCTTTTCCTCGGCAATTTTCTTAAGCTCCAGCGTATCCTTCAAAAATCCCGTGAACGGCTTTTCGAGAATGACATTTTTGCCGTGAAGCAAAGCTTCTTTGGCATACGGATAATGAGCGGAATTTATAAGTCCGATATAAACTGTATCGCACTCGCTTTCATTAAGCAGTTTTTCATAATCGGTATATATTTCCTTTATTCCATACTCGTCCGCAAATTTTTCTGCTTTTTCTCTTGAATGCGGTCTTGCAAAAACCGCCGTATACTCGATATTTTTCAGCGGTGTTATCGCATGCATTGCATCGGCGATTATTTTTCCCGTTCCTATAAATGCAAGCTTCATGTTTTACCTCGGTTTCTTTTTGTGTGTTCTGTTTTTCTTTGTTCAAATCGGTCGGCTTGTCGGATAGATACGCTTCCTTGAAAGCTTATCTGTTATCCCGTAATGGCGACCTTCGGTCGCCCGAGCATAAAGGTGGTTTAAAGTATATTTGGGTTTTAAACTGCCTTTTCTGTTTGCTATTTATTTTTGTGCAAACAATCCGCAAAATAAAATGCCCGTCTGCGAATGCTTTGCATTCTTGACGTATTTTATTTTGCTTTCTTCTTTTTTATCGCTTCGCTCTGTTTCTTCTGTATTTCTATTTCTGCTTCGCTTTTCTCTTGTGGGCTCCGCCCACACCCGCACGCTTTTTGTAAAAAGCGAAACCAAAAACTTTTGTGTTTTGTTTCTTCTGTTTTCAATACTTTGAATTGTATTTCTCAAACACTTTTTCTATTTTTTCTCGGTTCAGCATCTCTCCTATTATAATCACTACGCTCTGCCCGTTTTCTATTTCTTCAAGCTTTATCTCTCTTCTCGTCGCGTTCAACTCATACCACTTTTCTTCGCTCTTCAAGAAACCCTTTATTCTGAACACCTTTCCGCATTCATCGTCATTCAGAACTTTTTCTGCCGTTTCTTTTAATTCTCTCGGCTCTATCTCCATATTCATCAGGTACACGCTGTCAAAGTTATTTTCTTTACTCACCTGCTGTTTGACATGGTCTTCGAGTCGATATCCGCTTTTTAGCAGTCTCTCAAAATCGTTTTCATCGAATTCGTTCCAATCCTTTATCTCGCATTCGCCCGGTGCAAATCTTCTTCTGCACTTATTTTCCTCAAGAACGCTATTCATTATTTTTACAGTGTTCGTTATGTCGTCTTCGCTTGCCTTTTGCACCGCCGACATCACTACCTTTCCCGCACAAGCCAACTGTGATGCCAACATATACCTTGACTGTTCCGACAGATTATCCTCAAGTCTTGCGTCCACTATCGCAAACACATTGCCGATTTCGTACCAATTTTCCAGCGGCTCATCTCTTAGCACATCGAAAAACTCATCCACATCGTACACTCCCGACGGTTCGACTATCACTCTGTCGTATCCCGACATATACATTTGGATAAGCTTGGTTTTAAATCTTCTCACATGGCAATCGTAGTCGCATCCGCCTGCGACCATTTCCAATTCGCATTTTTCTCCCGCCAACGGTGAAAGCAGCATCATATCGACATTTACAGCTCCGAAGTCGTTCTCAAGAATTCCGACTTTCAAACCTTTTCCCATCAGATATGATGCATATTTTTTTATAAATGTTGTTTTTCCCGACCCCAAAAAGCCGGTTACCAAATCTGCTTTTATCATTTCTTACACCGTTTTTCTTTGCGTTCGATTTATCTAAGCGTTCTGTATTTATCTTTATGTAGGCAAGTCGGTTAGGCTACGGTTTCTTCGCCGAAAGCGTAGCTATCCGATTAGCCCTTGCATCAAGGCGGTTTAGTCAAAAATACTTTTTCTGTTCGGTATTTTTCTGAACAAACAGCAATCCGCAAGAGGAAATGCCCATCTGTGAATTCTTCACATTCTTGACGTATTTTTTCTTGCTGTGATTTTTTATTTATGCTCAGCGTTTTTTATTTATCTTTGCGTAAACAAGTCGGCTGATTCGGTCAACTACGGTCGCTTCGCTCCCTAAAAGCACTTCGTGCTTTTGGTTTCCCTCATCAGCCTTTATTCTTTTTTATCGCTTCGCTCTGTTTCTTCTGTATTTCTATTTCTGCTTCACTTTTCTCTCGTGGGCTCCGCCCACACCCGTTCGCTTTTTGTAAAAAGCGAAGCAAAAACTTTTGTGTCTTTCGTGCTGTTTTATCTTCCTAAGAAGGTTTTCTTTATGCTGACCTCTCCTGTCGAGAAGTGTCTTATCTCTCCGTCAGGCATCTGAACTATCAATCTGCACTCATCGTCAATTCCCTTGACCAAGCCTGTTCTGCTGACTTCTCCTTCTGTGAATGCTATCTCTCTTCCTGTCAGCAACGATCTTCTTCTGTATTCCTCGATATAGCTGTTATTCGGCATTCTGTCGTAGTAGTCAAAGAAATAATCTAGTATCCTTGCGACAATTCGGCATCTTGTATCGTCTCCGCACTCCTCTGTGAATATAGCGCCTGCTATATGCTTGATTTCCTCCGGGAATCCTCCCTCGGGGTACTGGACGTTTATTCCTATTCCCGTCACGGCATACTCAAGTCCGGCGTTCTCAAAGTTTACAGATGCCTCTGTGAGAATTCCGACTACCTTTCTGCCTCTTAAGTAAATATCGTTTACCCATTTAATTCTTGTGTCGTATCCCGTGACATCCTCTATTGCTCTTGCCACAGCTACAGCCGCTATTGTCGTTATCGCAAGCGACTTTTCAGCCGAGAATTTCGGTCTTAACAGGATGCTCATATAAATTCCCGTTTTTTTCGGTGACTCGAAGTGTCTTCCAAGTCTTCCCTTTCCGGCAGTCTGCTCCTCACTTACGACAACAACACCTTCTTCCCCGCCGTCTGCCGCAAGTCTCTTTACATAGTTGTTGGTAGAATCAACACTCTGCAAAACTCTGACATCAACTCTGTCCTTACGCTGGACAAATTTCTGTATTCCCTCGACCGACAAAACATTGTTTGAGGAAATAAATGTATATCCTTTGTTTGTTGTTCCGTTTATTTCATAACCCTCTCCTCTGAGTGCAGTTACTGCCTTCCAAACGGAATTTCTCGATACGCCGAGAGCTGCTGCTATTCTTGCGCCGGAAAACGGCTCGCCCTTATGTTCCATCATGTACTTTATAACTTCTTGCTTAACAGTCATTTTTTATTGCTCCTTATCTTTAAAATGAAATATACTGCGACCGAAACCGCACTGAATAAAATTGTCATTGCTATTATCATAACCGCACAGTGCATAAAAAACGCATCGGGCAGCATGGTTATCACGGGGTCCTTGTCGGGATAAAAAATCCAGTAATCATTGCTGAACGCAAGCTCATGGAAAGTTATGAAAACTTTTTGCCAGTTCAATGCAACACACGCTCCGACAATCAGCGGCACAACTACTGAAAAAATCCCGGAGAAAAGTAAAAATCTGTTCTGACCGCTCTTAATCTTACCGTAAGCCGTCACCGCAAACAGTAGAGTAAATATAATCGCCGCATATTCAATTTTCACAAATATACGCTTAACATCATCAAAGTGGATTCTTCCCTCTTCGCTCATCGCAAGGCCGTCGAATTCGAGGGTTTTTGCACCCCAGAAATTATTATAATCAATCAAAATATCGTAATTTGTCTTGATTTTTTCTTCACTGAAACCCGATTGAGCCGGGATATCGAGTGCCTTTATGTCGTGATAGAAAAGCGGCTTGAAATTGAGCGTCAGAGTAACCGAAAGCGAAATTGCCGCAATCATAAAAATTATTCCAAGCAAAACATCGGAATACAAGAAACCTATCTTAGCTCTCAAGATGAACACCTCCGAAAAAGTTCTCCATCATGACAAGCTCCTCCTCACGGATGCAATTGGGAATGAGGTTGTTTCTAACTGACCTTAAAAGCTCGCCGAACTCAAACCATTTCACAAGTTCGACCTCACTTTCTTGCACCTTGAAAGTCGTTTCAAACGGCACCCTAGCGAGATAGACATTGCTTATTTGATTGTCGTGAAATTTCTTTCCATGAAAATCATTGATGTACTCAAATTTTCTCTGACCGACATAAATCAAATCATCCGAATTAAGCTTAACAGAAAGCTCCTCGAAGCATTCACGCAAAGCCGACTCGATAAAATCACAGCCTGCGGGAATGTGACCGGCGGTGGAAATATCAAAACATCCGGGATAAGAATCCTTGTTTTCGGAACGCTTTTGAGCGAGAACAAAAATCTTATCGTCATGCTCCGACCAAAGCCAAAGATGAGAGGTTCTGTGGCGGATACCTTTTTCGTGAGCATCCTTACGGGAGACGATTTCGCCCGTGGGATTGCCGAATTCATCAACAATATCTAAAAATTCCAAATATACACCTCTAAACTTTTATCAGATAAAGTAATTATAGCAAAAACAGCTAAATAATACAAAGAAAAATTACAAAAAACAAAGTCAAAAATACGAACGCAGAGAGCTAAAAACACAAAACGCAAAAATCAAAACACAAAAGTTTTTGCCACGCTTTTTTCAAAAAGCGTGCGGGTGTGGGCAGAGCCCACAAGAGAAAAGCGAAGCAGAAGAGAAATACAGAGGAAGCAGAGCGAAGCGATAAAAAAGAAGACAACAAGAGAAAATACGTCAAGAATGCGTAGCATTCGCAGACGGGCATTTTATCTTGCGGATTGTCGTTTGCTTAGAACAATACCAAACGCGAATATAAATAAAAAAGAAGAAAGACTGTCAAAGTTAACCAAAATGCGAAGCATTTTAGAACGCATAGCGTTCGTGGTTGGGCTTTGACAACCGACCGATTTACCTAAAGATAAACAACAAACGCTGAAAAAAATACAGCAAGAGAAAGTACGTCAAGAATGCAAAGCATTCGCAGACGGGCATTTTATCTTGCGGATTTTCTACACAAAGAAAAATGTAAACATAAAAGATTGTTTAAAGCTGTCGTTTTGCCCTAAACCGCCTTTGTGCCCGAGTGACCGAAGTGTTTAGTGTAAAAAAGATAGTTTACAAAAAGTGTAAGAACATACTTTACAAAAACAGAAAACAAAGCCGAAAAAGGGGACGCCGAAGCGTCCCCTAAATTTACGATTGGTGTAAAACCTATTAGATCTCTGCGAAGTACTTGATTGTACGAACCATCTGAGATGTGTAGGAGTTCTCGTTATCATACCAAGAAACAACCTGAACCTCATAGAGGCCGTCAGAAATCTTAGCAACCATTGTCTGAGTTGCATCGAAGAGTGAACCGTACTTCATGCCGATAACGTCAGAAGATACGATCTGATCCTCGTTGTAGCCGAAGGACTCGGAAGCAGCAGCCTTCATAGCAGCGTTGATGCCTTCCTTAGTTACGTCCTCGCCCTTAACAACAGCTGTGAGGATTGTTGTGGAACCTGTCGGAACAGGAACTCTCTGAGCAGAACCGATGAGCTTGCCGTTGAGCTCAGGAATAACAAGACCGATAGCCTTAGCAGCACCAGTTGAGTTAGGAACGATGTTAGCAGCGCCTGCACGTGCTCTTCTGAAGTCGCCCTTTCTGTGAGGACCGTCAAGGATCATCTGATCGCCTGTGTAAGCGTGGATTGTGCTCATGATACCGGACTGGATCTCTGCATAATCGTTAAGAGCCTTAGCCATAGGAGCGAGGCAGTTAGTTGTGCAAGAAGCAGCGGAAATGACTGTATCCTCAGCTGTGAGAACACCCTCGTTTACGGAGTAAACGATTGTAGGAAGATCGTTTCCGGCAGGAGCGGAGATAACAACCTTCTTAGCACCAGCGTTGATGTGAGCCTGTGCCTTAGCCTTGGAAGTATAGAAACCTGTGCACTCGAGAACTACGTCAACTCCGAGCTCACCCCAAGGAAGATTGTTAGCGTCAGCCTCTTTGTAGATTGTAAGAGTCTTTCCGTCAACAGTGATTGTGTTAGCCTCGTCGTCAGCCTCTACAGTGTGGAGACCCTCGCCGATCTTTCCGCAGTAGCCGCCCTGAGCGGTATCATACTTGAGAAGGTTAGCGAGCATAGATGGCTTTGTAAGGTCGTTGATAGCAATAACATCATAACCCTCTGCGCCGAACATCTGACGGAATGCGAGACGGCCGATACGACCAAATCCGTTGATAGCAACTTTAACTGACATTGTAAAACCTCCAAAAAGAATTATTGATTTTTGATATATTCAGTTATATCCGATGATGTTATTTTATTACATTATTGGATACATTTCAAGTGTTTTGTTAAAATTTTAGTAAAACGGGGGGTTTTCACCACAATTACTACAATTAATTGTCAAATTCTGTCCAATATTATTGTTTCTTAGCCAAAACTCACAATTTGATATATTTAACAATATTAAAAAGTAACAAAAAAACACCAATTTTAAAAATCGGTGCTCTAAATTTTCGTAAATATTTAGATTTCAAAAATCAAAATCACTGAAAAAACGAACTCGGTTTTCAACCATAGACGCTCTCTTTGTTGAAAACTTAAGCGTTAATTCTCTGTTTTTGTCATTGAAAGAGCTCCCAGCTCAAAAATTCCCATAGCAAGATAGATAAGGCTCACGCCTATCGGCATACTTTTCAGCCTTTCAAATCCCGTCAAAGAGAAATAAATTTCAGAGAACGAGAAGCCGAGAGAAAGAATTATCGAGCAAGGAAGACATGCTCTCATAAGCTTTGCTCTTTTGCCCGTATCTTTAAAGACAAAGGCTCTTACAAAGCTTAAAACCGACGAGAGTATCGAGACTGCTCCGAGAAGAATGTAATAATTTTCACTTTTCACAATATAGGTAGAATCATTCGTGAAAAGATAAAGTAAAAACACAAGTCCCCAGAATGTCGGGAATAATCCGATATACTGCGCTTTCTCAATCACATTTCTTCTGCTGAAGCCTATAAAAGAATAAGCGATAAGAAAAACCGCCGTAAGCACCGAGAATATCGCAAGCGGAAGCATAAAGCTGCTTTCTGTTCCGACTGAAGAATATATCCTTCCTGTTTTGTAGCCGAACCAGCGTGCCAAAATCCAACCCGAACTGTAAAACATAATCAGTGCGGAAACAATTCCCGTCACACCCGAAAACAGATTTTTGTCGATATTTAGCTTGAATTCTTCCTTGTCCTTAAGCGTGAATAAAGACAAAACCGCAGTGATGACGGCTGTTACTGCGAGTGCGATTATCGTGAACACATAGCTTCCCTTTAAAAGACCCGTATCTGCCTGATAATATGATTTATATTCGACTATTCTCATAACTGCCACAAATAAAGCGGCTAAAAGGCTCGTCGGCAACATCACCTTCGGGCTTAAAAGTTTATTTTGCATTTATATTAACCTCTAAATCACGGATAATTTTCGCAATAGCGTTGTCATCATTGCTGACGGTTATGTTCTTCGCCTTTGCCTTGACCCAGTCGGGCGCATTTTCTACGGCATAAGCAATATCACAGTAACCGAACATGGAAATGTCGTTTCCGTAGTCGCCGATTCCTATTGTCGTGTGTACATTCGGCAGAAGCTCCTTCATCTTGGAAATCATCTGACCCTTGCCGCTGCCCTTTGGCAAAAACTCAATTCCCGTATCCCACGAAAGCATAATTTCGTACTTATCTCCAAAAACAGTGCTCAGCTTTTCGGCATTCGGGAGTGATTTTTCGGGGTCTGACTCGACAAATACCATTTTAGTGAAATCGTCCTTGCTGTCTCTCACGAGCTTTTTCAGCTCATCCGTAGAAGAAATCGGCACATTTTCGCCGTAGTATTCCTTAAATTCCTCAGGAAAATGCGCATCGGCTCTTATGTACTTGATGCTCTCGCCCATCTCACCTGCCACAATTCCGCAGATGATGTCGGGCATATTATCATAAATATAGCAAAGAACCTCGCTCACGTCCTCGGTTATGTGTGAGGAAATAATCGCTTTGTCCTCTTTCAAATCATAAAGAACCGTTCCGTTGTTTGATACAATATAAGTATTCGGCACAAATTTATCGGCAAATTCATCGATATAATGCGGATATCTTCCGCTTGCAACGGTAAAAAGACCGCCCTCAGACTGAAAGTATCTGATAGCGTCCCTGTTTTCGTCCGATATTTTTCTGTGTGAATCCGTAAGAGTACCGTCACAATCGGTACAAATCAGATAGCCGTCAAATTTTCCTAAGTTACCCATTGAGTTTGTTTTTCCTTTTTCTCAAATAATCCTCGAGAATAATCACTGCGGCGACAGCGTCAACAACCGCCTTGCGCTTCTTTCCCCTTGTGTTGGTCACATTCAGGTAGTTGTGGGCAGTAACGGTTGTTCCTCTCTCATCCTGCATCTCGGTGGGAACGCCTGTTTTTTCTTTCAGAAGCTCGGCAAAGGAAAGTGCGTTCTGGGCACTCTCTCCCATGGAGCCGTCCATATTTTTCGGCAAACCGACAACAATAAGCTCAGGCTTAATTTCAAGCGCAAGCTTTGCTATTTCGTCTGCCAGTTTTTCTCTGTTATGCTCGGAAATTACCGTAACGGGTGAAGCAATCATCTCGCTTTTATCGCATTTTGCTATTCCCGTTCTTGCTTTTCCGAGGTCAACGGACATTATTATCATATTTTATCCTTTGTTTTCTGTCAAAAAGAAATTCGCTCTGAGGTTCTTTCCCGGAGTCCAATCGGGCAAATGAGAACCGTCATTCAGGTACTCAGCCTCAAATTTACCGTTCTCGTATTTCCAAAGAGAAACCGCCGTGTTCACTCCGATATCCATGTCGTTAAGTCTTTTGATATCGTGAAATTCAAGATAGCAGTTTAAGGTGCGAAGTGCCGCACCGTGAGAAACTATAACTATCGTCTCCCCGTCCTTTGCGATTTTCAAAACACGCTCAAAAGCTGAGGACATTCGGTCATATACCTCGGTCATTTTTTCTCCCTCGGGCGGAGCGAAGTCATAGGCTCTCTCGTTCCAGTTTCTTGCCTGCTCGGGAAAGAGTATCGGAATATCGCTCCACGAAACTTTCTCGATTTTTCCAGCATGAATCTCTCTGAAATCGTCCACGGGGATTATCTCATTGTCGTGAAAACGGTTTACCGCCTCGGCAGTTGCAACTGCTCTGCCGAGGGGGCTTGTGTAAATATAATCGTATTTTATGTTTCTGAATCTCACAGAGAGCAAATCAAGCTGGATTTTTCCGTTCTCGGATACGGGAGTATCTGTCGAGCCCTGAAAATATCTTGCCGAATTTCCCTCTGTCTGACAATGCCTTACAAGGTAAATTTTTACCACGGCTTAATGCCTCCGACAATCTCGTTTACAGACTTAATTCCCTTGGAATCAAGCCACTCGTTAAGTCCCTTTGTTATCTTAAGCGGAGCATACGGGTCGGTGAAAAGAACAGTACCAATCTGAACGGCACTTGCACCCGCAAGCATCATCTCGACTACATCCTGCCAAGTGGAGATACCGCCGAGTCCGATAACGGGAACCTTTACCTTAGACGCTACCTGCCAAACCATTCTTATGGCAACTGGAAGAACTGCGGGGCCCGAAAGTCCGCCCGTGTTGTTTCTGATAATCGGTCTGCCCGTGTTGATGTCTATTCTCATACCCGTGAGAGTATTGATGAGAGAAAGACAGTCGGCACCTGCCGCCTCTGCGGCAAGGGCAATCTCGGAAATATCCGTGACATTCGGCGAAAGCTTGACCATAAGCGGCTTCTTTGTGTGCTTTCTTACACCGCTTGTAATCTCTGTAACACCCTCGACAGTCGTACCGAACTGAACACCGCCGGCCTTGACGTTTGGGCATGAAATGTTAAGCTCAATCATGTCTACATCGGTATCGTCAAGTCTTGCAGCCATCTCGAAGTAATCCTCGGGGTTTGAGCCTGCGATATTGGCGATAATTCTCGTGTTCTGCTGTGTGAGCCAAGGTAAATCTTTCTCGATAAAATGGTCAACGCCGGGATTCTGAAGTCCAACGGCATTGAGCATGCCTCCCGGAGTTTCCGTGACTCTCGGTGCGGGGTTACCGGGACGAGCCTTGAGAGTTGTTCCCTTGCAGGAAATTCCGCCAAGCTCGGAAAGCGGATAAAATTCGGCATATTCTCTGCCGAAGCCGAAGGTGCCCGATGCGGCGATAAGCGGATTTGCAAAATCAACTCCGCACACATTAACTCTTAAATCTGCCATCAGTAAACCACCTTTCTGTAATCGAAAACGGGGCCGTCCTTGCAGACGTGACCGTTATATTCGTTGCCGTCCCCGTCCTTAAGCTTTACGGCACATCCCAGACACGCACCGATGCCGCAAGCCATTCTCTCCTCAAGAGAAATCTGGCATTCTATTCCCTTTTCCTCGGCAAGCTTAGCAACAGCCTTAAGCATTGGAGTAGGGCCGCAAGCATAGATTATATCGGGATTTTCGTCCTTGATAAGGTCGATTACAAGACCGTGATAGCCGTATGAGCCGTCATCGGTTGCTATTCTGACGTCAGCACCTGTTTTCTTGAAGTCATCCTCGAGAATGACAGCCTTTTTGTTTCTGAATCCGAGTGCAACAGTTGCATTCTCGCCGTAGAACTTAGCCGCCGCAAGAAGCGGAGGAACACCTATACCGCCGCCTACGAAAACAGCCTTTTTGTTCTTGTCCTCAAGCTTGAAGCCGTTTCCGAGGGGAGCGAGAACATCAAGCCACTGCTCCTTCTGATAATCGGCAAGCTGAGCCGTGCCCGCACCTCTTATCTGGAAAACAAGGCGGAGAGTTCCTCTTTCGGGGTCGGCGTCGCAAATGGAAATCGGTCGGCGAAGCGTTCTTCCCGGAAGAAGAATGTGAGCAAACTGACCCGGCTTAGCCGCCCTTGCAAACTCAGGATAGAATATCTCAAAATCGTAGATATTGTCGGGGACAAGCTCGTCCGCCTTCACTATCTTACAGTTTTTTACATCATATTTTTTCATGGTCTACCTCTTAACTGACAACGTGGTGCATCAAAGCTTGATTTCTCCGATTCTTGCCACAATCTCGTCTCTCATTCTTATTGCTTCTCTTCTTGCAGCCTTGGCAAAATCGTGAGGGTCAAGTCCCTCCTCCTTCTGCCATGCGCACATAATTCCTCTTGAGGAATTTACGATAGCACCGAGACCGTTCTTGTCAAATCCGGGAGCAACGTCATCAGCCGCACCGCCCTGAGCACCGTAACCGGGTACAAGGAAGAATGTATGCGGCATCTTCTCACGAAGCTCGCCGAGCATTGCGGGATAGGTTGCGCCGACAACTGCGCCTACTCCGCTGTATCCGTACTTACCGGGAAGCTCCTCGCCCCACTTCTCGCACATCTCGCCCATCTGAGCATAAACGGTGTTTCCGTTCTCAAGCTTCATATCCTGAAGCTCTCCCGAGGACTTGTTGGAGGTTTTTACGAGCACGAAAATGCCCTTGTCTTTCTCACCGCAAACCTTTAAAAGCGGATTGATTCCGTCAGAGCCGAGGTAACCGTTAACGGTGAGGGCGTCTGCGTCGAATGCGGCAATCTTCTCACCGAAAACGTCTGTCTCGCCGAGATGAGCCGTTGCATAAGCCTCCATAGTGGCGCCGATGTCGTTTCTCTTGCCGTCAGTCATGACGAACATTCCCTTGCTCTTTGCGTAAGCAATTGTCTCCTCGAGAGCCTTTACTCCCTCAAAGCCGTACATCTCGTAATAAGCAGCCTGCGGCTTAACGGCAGGAACAATATCGCAAAGCTCGTCAATGAGCGCCTTGTTAAACTCAAAAAGTGCGTTGGCGGCAGCCTTTAAGCTTACGCCGTACTTCTCTGTGCTTTCATCGAGAATATACTGCGGAATATAAGCAAGCTTCGGGTCAAGACCTGCAACTGTCGGGTTCTGCATTTTTACGATGTTTTCAATCATTCTGTCAAGGGACATGATATACCTCCGAAATTGTATGTTTATGTTAATTGTTGATTCACTTGATTATTTATCTTCAAATACGACTTTTCCGCCCAAAATGGTATATTTTACCTTTGAAGTCAGCGTCATATTTTTAAGCACGGCATTCTTGGATTTTCCGTGAAGCTTGTTCACATCAACCGTCCATTCCTCGTTTTCATCAAAAAGAACTATGTCGGCAAGCTTGCCCCTCTCGAGAACGCCGCCCTCAATACCGAGTATTCTCGCCGGATTCACGCTCATAAGCTCGATAAGCTTGTTAAGAGTGATTTCGCCTGTTTTGACAAGCGCCGTATATGAGCCCGAGAAGCTTGTCTCCATACCGATTGAACCGTTCGGCGCACCTACAAAGTCGGATTTTTCCTCTACGGAATGCGGTGCGTGATCAGTGATTATGCACGAAAGAGTGCCGTCCTTGATTGCTTCGATGATGGCTCTTCTGTCCTTCTCAGCACGAAGCGGCGGATTCATACGGTAGTCGGCGTCTTTTCTCTTTAACTCTTCATCGGTCAAAAGAAGATAGTGTGCCGCCGTTTCGCCCGTAACCTTTACGCCTCTTCTCTGTGCGTCACGGATAAGCGCACACGCACCCTCCGTGCTGACATGGCAAATATGAACAGGCAAGCCGTATGCGGCGGCAACTGCGATTTCTCGAGCCGTTCCGCTGTCCTCTGCCGCATTCGGAACTCCTCTAAGTCCGAGCTCTGCGCTGACGCTTCCCTCGTTCATCGTCCACTTTTTTGCAAGATAAAGATCCTCGCAGTGGCATGTGAGCGTCATGTTAAGCTCATTTGCCATTTTCATTGCCTCGACAAGACACGAGGTATCGACAACAGGTCTTCCGTCATCCGAAAGGGCAATCGCCCCCGCCTCTTTGAGTGCCTTTATGTCGGTGAGCTCAAAACCGCCCAAATCCTTGGTGACCGCTCCCGTGACATAAACTCTCGCCTTGGCGTCCTTTGCCTTGTCGAGAATATAGTGAACAACCTCGGGAGAATCGGTGACGGGCTTGGTGTTCGGCATGGCAAGAAGTGACGTGACTCCGCCTGCCGCCGCAGCATTACAGCCCGTTATGATGTCCTCCTTGTATGTGAGACCCGGGTCTCTTAGGTGGACATGCATATCAACAAATCCTGGAGAAGCCACAAGACCGCTTGCGTCGATTGTCTCATCGGCAGTCTCGTCTGCCTCGCCCCTCTGGACTTTAACGATTTTATCGTCCTCGCAAAGAATATATCCGAAGAAATCTTCGTTCTTGGCGGGATTTATAATGTGTGCGTTTTTTATC
This sequence comes from Bacteroides uniformis, assembly GCA_963611165.1. Classification (GTDB taxonomy): domain Bacteria; phylum Bacillota; class Clostridia; order Oscillospirales; family Acutalibacteraceae; genus SIG603. Next base: position 60,204 of record CAVDQG010000001.1, read on the forward strand.
AGAAGCGTACTCAAATTGAACCTCTCAATTATCAAATAACCTTGGTGATGTAATATTTTGTGATTGCGAGAATCTCTCGGCTGTAGTATGTCGGCAGAAGCCACTTGTTGGTCTTGCAAGGCATGCAATAAACAGTATATCCCTGGTCTTTAGCCTGACTTGATGCTCTGAACATATGGAAGCTCTGCGTTACGAGAACTATGGTGCTTCCGAGATTATTCTCCGACAAAATTGACTTTGAATAGCTTAAATTTTCCTCTGTCGAGGTGGACTTATCTTCAGTTAAGATTCTGTCCTCTTTAATTCCCTGTTCTATAAGGTAATCCTTAGCGGCGCTGGCTTCGCTCCATGGCTCGTCAGAACCCTGTCCGCCCGTTACGACAACCTTTGAACTTGGATTCTCGTTAAGATACTCGATTGCCGTGTTCAGTCTGTTCTGAAGTGCAACGGAAACGCCCGACTGATATACCTTTGCTCCGAGGACAACTACGGTAGCATTATCCTGCGGCTCGCTTTTGTCCACATTTATCATCTGGAAGGTGATGAAGCCTACCCAGCACACGCACAAAAGGAACACAACCGAAACCACGTGCCAAATCACGCTGAGCACTCTCCTCTCTCCGTCATCGGTAAGAATTCTCTTGATATTCACATGAATGATGAGCAATCCCAAAAATGCTATTGCCACAACAGATGTTATAGTGAAGTAGCTCTTTGCAATCGGTATGAGGAAAAATACAATTCCCAGTGCCGCAAGAGTTGAGATAATCACACGAAGTGCGAGAGCCAAGCCCGACGGTTTATAGTCATTATACTGCGGCTTATTGGGAGCATATCTGACTTCTTTTGTCTCCCTCTTTACGGGCGGCTTTGGAGCGGAATGCTGTGCCGCTCTCTTCTGAGGTGCGGCATGCTGAGCCGTTTGCACGGGTTTTTGCGGTGTCTGTCTTTTAGTGGGCTGTGGTGCCGAGTTTTGCGGTGCCGTTTTCTTTGCCTGAGTCGGTGCTTTTGCCGCAGTCGCCTTTTTCGGCGGTGTTATTTCGTTCTTCGCAATATCGAAATCCAAGCTCTGCGAATATCTCGAGCCCTTTGATTCTGAGCTCTTACCCTTGTAATATGTGCCGCCTGCATGACGCGGCTTATACTTTGCCATTTGAAATCCTCCGATTACCCTCGATTAAATAATACCTACTGAAAAGCATATATACTTAGATTATACAGAATAAGGCACTTAACTTCAAGCTTTAATGATTTTGCGGCAAAAAAATTTCGAGAGCGTTAAACTCTCGAAATTTCAGAATATTACTTCAGAAGTCTTACTCTTACAACACCGTCAACGGCAGTAAGCTTGTCGGAAAGCTCGTTCGGAAGCTCATCGTCAAAATCAAGAATTGTGTAAGCAATCTCTCCTCTTGACTTGTTGACAAGATTCTCGATGTTGTAGCCGTCTGCCGAAACAAATTCGGTGAGCTTGGAGAGCATACCGGGCTTGTTTGCGTGAAGAATGCACAAACGGGAGCCGTCTGCTCTTGCAAAGGAAACATTCGGAAGGTTGACGGAATTGGTGATGTTTCCGTTCTCGATGTAATCAATTGTCTGATGAGCAGCCATAACAGAGCAGTTCTCGTCCGCTTCGGGAGTGCCCGCACCGAGATGCGGTGTGAAAACAACATTCGGGTGCTTCATCTGAGCCGGTGTCGGGAAGTCGGTAGCGAAAGCCTTGATCTTTCCGCTCTCAAGTGCCTCAAGAACAGCGTCGTTATCAAGAACCTGTCCTCTTGCATAGTTAACAAGATAGACTCCGTCCTTCATCTTATCGATAGCTGCCTTACCGACAAACTCCTTATTCTGAGCATTGAAAGGAATGTGCACGGAAACAATATCGCTCTTCTCGTAAAGCTCTTCTACGTCGTTTACAAAGCTGACGATATTTTTGAGGTCGTTCACCTTATGATTGGAAAGATACGGGTCATAGCCGATGACGCTCATACCAAGGTCATAGCAAGCCTTTGCAACTCTTGCACCGATTGCACCGAGACCGAGAATACCGATAGTTTTTCCGAGAAGCTCGGGGCCGCGGAATGCCTCTTTGCCCTTCTCGACTGTTTTGCCTGCCTCAACCTCCTCATCGGGAAGCGAGTGAACCCACTCCTGAGCCTTGAAACCGTTTCTCATTGCCATGATAAGTGCCGCAATGGTGAGCTCCTTAACTGCATTTGCGTTTCCGCCGGGGCAGTTAAATACGCAGACGCCCTTTTTTGTGAGTTCTGCAACGGGAATTGTGTTTACGCCTGCACCGATTCTTGTGATGCATTTGAGGTTATCGCCGAAATTTTCGTTGTGAAGCGGAGTGGAGTGAACGAGGATTGCGTCCGGATTAACAAAATCGGGGGAAATCTGATAGTCCTTTGCCTCGAGAATTACCGAACCCTTTTTAGCTACGTTGTCGTAAGTTTTTACCTGGTACATTTTAGTTTTTCCTTTCTTTTTGGGCGTATGGTTTAATATGATTTATTCTGGATTTTACGCTGTAATTTTAATATTGTGCCTCGAATTTTTTCATAAGCTCGAGAAGCTTTTTAACTCCCTCTGTGGGCATTCCGTTATATATGCTTGCACGGCATCCGCCTACCGAGCGGTGACCCTTTAGATTGATAAGTCCGTTATCCTTGCAAAGCTTTAGGAAATCCTCTGTTGACTGCTTATCGGGAAGAGTGAATGTCACGTTCATAATGGAACGGTCGATTGCGTTGACGGGATTGTTGAATATTTTGGAATTGTCTATGAAATCATAGAGCATAGAAGATTTCTGAACATTAATCTTCTCCATCTCGGCAACTCCGCCCATCTTATCAACCCATTCATACATAAGTCCCGCCATATAAATCGAGAATGTCGGCGGTGTGTTGTACATGGAATCGTGGTCGGCGGCAACCTTATATCTCATCATAATCGGAACTACCTTGTCAATTTCATTCTCGAGAAGGTCTTTTCTTATGATGACAACCGCAAGACCGGCTGGACCCATATTCTTCTGAGCACCCGCATAGATAAGTCCGTGCTTCTTTACGTCAATAACCTTTCCGATTATCGCACTTGACCAGTCGGCAACAAGCGGAATCTCTGAATTCTTTCCGTCCTGTGGCAAAACCGACTTCGGCAAAACTCTCTCGTAGTCGTTGAATGCAACTCCGAAAATCGTGTTGTTTCCCGTAATATGGAGAAACTTGGCGTCACTCGGAAGCTCACCGCAAACAGGAATATACGAATAATTGTCCGCCTTGGATGAAGCGACATAGACCGCATTTCCCCATCTGTCGCCCTCTTCCTTTGCCTTGGTTGCGAACTGTCCCGTCTGCATGTAGCAGAATGTGTCGCCCTGTTTGCCGAGGTTCATGGGAATCATCGAGAACTGGGTGGTTGCTCCTCCTTGCATGAAAAGTATCTCGTAATTCTCGGGAATCTCCATAATTTTCCTGAGCGTTCCCTTGGTCTTTCCGAGAATCGCCTCAAAGGACGGTGTTCTGTGGCTCATTTCCATGACGGAACAGCCTGCACCGGGGTAACAAAGAAGCTCTTCCTTGGCTTTTTCGAGGACTTCAAGCGGCATCATGCTCGGGCCCGCCGAAAAATTATAAACTCTGTTCAATTCTTCGTTCATTTTACTCTCTCCTAAATTTACACAAACAAAAAACCGGAAGGCGACTGCCTCCCGGTGGTTTACATGCTTTTTTGCATTTTCCCGAAAAGCTCACGCCAAATAAGACACTCTCGATGAGGTGCCGATTGATGATGAGCAAGAAAGGAAATTGCAATACATAGCGTTTTTCTCCTGTAAAACTTATTGGATACAACTATATCACCAATATGCAAGATTGTCAATAGAAACTTGCAAATTCTCCTGTTTTTGTCACAGAGAACAATAAAACAAGGGACAGTATCGCACTGTCCCTTGAAATATTGACAAATGTATTAAAAAATCAAACAATTTACTCTGAACGCAAAGCCGTAACGGGATCCTGTCTTGCCGCCTTCTTGGACGGAATCAAGCCGCCGAGCATGGTGATGCACATGCTGATGACTACGAGGATAACCGAAGCCTGGACAGGAATGTAAGCGTGAAGCGTTGAAATTCCCGTCAGAGAATGAATGACATGGTTAATCGGAATAGTGAGCAAATAGGAAATTCCCACGCCAAGAAGACCCGAGCAAAGACCGATGATAAAGGTCTCCGCATTAAAGACCTGACCGACATTCTTCTTGGAAGCTCCGAGTGCTCTGAGAATACCGATTTCCTTTGTTCTCTCGAGAACGGAAATATTCGTTATGATTCCTATCATGATACTCGAAACAACGAGTGAAACGCCGACAAATGCGATAAGCACATAGGAAATAGCGTTTATGATAGTTGTAATCGAGCTTGTAAGAAGTGCGACATAATCGGTGTAAGTGATTTTGCCGTCCTCATCAACCGAATCGTTGTAGTTATTGATGCTGTCGCTTATGCCGTCCTTATCGGAGAAAGAATCGGTGTAAATGCTTATGCTCGACGGTGCGTCAAGGCTCACCTTGCCGAATGCCGTCATGTTGTCGTCATAGCTTGAACCTTTGATGTAATTATCATAAATCGAAATAAGCACATCACTGTCGGGATCGTTCTCCATCCACGAATCAAGAGCCGCCGCCAAGGTGCTCTCGTCAGCCGTTCCGTTCATGAGAGAAGTCATATCGACCGCACTTTCAGAGGAAGTCTCTCCCGTCATGCCGTTTGCCTGAAGATAAGCATACTGCTCCTCGGTGATGTAACCGCCTGCGAGCGCGTCGTCAGCCGACATATAGGAAAGAATTTGCTCCACTCCGCTCATATCGACATCGGTGCTCTCTGTGGTTTCCGAAGTCTCTGCCGACTCGCTTTCCTCGCTTTCGGCAGTGTTCTGCATGTTGTAGTACTGAATCATCTGGAAAAGTGAAGCCTTGTCGGAGACGCCGAGCTGATTTATATACTCCTTTGCGTCCTCGATTTTCTCATCATCGGAAGCCGCCTTAAATGCCATTCCCGTGAGAACATTGGTGTCAGGTGTTTCTTCCTGAGCCTTTACGACCTCGCTGTCGTTTGTGTGCTCGATGATGTAATCTGTAAGCTTGGTTGTATAAGCTACGCTTGTGGTGATTTTCGGTGTTTCGGAGGAATCGGATGTTCTTATAATACCCGTGATTTTGAGCGGAATAGCTGTTTCCTTCAAATCGTCCTCAGAAAGTGTGTCGGGAGAAACATAGCTGAATGTTCCGTCGTCGTTCTTCTTGTAGTTATCGCAAGCAGGAATGAGATAGAAGGTGTGACCGACAATATCCTCATAGCTCCATGTGATTTCATCCGGAGTTTCTCCGTCATTTATAGCATCCTGAATTTTCACATATTCGTCCGATGTAATAAATCCAAGCTGATAAAGCGTGCTTGCGCTTATGCCGTTCTCATAGTCGAGAACCAAAGAAACCTCGTTATATTCTGTGGGCCATTCGCCGTAGACCAAATCGTAGCTGTCCTTAATAACGGCTGAAACATCGGTCTTGTCCTTGTTCATTGCCATTTCGGAGAAGTTTGCCGCACTCGAAGAGCCTGTGTAGCCCATCATAGAAGCAAGGCTCATCATATTCTCGCTGTTCTGCATGACGAGCGAGAATGCCGACGAATCATCGCTTGTATCTACCTCATCGGTGTCGGCGTCGGAATTGATAAGCTTTCCGTTTGGGTCATAAGAGAAAACATCGAAGCTTGTGTCATAAGAATAAACTATTCCGTTCTCTCCTATGTACTGCTGAATTTCGGAATCGGGATCGTCAAGATAACGCTTGAAATCCGTAAGATTGTTTTCTGTGAAGCTTGATGAAAGAGAATCCACCGCTTTCATCTCGCTGTAGCTTGCGTAGACCTTATCAAGTGATTTATCGCTGTCTTTATTCTGCGAACCCATGGTCATACCGCTCATACCCGTCATTTCCATCATACCGCTTAAGTCAAAGGTAGTCTGGCTTATCGTGATGGGGTAGCTTGTCATGGTGTCCTTTTGAATTTCATCTATATAGGCGTTAACTCCCGTTGAGAGCGAAAGAATGAGTGCAATACCGATGATACCGATAGAACCGGCAAATGCGGTCAAAAATGTTCTTCCCTTTTTGGTGCGAAGATTGTTAAAAGAAAGAGCGAGACTCGTGCCGAATCCCATCTTTGCCTTGCCGATTTTCTTTTCTGTCGGCTTTTCCTCGCTTGTCGGCTCAAATGGGTCAGAGTCGGAAATTATTTTTCCGTCACGAAGTTTTACAATACGAGTTGAATATTTCTCGGCAAGCTCGGGGTTATGCGTGACCATGACAACAAGTCGGTTTTCGGCAACTTTCTTGAGAAGCTCCATAATCTGAATACTTGTCTCGGTGTCGAGTGCGCCCGTCGGCTCGTCTGCAAGAAGAATATCAGGCTCGTTTACAAGCGCTCTTGCGATAGCAACTCTCTGCATCTGACCGCCCGAAAGCTGATTCGGTCGCTTATATATCTGTGCTCCGAGTCCGACCTCTTCCAAAGCCGCCTTGGCACGCTCTTTTCTCTCCGCACCCGATATACCGCCGATAGTCAGCGCAAGCTCGACATTCGAGAGAAGATTCTGATGCGGAATGAGATTGTAGCTCTGGAAAACAAAGCCGATTGTGTGGTTACGGTAAGCGTCCCAGTCTCTGTCCTTATACTTTTTTGTGGAAACGGAATTGATTATGAGATCGCCGTCATCATATCGGTCAAGACCGCCGATAATGTTTAGCAAAGTGGTCTTGCCCGAACCGGACGGGCCGAGAATCGAAACAAACTCATTGTCACGAAGGCTCAGGCTCACTCCGTCAAGTGCTTGCTGTACAAGCTCGCCTGTCTTGTACTGTTTTCTGATATTTTTCAGTTGAAGCATTCTTTCTTTCTCCTTAAAAACTTTCCTTCCGAATTAACTGTGTGATAATTATACGCTTAACAATATTATTTTAGCAAAGATTTGCTGAATATTTCGTGAACAAAATGTAAAAAAAGAAGAGAAGCCGTGTGACTTCTCTTCTGATCGATCAAACCTCTACAACAGAGCCGAGAACTTTAACGCCGCTTGTTTTGCAAATATCAAGCTCATTTTTAATCTCATCGCATCTCGAATCGTGAGTTCTTTCTATGAGCACTACTGCATCGCACTTAGACATTTTCTCGAGGCTTTCGGGGTCGACAAGAATACTTCTGCCGAATTCTACGGAGCTTAATTTGCCCTTAAGACCTTCTGCTATCTTTTGTGCAAGAGCGTCATCGGAAACCGAGCCTGTGATATAAAGGCTCTCAATGTCATTCTTCTCTGCACTTATCGCAATGCCCGCGCTTATCATGGAGAGCCTTTCCTCATTGGAATAACCCAGTGCTCTCGTGCAGAATGCCTTTTCGAGAAGTTTGTCAAGACCCTTCTTCTCAGGCGACTGAACGCCGAAAACCTTTACGCCGAAGGTGTAATCCATATCTTCTGAACGCTTTATCTGTGCCGTGTAGATATACTTCAGAACTTCTATAAGCGCAACAATTATAATGCCTGCCAAAATACCGACTGCGGCATTTTTCTTATCCAGGCTTATCTTTACGCTCGAAACACTTTCTTCGCTTGCCGAACCTGTGTCGGGCACTGCAGTGACAATCTCATCATCACTTCCGTCATACATATACTGTGCGACCAAAGCATTATAATAAGCTGTCTGTGCGGTTGTCATATTCTTGGAAAGATTGTTCATTGCCGTGAAAATAGTGTTGAGATTTGAGACATATCCCTGCTTTGCAGCGAGAATATCGTCTGCCACCGTCTCGGAATACTGCTCCGAAACAAGAGTGATGTCAAAGCTTCCGAAAATCTTTTCAAGCTCCGACTCCTGCGAGGAAATCTCGTCCTTGATGATTTTACCGATATTCCTTGCAGCCTCTTCATCAGGTGCGTAAATCGTGACCGTCATTGTGTCTACGGCAGAATTCAAACTTAAGTCTGAGCTTAAGCTTGAGTTTGTTGAAATAAGCTCCTGAATATATGCAAGGTCTGTATCCCAGCCTATTTCGTCACGGATTTTGGTGGTCGTGTCATTATTAATCAATCTGTTGCCGTAAGCCGCAATTATGTCGCCCGTGAAATCCTTGTACTCAATCGTCGGATAAACGGCATTGTAATGAGTATCGATAACATAATTAAGCGTATATGTCGGAGCAGAAGACGAATCTATCTCCATTTTAACGGAATTACTCAAATAACGCTGAATTTCCGAAGCCTGAACCACATATTCTTTATACGACTCGAACGCAAGCTCTGTCTCGTACTTTATCTGCTCGCTGAGACCGCTTGATGTGCTTTTGACGGACTTTTCAAGCTTCTGCGATTTAGTCAAGCTGCTGTCGGCGTCATCGGCACTGTCCGAAGATAATGAACTCATCACACTCGTACCAAAGCCGCAGACTACCGCGAGAACAAGAACCATAACGAGCATGATTCTCCACTTGCGCAAAACCTGATAAACCATATCTTTTATACTGATTTGAATTTCTTTCATATTGTGTCCTTTTGAATTAGTCTTTAACCTTTCAATGAAATTCAAAAATGCCCTCCGCCACCGAGGAGCGGAGGACATCAATATCATAATTATACACAGCCGCCGACTTTCCGTCAACCGTACTGATATTGCCTTAGTTTTTTACCGGGTCTTCAGTCGGAAATACTTCCGTACCGAATTCGTCAAAGTATTTTTTAGAGACAACATTGCCTTTTTTGTCGTATTCCGTTTCGATAACGGCATAACCGTTCTCGGCAGTATAAAGTTCGCCACTCTTTTTGTACTCGGTTTTCACAATTCGGTTATATTCGTCACGGTAATTTATCTTATCGTAATCGGTAACCTGCTTGTAGCTTATCTTCTTAAGGACGGCTTTTCCGTCGGAAATCGCCGCAAACTCAAGATTATTAAGATCCTTAGCCCTGAACTTCAGACTGACGCTGAGATTGTTAAATTTATTATAATCGGAAGCTGTTTTGGTTTTGAAAACCTCACCGTCTTTCAGCACCGAAACAGTCACGCCGCTTTTTTCCTCGGAGCTTATGCTGAACGTGACGAGATATTCTCCGTCTTCAAGCTCGGTCGGCACTCCGTGAGTAATTTTTGCGTTATCGCCGTCAAGCTCGATATAGTTATCGTCATTGAGCTCCAAACCGTTTTCGCTCGCAAGCGCAGACAAATCCACATTCAGCGAATTCGGATAGTGGTTATATACTTTGTAGCCGTTTTCCTTTAATGCGGCAATCACGGACTCGTCATTTGTGTAAAGAGCTCTGTTGTCATTCACGGCAACGCAAGAGAAGCCCTCTCTGAACATCTCTCGGTAATCGTCCGACATAAGAACGCTTATATTGTCAAGCTCTGCGAACTCTCCGCCGGACTTTGACGAAACGCAAATTTCAGGGAATTTCTCTGCATAAGCATACGACAGAGTATCGGAATAAATCTTGCCCGTAGCATTCTCTGCCACAATGCTCATTACATCGCTGTCCTCCTCGACTTGCTCGAGGTAGTAGCCCACATTACCCGTGACAACTCTGCTGACAAGCACGCAAAAAGCAATCGGGAACACCGCAAAGATTATGCTGTAAAGTCTTTCCTTTTTCTTCAGTGCAAAAATGCACCAAACAAAAGCATACGCACAAATAAGCATCAGCATATCAAGGAAAATGACAAATAATTTTGAATATCCCGTTTTCTGCATGACATCGCAAAAGCTCTTTGCATTCGTGACGGTAATCGGACGAAGAGCAATAAGCACCGCTCCGACACCGAGCATAAATACCGTAATCAAAGCCTGCACTTTGCTTTTTTCATTCACCGCCTCCGAAATCATCATTACAGCACCGATAACAAAGATAAGCGCAAAAATGAGGTTCCATGCCGACTGCGAGAGCAAAAGCGAATTTGACTTGAAGAACGAGAAAATCACCTTCCAAATTCCGCCTAAGCTGAAAATCACGCTCAAAAGGAAAAGTATGCCCAAAGCGTATTCCAAAAGCTTTCCGCGGCTGATTTTCTCCGTGAAAACTCTCTTCGGTTCATTTGAAAACTTAAACGGCATCAGTGCGTAGCCGAATCCCATGATGAAGAAGAGATAGAAACGATAAGTGAAAATCGTGACGACAAAAAGAGCGCATGCTCCGACAAAGAAGAAGCCCTCTTTTCTTGCGTCGGCGTCCTTTGAGAAAATTCCCACCAAGCCTCTGACATACGGCAAGAAACATATAAGTTCAAGCAAAATTCCGCCCTGTGCGAGTATGACCGCAATGGAATTTGAAAGCCCGGGGTTATGCTCGAATCTCTCGGCACTCATTAACTCGAGTATGGGGAAATCGTTTCCGAAAGCATTGCCGATAAACGGACTTCTGAGAAATGCCTTGAAGCAAAGCACATAATCCTCAAGATGAGCCGAGAACGAGCTGTAATCGTTCTTTTTCTTCACCGCAAACAAAACCGCAACAACGGCACACACCGTGACGGCAAGTGCGATGTAGGAAATTTCTCTCCATTTCTCGGGAAGCTTTCCCAGAGCCAAAAGTGCAAAAGCCAGAATAAGCAGCATGTATCCGAGCGTACTTCCTGTGAAAAGCACTGCAAGTGAAATAAAAGCAACCGCAACGATTCCGCTTTTGTTTTTCTTGAGGAAAATCTCGACATAAAGCGCCGTGATAAGCGGTATCATTGCCATGGGCGGCTCAGGAAAAATGCCGTACATTTTGAAGAACTCAAAGCTGCCTATCGAAAAAATTTTATCGGTGCTCATGGCTACTATTCCGAAATAATCGGTATATGTTTTGAGTGTGCCCTTGTTAGACCAGTACGTTGAAACCGTTGTCGAGGGCATTTTTCCGCCAAAGAAAACAGCGAAAAGATAAATGACAACTGCAAAAAACGCATAAACCGCCACAACATCGGCATATTTATAAAGCAGATTGTAAGGCTTGCCCTCTATTCTGTCGAGATAGAAAAGCACGGTGATAACGGGCAGGAAAAACAGAAACAAAATGAAGTACGATGACATCAGATCTGTTTTCCTCATAACGTTCAGAACAAGAAACGCTCCCATAAGGACGTACATTCCGCCAAGAGTAGGCAGTAGCTTTATAAGACTTTTCTCTTCCTTTGTCTCAAGGTATCTGTACACCAAAAGGAAGAATGCAGTCGCCAAAAGTCCGAGCCTGAGAATTTTCTCGTTGGAAGATTCTCTTCCCGCATAAAAATAGAACAGCGAATTGCACTCAAGAATCGTCAGCAAAACCAAAATGTATTCTGCTGTGTTTCTTATCGTGTTCAGGGCAAGGCTTGTCATGCTCTTGCCGACGCCGCCACTTTTTTCCAAGGTTATATCCCCTTTCCGAAATGCCAAAGCCGAGGCTTTAGCACATTATTTATATTTTTAAACGGTCTTTGCCGTCTTAGATTTGCTTATAAAATACACTGTCGGCACAAGTCCGATTACGAATACCAGAGCCATTGCCCCCAGAACAAAGCTCTTCGGATAGAATTTCTCTTCTTCTTCCTCATAAGCCTTGAAATAGATTTGGTTAAATCCGTAGCCGTCGGCATGACCGTTGTAGTAAGTTTCTTTTGTATCTTTTGAAATCTTGTTTCCCTCAATCGAGATACAAGTGGAGCCCTCTGTCTTCTCTTTGACAGAAACCCTGACGGTAAACTGTTTATTCGATTTAACTTCAATTTCATCAAATTCGACATACAGTCTTCCGTTCTTAATATCATCTTTTTTGAAGTCTCTCTCTAAAACCGAATTTCCGTCTTCATCAAGTATCTCGAAAAGATAGACATTATCGGAAGAACTGCCTGTTATATAGAAGTGAAGCATAAGCTTGGAGAAACTTCTGTGTGCCGTAAAGGTCTCCGAAACAGCCTCGCCCTCTCTTAGCTCCTCTCTTTCAAGATTATTTCTTCTTAATCTTTGCTCGTTTGACGCCGAAATATGCTCTATACACACATTCTTTTCGGTAAGGTCGCTGAAATTAACGAGGAAAACCGATTCAAATGCAATGAGCATCACAGCCAAAACAGAAGCGACTGCGGCAAAGCTCAATCTTGACTTTGGTGCTTTTTCCTCAGCCTTTTCACAGACGCCCATAAAGCCGTAAACGCTCAGAATTTGGCACATGATAAATGCCGGGAAGCAATATCTTGCGCCGCCCTCCCAAAAGGTATAGAAAAGCGTATAGCCGAAAACAAAAATAAAAACGGGATAGAGCCTGTTCATTTTGTTTTTTATCACACGAATAAGCGAAACAAAAGCATTAAAAAGCGTGACCACTCTTAGTATCTGACCGTAGTAATCTGCGAAAAGTCTCTTGTTTTCGAGTGTGTAGTCCCAGAATGTATTGTAATCCGTGACGGTTTTTTTCATAACACGGAAAACACCGTTTCCCCAGAAAAGGCTCAGCTTGCTTACCCACAGATTAAACGCCGCTCCGATTCCGTTTTCCTTGTAGTAATCATATATGTACCGAAGGTCTGCCGAAATCATCTCGTTTTTAGTAGCAAAGCTTTTGTCGAACCTTGTAATATCCTGGTTATATGCTCCGTCACCCGTCATGCCCATGACAAGCCAATGCGTAGGTGCAAAGGTTAATTGGGTTGTCGGCATATCAACAAACGACACAACCGCTGTCCAACAGCCATAGCCTACAGCAAAACCCAGAAACATGAGAAGAACGCTTTTCACAAATCCTTTTTCATGCTTAAAAAGCATATAGAGTAAAACGGCAACAAACGCTATTCCGACGGTCGCCCTCATCTCATAACCGATTGCCGCAAACACTCCGAGCAAAATTCTGCAATACAGCTTGTCGTAAAGCGACAGAAAAACGACGATCACCGTAAAGAAAAGTCCGGGCACAAAGGTATAATAGTAAATAGCAAATGTGTAATTCCACGGCGTCAGCACGATTAAAGCAAGTAGCATGACAGAAGCCTTGAGTCCCAAAAGCTTTTCGGCAATTTTGTAAGCGAGAAACGCCGAGATAACCATTAATATTACATTGAACGCGGTCGGCAAAACTCTGTAATCGCTTATTCCGAGCATATTCTCGATTTTGTAAATCAAGGTGACTACCGCAAGCCAGTTTTTCTGGAACGGATACAACGAATAATAACTTAGCTGTGCCCATTCGCCCGTCTCAACATAACTTACCGCCGCATGATGAATCGCCGCCAAATCGGAAACAAGCTCCATTCTAAGCAAGGAACGAAACAAAAAAAGCAAAAATGCAAAAATAGCAATAAGCAAGAAGCTTATCGTCCTCAGAGCCTTTTCCGAGTTTATTATTTGAATGAGTTTGTAGCACACATAAAAGAACGAAGCGAGAATCAAAGCTCCGATTATAATGACAAGTGCGTTATATCTGCCACCTATCACTTGGCCTTCTTGCACAACAATGGTTTTTCCCCGGAAAAACGTGTAGCCGATGCCAAACAAAAATGCGGCACCGAGGTACACGGCAGGTATATTCTTGAAAATCAACCTGACAAACTTATTATTCATTCCCATTTAAGTTCCCCTCATAAGTAAAAATCAATCTGACGCTTCTTTCCGAGCGTAAGACTCAAAATCGGCACGAGTCCGACAATTAACACAAAAATCATAACCGCCGCCACGAACGCCGCCGAATAATACGGTGCGCTCACGGTTTTGCTTGCGACAAAATAAATCTGGTCGAGTGCTCCTCCCTCGGAGAAACCGTTAAAATAAATTCTCTGATTTCCCGCTCCTATTTTGCTTCCGTAAACCGAAATGCAATCGCCATTCTTTTGAGAAACGGAAATCCGCACGGTAAATTTCGCTTTGTTTTTTACTTCAATTTCATCAAATCCGACATCAAGCAAATTTTCCTCGATGTCACCGCTTTTGAAACTTTTTTCACGGATAACATTGCCGTCACCGTCCAAAAGCTCAAAAAGATAAGCATTGCTTTCGTCCGAGCCCTCAGCATTAAATTTAAGCTCGATATTATCAAAGTTTCTGTAAGCGGTGAATGTCTCTGTTACGGGAGAAGTATCGCTAAGCTCCTCTTCTTTCATATTGTTATGCTTGATATCAAATTTATTTGATGCCGCCGTGTAGGTTTTGCTCTCGGGCACTGCCGTGAGACTTTTCATATTCACACATATCACCGATTCGAACACAATGAGCGAAACGGCAAGCAAAGCTGCAAAAGAAAAAGAAATCTTTCTTTTCGTGCTTTTTGAAGCTTTAATTTTGGTTTTCTCGCTTAAAGCCACAAGACCGTAAACACCGACTGTCTGAAGCACGGGCATTGCCAAGAAGAAATATCTCGAACCACAATTCGAGCCGCACTCCCAGAATGTGTAAAAAAGAACATATCCGAACAGGAAAATAAACACGGGATAGAATTTATCCGCTTTCTTTATGCAGATTTTAATAACGGCTAAAATTCCGTTCACAAGCGAAACAAGTCGGAGAATTTCACAGAAATACTCCGTGAAAAGCTTTTCATTGCCCGATAAATATCTCCAAAGAGTATTGTAATCAGTACTGCTCGAATTGTATCTCACTATTCTCGGAGTTGCCTCACCCAAAAATTCCGAAAGCTTGTAATTCCACAGCTGCAAAGCACGGGAAAAGCCCTTTTCCTTGTAATAGTCGATAATATAAGCAATATCGGCAGAAATCATCTCGTGAGTGCTCTCAAATTTCGAGTCCATTTTTATTATATTGTTGTCAATGCCGCCCCTTCCTGTTGTGCCCATGACAATCCAGTGAGTAGCCGCATAGGGAACCCCCGTCGTCTCAAAAGCCAAGGAATTAATCACAGCCTTAAAGGCAAGATAGCCGACTGCAAAGCCGAAAACGGAAAGTAAAATTCCGATAGCAAAGCCCTTTTCGTGCCTTAGTACCGCATAAAGCATGACCGCCACGAATGCGATTATCACGGTTGCACGCAAATCGTAGCCCACCGCCGCAAAGAAACCAAGCAGTAGCTTACAGTACCATTTATCGTAAAGCGACAGAAAAATGACGAGCATTATGAAGAAAAGTCCCGGCACAAAGGTATAGCAGTAGCCGGCGGAAATATAATAAACCGGATTCACACAAATTGTAAGAAGAACGAGCACGGACGCCCTCAGCCCCATGAGCTTTTCTGCCGTCTTATAAGCAAACACGGCGGAAAAGAAAAGCATGATGACATTAAGTGCAAGCGGCAAAGTCCTTAAGTCGCTTATTCCAACAAATTTCTCGATTTTATATAAGCCGTAAATTATCGCAAGCCAGCCCTTTTGAAACGGATAATGCGAAAAATAGCCGTATCTAGACCACTCGCCCGTCTCAATTTTGTTCAGTGCCGCATGGTGAAAATTCGCCAAATCGGAAATGATTTCCTGCTTCATAAAGCAGACGGAAACCGTAAGTCCCACGGCAACAAAGCCGAGCAAAATATAACACATCGTCCGAAGCGGCTTTTCGCTCTTTAAATTTTCAGTCAGCTTATATACCGCCAAAAGGAACGCCTCCAAAAGAACCGCTCCGAAAATAAGCGATAAAGCGTTGTAGGAATTGCCCCTCACCGTCTCGGCTTTGTTAAAAATATAGCCTATGCCGAGCACAAGCACAAGACCGAGATAAACTGCCGGCAAATTCTTAAATACCCACCTGACAAATTTATTTTCCATTATTAATCTTCCAAATTTTGAAGCACTCGCCGCCGAATTTGACCTCCTCGACCTCGCACGAGACCTCATATCCCTCTTGATTTAAATATTCGACTATAGCGCCGACATCCTTGTTTTCTCTCTTTGTAACAAATCTTAAGTCGTCACGGCTCGCAATGGCTTTTGCCACGCTGTCGTATTCTCCGCACACGAGGTTTTTCCATGCATTCATTTCGGAGAGATTTCCGCCCGCATTCACATAAGATGCGGTTTTCACTTCATCACGCAAGAAATTCGCTTTGGAATAAGCCATAGAACTGAGATGAAGATAAAGCATTTCGCTCTCCTTTTCGAAACTTTCCGTCGCCAAGGAATACGGCTCATAGGAAACTGTTCGTCTTTCGGCTCTGTTAACCGTACCGAAAATACCGATAACAAAAATCACGGCAAAGGTTGTAAGAAAAAGAGACTTGATCTTTTTCCTCTTCGGTCTTTCGAGCAAATAGCCTGCAATAATAAAGCTTGAAACAAGTATCGCAATAATCTCTGTCGGAAAGAAAACCCTAAACGGCATTCTGCCCTTGTAACAAAGATAAAGAACCTCGCTCATGCACCCCAAAAGCGTGCAAAGCAAAAGACAAAGCTTAAGCTTATCCCTTTGTCTGATAAGTATAATAAGAGCGGTCACGCTTAAAAGAACACAAGAGAAGTTGTATACCGTGGAAAGCTGACCGAATACTTCAAGGAAAGTTTCTTTCATGCGGTTTATTTTGTCCGATATACTCTCGTTATCATAGTAATCATCACGGATTTGAGTAAGTCTTTGAAGCGTGGTGACATCGGTGATATCGGCAATTCCCCACAGTGCATGTCTTATCAGGCTCACCTGTACGGGAGTTACTCCTATTTCGTCATAAGCCTCGGCACACTCCCGATAGTTTGGTAAAATTTGATAGTCCTGAAGTCCGCTTCTCAGCTTATCGACCGTGAGTAAATCTTGTTCGTCGCCCTGACTGTACATATATACGTTAACTGCATTTGAGCAAAAAGCCACAACGATAACAATGCACATGAGAGCTATCAGACTCTTTTGCGGCTTATTGTCGCCTTTGCTTTTCACAAGTCTGTATAAAACCGCAAGCAAAATAAACGGCAAGACCATTAAGAATCCCACAAATCGAAACCCCGCCGAAAAAGCACAAACAACAGCCACAAGAACCGTGTCAAAAATACTTAAATTCTCTTTAACAAGGATATAGGCGAACGCAGAAACCGCAAGAATTATTGCGGCATAGGTGTATCTTATCTGAAGAAGAAATTCAAGCAAACAGAATAAAGACAGCGTATAGGCAAATACAAAGCCGATAATCCTTATTTTAAGAGAACATCGCTTCAATCGATCACATATCGCATAAACAATAAGAGCAAATGCAAACAAAATCGCACCGTAAATCACAACATAGTAAATTTCGAGTCGTGGAAAAAGCTTATACAAACACCTAATCAATAAAGCCATAGGGCTTGATATCAGTGCAATGAAATTTGATGACGGTATCTCGCCTGATAACAGCATTTTCAGCTGTCTTTCGTCTGTCGTGACATTTATATCGGCAAATTTGGCAATAACCAAACCGAGCAATAATACGGAAACGAAGCTTGCGGTGAAATTTATCAGCCGATTTTTTATTTCTTTTTTGTCATACATACAAGCTGTCCGTCAAAAACTCAATTTCCGTCTTTTGCGTTGCCTCGGCGACAAACTCACGAATCAGCTTGTTTTTTGCAAGCTTGCTCTGAAGACTCGAACCCATGGACATATTCTTTCCGAAATAGTTTTCCTTGGGGTCTGCCTTGTAGCCGTCAAAGCCCGCTACGCTGATTCTCTTGATGCCCATACTGATAAGCAGATTTATGAGCATGAGCGTAGGGTTATCGGATATCAAATCGCCCTTGGCAAGGTAAGACGAATAATTGATAACAGCGGCGTCTGACGGTCTTTCCGATATATTCGATGTGATTATCAGCTTGGTATTCCGTGATTTATCATAGCGGTTTAGTCTTTTCTCGTTTGTGCAAATTAGATAATCGCAGTCGAAAAACTCGGGAACAACATTCACCGCAATGACTAGCGGATTTTTCTCGGCGATAAATTTATCTATATCCGATTTTCTCTCGACAAGAGATTTACCCGGAGCGAGAACCAGAATTTCTCTGCCGACAAATTCGCTTTTGAGTGAGCTTACGCAAGCCTTGTCATCGACAAATCTCTTCTGAAACTCCGTGTAGTATTTCTCCGCCGTGTCCTTTGAGTAGCTTAACTTAACATCCTCGGGAAGCGAAGAAAGCAGCTCTTTCATGGATTTATTGCTGAGCGTATTTTTCTCGGCAAAATAATTTGCGTAGTTCGGATGGCAGTTGTAACGGGCAGAAAGATAGAACGGAAGCGAATATCCCCAGAAATTCTCCGTGAAAATCGGCTTGAGGTAATCGTCCATAATATCGAGCATGGGGTCTATGTTATACCACTTTCCGTATTCTCTGTTGAGGAATTCCGCAAAAAGCTCTATGTTTAGATTTCCCGCACCTCTGCCCATACCGTAGACGCTGGCATCGATAACTATATCTCTTTGCAGATTTTGCTCGACAAAGTATTTCGCATTGCCGTAAGCCTGCTGTAAATTGTTGTGCGAGTGATAGCCGAGAGTTATCTCGGGGCTTAGGTTGTGGTCGGAAATACTGATAAATCTCTTGAGATCGGGAAGCTCCATTGCACCGAAACTGTCCACGATGTAAAAACTGTCGGGCTTAGTCTCGTTAGCCTTTTTGATAAGCTCGATAAACTCGGTATCGCTGTAGTTAAGCGACGCCATAGCCTGAACATAAACGCCGTAGCCCTTTTCCTTTAACTGTCTGCAAAGCTCAAGTCCCTTATCAAGCTCTTTTTTCTTGAAGCAAACTCTTATGATGAGCGGATCTTTTTTGTCGGCGTCCGGGAACTCCTCAATCGGAAATTCTCCCAAATTCACCATAACGGCATACTGCTGATGCGGCTGTTTTTCAGGAAGCAGACTTATCATGTCTTCGACACTGCCAAACTGGGTCTCGCCCTTTTTTCCGCCTTTTATTTTTGAGATATAACCGCACTCTATAACATCGGTTTTGCTCACGACAAGCTTTTCGAGTATTGCGCTTATTGCTTCCTCGCCGAAATGCCAGTTGTTAATATATCCGCCGTCACGCAAGGTGCAGTCGAGTAGTTTAATATTGTGCATAAAGCCTCCGTCAGAAGAAATCAATCCTTCTTCTCTTTTTTCTCGGAGCTGTCTCCAAGCTTCTGTCTTATCTGCGTGGTGGAAATTCCCTTTGTGTACGGCACATAAATTGTGTCGCAGCCGTGCTCCTTGAGCTCAGCCTCAATCTTATTCCAAACCTCGGTTCCCTTCCAGTCGTCTCCGATGAAAGCAACATCAAAATGATACTTCTCGAGAGCCTCAAGCTTGCTTCTCGATTCGTTCTTAACAACCTCGTCAACATAGCGTATTGCGCCGACAATTTCGGCTCTGTCCTCATAGGGAATTACGGTGGAACGGTTCTTGCAATGCATGACCCACTCGTCGGAATGAACACCGACTATGAGGTAGTCGCAGTATTCCTTTGCCTGTCTGAAAAGATTCAGATGTCCTATGTGGAACATATCGAATGTACCGACCGTGTAGCCGATTTTATATTTCTTAGCCATTATTTTCGCTCCTTTCGAGACTTTCTCTCATAGCAGAAACAAGATGTCTTATCATATCGTCAGCACCGAATTTTGGCTTCCAGCCTAATTTTTCGAGCTTTTCGGTGTCAAGTCTTATCTTAACCGTGCCGTTGTAGCCAAGCTTTGTGATGTCCTCGGGAATGTCGAATTTAAGAGAGATTCCGGACTCGGGGTAAAGTGCGATAAATCTCTCGGCAAGCTCTTTAATGGATAAATCCGTCGCCATATTCGCTACATTATAAGCTTCGCCCCTCTCACCCTTTTCGAGCACCGTGAGAATTGCATCTGCGGCGTCGAGCGTATCGCAGTAATTTCGCACGGTGTCTCCCAAAGACTTTAGAACTATGTCCTTTTTCTCTATGACGCACCTTGCAAATTCGCAAAGAACTCTCTTATCTCCATAGTATGCTCCGCCGCCGTAGCTTGCGGTAAGTCTCACTACTTTTGCAGGAACTGCAAACTGCTTAGCATAAGCCGCACAGATATTCTCGCACATACGCTTGCTCTCGGAGTAACTCGAGCGCACCGCCATGGGGTCGATGTAACCGCCGTCAGTCTCCTTGACAGACGGCATGGAATAATCCGTCTTGCCGTAAACTTCAAGCGAGGAGGTGAAAACAAATCCCAGTGAATTTTTTTCTTTTGCAAGCTCAAGCAAATTGACCGTGCTGTCGATTGCCGTTGAAATCGTCCTCATGGGGAAATCGATATGCTGGCGGCTTCCGCCCGTCACGGCAGCTGTGTGGACTATGTAGTCTACGCTTTCGCCGTACTCAATCGGTTTTGTGACATCGGCGCAAAGCCACTTTATATCACCTCGGTCAAGGCAATCGGAGAAAACGGAGTTTCTTTTCTCTTCGTTGCGATAAACCGCAATTATTACTGCATTAAGTCCGCTTTTATCATTTGCTTCGAGCACTTTTCTCACAATCCGAGAACCGACCATTCCGGTAGCACCCGTTATCAGTATCGATTTATTTCTTAAAAATTCCATATTACTTTTTGAATGCCTTTTTAATTTTTTTAACATATCTTGAGCCGACCTTGAGAAGATACTTGCCCTCTACAGACTTAATGTAGCACAAAACAAGAGCAGTAGGAACGGTTATCGCACAGATAATCACATGGATAATAACGCTTAGCCAGCCCCATCCCGTAAAGAGATTCTGACAGATGAAATAGTCAATTGCTCCTACAGCCGCCGTAACGAAAACATTGAATGCAAGCTTTGTGAAATACTCAGAAACCTTATATTTGCCCTTAAAGCCGTATTTATAAACGATAACGGGGTCAAACCACATAAGTGTTGTCCAGTCCGCAATTATCGTGCCGATAAGAACGCCGTCTATTCCCAAACTGTTTACAAGTGCGACAGAAACGACAATGTTGATGATCATTCCGGCAACGGGTCTGAACTTAGCCTGCTGAAAAAGTCCCATTGTCGTGCGGAACTTAGACAAAACCAGTCGGTAGGCATAGGTGAAAATCTGGAAGCCCATCAAAAGAGCAAACGGCTGAGAGATGAGCCACTGGTCGCCTATCCAAACATTGACGAGCTCATCGCCGCAGACAAACACACCGACGCCCGCCGTTGCTCCGAGTATCGCTGTGATAAGGTTTATCGACTTGAATATCTCGTACTCATGCTCGCCCTGATTGGAAGCGTGGAGGTTTCCTATGCTGTGAGAAACAGAGTTGAATATCTTGCTGAAAAGCGTGCGGATTGTCGTGTAGAAAATGTAGTAGTTGGAGTAAAGTCCGACATAATCAATACCGAGGAACATAGAAATTACTATGTTATCGGTAGCGTTTAAGACAACGCCGTTAATCTTGTATAGGAAAAGTGCGCCGCAGTCTTTGAAGATTCCCACCGCTTCCTCACGGCTTAATTTATCATCGCCCGCATTTTTGATGTACGGATACATCTTGTCGGAAAGAACACCTCCGACTATGTTCTGCAAGATAACCTCTGCTATCATGAAGAACACATATAGCGTGAAATTAGGATAAATCAAAAGCGCCGCAATCTGCACGAGTGAAATTCCAACCGTAAAGAAATAGTTGATTATATTGAGCAGATATTCCTTTTGATTAGCCTTGATGATTGCCGTTTTGTAGGCAAAGAACAGATAAGACGAAACATTCTTGAAAAGATAGAGGCAGAAAAGGAAGGACATATTTATGCCCAGACTTTCAAGCTTTCCTCCGTCCTTGATGATGTACGGCAAAAACGGTATCAGACACAAGCCGATAATCGCAACCGCAATACCGATATATCTGTAAACCGTCTTGTAGAACTTCATGAGAACGGCGATTCTCTTGTGGTCGTTCTCGGCTATCGGCTTATATAACTTATAAAGTATTGCGCTTCCGACTCCCAGCTCGGCAAGCGACAGCATGGTAAGAACATTCGAGAAAAGTCCGTTTATACCGAGATAAGACTTACCGAGTGTCTTGATGAATACGGTTCTCACCGCAAACTGCATGATTATCGTGATAAGCTGACCGCCTATACTGCTCGTGAAGTTAAAAATCGTGTTCGTCAGTCGTGAGTTTTCTTTTCTTAACGCCTTTGCGTTTATCTTCTTCATTCTTTTGCCTTTCCTAAAAATCGGCGTATCCCCTCACCAAAGCGCCGATTTTATATTGAAATTTCATAAAGCAAACCGCATTTTCGCTTATTTCTGCTTTTTCTCCTTAAGCTTAAAATAAGCCTTGGCTTTCAGTTCCTTTAATTTGGAACCCTCTCTCCATTTTACCATTCGGACGCTCGGATAATCATATCCCTTAAATTTGATATAATCGACCTTTAAAAATCCGTTTTTCACGGCAGTTGCCATTGCGGCATTGTTCTTTGAGGATGTAGTCCAGAAAATTGTTTTTATTCCGTTTTCCTCTGCCCATTTCTCGCAGGCGCTTACAAGTCTGCTCGCAATCCCGTTCCCGGCAAAATCGGGCAAAACCGCAATAAATCTCACAGCCGACGGCTTATTGTCAGAATACCACTTGTTTGATTTCTCGATGCATATCATCATCGTACCGACAATCTTTTCGCCGTCAAAAGCACAGAAAACCGCTCCGCCGTCTTTAAGTCTTGAAAAATAATCCTCACGGGTCATTTCGTCATTCTTGAAAGTAAGACCGCTTGCGGCATGAGCCTCAAGCATGACGGCTCTTATCTCTTCAAAGTGCTCCTCGGGAGAAACCGCTTTTATATCAATGCTTTTCTTCTCAGACATTTTATTTCTTTCCTATAATTTTCTTTATGTGCTTTTTAACGTCACGCACCTTCATGCGCTTGTCAAAAACCTTTCTGGGGCCCAAATCCTCGCTGTCGTCCGTAAGGCAGAAATCAGAGCTTTCTATCAGCTTTTTAAGTTCCTTTTTACCGATAAAGCCGTGAAGATAATCCTCCCAGATAACCTTGTCGTTGACAAAGCTCTTGTTTAAGCTGATTTTGTTTTCGCTCGGCAATTCTCCGCCCAAGAGAACATCCACCGCTATTGACGGCAAATTTCCTCCGCAAAGAGTGTAAATATAACTCGGGCCGCCGCATCGAAGATTGATTTCTCCGAAATAGACCTTGTCGCCCGAAACAAGAAGCTCCAAATCGAACATTCCGACATAGTGAAGCTCGGACATATATTTCTCGATTTTCTCGAGAAGACCGCCTATTTCATCTGTTGACACCAATCTGCCCTTTAGGGTAACACCTCTGTTAAAAAGTGCAACCTGCTCCTTTTTGATGACGGCGGGAATAAAAGCCTTTTCCCCGTCGCTCACGCCGTTCATTACTATCTCGGAGTCTATGTGAATAAACTCCTGAAGCATAAATTTTGTGAGTCTCTTTTTGCTTTTTGTTGCCGCAATTCTCTTTTCAAGCTCGTTTCTGTCGGCACATTTTCCAATGTCCGACTTTCCCGCATGAGCGGAAACAACGGGCTTTAGAAAGACAGGGTAGTTCACATCATCGGGAATACTCATGTTCTCGTCAGCCAAATCGATGATACTGCTTTTTATGCTCGGAAAACCGCATTTTTCCGCAATAGACAGCTGTACATCCTTTCTCATGAAATATTCAAGCTGGTGATCTTCGTCCTCGCCTTTCATAAACGGCATGACAAAATTATCCCCAAGCTCGCCCCGTAGGCTGTCGGCAATGTAAATTCCGTGGTCGTCTGTCGGATAAAGGACGTATGTCTTCGATTTATCCGTATATTCCGTCTTTATTACATTTATGATATCCTCGTCCTTTTTTGACGGAATATCATAAACCTTATCTATATATTTGCAAGCTTTTACTATCTCGGTGTCTCGCCTTATGGGCGCATAAATCAAATCAACCGTGTAGCCGCTTTTTCCAAGCGATCTTGCCGTGCTGATTGAAGTGAGGTAATTTCTTCCGAGAAGTATTACTCTGATATTATCCTTGCTCATTTTTTCGCCTTTATCTTTGCTCTTTTTTCTTCAAAAGCAAAATACTTCTGCGGCTTTTTGTCGCTCTCGCACTTCATAAAGCCATACTGCGTGTTGTCGACAAGCCTTCTGTACTCGTCCCAAGAAAGTGAGCCGTGAGAAAATTCATCGAGAGCTATTCTCTCGTTCACAACCTCTAAAGGTTTAATCTCGATGGGACTAAACTCATAATTTCCGTGAAGTGCATCACTGAGCATCTTCGCAAAGTTCGCTCCGCCGAGCAAAAACGCATAGCCCGAAGCACCCTGTCTTAGATTCAGCTCGTTAAAATAAAGCTTTCCGCCCGATTTAATCACATCAATATCAAAAATACCCGTGAAATTCAGGCTTTCGACAAATCGTGTAAAGGCGTCTCTGTATTCCTCATACTTTGAGAACGGCACAAGTCTTCCGACAACGGTGACGCCCGAGTGAGAGCCTGTTCCGCCGACAGCCATCTCATATATACCGGGAATCTGAGCATGAACGGAATCGGTGAAGCCGTTGAAGCAAAGCTCCTCGTCAATCTCGAGGTATTCTTCTGCCAGCATATCGCAGTCGGCAAGCTTAGCCGCACCGCTGACATACTTTCGCAAATCTTCGATGGAATCGCATTTTCCCATAAAACTTTTTCTCTTTGGAATGGGAGTTGCCGGCTTGACGAACACGGGATATTCAATGTCATCGGGCAATGTGAATTTTCCGTCCTCAATTGTAATCGTGCGGCATTTCGTGACATTCAGCCCTACCTTTTCGGCAAGCTGCTTCTGGTAGCCCTTGTCCATAAGGCGCACAACACCGCCCTGCTTATTCTGCACATTCGGCATAAGAAAATCTTCCTTAAGCTCGTTATAGTACATATCTATCGTCTCTGCCGAAAAATCGTCTGTGGGAAGAATTAAAGTTTTCTCTCCCTTTGACTTGCATCTTTTTTTGAGAAATTCTATGAGTGACTCTCTGTCCTTCTCGCTGATAAAGGTGTAGTCAATGACATATTTGCTTCTGAACTGCGGAGCAATTCTCTGCCATGAAATCGGCTTTGGCAGCTTCTGTACAGTTTTCACCGATATAACATCGTAGCCTATTTCTCCGATTGCCCTCGTCATACCGAGAAGCGAGGTTGAAACTCTGCCTATTACAACTGCTTTTGACATTTTTCGTTCCTCTTACTTTTCGCCGTCCAAAAGTCCTGTTTTTTCGAGAACTCTCAGGCTGTTTTTGTTGTCGTTATGGAAATTGATGAATTTGTTGAGCGTTCTTCTCTCGTCTGCTCCCTTGTCGATACCGTTTGCAATATCGTCAAGCCAGGAGTAAAGCTCACTTGTCTTTCCTATGTGAACTCCCGGCATGAGAAGCTTGACATTCTCGAATGCAAAGCCGGGCTTCTTGCTGTATTCCTCGAAGTCGTCATATATAAACGCTATCGGACGGTCGAGAAGCATAAAATCCGTGAAAACAGAAGAATAATCCGTCAGCATGGCGTCAACGCCGCCGATGAGATGATAAAGCGAGCACTCAGGCGGAAGGTCGCTGTCGCCGAAAACCTGAATATTGCTGTAGTCCACCTCGTAAATTGCTCCGTGACCGAGAAGATGGGGATGAAGCTTGATAAGAAGAACTATGTTGTTTTTCTTGAGGTTCTCGTTAAGCTCACTTAGCTCTTCTTTCTGAACAACGGGAATACCGAGCGAATAGAACTTTCCGTCCTTGTCTCCCGTGCTCTCGTCAGCGTGATAAGTAGGCATCCAGATGACAGTCTTGCAGTTCGGATTTGCCTTAACCTTAGGAAGATTATCAAGACACATTCTGTCCTTGCCGGCAAACATGAAGTCGTTTCTCGGCAAACCCGTTGTCAGGCAGTGAGTCGGCGGCATTCTGAAGCGTGAAGAAAATCTGTATCTGTAAAAATCAGAAGAAACCGTGATGTAATCGGCAAAATTCGGAGTGTAGTTGTGGTCCATGGGGCCCTTGATTCCCATTCCGTGCCAAATAAGCGTGACCTTTTGCTTCTTCGTTCTCACATTTCCGAAAAGCATATGAGAACGGTAGATATGCGTGCTCTTGCAATACTCAATCAAGCCTTTAACAGATGATTTTGAATAAAACTCGACATCAGGATACTTTTCTTTCAGCTTTTCGGGATTGCCGTTCACAAGCCAAACAGCATGATATTTTTTATCAAGTCCCTGTCTTCGAAACTCCTCGTAAAGTGCACGTCCGTTATCGGAATAATCAGGCTTTGAATAAAAAAGCACCTGATTTTCTTTTTTTGGCACGAGTCGGTCGAAAAGGCCGATTGCTTTAAGTCCGATATTATGCTTTAAACTCATTTCTTTTCTCCTATCCTAACGGGGGCACTGCCAATCAGTGTTCCCAGTAGATATTTTCCTTTACGGTTTTTGCGGGCGAACCTGCAATAACAGCATTCTTGTTTGTGAAGCTCTTGGTCACAAGACTTCTCGTTCCCACGACAGTGCCCTTTGCAAGGCTGACTCCCTTGAGAATATCGACATATGATGCAATCCAAACGTGATCGCCGATTTCTATTTTCTTAGGCGGATTAATCACGTTATGCTTTTCGTCATAAAGCGGGTGGCCGTCATTGTCACGAAGATTGATATTCCAGCCGAGAAGAACATCCTCGCCGAAAGTGATTTCCTCGTTGCTGTAGACAAAGCAGTTCACATTACATGAGAACTTGTCGCCCAGGCGGATTTTTCCGCCCGACGCACAAATCGAAGTACCGCCGCCTATCGAAGCCGAGCCGTCAAAAATTATTTTGCCGCCCTCATCGCAGATAAGGTAGGCACTTTTATTCACAGGAATACCTCTCTTGGAGGTTTTCTGTGCGGCGATTTTTATCATACCCGTCTTTATTTTTCCGTTTACCTTGACGCTTTTTTTATTGATTCCGCTGAGTTTGCATTTTCCCATAATGACAAACGGAAGCTTCACGGCTTCCTTAAACGGCAAAACCGAAAAATTGAGGTAAAGCGTCTTTGGAAAACAGACCGCCCCTCTGAAACATCTGCTGATTACTCTTGATAACTTCATACTTTTTCTCTCAACAAACCAAATTTAGGCGCATCGAAACAGCTTGCCGCAAGTCCCAAAAACATAAAGTAATAATAATCCGTAAAAAGTGTATTTGAGAACATAAGCGCAACAAATCCGATGCAAAAAAACATTTGAATCAAATCTCTCGAAACCGCTTCTCTTACGGTGAATACCTTTAAAAGCGGCAGACAGAATGCGATTATCATACAAATTCCTATCGGGAATCCGAATGTCAGAATAAGGTCATAGAAAAACTGATGCGGATACGGGTGATTGTTCATAGCCGAGACCGCACCCCTTATTCCCCAGCCGCTTATCGGCTTCTGCATTATAAGCATACGAACGGTGGCGTAAAGGTCGCCTCTGCCGGAATCGTGACTGACAAACCGTCCTGTAAGGAAAAGCTTCAGCGTTCTGCTTGTGATTCCCATGGATTTGAGAAGACTGTAAATCTCGTTTCCGAAAGCAAGTATCGCAAAAATACCGCAAGCCGCCACGCACATAAGAATAGCGTATTTTACAGAAATCTTCTTATCTCTCACATTGAAAAATATCTTGAGAGCGATGAACGCCGCAAAGCAAACCAGTGCACCTCTCGAGCCGTACATAAATATCATACCGAATTCTATGACAACAAACGCAAGATGCAAAAGCTTTTTGTTGCCGTTCACAAGTTCATTGAAGTGAATGAGCATAACCGTAAGAACAGCATACGAGAAGTGCATATTGTAAAGGTCGTCGGTTGTTTTCAGCATGTCTACCAAGAGAACCGCCAAAATAACCCACGAAAATTTTTTCAGTAAATTATAGAATATTTCTTTATCCTCAATAAACCCGATAAACACGGCAATAGGCACGCACACCCCTAAGGTAGTGCCTGCCCAGCCCATAAGTCGCGACAAAGAAACTCCGACAAAGCAGCTGTAGGCGTAAGCAAGCCCCGCTACCGACTCCCAGAGTATCAGTATCGCCCAATTTCTTCTGTTAAAATACTCGGCACATCGGAATATGAGATAAAGTAGCACCAGTGCGATAGCCGCCTGTGCCGCCTTAAGCGTCATACCGCTCAGCCTGAAAACATCCTGTATCATGGAATTCACCGCATCGAGCAGTAAATAAACACACACGAACATACCAAGGCTTTTGTCTTTTCCTTTTGTGCTTTGCTTAAAATAATCTATCGTAAAATAACCTGTCAAGCCTATGCCCTCATCTTGTAAGCGAGTCCTTGTAGAATTTTTCTATCTTGGAAATAATCTCTTCCTCATAGAAATCCTTAACGGTT
Source organism: Bacteroides uniformis (assembly GCA_963611165.1). Lineage (GTDB taxonomy): Bacteria > Bacillota > Clostridia > Oscillospirales > Acutalibacteraceae > SIG603. Next base: position 88,511 of record CAVDQG010000001.1, read on the forward strand.
TCCGTGCAGTTCTTGGAGATTTCTGCAAAGTTTTGAAGCACAAGCTCCAGCTTCTCTGCTATCTCGCTCGGATTCTCGCAGTCTACCGAATAGCCTATTTCTCCATCGGGGCGAACACGGTCGAAGCCCTGTCCCCTTGAATAGATAACGGGCAAGCCCTGACTCATTGCCTCGACATAAACTCTGCCGAAAGTCTCAATCTTTGACGGCAAAAGAAAAATATCGTTTTTACTGTAAACATCAATGAGCTCCTCGGGCTTCATAAACGGGAGAACCTTCACAAAGTCGATTCCGCTTATCTTCTGAAGCTCCTCTTTGTCCTCGACCGCACCGACAACCGTCAGGTCGGCGTCAATTCCCTTGTTTCGAAGAATCCTTACTGCCTCTATCGCATTGGGAATTCTCTTCACCTTGTTTATTCTTCCGACAAGAAGAATATGCGGCTTGTTTTCATCGATAAGAGACTTTCTCGGCTCTGCGGTGTGTTCCTCCCAGAATTTTTCGAGCGGATTTCCGATTACAACACTCTTGCTTTCAAGCTGCTCACGATACTTTTCGGGAACGAATTTTTCGAAAAATTCATCCTTATGGCATCTTGAAAGGAAAAGTATTCCCGAAGCCTCTCTTGCGTTGTTTATCGCAAGGGTATGGAAAAACGGCAGTCTCATAAATCCGATTAAATCGGTTACTCTGCATGAAACGACATATTTAAGTCCGTATTTTTTCTTAATTCTTCTTGCTGTGTAGCCGCTGCCCGTCAAAAGATGAGCATGCATAAGGTCGAAGTCCTTGGGGTTATATGCTTTAAGAAGTGCCTTTTTTGTTTTATTTTGTCTCGGGAAGAAGAACTTTCTGTCACGCTCGCCGAAGCATTCCTCGTGAACCACGTCCTTATCGAGAAGACCCTCCTTGAATTTATCAGCCACGGCGGCGCCGTACTTAGCCGCATTAAAAACCTTAACGGTGTGACCTCTTTTGACAAGGGCGTCCTTTTGCTGTTTATAGAGAAGTGCCTCGTGGTAGTAGGTGCAAAGATACAGAATTTTCATGTTTTATTTCTTCTTTCCGATATAAACTCTTTTCCAGACAGCCAAAAAGGCATATCTCACAAAACAGTAAATGCTAAAAGGCAAGCTTAGCTTTTCTATATCACGATATAATTGCCAAACGCCCTTTACCGCTTTTGCCTTGTTGCTCGAGAGAGAATTTGCCGCCCTTCTGTACTGAGCGAGAACCTCATCCAAACCAAAGCAGTCGTTTCCCGCTTTCAGCACCTGAAGCCATGTTGCGGCGTCCTGTCGTCTTCGAAGGTCCGGCATACGAAGAAGGCTCTTGTCGACTATGCTCGTGTCAGCCATAATTCCGACAGTCTGCAAGAGATTGTTTGTAAGAAAGCCGACATAATCGGCACGGGGAAGCATATGAACCTCTTTATTAAGCTTGTTTCCGTCGTCATCGATAACTTCATAAGAAGCACATGAAAATCCCGCCTTATTTTTGAGCATGAAATCCACCTGCTTTTGAAGCTTCTCGGGATACCAAATATCGTCCGCATCGAGATAAGCGATAAATCTTCCCTGTGAATTCTCAAGCGCACGGTTTCTCGCCTTTGCGGCGCCGCCGTTTTGTTCCTGACGGATGAGTTTCACCCTCGGTTCTCTTTTCGATATACCCTCGACAATCTCACATGTTGAATCGCCCGAGCAATCGTCAACGATAATCATTTCCCAGTTCTCATAGGTCTGAGAAATAACCGAATTTATAGTCTTTTCTATGTACTTTTCGCTGTTATATGACGGTGTGATTATGCTGACAAGCTCGGACATTTCAAACTTCCTCTCAATTAATCTCTTCTGAAAATATCTCTTGTGTAAACCTTTTCTTCGACGTCGTCAAGACAAGAATCGTATCTGTTAGCCAAAATTGCCTGACTCTCGGACTTGAATTTCTCGAGGTCATTGACAACAAGACTGCCGAAGAATGTGCTTCCGTCCTTAAGCGTCGGCTCATAAATGATGACAGTCGCACCCTTTGCCTTGATTCTCTTCATAACGCCCTGAATGGAGCTCTGACGGAAATTATCGGAATTGGACTTCATAGTAAGTCTGTAGACTCCGACAACGCACTTCTGCTCTTTTCCTGCATCAAAATCTCCGCGGTTGTAGTAATCATAGTAACCGGCAAGCTTAAGCACTCTGTCTGCGATGAAATCCTTTCTCGTGCGGTTACTCTCAACAATAGCACTCATCATATTCTGCGGAACATCACGGTAGTTTGCAAGAAGCTGCTTTGTATCCTTTGGCAGACAGTATCCGCCGTAACCGAATGACGGGTTGTTGTAATGAGTTCCGATTCTCGGGTCAAGTCCCACTCCGTCAATGATAGCCTTGGTGTCAAGGCCCTTCATCTCGGCATAGGTATCGAGCTCGTTAAAATAAGAAACTCTAAGTGCAAGGTAGGTGTTCGAGAAAAGCTTGACAGCCTCTGCCTCGGTAAATCCCATGAAGAGAGTAGGGATATCCTCTTTAACTGCTCCCTCCTGAAGAAGAGAAGCGAAGGTCTCTGCCACCTCTTTTGAGGTTTCGTCACAACCGACTATAATTCTTGACGGATAGAGGTTATCATAAAGTGCCTTTGATTCTCTTAAGAATTCCGGGCTGAAAATAATCTTATCTGTATTATATTTCTCTCTGACGCTCTGAGTGTAGCCGACAGGAATGGTCGACTTGATTATCATATAAGCGTTCGGATTGACTTTCATGACAAGCTCTATAACAGACTCAACAGCACTCGTATCGAAGTACTGAGTAGCACTGTCATAGTTTGTCGGTGCGGCAATTATAACGATGTCGGAATTTTTGTAAGCCGTTTCGCCGTCAAGAGTTGCCTCCAAATCAAGCTCCTTTTCAGCGAGATACTTTTCAATGTAGTCATCCTGAATCGGACTCTTACGGTTATTGATAAGCTCTACCTTTTCGGGAACGATATCAACCGCATAAACCTTGTGATGCTGAGACAACAGCACTGCGAGAGAAAGGCCGACATAGCCTGTTCCCGCAACCGAAACAACAATTTCTTTCTGAGACATAATTTACACCCTCCGTTATCCTATGCTGCTCCGTCGCTCTTAAATACGGCGACAAAAGTTTTCAGGATTATTTTTAAATCAAGCTTTAAGCTCCAATTTCTTATATAATAGGCATCGAGCTTCACAACTTCTTCAAAATCCTTGATGTTGCTTCTTCCGCTCACCTGCCACATTCCCGTAAGTCCCGGCTTCATGCTGAGTCTTATCATATGGTGAAGGTCATACTGCTCCACCTCGTCCACCGTAGGCGGTCTTGTTCCGACAAGGCTCATTTCACCCTTAAGAATATTGAAAAACTGTGGAAATTCATCGATAGAGCACTTTCTTATAAAGTTGCCGATTCCTTTACCGGGGCCTTTTTCGGAGCCGATAATTCTCGGGTCGTTCTCCATCTTGAACATATTTCCCTGCATTTGATTCTGAGCTATAAGCTCCTTTTTCCTCTCGTCCGCATCCATATACATAGAACGGAATTTATATATCTTGAAGTGTCTGCCGTTCTTGCCGACTCGCTCCTGACTGTAAAATATCGGCCCCGGAGAAGCCTTATAGATAAGCGGTGCGATAAAAATGAACAATATGCCCGTCATTATGCATCCGACAATGCCGGCAAAAATATCAACTATTCTCTTCACCATGAGATGAAGAACACCCGCCGTGCTGACGCTTGTGGTCAAAAGATTGTAGCCTGCGTATCTCTCGACATAGCTGTTCGGCAAATCCTTGCCCCACGAATCAAGTCCGATGTGAATAACCGTGCCGATTTCAAGCAGAGTTCCGATAATCTCTCCTATGCCCGTATCGCTTGGCGGCAAAAAGATAAAAGCCTCGTCAAAGACCTCTTTTTTCGCATATTCGTCAATCTCCGAAAGCTCGCAAACAACAGGAACACCCATAATTTCTTTGAGTCCGCCGCTGTTTTGGTCAAGCACTATTCCCGTTATATCAAAATCGGAGTATTCGCCCGAAAGCAGTTTTTCGACTGTTTTCTCGGCTTTATCGGGAGATATGATAACCAGAGTTCTGGGAAGATTCTTTCTCTTGCGGTTGTGTGCCTTTATCAGTTTTTTCCAGATGAGTCTTAAAACAAGCATGAGTACCGAGGAAAAAAGAATTCCCGTTACAAACACGGTTCTCGACAAATCCCATACGTTTTTTTCCATAAAGAGAACCGTCATGGAAGCTCCCCAGACGACCAAATTCTGGATAACTACCGATTTAATCTCGGTAAAAACGCCTCTTTTCAGAATTCCCTTGTACCAGCTGAACAGCAGGACGAAAACCAAATCGGCAGCTATCAGCATAATATTAAGATCCGTGTACATCTGGGTTACCGCAGTATATTTAAAGCTTACCCGACGCAACAAAACAGACACGAAAAAAGCTGTCTCAAGGCAGAAAACATCTATCAGCATGAAATCAAAATGCTTCAGCCATCCGACTCTTCTTCTCTGATTCATTTATTGTCCCTTTCATAAGAGCCAAAGCTCTGATTCAAATCAAAAGCAATATGCCGTTTGACATAATTTTAGTTATAATCGAAACTATTTTATCACAAGGTACTGTATTATTCAATCCGTTTTTATGTTGTTGCATATATTTTGCAATATCGGGTTGTCTTTTTGCCTATATTCAAAGCTTTTCATTTGTCAATTCTGTCATTTCTTTCGGAAACTCCTACAATTTTTCAAAAGAAATTTTATCTATTTTCACTTTCATAAAAAAGAAGAAAGGACGCACCGAAAAGTGCGTCCAAGCTAAATATATTTTTTCGTCAATTAATATCGAATGTTATTTCAAGGTCAGCCAATCTGATAATATCCCCCGCAACAAGCTGAAACGGCTCATTGCCGATTTTCTGATTATTGACGAAGGTTCCGCAAGTGGAATTGCTGTCCACAATGTAGAAATTTCCGTTTTCTCTTGTGATAACAGCGTGCAAACGGCTGATTGTCTGATTATCGAGAATTCGGTAGTCGGTTATCGCAGGATTTCTTCCGATTCTGAATATCGGCTGATCGACTATGGCAGAAATTCCGTCACCGAATGTGAGCACGCCTATCGGATCACTCATCTTTCATTTCCTCGGTATCAGCGGAAGGCAAAACAGCGTCGCCCTCTGTCTCTGTCTCTGTCTCAGCCTGCTCGCTCACTGCCTCAGAAACAGTCGGTTTCGGTGCGACGGGAGCAGAGTAAGCAGGAGCGGCAGGAGCACTTTGCACCCCGTACGGCACATAAGCCTCAGGTGCAACAGAAGCATAAACGCCCTCACCTACCAAAGCCATATTCTTGTGGAGCGAGAAAACGAGAACAGCAATCGCAATATCAGCCACAATCACGGCAAGCGGAGCGATAACTCCCGAAAGGAAATCTGACGGAAGCAAGCTGAAATTTCTAAAGCTTGCGTAATCCATGCCAAGATAATAGCCAAGCTCGTATGAAATCGCATTGACAAGAGCGTTTGTGAACGAAGCCTTCACAAAATATACAATGAGAGACAAAATCGGAGCGATAACGGAAACAATTTTGATAATCGCATAAACGCTTGAAATTCCCTTGATTTTAGCGTATTCGCCTCTTCCGTATTCTGCTGTCCTTTTGCACTCACTGCTTAATCTGATAAGTCCGATGTAAGCAACCATTTTTAAAACATTGGCAAATACAAAAACAATGCAGAATGTAACCCAGTAAATGATATAATCCTCAAGCTCGCCTGATGACATTAGGATAGAGCCGATTATGAGAAGAAGAACCATTCCCACGGCTGTTAAAATCGAGATAATAAGGTCGATAACCGCAACCACCTTAAAGAAAACAAAGCCTAATGACTTGATGTAAGCATTTGTGGGTCTCTTTGCCGACAGATATGTGATATAACAGCCGACAACGGTAAGCCCTAGCGGAACGAGTGCTATAATGCCGTAGCCCGCTCTGTAAAAAGCAAGTCTTCTGATTTCTCTCACCGCCTCCGAAGCACCAAAGAGCGATGCCGCAGAGCCGACAAGATTTACTGTCGTGAATATCTTAACCGTTGAAATCACAAGGCCGATGAACTTTGCGAGTAAGCTTACGGAAAGTGCAACAGTGAGAACCAGTGCGGCAGTAGAAGACGATACCTTTCGAAGTGCCGCTACGGCTCCGGTTGCCGGGGCTGTGTTCACTGCATAAGCAGGCTGAACAGGGATATACTGAGGCTTAGGCTGTGCTCCAACGGGAGCGTTCGGGCAAACGTGAGGAACACCGTCCTCAAGCTTTTGACCGCATTTTGTACAATACATGGATTACCCTTCTTTCAAGTAAATATATTCAATGATATACTCCAACGATATTGAGTTCATCATCAAGAATAACGAGATCGGCACATTTGCCCTCCTCGATGCTTCCGATAAAATCATCGGTACCTGTCACCTTGGCGGGATTTAAGCTCATGGCTTTGACCGCCGTTTCAAGCGGAACGCCCCAGCTAACGAGATTTTTCAGTTCCTCGTGCAAATTGCTTATCGAGCCCGCTATTGTGCCGTCACGAAGGACGCAGGTTCCGTTTTTTACGCAAATCGGAAGCTTTCCGAGTTCGCCTTCGGTTCCCTCGGGCATTCCGCTGAGCATGAGAGCGTCGCTTATCACACAGATTCTGTCGCCCATAAGTTCAAAAACCGATTTCACGACAGACGGGTGAATGTGCTTGCCGTCACAAATAAGCTCTGCTGTGACGTCTTCCCTTTCAAACACTGCGCCGACCGCACCGGGCGCACGGTGGTTAAGTCCCGTCATTGCGTTGAAAAGGTGAGTAGCATGGGAGACCCCCGCATCAAACGAAGCCATTGCCGTATCGTAATCGGCGGTTGAATGAGCGAGCGAAACTCGGCTTATATTCTTTGCGGACTTGATAAACCCAAGTCCGTCATCCTCCTCCGGGGCAACATCGACAAGCTTGATGATTCCGCCAAACTCCTTTTGAAGCTCTTCAAAAAGCTCAAAATTCGGCTTTAATACATATTTTTCGTTCTGAGCGCCCTTTTTCTCGGGGGAGATGAACGGCCCCTCCATATTCACTCCGATTATTCTCGCTCCGTCAGGGGGATTATCCATGCAGTCCTTTGCCGCCGACAGGGCATTTTTAATCGTATCGATGTCAACCGTCATTGTAGTCGGGCAAAAAGAAGTCACACCGTTCGAGAGAAGATACTCGGCAATTTCTCCTATTGCCTCTCGGGTTCCCTCACAGGTGTCACGACCTGCCGCACCGTGAATATGAATATCGATAAATCCGGGGACTATCGTGAAGCCCTCGCAGTCAATGACAAGTTCATCGGGAGAATAGGCAATTTTCTTTGCCACTCTCTTAATTTTCTTGTCATCGGATATTTCAAGGTCGCATTTTGAGAAGGTGAAGTCACCGCCCAAAACCTTAGCGTTAATCAGTTTCATTCTGCCATATCCTCATCGGGAGCAAAGTCCACCATTCCCGTTGCAACGACAGCCGAAGCAACGATTATATTCACGGGAGTTCCGATTGTGAGGATTCTGCCCGTAAGATTACATTTCTGAGTGATAACTCCGTCAAATTCAAAGTGATTGTTCTTGAAAAGCTGACAGTCGACATATCCCTCGACATTATTATCAAGTCTTACGAAAATTCCGTTCTTGGTAACACCGCTGACAACGCCCGTGAATTTCTCTCCGATGTGTCGGCTCATATACTCCGCCATGTAGCAGTCCTCTGCATCACGCTCGGCGGAAACCGCCCTCACCTCGTTGTTCGAGGACTGGAGTGCGCTTGCGTCGGCAAAAGCGGCATAACGCTTTGTAAGCTCGATGTTATCCTTGCCCGAAACCAAATCCGTCAGAATTCTGTGGATTGATGTATCGGGGTATCTTCTTATCGGTGAAGTAAAGTGAGAATAATCCTTTAGCGCAAGTCCGAAGTGGCCGAGCGGCTCTGCGGAATATCTCGCCTTTTCCATAGTTCTTAAAAGTCTCTGAGAAACAAGAACCTCGTTCGGCTGATCCTTGACTCTCTCAAGTATTGCCGAGAAGTCACGTGGAGACGGTCTCTCGTTATTGAGTTCCTTGCAAGGAATATTCAGTGCCGTGAGAAGCTCTCTCAAATCCTTGACTCTCTCGGGTGACGGATGCTCGTGGATACGGTAGAGGAACGGGATTTTTGCGTCCTGTGCAGTTCTTGCCGCCGCAATATTTGCGGTAATCATGAGCTGCTCTATCATCTCTTCTGCTTCGCCCGAAACTCTCGGCTTGACATCCACGCACTTTCCGTCCTCGTCAAGAACGAATTTTACCTCTCCGCTGTCAAGGTTCATGGTTCCTCTGGCGGAAGCGGCTTTCTTGAGCACATTCGCAAGCTCTCTTGCGGCGATGAGGCTCTCCTTGACGGGAGCGTATTTCTCTCTGATTTCTGCGCTTGCCGTTCCGTCAAAAATCTCATTTACCTCAGAATAAACGCCACGCACCTTGGAATCTATGATTGATTTCTTGAATTTATATCTAATTATCTTTCCGTCATTGTCGAGATCGACAAGTGCGGAGAAGGTAAGCTTATCCGTGCCGGCGTTAAGAGAGCACACTCCGTTAGATATGCACTCGGGGAGCATGGGGATAACTCTGTCGGCGAAATATACGCTTGTACCACGGTTCATCGCCTCTTCATCGCAAAGCGAATGAGCAGTTATGTAGTGAGAAACATCGGCAATATGAACGCCCAGATGGAATCCGTCCTCGTATTTCTCGCAGGAAATGGCGTCGTCAAGATCCTTTGCGTCCGCACCGTCAATTGTGAAAATCGGCATATCTCGAAGGTCAAGTCTCTTTGAGATTTCCTCAGCAGTAATCTCTCGGGAAGCGATTTCCTCGGCTTCCTTGAGCACGGCATCGGGGAAAACCGACGGAATACCGTACTTCTCGATTACGGCATCGGCACAAACTCTTGCACTCTCGCCCGAACCGAACACCTTGAGAACCTTAGCCTGTGACCAATCGCCGCGGTAATCTTTCTCGAGCTTGACAAGAACCTTGTCGCCCGGGACTGCACCGTTAAGATCGGACGGAGAAATCTGCGGACAATAGCGAATGGCGGCATCGGGAATAAGCTCTGTGCCGTACTCTGTTTCGTTTATCGTACCCGTGATATTTTTCTTGCCCTTTTCGAGTATCTTGGAAACTCTGCCGGAATAGCCCTTGGCGTCCTTGCGGATACCGTTCACGATAACCTTGTCTCCGATAAGACAGCCGTTCATGAGTGCGCCCGGGATAAAAATATCCTCGCCGCCGTCGTCGGGTTTGGCAAAAGCAAAGCCCGATGAAAGCGAAACTATCTCGCATTCCTTTGTTCTTATCTCGTTATTAAGCCTTACAGCGTGCTTGTTAATGATGATGTCGCCGCTGTTTTCAAGGCTTTTGAGTGCGTTATAAAAAGCGTCCTTGTCCTTGAGGCCCGATTTTCTCATGAGCTCTCTCGAAGCGAACTCGTGCTCACGGTCTTTTCTGAGAACCGCAATAATCTTGCTCTCAAAGTAATTGAACTCGGATTTCTTTGAACCGCCAAGCTTTTTGACCGAAGCCTTCTTGCCTGTGCTTTTCTTTTTTCCTTTAATTCCTTTTATTTTTCGTGCCACTTATGACACCTCCCATCGATAAATTTCACTCGGTAGATATTTATCTTTATCACTTGAGCTCATTTACCGTTGTTCTGTATATATTTCCTCTTACTTCAAAATCGGGGTACATGTCAAATCCCGTGCAAGCGGGGCAAAGAGAAACTATATCGCCCTCTTTCGCTCTGCTTCTTGCAAAGTCTACGGCATCCTTCATGTTGTGACACATGATTATCTCTGGATTTCCCTCACTGTAGGAAGCCGCCTCACGCACTGCCTTTTCGATTTTGCCTGCGGCAGGCTCCTTGTGACCCTCAAGCTTATGCTCGGGGCCAAGAAGAACAAGCGTCTTTACCTTCTTGCAGATGACGTCGCCGAGTTCGTCAAACGGAATTTTCTTATCGGCACCGCCTGCTATAATAATTATCTTCTTGTCATATACGGAAAGTGTGCCCGCCATCGCTCTTGATGGGCTTGTTGCGATTGAGTCGTTGTAATATTTAACTCCGTCAAGCTCACGGACAAATTCCATTCTGTGAGCAACGCCGCCGAAGTCCTTTGCAACACTTACGATATTCTCGGGGCTTACCTCTCCCCAAACAGCACTTATTGCCGCAAGATAGTTCTCTATATTGTGGTTTCCCGGAAGTCTTATGTCTGCGGTATCCATGAGATATTCGCCGTTAACATAGATTTTTCCGTCAGAAGCATATGCTCCTCTTGTAGGCTTTTCCTTTCTCGAGAAGAGATAGAGGTCACCTCTTACTTCATCCTTAAACGAAGCCGTGATATCATTATCGAGATTCAGAACCGTTCTTGTGAAAGCGTTCTGATGAATGAATATGTTCTTCTTAGCGTCAACATACTCCTGCATATCCTTGTGAACATCGAGATGATTCGGAGAAAGATTGGTCATAACCGAAACATCGGGGCTTTTTCTCATGGAAATAAGCTGGAATGAAGAAAGCTCAACTACGGCAATGTCGTTTTCGCCGATTTCGTTAATCTCGGGAAGAAGCGGCTTGCCGAGGTTTCCGCCGAGATGAACCGTCTTCCCCTGCTTTCTCAGAAATTCTGCGATAATCGATGTTGTGGTTGTCTTTCCGTCAGAGCCCGTTACGGCATAGATTTTGCACGGACAGAGGTCAAAGAAAACCTCCATCTCGCTTGTCACGGCTACACCGTCTGCTCTTGCCTTGTTAAGCTCGGGCAGATAATACGGCATTCCCGGTGCACGGAAAAGAATGTCCTCATCGATATTCTCGAGGTAATGCTCTCCCGTTATCATTTTGACTCCGAGTGCCTTTAGCTTCTCGCCGTTTTCGCCAAGCTCTGTCTTTCTGTCTCTTGCGGTTATCTCTGCTCCGTACTTTAAGAAAAGCTCGATAACCGGCATATTACTTCTTGCTATTCCGCAAAAAGTAACTCTCTTTCCCTTTAAGGAATTCAAAAATTTATCCTTATTCATAATATCCCTTCTTATCTGAAAATATATGTGGTTAATTTAATTATTTGAATTACTTATGCATATCTGCATAAGCGCTGTACAAGCCGTAATAAATTCCTTTCTTTGCCATGAGCTCCTCATGCGTGCCCTGCTCTGAAATTCCCTGATCTGTAAGAACGAGAATTTTCGTTGCATTGCGGATTGTCGTGAGTCTGTGGGCAATTGTGAAGGTTGTTCTGCCCTTTGCAAGCTTCTCGAGAGAATCCTGAACGATTCTTTCGCTCTCGTTGTCAAGCGCCGAGGTAGCCTCATCAAGAATGAGCACGGGCGGATTTTTGAGGAAGGCTCTTGCGATTGAAATTCTCTGCTTCTGACCTCCCGAAAGCTTAACTCCACGCTCACCGACATATGTGTCGTAACCGTCCTGAAGCTCGCAAATGAAGTCATGAGCGCCGGCTCTCTTTGCCGCCTCGATGACCTCTTCTCTGGAAGCGCCCGGCTTTCCGTACTCGATGTTCTCCAAAACGCTGCCGCTGAAGAGGTAAACATCCTGCTGGACAAAGCCGATGTGATTTCTGAGCGAATCTGTCGTGAGGGTTCTTATATCCTTACCGTCAATAGTTATGCTGCCCGATGTGACATCGTAAAATCTCGGAATAAGGTTGCAAAGCGTGGTTTTTCCGCCGCCTGACGGGCCGACAAGCGCAACATTTTCGCCAGCCTTAACGTCAATATTGATGTGGCTCAAAACTCTCTTTCCGTCGTCGGCATATTCAAAGGAAACATCGTTGAATTTGATATTTCCCTCAACATCGCCGAGCGTCTCAGCGTCGGGAGCGTCCTCGATGTCAATCTTAGCGTCCATAACCTCATAGAAACGGTCGATACCCGTCATACCTCTCTGGAACTGCTCCGTGAACTGAATAATCTTGTGAACCGACTCAATCAAAGTGGAGACGTAGAGAAGATAAGCCACAAGGTCTGCCGCAGTAATCGTGCGGTTCATAACATAAATCGCACCGACAACGACCATGAGGATATACATAATTCCGTCAAAAAACTTACTCGTGGAATCGAGCCATCCCATGATGAAATAGAACTCTCTCTTGAGTGAATAGAATTTCTGATTGCCCTTCTCGAATTTCTCCCTTTCAATGTCCTCGTTGGCAAAGCTCTTGACAACACGAACGCCGAGCATGGAGTCCTCAACCTGAGCGTTGACCTCGCCTATCTGGCGGCGCTGACGAAGCTGCTGACTTCTGAGCTTGTGGTTAAAGACAAAGAGGAACACAATCATAACCGGTATAACCGCAAACATGATGAGGGTAAGCGTGAGATTGATTCCGCTCAAAATCACGAATGTACCGACAATCTTGATAAGTGCGATAAAATATTCCTCGGGGCAGTGGTGCGCAAATTCGGTGACATCGAAAAGGTCGGAAGTGATTCGAGCCATAATCTGACCGATTTTGGTGTTGTCGTAGTAATTGAAGCTTAATTTCTGCAAATGATCGAAAATATCACGCCTCATGTCGGTTTCGATTTTTGCACCCATAATGTGACCTATCGAAGCCATGAAAAAGCTTGCCGCCGCATCCACTACTTTAAGGAATGCGTACAATCCGCCAAGTCGCAGTATGTAGTTTAGCGTGAGCGAATCGATATCGTAAATGCCCTTGTTGGTGATAGATCTTACTATCATGGGGAGAACAAGTGCGCAGAGCGTTGTCAAAGACGCACAGAACAAATCAAAAACCAAAACGCCCAAATACCTTTTATAGTAGGGCAGAAATCTTCTGAGATTTCCTTTCTTCTTTCCTTCCATTTTTTACCTCGCAGTAAATAATTTTTCTTTCATATATATGATAAATGCCAATCATACACAGTAATTAAACCACAAAAGGATATAAATATCAAGGAGGATATATGTACGAGAGCTTCCAAGGCACAAAAATGTTACGGCAATGTAAACTTTTTGATATTTCTTTTATCCCCTTTTACATTTAAACTGATTCTGTTATAATTGTTTTATCAAGAGGGTGTTTCTTTTTATTCCAATTGAGACACCTGTATCAAATTTTATAAGGAGTTGTGATTAATGTTAACACCTAAGGATATCAATGAATATGAACTTAAGCACCTCGGCAGAGTTCGTGAATTAAGCGCAGAATGCACTCTCTTCCTTCAGAGAGACCACTCTTTCCCGCTTGACAAGGCAGGAAAAATTGCTGTTTTCGGCTCAGGCGCAAGACACACCGTAAAGGGCGGCACAGGCTCAGGCGAGGTTAACTCGAGATTCTCCGTCAACATTGAAGAGGGCTTGAAGGACGACGGCTTCACCGTCACCACAACCGAGTGGCTCGATAAATATGACGAAGTCTACAAAGAGGCTTACAAAGTATTCATCGAGGACATTAAGGCAGAGGCTAAAAAGCTCAATATGCCTGCAATGTTCGTCGGCATGGGAAAAATCTGCCCCGAACCCGAGTATGAGATTCCGCTCACAACAGACGGCGAGGCTGCAATTTATGTTCTCTCAAGAATTTCAGGCGAGGGCCACGACCGTACCTTCACAAAGGGCGATTTCTTACTTACAGAAACAGAAATAAGAGATATCAACCTTTTAAACACAATGTATGATAAGTTCATGCTTGTTGTTAACTGTGGCGGCCCTGTTGACCTCACTCCCGTTAAGCACGTCAAGAACATTCTCGTTCTCTCTCAGCTCGGTGTTCTCACAGGCAAAATTCTTGCAGACATTCTTCTCGGCAAACTCTATCCGTCAGGAAAGCTCACCACAACATGGGCAAAGCCTGAGGACTACTACAGCGACGGCTCATTCGCTCACGAAACAGACTCCTACTACAAAGAGGGCGTCTATGTTGGCTACAGATACTTCGACACCGTCGGCAAAAAGGCAAGCTATCCGTTCGGATTCGGTCTCGGTTACACCGATTTTGAGCTCGGCAAAGCTGAAGTCTCACTTGAGGGTCAGACCGTAAAGGTTAGCGTTCCCGTCAAGAATATCGGCTCTTTCGTCGGCAAGGAGGTCGTACAGGTTTATGTCTCCGTTCCTGAGGGAAAATTAAAGCAGCCGCTCAAAACTCTTGCCGCATTCACAAAAACAAAGGAATTGAAGCCAAGCGAGACCCAGAAGGTAAGCGCAGAGTTCAAGCTTGACAGCATCGCATCCTATGACGAGAGCACCACAAGCTATATCCTCGAGAAGGGCTCATACATCGTATTGGTCGGAAACAGCTCCGATAATGTCAGCGTAAGCGCCGCTGTTGATGTCCCCGAGACTCTCACCGTCCGCAAGGTTAAGTCCTGCACCGGTGAATATGACTTCGAGGAAGAAGTATTCGAGAGAGTAAGCGAATATGAGGTAGGCGAGAACACACCTGTCCTGAAGCTTGACACCACATATATCGAGACAGAGGAAGTTGATTACACAATTAACGAAGAGATTGACCCAACTGTCAGCGCACTTGATGACGAAGATCTCATGCGTCTTTGCATCGGTTCGTTCAATCCGAAGGGCGGACTTGCAAGCGTTATCGGTGACGCAAGCAAAACAGTTGCCGGTGCCGCAGGCGAAACAGCAACAATCAACGATGAGATCCCCGTAATCGTCATGGCAGACGGCCCTGCGGGCATCAGAATTTCCAAGCACTACACAATCGACAAGGACGGCGTAGTCCACTCCGAGACAGGCATGCTCCCGGACAGCATGAAGGAGCTCATGCCGCCTGTCATGGCACCGATTGAGAAAATCAAGTCCCTCAAGACACGCAAGGAAAAGGTATACGACCACTACGCAACAGCTATTCCGATCGGAACTGCTCTTGCTCAGTCCTTTAACCCAAGCATCGCTGAAATCTGCGGCGACATCGTCGGAAACGAGATGGAGCGCTTCGGAATTCACCTCTGGCTTGCTCCGGCACTCAACATTCACAGAAGTGTTCTCTGCGGAAGAAACTTCGAGTACTACTCCGAAGATCCGCTCGTAAGCGGAAAGTTTGCGGCAGCAATCACAAACGGCGTTCAGAAGCACCCCGGCAGATCCACAACAATCAAGCACTACTGTGCTAACAGCCAGGAGACCAACCGTTACAACTCCAACTCACATGTAAGCGAGAGAGCTATGAGAGAGATTTATCTTCGCGGCTTCGAGATTTGCGTCAAGGAATCTCATCCGCACACACTCATGACCTCTTACAACCTCCTCAACGGAGTACACACAAGCGAAAGAAAGGATCTCATTGACGGTATCTTAAGAGCAGAGTTCGGCTTTGACGGCGTAGTTATGACCGACTGGGTTATCGCAATGATGAGCCCTGAGGGATCAAAGTACAGAGGAGCACTTTCTCCGTATGTTGCGGCAGCAGGAAACGACCTCTTCATGCCGGGTTCACCCGAGGATCTCGAGAACATGAAGAATGGCCTCAAGGACGGCATTGTCACAAGAGAACAGCTCGAAATCAACGGCACGAGAATTTACAAGCTGACAAAAGAGCTCACCGAGGCTATCGCAAATAACGCAAACGAAGAATAATTTGATTTGCATATAACACAAAATGAGCACGGATTTTTCCGTGCTCATTCTCTTTTATCTTTCGGGATGGTGACCGACAAGCTGCCAAGCGTCCTTTTCATACTGCATGAATTCTATGCTGTTTCCGTCAGGGTCTTCCACCCAGAACTGCCATGTGTTTTCTACTCCGAGTGACGGCGGATTGACTATCTTGACGCCCTTTCCCTTAAGCTCCTCATATGCCTCATGGATATCCTCCACCTCAAGAGCAAGGTGCAAATAGCCGATATGGTCGAACTCCGAAAGCGGCCATGTGTATTTTTTAGTCACGCCCTCATCGCTGAAAAGCTCGATAAAGCTGTTTTCGCCCGTTTCAAGATAAGTTATCCAAATCTTGTCGCCTTGGCTTTTAAGCTGTTCGAGGTAAGCGTCGTTTTCGGAGTACTCACCGCTTTCCTCAAGCTTTTTCTTCTGAGCCTCGTACATTTCCGCATAGGAAATTGTAAATTTCACTTTAAGATCCAGTTTGTCACGGTAAAATTCCAGTGCTTTCTCTCTGTCGCTCACACGGTATGCGGGGTGTCCCGTTCTTATTATCTTCATACAACCACTCCTTATGTATATATGGTATCGTTACCATATTCAGTATAAGCTGTTTTGTAGTATTAGTCAATAATGGAAAAATGTGGAAAAAGATGAAATAATTATAAGGTGAAATTTGTTGTTTAGCTTTGTGCTTTCTGTTTATCTCTGTGTAAATAAATAGGCTTGTCGGCTAAACTACGGGCTTCCGCCCTAAAAACGCTTATTTATCCGATTATCCCGTAGGGACGACCTTCGGTCGCCCGACCACCAAGGTGGTTCAAGGCATAATTTTTGTTTCAACTATCTTTTCATATTTCTTTTTATTTAAATCAGTCGACTTATTTTGGCATACGGCTGTTTTCTTCCATTGATTTAAAAATAAGTAAGGGCGGTCAAAGACCGCCCTTTTTGGATATTCTGTTTTTTATGAGATTAATTTTAACCGTTAAAACCGTTTTAAGCTCGTTATTAATTATTAATTATAAATTATTAATTAACTCAAAGTCCTAATCCCGGATAGCAATAGTTTGCGTCAAACACCTTTCCCGGAAGTCCGCTGAATGAGCTCTCATCGCCGTACTGCCAGATTACCATGTTATTGTAGATACTGCCTGTCGGCTTCTCGCTTCCCCAGCATGCTACCCACAGCGGTACTGATGAGCTGATATTGTAGAAACAACCTCGGAGGAACGTCGGGTTCGTGTAAAGACCTACCTTATATCCCGTCAAATTTCCGATAAACTCGTTCAAAATCGTGTTCATTGTGTTGCCAAGATTATACTGTCTCTGCTCCTCGATATCGTACCAAATTCCAAGTCGGAAGTTTGATCCGCAATATTTCACAAGTCTCTTTACGTGTGCCGCCTCGCTCTGAGCCATGCTCTTGCTTGTGGCATATGAGTAGAGATAAATTCCGTAAGGAATACCGAGATCTTCGCACTTCTTGACATTTTCGACAAACCTTGCGTCGTCTTGATCGGTGTAGTTACCGCCGTAGCCGCAGCGGATAATGACAAAGTTAATTTCTTTTCTTATCGAATAAAGATTAACATCGCCGTTCCACTCGGAAATATCAATTCCGAATCCGCTCTTGCCGCTTGTATTTGTTGTGTTTGTATTGTTGCCACTATTGTTGCTTGACGAACTTAAGTATTCACTTAAGCAATAGCCTACCGTGCCGTCGGACAGCATTATCATCGTCCAGCTGTTCACTGTCTCAAGCTTTGTTACCTTTGTGCCTGATTTGCTAATCATGGTGACACGGTCATAATTTGTTCCCGCACCTTTTCTTACATTCAAATCAGATACATTAGTCGCAATTGTAGCTGTTGGTGTGGCATCACCGTCATAATTCGAACCGTCACGAACCTTTAAACCGACATATTTAGGATTGACATAACCGGTTCTTCCGTCCTTCATGAAAATCTGATATGCGCCGCTCGCATTTCCCATGACATAGAATTCCGTGTTCTTATATATCTCACCGATTTTATTTGTTCTCGCCGAGTTGCTCCAAAGCGAGATTCTCGTTGTGGAGTAAGCGGTAAATTTAGACGGCATATTAAGCGCATACTTAGAGACATATCCTACTGTACCGTTGTAATTAACCTTTACAAGATACTGGCTGTTATCAAGAATCTGAACACTTGAGCCGGCCGAAAGCGTTTTTGAAACGCCCGAGCTTAAGTAACCGCTCTTGTGCATGGGAACAGATATTTTCACGGTTGCCTTGTTGTAATCGGAAATTATCTGTGCCTTATGAACAGAAGTTGAACTTCCCACCTTTGTGTGGCCGTCGCTCATGGCTTTAAAGGAGGACGCCTTGATATAATAGGTCTTTCCTGCAGTAAGACCGCTGAGTGTGATCGAAGATCCGTACACTCTCTTCTTCGTGTAGGAGCTGAAAGAAGAGCTCGTGGAGTAAATCACATATGCACCGTCTGCACCCGTAGCCTGAGTAAGCTTAACCTTAATCGAGCTGTTAGATACCGATATTGACTTTATCTTGGGAGCTTTGGGGACAATATAGAACTTAAAGGATTTCTTTCCCGCATAATCTCCGCTTCCGACAATGGTCATATCGGCTATGCCGACATTCTTGTTGTTACTGTAAGAGACAGTGTAATCGGTTCCGCTCTTGAGAGTTTTTCCCGATAATTTAACCGTCGGCGTCGGCTTTATGTTACTGCCCGTGTAGGCTAATTTTGAAGAACAGCTGACGCTTGCCGATGTAATGCTTTTCTTTGTCTTTTTATTTGTTACCGTGCAGTAGCTTGAGAAACACTTACTGCTGTTAAAATTAATATAGCTTCTCGCCTTTATGTAATAGGTTTTACCCTCGCTAAGGTTCTTTATAACAGCATGGCCGTCGCTTGAATCAAGCGTTTTGTACGAGCCGAAGTTTTTGTCTGTCGAATAATAGAATCTCGTTGTCGAACCGCTCGACTGAGTGAAATAAACGTCAAGCTGTCCGCCGCCCTCGGTATTCTCGGTCTTTGTGATTTTAGGCGTTACGGGCACAATAGCAAATGTTGCTTTCATGCTTCCGACATAATTTCCCATACCGTAAACGGTGACATAGCCCTTGCCACAGCTCTTGTTTGTCGAATAGGAAACTCTGTAATCGGTGCCCTCTTTCAGCACGGCACCGCCGTAAACCGTGACTGCAGGCTTAATCTGACTTCCCGTGTAGGAATATTTATCTCCGTTCTTTAACACAACGCCCGTCAGACTTCCCTTGACAAAAACGCTGTTGACGGCAGTTTTGTCAGAAGCATAATTAATCTTGTCCGAACCCGTATACTGTGCGTAAACTCTGTAGTAGCAGTTAGCAAGAGAAACGGCATCGATTGTTATTGTCGTGCTTGTGCTCGTAACAGTCTTTGCGTCACTCATGTTGCTTTTCTTCGAGTACTCTATGATATACTTCGTGCCGCTCGGATTTTCTGAGCTTAGCTTAAAGGTAAGCTTGCCTGCGACTGAATTATCAATTGAAACGACCTCGGGGACGCTCGGCGTTATGGTGAAACTTGCTACCGCCTCGCCGGAATAATTTCCTACGCCCTCGACAACGGCTCTTGCCGTACCGATTGAAGTATTATTCTCAAATTCAACCGTGTAGTCTTCGCCCTCTTCGAGAACCTCGTCTTCCTCATCCTTAACGGTGACTTCGGGCTCGATAGCCTTGCCCGTGTACTCGGCATCGTTATACTGCGTTTCAGCCGATGTGATAAGTGAAATTGTCGTGAGCTCCGCCACATCGCTGAACTCTGATTTTTCCTCACCGCTCACAACCTGAGCCGTGTAATAATATGAAGAAGAGCTGTCAAGCTTATCTGTCTTTACCGTATTGCTATCGGAGCTTATCTCGATATAGTCGCTCATATCGGCATTTTTGGAGTATCTGAGGACATAACTGCTGCCCTCCGGCGCATTGCCGCCAAAGGTTATTTCTGCCACACCATCCTCGAGAGTGAATCCCGTTACAGTCGGCTTCTGAAGCTTAATCGTGAAATTCACGCTCTTCTCTCCGCTGTAATCTCCGATACCGCTTATCACTGCAGTAGCCTGACCGGCCGAAACATTGTCGCTTAAAGTAACGGTATAGTCCGTGCCCTCGACAAGTGTTTTGTCTTCAAGACTAACTTTAATCTCAGGGACAACGCACTCGCCCGTATAGTAAGCTTCACCGATTTCTACCGTGGCATTTGAAATATCAGCCGTATCAAGCTTTTCTGTCTTTGTAACTTCAAGCTCCACGCTTACGGTGTTCTCGATGCTCTCTGAAGAATAGCTGTAATTGAGCTTTGCGCTGTCGTTAATCTCCGCCGTATAAGCCGCATACTCCTCGGAATATTCTGTTCCCGTCAAAGCAGGCATCCAGCTCGGAAGAGAGAAAATATAGAGATTATCTTTAGTGAAAGCAGAAATTTCCGCTTTTAATTCGGTAAGCTTTTTAAGCTTATCGATGTCAAACGGCTTTTCATCTTGATTTTCTTCAAGCTTTATATCTGCCAAATCAAGCTTTGAAAGCGACTCGAATTTCTCGATTCCGTCAAGGCTTTTGATTTCCGATAAATCAAGCGTGATACTGTCGTCTGAAAAATCAAGCTCTGTGACCTCGGCAATTTTTGTGAGGATTTCCTTTGTCAGTCCGTCATCATCGGAAAGATTTTCGAAAATCTCCTTAGTGCCGATATATTCACGAAGAAGCTTTCTGAAATTCTCGTCCTTAAAGACCTCGGAAAAACTTTCTGCAGTCTCCTCGGGCTCTTCTGTCGGCTCGGCAGTAGGCTCTGCCGTTGGTTCGGCTGTCGGCTCAGCTGTCGGTGAAGCCGAAGCCTCCTCACTCTCCGACTCCTCGGACGAAAAAACAATAATGGTTCCGTCATCGGTCACCTGATAGTTTTCTCCGTCAAGAGCGTCGGACAGTTCCGACTGCTCACCGTCTTCTGTTATATATGCGTCCGAGTTCTGAGAAACGCCGGTTTCGTCCGCAAAAGCTGCTGCCGATCCCTCAAAAATAACAGACGCGCACATGATAAGTGCAAGTATTCTCTTAAATCTGTTGGATTTCATGTCGAATTACTCCTACAAATATATTTCTGTCCTAATTCTAACACAAAGAGACGACTAAAACAGTCGTCTCCTTGTAAAAAATATGCAAAATTATGAAAAGATAATTAAACAGTAATCGTGCTGTAATATACTTACGTATTTATACTCCCGTATTTATACTTACGCACCCTTGTATCTTATGAGAGCGTTTCTCGCACGCTTATCTTTCAAATCAAAAATGCGTGATGCGCCGTTTATCGCCGCAAGCTCGGGTCTTGTGGGAATGAAAACATTTAAGCCCGTCAGTCGGTGCATATATCTGTCGAGCGAATCGATTTTTGCTCCGCCGCCAACTATCGTCAAGCCGTTTGCAGCAAGCTTCTTGAGAGAATTATCGTCAAGCTGAGCCATAACATCGAGAACGAGATCCGCAATCTGACCGAGAATTCCCGATATTGCCGCCGAAGAATCCGCCGATGAAACGATTTCTTTCTTTGGCATACAAGTGCGAATGTCCATTCCTCTTACCTCGCAGAAAACATCCTTTTCGGGGGTGAGTGCGGATACGGTACGCATTTTAAGATCTTCAATCGTCAGGTGGCCCGTCTGAATTCCGTATTTTTTCAGAACCATACGGATGAGCGCCTCATCCATGTCCTTTCCTCCGAGATTGAGCGATGCGCTAACCTCGGGAACTCCCTTTCGGCAGACGGTACAGCTTGAGCGGCTCTTTCCCATATCGAGAACAAGAACGGGATCGTCAGTGAAGATATTTCTTCCCGCACCGAGTGCCGCACAGCATCCCTCATTCAAAAAATAGACCTTGTGAATGCCGTTGTCCTCCATAATCTCGACAAAAGCCTGTCTTTCAACAGAAGTCATATCATCGGGGGCGCTTATGTAGGCGGCAGGAAGAGAAATTCTTCCGCTTGCGATTTTTTTGATGTGCTTATTTAAAAGGTAAGATGCCATCGGGAAATTCTGAACCTTTCCCCATGAAAAAACATCCCGAACCTCGACAACCCTTGCGGCTCTGTCCACAAGCTGTCTTGCCTCTCTGCCCGAAGCCAAAACAGCCTCGTCTCTCACGTCCACGGCAATGGAGCTCGGCTCATTCACGACAACGCCCTTGCCGTCTATATATATTCTCAAGCCCGATGTTCCCGGGTCTAATGCTATCTCAGGATTTAACATAGGTTAAATTCATCCTCCTCAGTCAAGTGTGCCGTCTGATACGGAATATGCCGCACATATGCCGAAAACCTCTTTCGCTCCCGACTCATACAGCACCTTTGCGCACTCGCTTATCGTTGCGCCGGTTGTTATTATATCATCAACAAGAATGATTGTCCTGTCTTTTATGTAATTTTCCGAAGAAAAATCGTAGACTCCGACAACATTTCTCTTTCGTTCCTCTGCGTTAAGGCTGTGCTGAACCAAATTGTTCCTATTTTTCTTCAAAAGCTTCACGCACGGCAAATTTGTCTTTGCCGACAGACTCTCGGCAAGCCTTTGAGCCTGATTATATCCTCTTTTCCGCTCTCTTGATTTCGTCATGGGTACAAAAGTGATTATATCGGCTTTAATCTCCCATTCCTCCAAATTGAGCCGCATAAGCTCGGCAAAATCATCACTCATGCGGTACGCCCCCGAAAATTTGAATGCCTGAACACTGTCACGAAATCCGTCCGTATAACTCTGACAGGAAATAACTCTCATCGTGTTCTTCCCGTCAAGAGAAAGGCTCGTTTCGGTTGGTTTGATTTTCTCGAGACAATCGTCACAAAGACAACCGCTCGGTATTGCCTCGCCACAATTCAAGCACTTAGGCGGATAGAGAAGCAGTCTGATTTTTTCAAGCGTCTTCATTTTCTTCATCACTGTCGACTGTCGCGTTCACCGCCTCGATTATGAATTTATCAAGTCCCGTAAAACGCTTGGTTTTGCTGTCGTTCTCCACCATTTTTCTCACTACGTCCCTTTGACCTATGAGAATAAGCAGTTTCTTTGCCCTCGTAACTCCCGTGTACAGCAAATTTCTGTAGCATAACTTCGGCGTACAGCGGTAAAGCGGAATTATTACAGCCGGGAACTCGTTTCCCTGACTTTTGTGAACGGTCACGGCATAGGCATGCTCAAGCTCCGAGCCTGCCTTGTCGGTATCGTAGGTGACAAGTCTCTCGTCCATTACAACACGGATAACGCCCGCCGCACGGTCTATTTCCTTTATAACTCCCATGTCACCGTTGAAAACGCCCTGACCCGCACTTCCGTCTGCTTTTTCCCACGGAAGCTCATAGTCGTTCTTAATCTGCATGACCTTGTCGCCCTCACGGTAGACCGTGCCGTAAATCTCCTGCTGTTTTTTCTTTCCGTCAACGGGATTTATCGCATCTCGAAGTATGCTGTTGAGATTCATCGTACCGACTTCGCCCTTTCGTGACGGACACAAAACCTGAATATCCGTCACCGAGGAATATCCGTAGGTGTTCGGCAGTCGCTTGACGCAAAGCTCCTTCACCGTCTCGCAAAGGCTCTGTGCGCTGTCCCGTCCCATAAAGAAAAAGTCGTTATTGCGGACATTTAGCTCGGGCATATTTCCCTCGACTATTCTGTGGGCACTCGTCACAATCAAGCTTTCCATGGACTGGCGGAAAATCTCTTTGAGCTCAACTGTCGGGAAGCATTTCGATGCGATAAGATCACCGAGAACATTTCCCGCACCGACGCTTGGAAGCTGGTCGCTGTCACCGACTAAAATAAGTCGGCAGCCAAGCGGAAGCGCATGAAGAACTCCCTCGAAAACATTTGTATCCACCATAGAAAGCTCATCGATAACAACGCAGTCGCATTCAAGCGGATCTCTCTCGTTCTTTGTAAAAATCGGATTGTCGTGCTCGTCCCAGTCCACCTGTAAGAGTCTGTGAATCGTCTTAGCCTCCTCGCCCGTCACCTCGCTCATTCTCTTTGCGGCTCTGCCCGTGGGAGCGGCAAGAAGAACCTTCTCGCCCTTTTCCTTAAGCAGTCTGATTATAGCGTTAAGCGTGGTTGTCTTTCCCGTGCCGGGGCCGCCCGTCAAAATAAGCAGTCCCTTTTGGAGTGCGGCTCTGATAGCGTCCTTTTGCTTTTCGGCATAAGCGATTCCGTCTTCTCGCTCGATTCTCTCTATATCCTCGTCCACCCCGTCAAGAACTTGCGGCGGATAGTGAAGCATGAGCGCAAGCCTTTCCGCAGAAAACTTCTCGGCGTGGTAAACATTCGGCAGAAACGCATAATTTTTCCCGTCTATTTCTTCTCTCACGAGGTCAAAGGTCTCGACAAGCTTATCTATGCAGTCGCTCACCGTTATTTCGCTGACGCCGAGCATATGAGCCGACACAGGAATAAGCTTTTCTATGGGCAAACAGGTGTGGCCGCCGCTGACTAAATTATGTTTCAAAACATAAAGTATGCCCGCCTTTACTCTTATATCGGAGTCGGGAGCTTTCTCAAGCTTCAGCGCAATGGAATCTGCCGCCGCAAACTCAACTCCTATGCTCTCATCACAAAGAACATATGGGTCATCGTTTATCAGATCCTTAGAATTTGCACCGAAAGCCTTCCAAACACGAACCGTCTGGTCGGGCTTGATTCCGTATTCGCCGAGAAACAGCATAAGCTCTCGAATGCCGTAGACACGCTTGACCTCCTCGGAAATATCAAGCGCCTTTGCATAGGAAATTCCCCTTATCTGCGAGAGTCTTTTCGGCTCATTTTCTATGACCGAAAGAGTGTTCTCGCCGAACGCCTCGACTATTCTCCTTGCCGTGGCGGGGCCTATTCCCTTGACCGCACCGCCCGAAAGATAGCGAAGTATTGCCGCCGTGGTTTTTGGAGCGGTTTTCTCAAATGCGGTAGCCTTGAACTGTCTGCCAAAGGTGGGGTGATTTGTCCAAACGCCGAAAAGCCGCACCTCTTCGCCCTCACTGACATAGGGGAGTATGCCGACGGCGGTGACAAGCTCGTCACCGCTTTCAAGCTCTATTACGCTGTATTGATTTTTTTCGTTGTGAAAGATTATATTTTCGACTGAGCCTGAAAGCTCCAAAAGCTCCTGTTCGGACATTAGCTGGTTCTTCTTTCTTCAAATAGTTCTGTTTTCTTTAATACTATATTTTATTATACCCTATCGGCAAAGCAATTGCAAAGTGTGATGAAGCTCCGATTTACTACTGATTCACATATTTCTGTGCGGTTTGTTCGCTATAATATATACTATCTATATTATCAAAAATGTATATATATTCTGCATTTTACGATAAAATTTATCAAAAAAAATATTTTTTCAGCCGCAAATTATCAAAAATAAGAGTAATCTCCACTTATAAACAATATATTTTTGTGGACAAATAACAAAAATCAGAGTATAATCGAGTGCAGATGTTCCCGACCTCAATTTAAGTCGGATAGAATAATATACGGAGGATTTTCACAAAATGAAAGCTATCAAAAAAATCACCGCTCTCATGCTGGCTCTTGCCATGAGCCTTTCTCTGAGCGGCTGCTATAACAAGGATCTCACTTGGGCGGCTAAGGACGGCGACAACACCGCCGCTATCGGAATTTATCTCTACTATCTCTATGTCGCTTATGACAACGCCGCAGACTTGGTTGATTCCGACACCGAGGTTCTCAAGGCTACGATTGACGGAGAATCGGCAGAAACTTGGATAAGAAACAAGGCAATGAATTATCTGCAGTCCTACCTTTGGGTAAGCGATAAAATCAAGGAGTATAATCTTGATTTGACAGAGGACGAGAAAACTTCAGCCGAGCAGACCACAAGCTACCTCATCAGCTACTACATGACGGGCTTTGACGATCTCGGAATCAGTCAGGACAGCTTCAACAAGGCTTATTCCGAGTACAACATCATGTTCAAAAAGCTCTTCGATTACTACTACAACGAGGGCGGAGAATTTGCAATTGACAAGGACGAATTAAAAGAGTCTTTCGTAAAAGATAAGTACAGCTTCCAGTATATGTACGGCTCTCTCACCACAACAGATGATGACGGCAACACGACAGATATTTCCGACGAGGAAAAAGAAGCTCTGACAGCCGATTTTGAAAGCTACAAGAAAAAGGTCGAGACAGGATATCAGACTCTTGAGTATTGCTCTCAGGAATACCAGATAGAGATTAATTCCGATTCTGCTCCTTATGTCTCCGTTGACTCCACCGACTTTGTCGGCGAAAGCTATCCTAATGAGCTTGTAGCCGCAGTTAAGGAAATGGACAACAACACCCTTAAGCTTTTCGAGGCAGACGGCAAGCTTGTTCTTCTCCAGAAGAATGACATAAACACTGCGTTTGATACGGCTTACGCAAGCTCCTCCGACAGACTGAGCATGATGCTCGACCTCAAGAGCGATGAGTTTAACAGCTACATTCTCGAGCAGGCAGCTGCCGAAAAATCCGATATTGAGATTAACGAAGCCGCTATCAAGAGCTGCAAGCTTAAGTCCCTTGTAACCGACTCAAACAAAAACGGTTCTTCCTCAGCTTCATCGGAAGCAAGCGAATCAAGCGAATCCGGCGAAGAATCAAGCGCGGCAGGATAACAGTAATTCACGAAATAAAAGGCGGTCAATCGACCGCCTTTTTTTCTGTCTTTTATTTCTTTTATTAATTTACGCTCATTTTCGGTAAAATCCAGTACTTAGGGCCGCTGTAGCTTATTCTTGAGTCCATGTAGTCCTCCGTGCACTTGGAAAAACCTATATCGTTCAATATCTCGAAAATATTGCCCGAGACCGAAAATCCCGTTATCGGAATGTAGCCCTCGCCGTTGAAGTAAAGCGCAAGTCTCACTTCTCCGCCGATATAGCCTACTTCCCAGTCGATTTGCGGTGAACTGAAGGAATAAACCAAAATGTGCTTTTCCTGCTTGTAAGCGTCGTCACCCTTCGCACCCACAACAACACGGTTGAATTCTCCCGTCGCTTTCTCGCCCATGTAGTGAGCAAAGCGGTTAGAGCCCCAAAGTGCGACTGCCGTGCCGTTTTTAACGATTTCCTTTTCGTGAAGAACATTTCCGTGAGCATCGATTGGGCCTAAGCCGTATGCGTCCTCGCCGTCACCCGTCAAAGTGATATTGAGGTTTTCATGGGCGATTTTGTCGCCGACCTCAAAGTGATTGAATTTCTGGTAATGAGAAGCAAAGGACATATCGTTAGCTATCGTCATGGCAAGCTCGCCCGCAACGTCCGAACGAATGACAACGGGCACACCACTCGGAATATCAATATCACTCGCTTTGACCGCCTTTGCGCGAAGCTCGGCAAAGCCGAGAAGATTCTTTATGTCGCATGCGATTTTTTTGCTGTCTGTTTCACGAAGTGTAGTGTAATTATATACTTCAACCGCCTCGTGCTCACCCTCAGCGCTTGGGATAGTCTCAAACTCGGCACGCAATTTGTCGTAGCTGTGACTTACGCCCTTGCTGTTAAGAAAATGATGACGAGCCGCCGAGACGAAAATCTCCGTGGCATTCAGTCCGCTTTCTTCATTATTGTCGACTGAAAAAATCGCATCGGCAATAGTGAGTGCCGCAGAATTGAGGTCAATTTCATCGGAAACGGTTTTTTCCGTGTTTTCGGTGTTTTCCGTCAGCGGATACCACCTGTTTTTTGCGGCTGACGCACGCTTTACTGTATCCTCTATCTTCTCTTTTACAGAATCTTCATCATCAAAGACATTCACAACAAACGAAGAAGAACCTCTTTCATCGCCCTCATCGACATAGAGCATGACATTTAGGCTTTCATGCTTCACGGCACGGTTTGTCTCAAGTGCCTTTCCGACATAATAAAGCTGTCTCTCGTCTTTTTGCGACCATGAAATCTCGTAATCGGAAACTTTCTCGTTTTCTTTAATTATCTCAATAAGCTTAGAAATATCCATCATCCCAGTTTTGCCCTCGCTTTCAGATAAGGGCCGCCGTCCGCGACATAGACCCATTCCTTGTAACCCTTACCGCACATTCCTATGCCGTCCATCTCAAACTCCTCGGAAACCATGGAAACCGAGCCGAGAAGGTCGAGAACAGAGCCGGAAATAACCACGGGTGAAACAACCTCTCCCGTAAGCTCTCCGTCCTTTACCTCAAGTCCATATTCTGCCGTGCACTGGATTTGCCAGTTTTTGGGATCTTCCATGCCGTTGTTGCAGTCATAAAGGATATAACCGTGACTGATTGATTTCACCATATCCTCAAGCTTGTCGCCGCCGGCACAAAAATAAGTGTTGGTCATTCTCGAATAGCTCTTGTGTGCAAAATTCTGTCTTCTGCCGTTTCCTGTAGGTTCACTGCCAAGCTGCAAAGCACTCAAAACATCTGAGATTCCCGTCACCAAAATTCCGTCACGGATGATCTCGGTGTTGTGTGCGAGAACCCCGTCATCATCGAAAAAGTACGAGCCTGCAGAGAGAAGTCCCGTAGCACCGTCCCTCATATTCACGTGCTCGCTTGCGACATATTTTCCGACATAATCAACCGCCTTTGCCCTGTTCTTGACGAACATATCCATCTCAACGCCGTGACCGAACGCCTCGTGTGCGATAAGTCCCGATATGTACGGGTGAGTGATTATGTCATATGTTCCCGGCACTATCGGCTTTGCTTTTAGAAGCATAAGTGATTTGTCGCAGATTTTCTGCCACTTCTTCTCGAGTCCGACAAGCGAAGAAAGTGTATCCGAGCCGTTTGAGCTGTCAGAACCGCTCTTTATGTTGTCGCCGTCACGTGCAGTCACTCTGAGTCTGAAGTTTACCCAAACATAGAACTGGTCGAGGCACTTTTTATCTGAAACGAAAATTTCAGAGACCTCACGCTTCATATGCATGACATTGACGCCGATTATCTTCTCGTCATATTTCTCCGCTTTTTGACGAAGTGCGGACATTCTCTCCATTATCTCTTCGCCCTCAAGCGGAGAAGAATCGTTTCTCTCGAAGCTTTTTGTCAGCTCCTCTTCTTCAAGCGGTGCGGTCTTTACGTTTTCCTGCTTTAAGCCGTTAAGCTTAACAGCATTTTTGATTTCATCGGCACCAAGGCCCCTGATATCATCGCATGCGTATTCGCTGTAACAGCTTCCGTTATAAAGCTTGATTACAAATCCGCAGTCGTTTTCCGATGATTCCATAGTCGAAAAATATGTCGAGGAAATTATTTTCGTAAGCTTAGCCGACGAACCGAGAACAGAAACGTAATCGTATTCTTTTCTAAGCTCGCCGACAAGTGCTTTTGCATCCTCTATTCTGCTCTTCAAAAATAGATTTAAACCCATATTCTCCTCCGTTACAGCTTCAAATCCGTGTATATCGGCTCATCGCCGTCATGTGTGAGGCACACTACATAATAAGACTTATCGTGCATTTCCTTCGGCAAATTCACTTCCACAAACTCATGCCCCTCACACGTGTGGCCGACACGGTAATCAAGCTTTTCTCCCGTCTCAACAAGATATGCTCCCGTGATGTTATTTGCGATATTCAGAAGCTCGAAACGAATTTTCGGCTTGAATACATGCACGAAAATCTTTCCCTTTTTGCAGGTGAACTCGGCAAAATCAAGCTCATAGGGATAAACTCCCGCACTCTTCGTGCCGTAAATGCTGTCTGCATTCGCCGTGACATATTTTCCGACCGTATCGAGAACCTCAACGCTCTCTTTCGGTATGGAGCCGTCCCCCTTGGGGCCGACATTGAGAAGATAATTTCCGCCTCGGGAATTAATCTTGACTAGCAGCTTGATTATATCATAGGGATTTTTCCAGTTTTTGTCGTATTTATTGTATCCCCACGTGTCGTTAATGGTTGCGGGAACCTCCCACAAGCCGTCATACGGAAGTCTCGGAATAAAGTTGTCTCCCGTTGTCATGTAATCGCCTAAGCCGTTGCCTATTCTGCCGCTTATGACAACCTCGGGATTGTAGCTTCTGACTAAATCCACCATTTCCTTCGACTGTTCGGCTGTCGTGCCCATAGGAGTATCGAACCAGATTAAATCGGGATTATACTGCGTCATAATCTCTCTTAACTGCGGCATGCATTTGCGGTCAAGATAAGCCCTGTAGTCGATGTTTTTATCCTTGCCTGCGATGTATCCGTCAGGGTCGTGCCAGTCCTGTGCCTGAGAATAGTAAAGACCGAACTTCAGCCCGTGCTTGACGCATGCATTCTTCAATTCGAGAACCAAATCTCTGCCGCAAGCGTTAACGCTGTTGTACGGCGAACAAGCCGAATTAAAATTAGCAAAGCCCTCGTGATGCTTGGATGTGAGAACAACATACTTCATTCCCCAATCCTCGCACTTTTCAGCGATTTTCTCTGCGTTAAATTCACTCGGATTAAAATCCTTCATTAATTTTTCGTATTCCTCTGCGGGAATATTCAAGTGATTCATTATCCACTCGGCTATTCTGTCGGTTGTCTGACCCTTGTATTCGCCCGCAAGCATAGAGTACAAACCGAAATGAATGAATAAGCCGTATCTTGCCTCTTCAAACCAATTTGTCATATTGACTCTCCTGTCAAAAAAATTCGTTTTCATTGTATTCTTAAATGTATAATTTTACAAGTCGAAACTGAATTATTCACAAAAAATACTTATTCGGTTCTTATTTTGTGATATTATATTTATGTAAGGTTTGTTTTTTCACAAAATATTTCAAAGGAGGATTTTTCACATGCTTTATCCGATTATGACAAACTCAAGACTTCTTGTCGATCTCTCGGGAATATGGGATTTCACCCTTGACGGCGAGAAGGCTCTTGACGAAAAGCAGCACGAAACGGGACTAAAAAATCCCGAAAAAATGCCCGTACCCTCAAGCTACAACGACATCAAGGAGGGCACAAAGTACCGTGATAAATTCGGCGTTGTGCTGTATCAGAAGAAATTCTCTCTGCCGAGCTTGGTCAATTCCCAGCGTGTAGTTTTAAGGTGCGACGCAGTCACCCACAAAGCTAAGGTTTACCTTAACGGAAACTTGGTAATCAAACACAAGGGCGGATTTTTGCCATTTGAAGCCGAGATTAACGACTATCTCAAAGACGGTGAAAATTTACTCGTCATTGCGGTCGACAACAAAATCGATTACACAACTCTCCCTGTCGGCTCACCGTCCGGCGGAGATATGTTCGGTATGAGCGGCAGTGCCGATGTCTCAAAAAAGCAGACTAAGAACAGTCCGAACTTCGATTTCTTCAACTACTGCGGCATCACCCGTCCCGTAAGAATTTACACAACTCCGAAAAGCTACATCGAGGACATAACAGTTGTACCGAAAATCACATTTAACACGGACGGCACAAACGAAACCGAAATTCATTACAGCGTAAAGACATCGGACGATGACGACTCTAAGCCTGTTCTCGTCACACTGAAAGACAGAGACGGAAACGCCGCAGCCGTTTCCGAGAAAAAAGAAGGTGTTCTTTCTGTCAAAAACGCTAAGCTTTGGTATCCGCTCAAGCCTTATCTTTACGATATCGAGATAAAATACGCCGAGGACAGCTATACTCTCCCCCAAGGCATAAGGAGCGTAAGAATTGACGGAACAAAATTCCTGATTAACGAGAAGCCGTTCTATTTCAAGGGATACGGCAAGCACGAGGACACCTTCCCGAACGGCAGAGGAATCAATCTTCCGATGAACTCAAAGGACATCAGCCTCATGAAGTGGCAGGGTGCAAACTCGTTCAGAACAAGCCACTACCCGTACAGCGAAGAAATGATGCGCCTTTGTGACGAGGAAGGAATAGTCGTAATTGACGAGACTCCCGCAGTCGGCATAAATCTTCTTTTCGGTGGCGGTGCGAATTTCCACGGCAAAACGGTAGGAACCTATGACCCGGAGCACGGCGTGAAAACATCTGAGCACCACAAAGAGGTCATAAGAGATTTAATCGACCGTGACAAAAACCACGCTTGCGTTGTTATGTGGAGCATTGCGAACGAGCCGGACTGTGCGGGCGAGGGTGCTTACGAGTACTTCGAGCCGCTGTTTAAGCTTGCCCGTGAGCTTGACCCACAGAACAGACCGTGCACAATGGTTTCCGTTCAGACGCCAAACGCCCCCGAGACCGATGTTTCGAGACTATTGAGCGATGTCATTTGCCTCAACCGCTACTA
Organism: Bacteroides uniformis; assembly: GCA_963611165.1. Lineage (GTDB taxonomy): Bacteria > Bacillota > Clostridia > Oscillospirales > Acutalibacteraceae > SIG603. The sequence continues at coordinate 120,509 of CAVDQG010000001.1, forward strand.
CGGCTGGTATATCGCAGGCGGCGAGCTTGACCAAGCGGAAAATATGCTTAGAAACGAGCTTTTAGGCTGGGAGAAACACGGCAAGCCCGTTATGTTCACGGAATTCGGAGCAGACACGGTCATGGGACTTCACGACACCACACCCGTAATGTTCACCGAAGAATATCAGCTTGAATATTACAAAATCTACAGCAAGGTTTTTGACGAGATGAATTTTGTTGTCGGCGAACAGGTGTGGAACTTTGCCGACTTCGCCACAAGTCAGGGCATAGTCCGTGTTCAGGGAAACAAAAAAGGACTTTTCACCCGTGACAGAAAGCCGAAGCTTGCAGCTCATTATTACAGAGAACGCTGGAACAAAATTCCCGATTTCGATTACAAGAAGTAAAAAGTAAATTTGCGGAGACGGTTTTTAACCTGTCTCCGCTTTTTGTTGAAAAGTATTGTGTTTTGATATATACTTAGTAAAATAAAATCGGATAAAAATGATTTCGGAAAATCTTTTTAACAATAGGAGAACAGATTGTGGAAAACTCAGCTGTGAATAAGCCATTTAATATAGTTATACTTGACGGCGGTACAACCAACCCCGGAGATATTTCCTTTGAGCCGATAGAAGCCTTGGGAAATGTCACATTTTACGAGGACACACCAAAGGAGCTTGTGTATGAGCGCTCAAAGGACGCCGACGCTATCATCATCAACAGAATTGTTGTAACAAGAGAGCTTTTGCTCTCGTTGCCGAGATTAAAATACATCGGACTTTTTGCAACGGGCTTCAACCTTGTGGACACAAAGGCGGCACATGAGCTCGGTGTGACTGTCTGCAATGTTCCGTTCTACTGCGTCGGCACAGTTGCCCAGCAAGCTTTCGCTCTTCTGCTTGAGCTTTGCAATCACATAAAGACACACAGCGACGAAATCAAAAACGGCGGTTACCAAAACAGCATAGAAATGAGCCACTCCACTCACCCGATATTTGAGCTTTACGGCAAAACTCTCGGAATAGTCGGCTACGGAAACATAGGAAAAACCGTTGCCGCACTCGGAAAGGCTCTTTCCATGAACATTCTCGTTTATTCTAAGCACGAGAAAAAGCTTGAGGACGGCGAAAAACAAGTTTCCCTCGAGGAGCTTTTCTCAAATAGCGACGTCATATCACTTCACTGTGCGCTCAATGACGAAACAAAGGAGCTTGTGAACGAAAAACTTCTCTCTCTCGTCAAGCCGACAGCACTTCTCATCAACACGGCAAGAGGCGGTCTGATAGATGAGCAAGCTCTTGCAAACGCTCTCAACAGCGGAAAAATCGGCGGTGCCGGTCTTGATGTCCTCGCAAAGGAACCGCCCGAAAAGGACTGCCCGCTTTTCACCGCAAAAAACACTGTCCTCACTCCGCACATCGGCTGGTCTTCCCGTGACGCAAGAATCCGCCTTGTGAAGTGTGTTGCCGATAATCTTGCCGCATGGAAAAACGGAAAACCGATTAATACGGTTTGATTTTCCGCAAAAATCAATCTGTTCACTTTAGTAAACAGATTTCAAAAGTTAACTGCAAAAGGGTGCAAAAAAACCGAGCAGTTTTGCTCGGCTTTTTTGCTCTTTTGGGGAGGAGTTGTATTGATAAACTCGTGACAGAACGCTGTCACAGGGCTTGTGTTCTTTGTTATGGTTTAATTATATCGTAAGTTTTTCGCAATTTCAAGCCGAAAAAGTCAAATCTACCCATTGCATAATATGCCTAAATGCACAAATTTAATTATGTAAAAAATCACAAAAGGATTCATATTATTATGAGCAAAAAGAAATTTAAAAATCTCGAGAGAAATCTCATAGCAAAGAATGATAGCATAGAGCTATCAATCGACGCTATGTCAAGCGACGGCTCGGGAATAGGCAGATTCGAGGGAATGGCAATATTCGTTCCGCTTGCCGCCGTCGGTGATAAGATACGCTGTAAAATACTCAAGGTGCAGAAAAATTACGCTTTCGGAAAAATTGAAGAAATAATCACTCCGTCCGAAAACCGCACAGAGTCCGACTGCCCGTATTTCGAAAAATGCGGCGGCTGCTCACTTCGCCACATAAACTACGAGGAAGAAGCAAGACTAAAGTCCGACAAGGTGCGAGACTGCATAGAGAGAATAGGCGGACTGAAGGACATTCCTTTCGAGCCGATTATCTCTGCTCCAAGCCGCTGTGGCTACCGCAACAAGGCTCAGATTCCTGTCGGACTGGACAAGAACGGCAAGCTTATCATGGGATTTTATGCCGGTCACTCCCACCGCATAATCGACGCCAAGCACTGCCTTCTCCAGCCCGAGGAATTCGGAGTTATTTCGGATGTTTTCAGAGATTGGTTCGAGCAGTACGGAGACAGCGTCTATAACGAAGAAACTCACAAGGGCGTCATCCGTCACCTTTATTTGCGAAAGGGCGAAAAGACGGGTGAAATCATGGTTTGTGTGGTCATTAACGCCGACAAGCTGAAAAATGCAGACAAGCTGTGCGCTATGCTTCGCGAAAATGTTCCGTCAATGACAAGCTTCATTCTCAACACCAACAAAGAGAAAACTAACGTCATTCTCGGCAAAAAATGCCGCACCGTCTGGGGGAATGACACTATCGCCGACGAGCTTTGCTCGCTTCGTTTCAATATCTCACCGCTTTCGTTCTATCAGGTAAACCGCACCCAAGCCGAAAGACTTTACAACAAAGCCGCCGAGTACGCTTGCCTAACGGGAGACGAAACCCTCATGGATCTTTACTGCGGTGCGGGCACAATCGGACTTTCCATGGCACACAAAGTAAAAAAGCTCATCGGTGTAGAAATCATCGATGCGGCTATTGAAAATGCCAAGGTAAATGCCGCCGAAAACGGAATAGACAACGCTGAATTTATCTGCGGTGATGCCGCAAAAGCCGCCGATATGCTCGAAAAACGCGGAGAAAAGCCCGATGTTATCATCATCGACCCACCGAGAAAGGGCTGTGCCGCCGAGCTTATCGAAACAATCTCGAAGATGTCACCGCAAAGGGTGGTGTATGTCTCCTGTGACCCGGCAACTCTTGCCCGTGACCTCAAGATTTTTGACGAAAAAGGTTACAAGGCTCAAAAGGTAACTCCGGCAGACCTCTTCCCCGGCACGGCTCATGTGGAAACAGTTGTTTCTCTCGTAAGGAACTGAAGGTAATTAATATGAAATTAAAGAAATATATTAAATCGTCTCTTATTTCGGCTGTGGCACTCTCTTTGATTTTTTCGCTGACAGCCTGTTCGTCGAACAGTATATCCGACTCTCTTTTCTCCGAC
>CAVDQG010000001.1:123831-131586 GCA_963611165.1 Bacteroides uniformis
ATTTCCCACACCGTGACGGACGATATGCCTGCCGACCCTGCGCTCAAGCTCCCAGAAATCGAGTATTTCAGCGAAATCGGCAATCAGAACGCACTTTATAATCTCGAAACAATAAGCTATTGTCCGCACACGGGAACACATATGGATGCACCTTTCCATGTTCTCAAAGACGGCGGTACGATAGAAAGCGTTGACCCCACTGTTTTAATCGGCACTGCGTGCATTATACGGCTTGACGTTGACGGAGACTACGAAATAACCGCAGACAATGTCAAAAGCTGGGAAAAAGAGCACGGCGAGATAAATTCGGGCGAAGCGGTGCTTTTCGATACCAACCACGACAAAATCTGGGAGAGTGACCCCGAGGAATACATAGCAAATTACCCGCACCTCACGGAAGATTGTGCAAACTACTTAGTAGAAAAAAACGTTCGCTTTGTCGGATGCGAAGCAATCTCCCCCGACACGAGCGAGCCCGTCTGCCACAAAATTCTGCTTGGCGGCGGCGTGGAAATAGTCGAGAATGTCTGCAATCTCGACAAAGTCGAATCCGACAGATGCTATGTCATCTCTACCTTCTCGACGGTTCAGGGAAGCACGGGAGTTTGGACAAGACTTCTTGCGTATTACAAATAAAAATCAAAAGCAATACAAACATAAAAGCACAAGCCTTCAAACAGCTTGTGCTTAATTTTTTACTCTGTTAAATTCAAGAATTATTCGCCTTATCCGACTTGTCCTATTGCCGAAAATTCATCCAGCTTTTTGTTAAGTGCCGAATCTTCAGAATCAAGAAAAAGTCTTTTTGTGTCGCCGACTATTTCATCGGGGCTCAGCATTGCTCTGTATTCGCTGGGACTTCTGCCCAGAGTGGAGCGGAAACGGTTCGTCATTGTCTTGAGGTCGGAAAATCCGTTTTTCAGAGCAATATCCGTAAGATTTATTTTTGTATTGGTGAGATCATTTAACGCATGCTGGAATCGCACCCTCGTCAGATACTCGTGAAAATTTATGCCGACCATCTGCTTAAAAAGCGTCGACACATAGGTGCGGTTGTAACCCGTGTAATCGGCAAGGTCTTCAAGAGACAGCTTCTCGTCATATCGCTCCTCGATGTAAGAAAGCAAAAGACGCATAGTCTCCCTTCTTCTGTCGTCATCATCGATAACATTCATCTGCTCGGGGTTAAATTCGTTGAAAAGCGTTATCAAAAGCAAAACAAGATTAGACTTTATCGAGATATACGAAAAAGGATTTTGCTCCTTTTCGGCACGAAGAATATTAGTCACATAAAAGCGAACTCGCTTGAATCTTCCCTCGTCACGGTTGCTTTCGTCAGACAAACAGCTCTTAAAGTTATAGATATAGCCTTTCTGAGAAAGAAGCTTGAAAGCATTTGCGGGAAAATGCAGAACCAGTGCTCTTGTGTTCGGCTTAAGTCTCATGGACGCATGACCTATCCCCGGCGGAACCAGAATTACGTCATTCTCATGCAAAATATAGTTCTCGTTGCCTCGGCAATATTCCTGACATCCCGAAAGAACTATGCTCAGTTCGTATTCGTCAGCGTGCCAGTGATAACGATAATTCATGATGTCGTGAGCAAAAACACGAAGGTGGATATTATCTTTGGGTAAGCTTGGTTCATAATTTGAATCAGCCAAAATTTTCACCTCACCAAATCTAAATAATTTCCCTGTGATAAAATTTCGAATTATTTTTTCCCTGATTTTCTTTACTATCTTAGAATATCCGAAAAATCCCTTTATGTCAACGATTTTCAAAGATTTTTAGCGTATATTGTATCCTTTATACTGCATATGTAACAAAATATACTTTACTGCATTGCCGATTTTCACAGGGAAAAAATTCGGATTTTTTAACTGCTTGTAAACTATTGTTTAACCTCGTCTTTTAAATAAATTTCTTCATCGGAAAAATAATCTGCAAAGATAGTGTGCGACAAACAAAAATACGGGTGATATTGTTATCTCACGATTTAGCCTCGCCCGGGCAGACAGACTAAAATTAAAATCAGCTATCTAACATATCTTATATAATGGTAGGAGTTTAAAATGAACACACAAATGATAATTTGTATGGTTATCTTTGCACTCACATTAATCAGCTACATGTTAAACAAAATTCCCATGTGGCTCACTGCAATGATTTCCATGGCGGCACTCTATTTCACAGGCTGTATTGACGATGCAGGCGCTTTAGCCGGATTCTCAAACAATAACACCATTCTCATGGCTACAATGTTCATCGTAGCCGCAGGATTCCGCAGAACAAGCATGGTTGATGCCATGTGTAACGGCATTATGAAGCTCACACGAGGCAGCTTTATAACAGCTTACGCAGGATACATCCTCCTTGCGGTTTTGGTCACAAACTTCATCGCAAGCCCTATGGTAGTTTACGCTATCGTAAGTCCGCTTCTCGCAGCTCTTTGTGACAAGACAGGTCACAGCCGCAGCCAGTATATGTTCCCTATCATGGTTGTTTGCGTTGCATGCTGCGGTATTCTTCCGCTCTCCACCGCAATTCAGCAGGCAGGTCAGTTCACGGGATTTATGGAGACCTACGGCTTTGTGGGTCAGTCCATCCGTGCGATAGACTTCCTCATCGGCGGCTGGCCGGTTCTTCTCATCGTTCCGCTTTGGGCACTCTTCCTCGGACCCAAGCTCACGCCGAAAAGTCCTGTTGTCCCTATCGAGACTCTCGAGAAAAAGGGCGGCAAGGAAGCTGAAAAGCTCAGCCCCGTTGTAGACAAAATCGGCATTGTAGTATTTTTCGCAACAATCATTTGCCTTATTTTCTCATCTCAGATCGGTTTTCCAACATGGGCAATCGCACTTGTCGGCTCACTTCTCATGTGTCTCTTCGGAGTTGTTGACAGCAAAAGCGCTCTTCGTGATATTCCGTGGGATATGCTCATGCTCTTCGTAGGTGCACTTGCACTCGGCACATCCCTCACAAACACAGGCGCAGGCGAGCTTATCGGCAACGCTTTGGCAAAAGCAGTCGGCGGCACACACAACAGCTATGTTCTCGGCGCACTCTTCTTCGTCATTCCTTTCATTCTCACACAGTTCATGCTCAACCGTTCCGTTTCGGCTGTGTTCGTTCCGATTTGCCTTTTGACATGCGCTTCACTCGGTGCAAATCCGACAGGACTTGTTCTCCTCGTAAATGCAGGCTCACTCACCGCTTTCCTCACACCTATGGCAACACCCGCTGTTCCTATGTGCATGGCTGACGGCGGCTATGACCTCAAGTCTCTCTTCAAGTCGGGCGCACTCATCACCCTCATTCTTCCGATAGTCTATATCTTCTACACAATGACCGTTTTCCCGGCATTCTGATTAAAAAGCCATGACACAAAAAGAAAAAATCGATATTGCTAATCTCGTGCGAAACCGTGACCGCTTCGGTTCGGTCAGCGCCGAGGAGCTTGCCGCTCTTCCCGGAAAAGAAACAGAAATGTTCATCACAACAAGAAGCGGCATGAAGGTTCACGTCTTTGAAGAAAAGCCCGAATCAAACTTTGACGCCATGATAATCAATTTTCACGGCGGCGGATTTATAAAGGGCAGAACAGCCCGTGACCACAGATACGCATCTACAATTATGGCTGAGCTTTCAGCCCTCGTTTGGGACATTGATTACAGCTTAGCCCCTGAAAATCCTTTCCCCTATGCTGCAGACGAAGCTTACGAAATTTCTCTGTACGCATTTGAGCACGCAAAGGAGCTCGGAGTTAACGAGGACAAGATTGTTCTTGTCGGACACTCCGCCGGCGGCAACCTTGTTGCCTCAGCGCTCATCAAAAACTCACATACTCACGAGCTTCGCCCATGTTGTGCTCTCATGGAGTATTTTCCGACCGACAACTCAGTGAATCCGATAGAAAGACTTTCGGATGAGTTAAAAAAAGACCCATTCTGGGTCAAACGAGCAGAAACAGAGAAGCTTTACACCGACTTTTATGTCGGTGAGAGCGACCCGAAAAATTCCCGACTGTCTCCGAAATTCGCAAATGAAGATGAGCTTAAGGCTTTCCCCGATTCACTCGTGATTTCAGCGGACAAAGACAGCCTTCGTGACGACACCGAGAGCTTCGCTTTCAGCTTGGCAAAATCAGGTGTTTGCGTTACAATCAAAAGAATAGAAAACGCAGTTCACGGCTTCACCGTCAACAGAACAGACGGCTGGGAAGAAGGATTATCTCTTCACTGTAAATTCATCAAACAGCACATAAATTAAGCATTAGAGGAATCAACCATGAAAATCACAGATGTAAAACTTCGTTTTGCTAAGCATTATCTGTTCGTTCAGGTATATACCGACGCAGGCATAGTCGGTCTCGGTGAAGCTGGAAACTGGGGCTATCTTCAGGCAACGGCTTCCGCAATCGAGAAATTTGCCGATTACCTCATCGGAAAAGATCCTTTCCGCATAGAGGACTTTAACCAGAATTTTCTTCGCTCCGTCTACTTCCGCGGCTCTGTCATAATGAGTGCGATTTCCGCTATTGATATCGCACTCTGGGACATCAAGGGCAAGGCTCTGGGCGTTCCCGTTTACGAGCTTCTCGGCGGCAAGACACGAGATAAAGTAAGAGTTTACGCATCCGTCATGCATGTCACCGAGAACATAGACGAGCTTGCAAAGCAATATGTTGACCTTAAAAACATGGGCTTCACAGCCGCAAAGATTTTCTGCAACGGCCCGATAAGCTCCCCTGACGGAAAGGGCGAGTTCTTCTCAAGCAGAATAGAACATGAAGTAAGCAAGGTCAAAGCGGCAAGAGAGGCTGTCGGAAACGACTTCGACTTCGTTCTCGAGTGCCACAGAGGAATGACTCTCCCCGAGGCTGTCGCATTCGGCAGAGCGGTTGAGCCGTACCGCCCTATGGTGCTTGAAGACCCTGTTCCGCCCGACAACATCGACACCATGGCAGAGGTAGCCTCAAAGGTCGGCGTGCCTATCGCAACGGGAGAAAGAGCAATCGATCTTCGTGAGTGCGAAATGCTCATGTCCCGCCACGCTTGCCAGTACATCCGCCCCGATGTATGCGCTGTCGGCGGTATCACAACAAGCAAGAAAATTGCGGCACTTGCCGAAGCTCATGATGTACTCGTCATTCCTCACAATCCGCTCGGCCCTGTCTCCACGGCGGCATGCTTACAGATTTGCGCATCCATTCCTAATCTCGGCATTCAGGAATTACCGGGCTTCTGCTTAAACGGTGCAGAGGACGCCATGGTTAAAAATCCGCTCAAATTCGAGAACGGCTGTATGTTCATTCCCGATGCACCCGGAATCGGCGTAGAGCTCGCTGACAACGCAGAAGAGCTTTACCCCGCAAACGAGCGTGGAAGCAATGCCGCAAGAAGAGCATTTGACGGCTCTGTTAAGGACTGGTAATTTCCAAGGCTCAAAATCTCATTAACTGACAAAATAATCAACACACTTCCGAAAACCAAAATCCCCCGACGCCGAATTTGCAAACGGCGTCGGGGGATTTGCTGTCTATTCATATTTACACAAACAGAAAGATTGGCACCAAAATTGCTAGCCGGTGCCGACCTTTCCGTTAAAAATGTACGTCGTAATCTGAGTTATTGGAGGTTATTTATGGCATTTGCACTTGCATTTGCCCTCACCTCTGCACTGCTGTACCTTCTCGCTCGAATAGCAGGTATAGCCGTGAATGTGACCCGTTGTCTCCGTCTGCTTGCAGATGAGCTTTCCGTCCTCATCGTAGCAATCGAAAGAGTGAACGTGTCCTGTCTGTTCCTGTCCGCAAACGGCGGTTTTCACCGTCTTGTAGCAGGCACATTTTTTCGGAAGAACACCGTAGCCGAGAATGCTTCCGTCATCTGGGCTGTAAGTATTCTCCTGAACGAAGTCGCTTGAATTTCCCTCGATGGTTTTAATCTCGGTGATGTTTCCCTTTTTGTCTCTCTTGACGGATTCCACAATACCGACATGGTCGGCAAGTCCGTCACCGTCATATGTAAAAAAGATTATATCGCCGTATTTCGGCTCATAATCGCCCTTGCTTTCAAACATATTCTTTGCGGTCAAGGTGCTTACCCATCGGGGTGCGCTTGCCTCATAAGGAACCTCACTTGAGGGAATGTCCGCATAATTAAGGCAGAAAGAAACGAACATCGCACACCAGTCGGCATAAGGAGCGCCGTACCATGCGCCGTAGCGTGTGTATCCGAGTGCTCTGTCCTCGCCGTCCTCGTTTTCGGCTTCCTCAACCTCATAGTTATATTTGCTCTCACGGTAGCCTATCTGGCTTCTCGCAACCGTAACCAAATCTTTTGCCCAGTCGCCCGTGAGATTTCCGGGTAAGGTGCTCTCCCAGTTTGACTGCGACTCAAGGTCGGCAGATTTATTTGTGTAGCAAATGAGCGTGTGCTCGTGTTCTTCCTTATCACATTTGAGAACCTTCTCGTAGCACTCGTCCGTGTGCTTGTGTGCCGTAACGGTCTCCTCGGAGGATTCGCTTGTCTCTGTTGTTTCAGCTGCCGGCTCCTCCTGCGGAACTTCATCAGAAAGTCCGCAAACAAGAACCTTTTCTACGCTGTAACAGCTCTCGTCATGAGTGTGGCCCTCGCTTTCCTCGAGTGTGCAGATGAGGTTTCCCTCTTCGTCATAGCACTCCTCGCCGTGGGTGTGACCCTCGCTCTCTTCAAGACCGCAAATTAATGTGGTAACCGTTTCATAGCACTCGTCCGTGTGCACATGCACGGGAGCAGGCTCCGGCGTTGCTGTCGGCTCGGGAGTAGGCGTAGTGCTCGGTTCCTCCGTTTCCTCCAGCTTGCAGATAAGCTTCTTCTCGTAGCAATTCTCATCGTGCTTGTGCTCCTCATGACCGCAGGTCGGCGTGAGCTCCTCGTCTGCGCTTGCCGTAAAGACAAAGCCCAAGGAAAGCACCATGGCAAGCGCCATAGTGAGCGATACAAAACGAACAGTATTCTTCTTTAACCGCTTGCCCGTTTTTTTCAGGCAAACGTGCTCATGGGATAGGATTCGCATTTTTTCTCCAATCAAATCACATCCGACTCAAAATATGAGTCGCTTACGTCCCACACATCAACTCCAAGGTGATGGAAAAGATTTGCAAAGACGGTTTGGAAAAGTCTCTTTTCGATTATTTCTTCTTTTTTGAAAAATCCGAGATGTATTTTAACCGCAACCGAAACGGTATTATCAATCAAATTCGAAACCAAAACATTCAAATGAATCTTTTGCGTAAGATTATAGGCTTCTCCCACCTTAGCTATGAATTTAACGAAATACTTGTAATTGAGTACCCTTTCATCGTGCAGTTCTTTGGTGTAGTATGCCGACTGATAGAATCTCCAATAGAAGATGGTCTTTTCGGGGTCATCCATAAGGAACTTCCAGTAATTTCTCCAGAGAAGAACGCAAGCCTTAACGGCGTCCTCTGTTGTGATTAACTCAAGCACGTTATGTTTAAGCGCATTATAAACACAATCGGCTATTTTCTTGTCGATTTCCATAAATGCCGACTGCATCAAGTCCGGCAAATCGGAATAACACTGGTAGATATACGGGTCGCTGAGTCCGCATCCCGCCGACACTCTTCTCACGGTGCAGCGCTCCACGCCCTCAGTTGCCACGATATGGTAAGCCGATAACTGCAGCTTCTCTTTTAATTCCTGTTTAGTGTATTTTCCTGCCATGGCTGAACCCCTATATATATATATA
>CAVDQG010000002.1:0-7209 GCA_963611165.1 Bacteroides uniformis
ATCCAGCCCACATTTCCGCTTCACCTGAGAAATATACAGGGAAGATACCTTTAGCCCGCTATGTTCCTGCACATACGCTTTGATCTGTTCATAGGTTGCGCCCTTCTGGAATCCGGACATGTCTATGTCTTCCATCGAGAACTCACACTTCACTTTTTTGAGTCGATTTCTCCCTTGGAAAGAAGAACTACCGTTTCCACATGCTGTGTCATCGGGAACATATCGACAGGCTGAATTCTCTTTACCTTGTAGCCGTTAGCCGTAAATGAAGCCAAATCTCTTGCGAGCGTCTCGGGGTTACATGAAACATAAACCACCTTTTTCGGTGCGAGCGAGCAAACAGAAAGTATAAATTCCTCGGTGCTTCCCGCTCTTGGCGGATCCATCAAAACGACATCTGCTTTCTCTCCCTCAAGCGCCATATTGGTGAGAAATTCAGTTGCGTCGGCGCAGAAAAAGCGGATATTCTTCATATTATTAAGCTTTGCGTTCTGCTTTGCATCCTTAACCGCATCCTGATTGAGCTCAATTCCCGTGACTTTAACGGGATTTTTTCCTGTCACCTTAGAGGCGGCGATCATTCCTATCGTTCCGATTCCGCAGTAAGCGTCGATAACCGTTTCTCCGCCTTTAAGGTTCGCAAACTCCATTGCCTTTCCGTAAAGCTTTTCGGTCTGAACGGGGTTAATCTGGTAGAACGACTTTGCGGAAATTCTGAATTTTAATCCGCAGCATTCGTCAACAATATATCCCTCACCGTAAAGCACCTTTTCGTTTTGTCCGAGAAGCATGGATGTGAACTTATCATTTACATTCTGGACAATCGTTGTTATCTCGGGGTGAATTTTCAAAAGTGCTTTACAGAAATTATACTTAGCCGTGAAAATCGGTGTTCCCGTCACGAGAACTACCATAATTTCTCCCGTGGCAAATCCTCTTTTCACGAGCACATGGCGCAAAAATCCCTTGCCCGTCACCTCATTGTAGGTTGTGAGCTTGAAATCCTTGAGAAGCTTTCTGACCGAAACTATAATTTCATCAGCTTTCTTGTCCTCAATCATACATGAATCCATGCCGACTATTCTATGCGTTGACGACTGATATATTCCGCTGATTATTTTGTGACTTCTCGGGTCGGTATAAAATGCCGCCTGAACCTTATTTCTGTAGTGGTATGGATTATCCATACCGATAATCTCTTCTACTCTGCCGTATTTTCCGAGCAATTTTATGCATGTTCCCATTTTAAAGGAAAGCTGATCTTTATATGACAGATTCTGAAGCTGACAGCCGCCGCATTTTTTCCTGTTTGGGCACTGCGGAAAATCTACTTTTTTCTCAGGCTCTTCCTTTTCAGTCACTGCCTTTTCTTTCACAAAAACTTCCTTTTGAGGTCTAACACGGTGCTTTTTCTTCTCTGTTACTGCCTTATAAAACGGCTCTGATTTATTAAAATTGCTGTTTTTATTCTTCATTTATTTTCTCCTGATTAAGTCTTTATTTTTAATACTGTTAGTTAGATAATTATACCTTATCACAGTTTTATTTTCAATCTTGATATACACCGCCTGATTTGCGGCAAATCTTTCAACAAGTTCTCAAAGAATGTTGAAAAATCAGTTTGAAATTACTCAAAATATACTCTCAAACAAAAAGCCATATCCGATTACTGACCGAATATGGCTTAATTAAATTCAATTATTATCAGGTAATAAACGGCAAACCGTTTATTCTTGTTCCGTTCTCGTAAACCTCAAAGTGGAGGTGGTTACCTGTCGAGTTACCTGTTGAACCGACATAGCCGATAACCTGACCCTGCTCCACATAATCGCCTACATTGCAGGCAATAACGCTCATATGAGCATATCTTGTAGAATATGTTCCATTGTGATAAATAAGAACATTGTTACCCCACGACCAGTGGTAAGACGCATTGAGAACCGTTCCGCTTGCGGCAGCTACGATAGGTGTTCCGTACGGCACGCCTATATCTACTCCTCCGTGACCGCCCTCACCGAAGTACTGAGTGATATCGGCGGTGCTGTAACCGGGAAGCGGCCAGATACCATAAAGTCCTCCCGCTTCACTGGAGCTTGTCGGCGGTGTGTAAACCGTGTTGCCGTCGCTCTCTCCCGAAGAAGTTGTCGTGTTAGTTTTAGCCGCTTCAGCAGCTGCGGCTGCTGCGGCAGCCTCCTCTTCCTCTTTTTTCTTCTGAGCGGCGATAAGCTCCTCTAACTGAGCGTTGAGCTCCTCGTCTTCCTGCTCGATTGTATCGATTTGGGATTGGGTGTCAGATTCCTGAGACTGAAGACCTGCGATTACCTCGTTATTCTCGGCAATGAGCGTTTCAAGCTCCGCCTGATCTTCTTCAAGGCTCTTTTTAAGCTTGGAGACCTCGGACTTTTCTTCCTTTAGGGATTCTTTGTCGTCCTTGGTTTTGTTGATATATTCCTGAATTTCATCGCAAAGCTGCTTATCATGGCTTGTTACCGCCGAGAGCATCTCTGTTTTCATTGAGAAATCATAAAGGCTTGTGGCATTCAGAAGAATTTCCATAGTGCTTGTGTCGCCTGACTCATAAATCGCTCTGATTCTCTTTTTGAGAAGTGCGAGGGTGTCGGCATACTCCGCATCAGCCTCATCAATTTTCTCCTGAAGCTCCTTTATACTGCTGTTGAGCGTAGCAATATCAGAGATTGCGGTATCAATCTTTTCCTCGGTAAGATCTATCTTCTCCTGCAAGGTATTGCTGTATTCCTGAGCGTCTGCCTCCTGAGACTGAAGCTCCGAGAGCTTGGAGTTGAGTTCGTCCTCTTGGCTCTTGAGTTCATCCTGACGGTCGTATATCTCCTGCATCTCGCTTGTGGTTGTGACCGCATTTGCGCTCTGCGGAATTGCCGGAAAAACAAAAACCGCCGCAAGCGTTAAAGCCGTTAGCTTGAGTGCACTTTTCACATTTTTGCCGTTAAGATTATATCTAAGCATACTTTTCATGCCTCTCCTTTCGTTATGTTTGAAAAAAGCTGTTTTTCATTCTCTCAAACAACAAAAGACTATACCACAAAAATCGCCGTTTGTCCAATGGATAAGCCGTTTATTACACTTTTTTTGCAGGAATTTCACCTAATTTTCTTATTCGGATAAAATTTCTGACAACTCTCAAATCGGTGCGTCCTCTCAAGCGACAAAAGTTAATCCGAAAATATTTACTTTTTCCCTCTGACATGGTATATTTATTAGTACTGTCACGCTTAATTTAGCGGTCAGATTTACTTTGTAATCATTCAAGGAGAATTTTTAAATATGAAACTTGGTATCGTAGGACTTCCGAATGTAGGTAAGTCAACACTTTTCAATGCTATCACAGGCACTGCCAACGCTCAGGCAGCCAACTATCCTTTCTGCACAATCGAGCCGAACAGCGGTATCGTTGCTGTTCCCGATGAGAGACTCGATAAGCTTTGCGAGTACTGGAATCCCGACAAAAAAACTCCTGCCGTAGTCGAGTTCTTCGACATTGCAGGCCTTGTTAAAGGTGCTTCTCAGGGTGCGGGGCTCGGAAACAAGTTCCTCGGACACATCCGTGAGTGCGACGCCATCATTCACGTTGTTCGCTGCTTTGATGACGACAACATCACTCATGTTGTCGAAGACGCAACAAAGCCCGTTCCCGTTGATCCTGACGGAGACATCGAGTGCATCGACCTCGAGCTTATTCTCTCCGACCTCGAGATAGTTCAGAACAGACTCAACCGTCTTGCTCATGCCGCAAAGACAGGCAACAAGGACGCAAAAGCCGAAGTAGCTTGGCTTGAGCCGCTCGTCGCTCATCTTGAAAAGGGTCTTTCCGCAAGAACCTTCCCGTTTGACGAGAAGGACGAGGCACAGCAGTTTGCTCTCAGAGAAATCGGACTTCTCTCTCAGAAACCGATTATCTACGCTTGCAACATGGACGATGACGGAGTTAAGAACGCCGAGAGCAACCCATACTACCAGATAGTAAAGAAAAGAGCAGACGCAGAGAATGCCGAGGTAATTCCGATTTGTGCAAAAACCGAGGAAGAGCTCTCCGAGCTTGACGAAGAGGACAGAGAGATGTTCATGGAGGACTTAGGTCTTTCAGAGTCAGGTCTCGACAGACTCATCAAGGCAAGCTATGACCTTTTAGGACTCATCTCCTACCTCACAGACGGCAAAAAAGAATGCCGTGCATGGACAATCAAGCGTGGAACAAAGGCTCCTCAGGCTGCTGGCAAAATTCACTCCGACTTTGAGAAGGGCTTCATCAGAGCTCAGGTATGCTCCTTTAACGATTGGCTCAACTGCGGCGGAAACATGGCAGAAGTCAAGGCAAAGGGACTTTATCGCTCCGAGGGTAAAGAATATGTCGTTGCTGACGGTGACATCATCGAATTCCTCTTTAATGTTTGATTTTCGTCGAATAATATCTTGATTTTCAAGGGACAACCGTATTTGTACATCGGTTGTCCCTTTTTGTCGTGTATCATTAGCCTTGCTGTATGTGTACAGACATTTTCACCTAATCAGAATTTCAAGGAGGATATATGAAAAGTAAATCCATGGCAAAAAAGCTTCTCTGCTTGCTTTTCTCGGTAATATTCATAATGAGCCTTGCAACGGCTGCATTCGCAAGCACCGATAACGAAACAGCAGAAAAACTCTCTCCGCTCGAAAACAAAACCGCCGCTGTCGTCACGGGAACTCCGCAGGACAGCATAGTACAGAATTACCTTCCAAACGCCAAGCTTGAGTATTTCAACAATCTCTCGGATATGTGCCTTGCACTCGACACCGAGAAAATCGACTTCTTTGTCGTTTCATCGGTAAATTACTTCGGCATTGCCGAGCAGTACCCTCAGTTCGGATACATCAACGCGCCTCTTGCTTATTTCGACATCGGTGCGATTTTCCCGAAAGACGGCTCAAAAGACGAACTCATGGGGAAATTTAACGAATATATCGCACAAATCAAGGATAGCGGCGAGCTTGAAGCCTTGCAGAACAAATGGCTGTTTTCCACAGATTACGAAATCCTTGATATTCCGTCAAGCGGAGAAAACGGCACAATTAAGCTTGCCACAACCAACACGTACAAGCCGTTCTCATTTATGCTTGACGAAAAAAATGTCGGCTTTGATATTGCCGTAATTGCAGGATTTGCAAAGGAATACGGCTACGGCGTTAAAATCGAAAACACTGATTTTTCAGGAATAATCAGCGGTATTTCAACGAAAAAATACGATATGGGCATCGGTCAGATTTCCTATACTGCCGAAAGAGCAGAAAGCGTTAAATATTCCGATTTTTATTACACTCAGGAAATCGTTCCCATTGTGAAAGCAAGCAAAATCGACAGCCCCTATCTCGTCACATCGGACTCGGTTACAGACGGCACTTCCAAAAACGGAGTTATGGCAAACATAAAGAAGACGCTCATTGACCAAAACCGCTGGCAGAGCATATTAAAAGGCCTTGCCGTTACAATGCTCATAACCGTACTCGGCTTCATTCTTGCCAATTTGCTCGGTGCGCTTTTCTGCGCCATGGCAATGTCCAAATCAAAGGCTCTGAGATTTATAGCAGATATATACTCAAAGCTTATGCAGGGTCTTCCGATAATCGTCATTCTCATGATTCTATATTACATAGTATTCGCTCACTCGGAAATCAGCAATGTCACGGTAGCGATAATCGGATTCGGAATGGTTTTCGGCGCATATCTCGCCCAGCTTTTTGAGGGCGGTATCGGCGGAATCGACAAGGGTCAGTGGGAAGCGTCTCTTGCAATAGGATTTACAAAAAGACAGACATTCCGCGGAATAATTCTCCCACAGGCAATACGCACCATGCTCCCCGGATACTTCAGTAATTTCATCAGCCTTATGAAAGGCACGGCTGTTGTCGGTTATATAGCGGTCACAGACCTCACAAAGGTTGGAGACATCATCAGAAGCAATACTTACGAAGCGATTGTGCCCCTTATCTCGATAGCAATAATTTACTTTGCAATCGCATGCATTTTACTCACGGTAATGAAAGCAATCAGAAAGAAGCTTTCTCCAAGACGCATTAAAAAATCAGACTTAAATCTCACGGCAGGAGGTGCCGATTTATGATATCAATTGAACATTTAAGAAAAGAATTTCCGAACTCGACACCCCTTCGTGATGTCAATCTTACGATAAATAAAGGCGAGGTTATCTCTGTCATCGGCCCGTCAGGCACAGGAAAATCAACCTTACTTCGCTGCATCAACCGACTCGAAGAGCCTACCTCGGGCAAGGTTGTCGTGAACGGTATCGATATGAGCGAAAAAAATTGCAATTTAAGTGCAGTCAGACAGAAAATGGGCATGGTTTTTCAGAATTTCAATCTTTTCAATCACATGAATGTCATCGAAAACATCATGTACGCTCCGCAAAAGCTTTTGGATCTCGATAAAAAACAGGCTAAAGCCCGTGCAGAAAAGCTCTTGAAAATTGTCGGTCTGACGGAAAAAGCACTAAATTATCCCGATGAGCTTTCGGGCGGTCAAAAACAGAGAATCGCAATAGCAAGGGCACTTGCCATGGAACCCGATATTCTCCTCTTTGACGAGCCGACAAGCGCACTCGATCCCACTATGGTCGGCGAAGTTCTGGCGGTTATCAAGCGTCTTGCAAAAGAGGGCATGACTATGATTATCGTCACGCACGAAATGTTGCTTGCAAAAAGCGTTTCCACAAGAGTTGTTTATCTCGATGACGGTATCATCTACGAGGAGGGCACTCCCGACGAAATTTTCCGTCACCCGAAAAAAGACCTCACCAGAAGATTCATCGGCGGTCTCGACTGGATTCAAAAGGAATTCACAAAGGAAACACTCGATTACCTCGGCTTAATCAGCGAAATTCAGGCTTTCGCACTAAGAAAAATGTTCACGCCGAATTTGCTTTTAAAGACAGAAGCACTTATCGAAGAAATTTATATTCAGAATCTTTCGTCCGTTTTGAGTGATGACGATAAGGTGAACTTCTCTCTCGAATATTCCGATGAAGGCTCGGTTTGCGACATCGCATTCAAGTGGAACGGCGACAAAACTCCGGTTTTTGAGTCTGATGAATTAAAGAACACTCTTACAAAGCTTGGTGCAAAATGTATCTCGTATGAATATTTAAACGAAAACACCAATGCTGTTCATGTTAAAAT
>CAVDQG010000002.1:7262-127941 GCA_963611165.1 Bacteroides uniformis
AATTTCAGAATAAAGCAAAAAGGATTTTGCGGGATTTCACTCCCGAAAATCCTTTTTTATTTCTGCAAAAAATATAAACTTTGTGAAGACTTTTATGTTTTGTATTCAGTATTCTTTCTTTTTGTTCTACAATTTTCTTTCTAAATGGGGTTTATTATCTCAAATTATACAATTTTTTTGCATTTATTTTGTATAAGTTTCTTGTTTTCTTCACGGAAATGGGGTAATATAGCAACATCATTTCAAGACAAAGCGAGGTAAACCTTTGAATTTATCGAAGAATTTTCTAAGATTTAATGAAAGCAAATCCACAACTAAGTCAAGAGAAAAGACAGAAAACAAATTCACTAAGCTGAATAAAATAATAGCACTGCCGCTCTCAGCGGTTATTTTATTGTCTTCTGCACTGTGTGCGTCAGCCGATACGGTTTCTTCTGTCGGCTATGCCGTTCCCGAGCAGGTAGTCACCTACACGGGCACTGTGGCAGACGCAAGCGAATCATATCTTTATTTTATTGACGAAAGCTGCTCCATGCTCACAGGAACAGCAAACGGTGCAAGCACAGAAGGCGGCATTCCCACCAATGCAGGCACTTATTACGCAATCACAGAAAACAGCTTAAGTCTCGATGTCACTCCGGCATTTAAGCTGACCATTCAGAAAGCCGATTCCTATATCGCTTCAAGTGATGTAAGAACTGACGAAAGCACATCAGCCGAAAGCCTTATTAAAGTTAAGGTAACGGGCAGCACGGGCGCAGTCTCCACTTTGTACTACACTGACGAAGCTTGCACAGCTCTCACGACAAACGAGAACGGCGCAGAAACTGACGGCTCACTTCCCACCAAGGCAGGCACATATTTTGTAAAATCCACTGTCGAGGCAGACGAAAACTACAACTCAGCGAGCGTTGTTTCCAAGCTTATAATCGAAAAAAGCAGCGAAACAGAAAATTCTGACGAAGCAAAAATAAAAACATCTGAATCAACCGAGGACAAATCGGAAAATACAGAAAGCTCTTCATCGACATCTTCAAGCAGTGTTGACAGTGAAATGGCAGAGAGAATCGCTTCTTTCATTTCCGATTCCAGATGGTGCAATAACGCATCCTACGGCTTTATCACACCTCTTCTTTGGCCCGAACGTCAGTCTTGGGGATGCTGTGCATACTCCATTGACTTCATCATTTACGTTCACGGCAAGCAGATTCCCCCGGGACAGGGCGAAACCTACTATAACTTTGACGAAGTAAAGGTTGGCGATGTTCTCTACCAGTACGAGGGAGCATCTAACGAGCATTACGTCTGCGTATGTGCAATCGAGGGCGACCAGTACCTTATCGCAGAGGGCGCACTCAACAATGTATGTGCATCCGTCGGTTGGTACACAAGAAGCGGAAACACCCTCACTCCGAACAGCGATAATGTCGACCCTTATCCGGGAACATTCACATTCGGCGAAGGCTACCACTTCACCTGATAATCTAACAAAATAACCGGAGCATAAGCTTAATTTAACAATTCAAGCTTATGCTCTTTCTCATTCAATATGCAAAAAGCGGATACCTTTTGTAGGCATCCGCTTTATTTTTTAATCAAATCATTGCGAGCATATCGTCAGCTGTCGGCATATCTACGATAGTCTTAGCATAGTGAGCGACCTTGACGGTGAGATCAGCGTCAACATAGAAGAATGCGGGAAGCTGTTCTTCTATTCCCTCATACTCGCCGTGCTCAAATCCGAGCTCCTTGCATTTTGCGCCCTTAGCCTGAAGCTTCTCCATATCGCCGCCTACAAGACCTGCCATATCCTTTGCCGGTTCTATTGAAAGAGTCTTGTAAACGTTCATATCTGCATCGGCAACAATCGGGAACGGAACATTAGCTCCCTCAAGAGCCTTTTCGAGATTCTCAACAGAAGACTGCATAACTACGGCTACGTTTACGCCCTTCTTCTCAAACTCAGCGTATTTTTGAGAAAGAACATGAACATCATAACGACAGCTTGGGCAGCCGATATAACGAAGAACAACGAACATGGTCGGCTTTCCGCCGGCAATCTCTAAGAAGCTTGTGTTTCTTTTCTTTGAAGTATCTACCTTAAAATCAGGAAGCTTTTCGCCTACATTGATAATTGCCATGATAAAATTCCTTTCATCTGATAATTTTTTATTGATAATATAGTTATACATCAAACTACAAGAAAACACAATACTATATAAATTGATAGCGGTGAAAAGGTAATTTCAGAACAGAAATCGTCGTTCTCAAAACCAAAAATCACTCGTAATACGTCTTGGCAAGACCGCCCTCGGCAG
Source organism: Bacteroides uniformis (assembly GCA_963611165.1). GTDB lineage: Bacteria > Bacillota > Clostridia > Oscillospirales > Acutalibacteraceae > SIG603. The sequence goes on from CAVDQG010000002.1 coordinate 9,581, forward strand.
TTTCTTTATACTTGGAGAAGAGATCTTTTCCCGTTTCATACATAGTCTTAACTACAACATCAAAACTGATTTTTCTCGAATAGGTAAGGAAATTAGCGAGATCCAGTGCGTTTATCGCTCTCATAGCCGCAACGGCATTCCTCTCGATGCATGGAATCTGCACGAGCCCGTTTATCGGGTCACAGGTAAGTCCGAGATGATGCTCCATTGCGACCTCGGCGGCATATTCAATCTGGTCAAGCTCCATTCCGAAAAGTTCTCCGAGAGCCGCCGCAGCCATTGAGCACGCAGAGCCGATTTCAGCCTGACATCCGCACTCCGCACCGCTTATGGACGCATTATTTTTAATGATATTTCCCACTAGTCCGCCTGCGGCAAGCGCACGCAAGACCTGTCTGTCGGAAAAATGTCTCTTCTGCTGTTGATAATAAAGCACAGCGGGAACAACACCGCAGCTGCCGCAAGTCGGTGCGGTAACTATTTTTCCGCCGCTTGCGTTCTCCTCGCTTACGGCAAACGCATACGCACACACAAGTCGGTTTTCTCTTGTCGCATCCGATTCGTCTATATGATGCTGTTGAAAAAGTATTCTTGCTCTTCTTGTGACGTTAAGTCCGCCCGCAAGCGTTCCCTCGGCTTTGAGTCCGCGCCTTATTGCCGATTTCATCGTATCCCAAACCTCGGCGAGATAATCGTAAATATCGTCTCCCTCGATTTCACGGACATAATCGGAAAGCTTGAGGTCGTTATCCATGCAGTAATCCTTGATTTCTGCAAATGTAGTCAGCGGATAGATACTCTCGGCTGAAGCCTCGGGCTTGCCCTCTATCTGAATTTTGCCGCCGCCAACGCTGTAAACCGTCCATGCGTCAATGCAGTTGTTTTCACCGTCAAATGCTTCGAGCACCATCGTGTTCGGGTGCTTGATTACATCATCCATGCCGTTCATGAAAACCACCTGTATGTCACTCGGAGAGAAAACCTTCTTGATAATCTCGTCCGTAAGGTGCCCCTTACCCGTTTTGGCAAGCGAGCCGTATAGCGTGACAACATATCCGCCGGGAGCGTTCGGATAAGTCTGTTTAAAAAGCCGTGAGGCGTATTCAGGCCCCATTGTGTGTGATGATGACGGGCCCGTACCGATTCTGTATAATTCTCTGAGTGATTCCATAAGCTCTTACCTCGTATTTAATGCTTCGAGTATAGCATAATTCATTTTTCTTTTCAATCATTTAGAAACAGACGGAAAAGAGTCGACCCAAACGGGTCGACCCTTGTCAAACAATAATTCTTTGTGGCTTTCGTTAATCGAAAATTATTCAAATACAATTCCGCTGTACTTCTGGAAAGACTCCATGGAAATCTTGATAGACTCCATCTCTGTTCTCTGAGTAGCGTCCTGCTCAAGGATGCAGTACTCCGCGCCGGCCTCGTTAGCGGCATCGAGAATCTGCTGAATTGGCATAATACCTGTTCCGACCTCGCAGAAGTCTGTCGGCTTTGCGCCGTACTTATTGAAGAACTCCTCAAAGCTTGCAACAGGAGTTGTGTCATCTTTAGCAAGAAGGTTGATGTTGTGATCAAAAACAGCCAACTTGGAGAAATCCTTCTGATGAATAGCGAAAACTCTGCCCTTCATCTTTTTAAGAAGCTCGATAGGATTCTGGCCGCCTCTCATTGCCCAGAAAGTATCAAGCTCGAATGTGACATAGTTAGGATCTGTGTTCTCGAGAACGAGATCATAAATTGTCTTGTCGCCAAACTTAACGAACTCATGGAAGTGGTTGTGGAAAAGGAACTTCATGCCGTTGTCTGCAAGAATCTTACCCATCTTGTTGTAGTACTCGCACTGCTTCATTACGTCGTCATAGTCTGCGTACATAGCTGCGGACTGACCGACAACTGTATTTCCGACTGCCTTGTGCCATGCGATGATAGAAGGAAGAGTCTCCTCGTTAATCGGAGCAATATGTCCGGAAATAATCTTTGCGCCTGTGCCCTCGAGTGCGCCCAAAAGCTCCTCGGGAGACATTCCGAAGCCTGAGCCCGGGTCTTTGTCTGCCTGATTGTTTGCTACCTCAAGATACTTATAACCGATAGAAGCAACCTCTTTGATTGCAGCTATTGGATCCTTTGCCATTGCCTCCTTGACGGAGAAAAGCTGAATACCGACTTTCATTGCCATAATAATACACACCTTTCAATAATCAAAATTGCCTGAGTTTTGTGTAAATTTTGAAATTATTACATCATCGTAATTATATCACAGTGATATCACAAAATACAATAGTTCGCAATAAAATACTGAATTTTTGTGCAGAAGTTCGAGGATTTTCCTCTTGACAGTAATCCGAAATCGGATTATACTTAATCCGATTTCGGATTTTATTGAAAAAGGAGAATTTTAATGCCCGATGACAGAAGAGAGCTTATCATGAGATTTTGCGTTGCATCAAATATCATTGACGAGTGCTATTGGAGACTAAGCCACGATACCGCATACAGCAACAGCGAGATTTGCCTCTTTTATGCCCTGAATGACGGAAAGCTTCATTCTCAAAAGGAAATAAGCGAGAATTGGTGCATCTCAAAAACCACGCTCAATTCGGCAGTTAAAAAGCTTGAATCAAACGGATTTATCGAGCTGAAAAAAATCGAGGACAAAAAGAGAGAAAAGAAAATTGTTTTGACCGAATCGGGAAAAGTCCTTGCCGAAAAGCTTCTCAAGGACATGTACCTTGCGGAGAACTTCGCCATGGACGAAACCATGAAGAAATATCCCGATTTTGTCGACGCAATAGAATATTGGTCGTCTTTGTTCAAAACAAAGATTGACGAAATTAAAGAGGAAAACTAATGAGTAACACAAAAAAACAGGCAATCGGTCTTTCAGACCACTTTACCTACGGAAAACTTCTGCGATTTACTCTTCCGTCTATCGCAACCATGGTTTTCACATCGATATATTCCGTTGTTGACGGATTTTTTATATCAAACTACGCAGGCAAAACTGCATTCGCATCCGTCAACTTCATCATGCCCGTGCTGATGATTCTGGCTACTGTAGGCTTCATGGTCGGCACGGGAGGCTCGGCACTCGTGGCGAAAACTCTCGGTGAGGGCGACAAGAAAAAGGCAAGCGAGCTTTTCTCGCTATTCGTTGCCTTTGCATTCACGCTGGGCGTTTTGCTCTCGGTAATCGGATTCATCTTTCTTCCGCAGCTCACCGTACTTCTCGGCGCTGACGAAAGCATGGTTGATTACTGCGTGCTTTACGGCAGAATTATTATTGCCGCAAACCCGTTCTATATAATTCAGATGCTCTTCATGAGCTTTTTCATTACCGCAGAAAAACCGAAGCTCGGCTTAGTCTCCACAATCGGAGCGGGACTTGCTAACATGGTTCTCGACTTTCTGTTGGTCGGTGTATTTAGCTTCGGAGTTGCTGGCGCCGCCGTGGCAACGGGTGTTTCTCAGCTTTTCGGCGGACTCTTCCCCATCATCTACTTCATGCGTCCGAACAATACAAGCACCTTGAAATTCACTAAATTCAAGGTTGATTTCAGTGCAATAATCAAGGCTTGCTCCAACGGCCTCTCGGAGCTTCTGAGCAATATTTCCATGTCGGTTGTCGGAATTCTCTACAATGCCCAGCTTATGAAATACGGCGGACAAAACGCAGTTGCGGCTTACGGCGTCCTTATGTATCTCGGTATGATATTCTCTGCTTGCTTCATCGGCTACACCGTCGGAACAGCTCCCGTTGTATCATTTAACTACGGTGCAAACAACACAAATGAGCTTCAGAACATGAGAAAGAAGAGCATAAATCTTGTAGGCGGCTGCGGAATTCTCATGGTAATTCTCTCGTGGTGTCTCTCCACACCGCTGTCAAAGATGTTCGCAGGCTACGATGCCGAGCTTCTTGAAATGACAATAACGGCTTTCCAAATCTACTCCTTTGCGTTTGCCTTCATGGGAATTTCAATCTATTCCTCGTCTTTCTTCACGGCGCTCAATAACGGTCTTATTTCAGCCGTTATCTCTGTTCTTCGTACCGTGGTATTTCAGGTGGGAACAATCCTCATTCTTCCGCTTATTCTCGGAGTTGACGGAATCTGGTATTCTATCGTTTTGGCAGAGCTTCTCTCGATGATAGTCGCAGTAATTTTGTTAATCACTCAGCGAAAAAAATACAACTATTAAAAATCCTCAAATATCTTCAAATATCCGACAAAAAATCTCTCGGCATCAAGTGTCGAGAGATTTTTGTTTTGTCAGTTAATCTCAAGTGACCAAGAGATAGTTTTGCTTTCACCCGATTTAATCGAGATTCTGTCGTCCATGCGGCTGATTTCCTCTTCCACACCGTCTCTGCCCGGAAGCGATGTCCATGGTTCAAGGCAAACATACGGCGCGTCCATTTTGTCGGCATGCCAAAATCCTATATAAGGCATATCGTCATAGCGAAGTGTGACAAAATGCTTGCCCTTATCGCTTTTAAGTTTTACCTCATGCGGAGTATCCGTCAAAACTATCGCATCGTTGTCAAAAAGCGAATGTTCCAAGTTAAAGCCTTTATTTTCATCAAGAATAAAGCTTGGTCTCTCCTCAGTCGTAAGCCCCGCCGCCGAGAAAATAACTCTATTAGGCTTGCATTCAGTCGGAAATTCTATGCGGTAATCCTCAAATTTCAATCCGCTTTCAAGCGGCAGATTAATTCCCGGATGACCGCCAACGGCATAATACATAGTTTCAGATGATTTATTTTTAATCTCGTAAGTACAGATTATCTCTTTATTATTTAATTTGAATGATAAATTCAAATTAAAGGAGAACGGATATTTATTTTCATCCACCCATTTTTCACCGTCTAAATTTAATATGATTTCATCTTTATCGGCTTTAATCGGCTCTAACTCTTGATTTCTCAGAAAGCCGTGAAGCTTCATCTCGTAACTTTTTCCACCGTGAGTGAACTTACCGTTGAAAAGTCTGCCTATAAACGGGAAAAGATTCGGTGCTTTCTCGTCCCAGTATTTCTTGTCGCCCTGCCAAAGGTATTCCGTGCCTGTCTCCTTGAGGATAACGGAATTAAGACTTCCGCCGACTTTGTCGATTTCAACATTTAAGTAATCGTTTTCTAATGTGAATATATTTTTGTTTTCACTCATAATTCCACCGCCTTTTCTTCATAATAGCGGATTGTGTGCTCATTTTCAACAGAAAACAAAAGGAAACAGCACCTCGGTTTCCCAAGGTGCTGTCCCTCTAAATTATGCCTTCGCTATTTGAAGATATTAGAATGAATTCCTCTATCTGACTTAATCGAAAGTTTTGTGATTAATCTAAATTAATCTGCGCTAGACTCTGAAGAAGTATCCTCTGTTGTCTCGGAAGAAGCTGTGTCATCGGAGCTTGTATCGTCCTTGACCTTAATCTCCTGTCCCTTGAAGATGAACTTTGTGGAGCACTCTGTTGAGCTTGTTGCGCCTGAGAACGAGCCTGCGTTCTTAGCGAGATCCTCAAGAGCCTTGAGTCTGTTGATAAGCTCAGGAACGTTGTCCTCATAAAGGTTGATAACCTTATCGATACCGTCCTTCTTGAATGTCTCCATTCCGTCGTAAAGCTCCTTAGCACCGTCTGCAAGTGTCTTTGTGCCGTCTGCAAGAGTTACAGTGCCGTCATAAAGACTCTTAGTGCCGTCTGCAAGTGTTGCAACACCTGACTTAAGTGTACCTGTACCGTCAACCAAGGACTCTGTGCCGCTCTTGAGAGTTGCTGTGCCATTGTTGAGAGTATCGTTATTATCCGTAGCAGTCTTAAGACCTGCTGTGAGTGTATGTGAACCGTCGTAAAGTGTGATAGCACCGTCATTGAGTGCAGAAGCACCGTTATTAAGTGTATCGTTATTGTCTGTTGCTGTCTTGAGACCTGCTGTCAGGCTGTTTGATCCGTTATAGAGTGTTGCCGCACCGTTATCGAGTGAAGTAGCACCGTTATTAAGTGTATCGTTATTGTCTGTTGCTGTCTTGAGACCTGCTGTCAGGCTGTTTGATCCGTTATAGAGTGTTGCCGCACCGTTATCGAGTGAAGTAGCACCGTTATTAAGTGTATCGTTATTGTCTGTTGCTGTCTTGAGACCTGCTGTCAGGCTGTTTGATCCGTTATAGAGTGTTGCCGCACCGTTATCGAGTGAAGTAGCACCGTTATTAAGTGTATCGTTATTGCCTGTTATTGTCTTAAGACCTGCAGTAAGCTTGCTTGATCCGTTGTAAGCACTGTCAGTAGCGTTTGCAAGAGTTGAAACACTGCTTGAAAGTGTTCCTGAAACTGCATTGGAAACTGAGTCTGCTCCGTCCTTAAGAGTTTTAGCACCCTCTTCGAGAGCTTTAACATTTACTAAGAGACCGTTTGTTTCATCGTTAACTGCAGAGTTAAGAGATGAAAGACCGCTTGAAATCTGAGAAGCACCGCTTGCTGCCGAGTTAGCAGCTGTGACAAGAGATGTGCTTGACTCTGTGTCTGTGCTTACAGCACTGTGAAGACCGGATATACCGTCAGCTACTGCAGTAGCCGCCTGTGAAAGGCTTGAAAGCTGAGCACCTGTATTCTGAACATTTACTGCAACCTCTGCTACATCATTTGATGCTGTAGAAATAGTGTTTGCATTGTCAGAAATTATCTGGGCGTCACTTGTAAGATTACCGGCATTATTTACAATATTGTTAGCAGAATTAGCTATGGTTACACCGCTGCTATAAATCATATCTGCATAAGATCTAATCTGATCAGCCGCACCTGTGGTATCACCGGCAGCGTCAAGAGCATCTGCAACACTGATAAGATTGTAGTACTGGCTTGTTACGGTTGCAGCTGCATCTGCAATGCTGTTAGCATCAGAAGAAACAGAACTGCTCATGTTGTTTGCAGCGTCTGTAATCGCAGTAGAATAACTGTTAATGTTGACTGAAGCATTGTTAATATCAGTAGCATCCTGAGAAAGTGCAGTTCCTGCCTCGCCTACGGATGAAAGATTGTTCTTTACGCTGTTTGCGTAAGGCTCAAGGTTGCCAAGTGACTCGTTAACAGTATTTACACCTGACTGAATACCTTCAAGACCTGAAGAAAGCTGTGAGCTTGAAGAAGCAAGTGTCTCTACGCTCTTTCCGAGACCGCTGTCACCGCCGGCAGCTGTGCTGAGTGCATTAAGACCTGCATAAACCTTGTCTGCACCGTCTGAAAGGCTCTTGGTAGCAGTTACCAATGATGGGTTTGTCTCGTCGCCGACATTAATTGCATAGTTAAGAGAAGCCGCACCGTCATTAAGCTGTTCAAGACCTGATGTCAAATTGTTGGAGCCGTTATAAGCTGTAAGAACACCTGAAGTGTAATCTGCGATACCGCTCTTGAGTGTTGCTGTGCCACTCTTAAGTGTTTCAGCACCGCTTGTTACCTGTGAAGAACCCTGATAAGCTGTAAGGATACCTGCTGTGTAATCTGCGATACCGCTCTTAAGTGTTGCTGTGCCGTTCTTAAGTGTAGCCGCACCGTCTGTTATCTGTGAAGAACCCTGGTAAGCTGTGAGAATACCGGCTGTGTAATCTGCGATACCACTCTGGAGTGTTGCTGTACCGTTCTGGAGTGTAGCCGCACCGTCTGTTATCTGAGCAGAGCCCTGATAAGCTGAGAGAACGCCTGCTGTGTAATCAGCAATACCGCTCTTGAGTGTGCCTACGCCTGAATCGAGGCTCTGAGCACCGCTGTCAAGCTGTGTAACACCGTCTGTGAGAGTTCCGTTAACGCTGTCGTTAAGAGTGCTTGCGCCGTCCTTAAGTGTGTTTGCACCTTCGTCGAGTGTGTCAGCACCTTCACTGAGCTGCTTGGAACCGTCGATAAGCTTGTCTGTTGCATCTGTGAGCTCGTCAAGCTTGTCTTCAATCTCATCAAGAGACATATCGTCGTTAACGTCAAGGTCAGTGAAGAACTCGCTTGTAGCTACAGAACCTGAAAGCGTCATTTCGAAGTTCTCTGCGTCAAGCTCAATCTTAACGCTGCTTGGGATGTCGGGCTTGTCGATGTTAACATCATCACTTGAGAAATCATCGATGCCAAGGCTCTCGGAAAGTCCCGGGAAACCATAACCGACTACAACGCTTCTGTCGCCGTCGTTGATAACCTTACCGTTATCAACCTCGAGGTTAGAAACCTTCTCGTTGTCGAAAATGAATCCGGAAGCTACAAGATAAGGAACATACATGTCTCTCTTCTTGCTACCAACCTTAACAGACTGCTTTGTGTTGTTTGTGTACTTAACGTCAATCTCGATGTGACCTGTTGCGCCTGCGAGTTCATCCGCAGAAACGGTCTTGCCGTCGAGCTTGTATGTGATTGAAATTTCTACAGGAAGCTCCTTTGTGGAAACACCCTTGTAGTAAACGTCCTCACCGTTTGTTGTCCATGTGAGTGAAGAGCCAGAACCCGTGCTTGTGGAATCGCCCTTGACAACCTCGATATTGCTAAGGTCTGAAGAGTCCGATAACGAAGCCTTATTTAAAAGGTTCTGAAGCCAAACGGAAACGATTGTCTCTTTTGCGCTGCCGTCAGAATTTTCGACAACATAAACCGTTTCGGTTTTCTTTGCGTCTGCCTCCGCTGCGAAAGCTCCGACGGAGCCTGCGGAAGCCAACATTGATAAGCTAAGCAAAATTGCTATTGCTTTTTTTGCTGATTTAGCTGTTTTCAATTGAAGCTACCTCCTTGCTTTTTGCTATTGCCTTTTTCATTCCGAATGTTGTATGTACGATCAATTTATCAAACAGATAAAGAAGTGACGGGAGAATAAGAAGAACGACTACCATGCTTATGATAGCACCGCGAGCCATGAGGCTGCAAAGTGAACCGATAAGGTCGACGTCGGAGTAAAGACCGACACCGAAGGTTGAAGCGAAGAAGCCGAGTGCAGAAACCATAATTGACTGAGCACTTGTCTTGAGTGCGATTGTGATAGCTGCCTTCTTGTCACGTCCGCTCTCTCGCTCTGTAACATATCTGTTGGTCATAAGGATAGCGTAGTCAACCGTTGCACCGAGCTGAATGGTACTTACGACGATTGATGCGATAAACGCAAGCTTTGTTCCTGTGAATGCCGGAATACCAAGGTTGATGAAAATCGAGAACTCGATAACGGCAACAAGGATAATCGGAAGCGAAATCGACTTGAGAACGAATGCGATAATGATAAAGACAAGAACAATACTTACCGAGTTAACAACTGCGAAGTCGTGGTCGGTGATTGTGATAAGGTCTTTAGTACCCGGTGCCTCACCGATGAGCATTGAACTCGAATCATATTTCTTTGCGATTGCCTCAAGCTCCGTAATCTGATTATTGACCTCGTCGCTTGCCGTCTCATACTCTGAGCCGATAAGCATTAGCTTATGCTTTCCGCTGTCGAGCATTGACTTAACCTCATCTGGAATCATTTCCTCAGGGATAAGGGAACCTATCATGTTGTCTGTTCCGAGAACAAACGAAACACCGTCCACCTTCTCCATTTCCTTGGACATTGCTCTAATGTCTGTCGAGCTTGTGGAAGAATCGAGCAGAAGCATATGAGCGGCGCCGAGACCGAAATCTGAGCTTATCTCTGCATTAGCCTGAACACTGTCGAGTGTATCGGGGAGTGAAGAGTCGAGCTTGTAATAAACTCCTGTATGGTTGTAACCCCAGTAAGCGGGAATAAGAATGATTACAAAAAGAATTGCGAAAACAACGTGAGACTTGATGACCTTGTCGCTTAATTTATCGAACGAAGGAAGAAGGCTCTTGTGTGTTGTCTTTCTGATTGCCTTTTCAAAGGTAAGGATAAATGCAGGGAGAATTGTAACGCAGGAAATAACTCCGAGAACAACGCCCTTAGCAAGAACGATACCCATATCAAGACCGAGCGTGAAGCTCATGAAGCAAAGTGCGATGAAGCCCGCAACCGTTGTAAGTGAAGAACCGACAACGCTTGAGAATGTCTTTGCAATCGCAACTGCCATTGCCTCGTTCTTGTCACCGTAGTTCTCCATTTCCTCTGTGAAGGAATGCCACAGGAAGATGGAGTAGTCCATGGTAACGGCAAGCTGAAGAACCGCCGCCAAAGCCTGAGTGATGTAAGAAATCTGTCCGAGGAAGATGTTTGAACCCAGGTTATATATGATTGCCATTCCGATACTTAAAAGGAAAAATACCGGAAGAAGCGGAGAATCCATAGCTACTGCAAGAACAATCGCACAAAGGACAACCGCAATGAGAACATATATCGGCTCTTCCTCTTCGCAAAGGTCTCTTGTGTCGGCGATGATAGCCGACATACTTCCGACAAGTGCGCTCTTTCCGCAGATGTTTCTGATAGAAGCGATAGCTTCAAGAGTTTTATCGGAGGATGTTCCTTCTGTGAAGAATACTACAACGAGCTCGCTGTCACCCTTCTTGAACTTAGCCTTGAGGTCATCCGCGACGATCTCTTCGGGAATTTTTGTACCGACAAGTGAAGAATAAGAGATAACGTCTGCAACGCCGTCGACATTACTTATTTCATCACACATTTTCTTTGTACTCTCGGTACTCAGTCCGTTTACGACAACCATCGAGAAGCCGCCTTTTCCGAACTCGTCCATTAATAGGTCTTGACCTACCATTGTATCGATATTATCCGGAAGATACGTTAAAATATCGTAGTTGACTCTCGTGGCAACATAGCCGAACACCGAGGGTATCATCAACAATACCGCTATTATAAGGATAAGCACCCTATGCTTGGCGATAAAGCGACCGAACTTTACCATTAATGTCATTCCTTTCGAACATGATATAGAAATTAATTTATAATACTTGACTATCAGTCATTTTCCGTAATGTATTATAGTTGTTTAATGACCGATAGTCAAGTTTAAATGACCAAAAGTCATAATTTTTTTACAATCTCTTGAAATTTGACTAAATAGGCTTTATAATCTTAGTAAAAATATAAGCTAACTATGTGTGCAGTATCTGCTTAATCAGGTAATATAAAGGAAAGTAAAAATTTAGGAGTGAAAAATATGGGTAAAGCCACCGCAAACAAACAGCTTAAATTTACCTCCCTTCTGGAAGCGGCATTTGAACTCTTCAGCGAGAAGGGCGTCGGTGACACCTCCATTTCGGACATTACCTCACGCTCGGGCGTGGCAAAAGGAACATTCTATCTCTATTTTAAAGATAAGTTCGATATAAGAAACAAGCTCATCATGTATGAGTCGGGAAAAATATTCAAGGTAGCCTACGAGAAAATGCAGGAGGAAGACATCTCCGATTTAAGTGAAAAGCTTATCTTCTTTATAGATAAGATACTCGACCAGCTTTCGGAAAATCCGAAGCTTGTATCGCTCATCTCAAAAAATCTGAGCTGGGCTATATTAAAGAAAGAAATCGAACGCCCCGTCTATACAGATGTTTTTGATATTTCGGGTGCATTCAAAACCCTCACGAACGAATGCGGAATAAGCGAGTATGACTCTGAGATTATGCTCTTTCTCATCCTCGAATTTGTGGGTTCAACCTGTTACAGCTCGATTTTGAACGAAGACCCGTGTCCGATTGATGAGCTCAAACCGTATATTTACAGAGTAATCAGAGGAATTATAAAAGATACTATTGAACAGTCGTATCAGCAAGTTCAAGCATCAGCCTCGGACGAATAATTCGGCATTCAGACTGCCGATAAACCTTATTCACCGCAAAAATGACGATATAGTTTGCGGATAAGATCTTCAAAAAAATATTCGCAGAGCCTAAAAACAGCTCTGCGAATATTTTTTTACTTACTGCGTGTATCTTTTGGTATCTATATCGCACCGAAAAATGCTTTTCGTAGCAAAAAAGAGTGCCCGAAAGCACTCTTTTAAAGGTATTAGATTTCTACTCTTATAATCACTTTACATTCTCACGAACATACTTAGCGTCTTCAGCCAAGCACTTATCATGCTCATCATAGAACTTTTCTCTCTCGACTACCCAGAAAGCCTCGAAATCCTGCTCGTCAAGTGCGTTCTTGATTTCCTGCCAATTCATGTTGGACTCTGGAGCACCCATCTTGCACTGCGGCTCTGTTCTCGGGTCTGTGCCTGACGTCATAGCCTTGAAATGCTCGAGAATTTCAAGCTTCTTTTCCATCGGCATATTCTTGACATCGCCGAATGGTCCGCCCTTCGGTCTGTCCTCGAGAGCCTTTGCGGACTCAGGCTGAGGACCGGGGCCGTTAACCTTGCAGTTCTCCTTTACATGGATAGCGCAAATTCTGTTCTTGTATTTTCTGATGAAGTACGGAGGATACATTCCGCCGAACTGTGCCCAACCGCAGTCAAGCTGGATATAGCACTTTGAGGAATTATCGAGAAGATGCTCTTCGAGTGCCTTTCCCTCGTCAAAGTAGAATTCCTTCTCGTGGTTGTGGTAGCCTATCTTAATTCCGTAAGGCTCTGCCATCTCTGCCCACTCGTCAAGCTGCTTTGCGACAGCGATTGCCTCATCCTTGCAGTTGAAGGATGTTCCTGCCCAAATTACAGCCTTTCCCCCGAGAGCTGCCATTTTCTTGACTATCTCCTCGCTCGGCTCAGCGTGTACGCTTGTGACATAAAGACCTGTTTCGTCAAGCCACTTTTTGATATCCTCTACATCGTTATCGAGATCTACGGGGAGCAACTCGACAAAATCAAAGCCGAGGCTCTTAGCTTTCTTAAATTTCTCCAAAAGTGACGGGCCCATACCGAGATAAGACTCGATTCCGCCGAATGAGTATGTACCAATTCCAACCTGCATTGTGATATCCTCCCAAAACTTACCAATACTTAACAAACCTATTGTTTGTTCACAACAAAACTTTATCATATCGGAATATTAATTGCAAGTGAAATGATTATTTTCTATGTTTACGACAAAGCCGACTTTTATTTTTTGTGGAAGATTTCCATAGTCTTTATTAAAATATTTATAATAATTAGAATTTGCTATTTATTTTTAGAAATTAATGTGCTAAAATCGTCTTGATGATACTTAATCATTCTTCAGATACGGGAGGATTTCACAATGACATCAGAAGAAAAACGCATATTTGACGGAGTTATGTACTCCCCGGGCGACCCCGAGCTTGTCGCAATTAAATTAAAGGCGCATAACCTTAATATAGACTACAATAAGCTCTACGAGAATCAGTACGATGAAAGAGCTGCTATTTTAAAGGAGCTCATCGGAGAATTGGGCGAGAATGTAAGAATTCAGGGTCCCATTACCTTCCACTACGGAACTCACACCTCTATCGGCGAGGGAACATTCATCAACTTCAACTTCACCTGTCAGGATGACGGCAAGGTAACCATCGGAAAACACAACAATATTGGTCCAAACCTCACAATCGTAACGCCGTGCCACCCGATGCTTGCATCGGAGAGAAAGGGACTCGTCACACCTGACGGAAAGGTCAAGGGATGCTACGCCAAGCCCGTTGTAATCGGAGACGACAACTGGTTCGGAGCAAATGTAGTTATTTGTCCGGGCGTCACAATCGGAAGCGGATGCGTCATCGGTGCAGGCTCTGTCGTAACAAGAGATATTCCCGACAACACCTTTGCCGCAGGAGTGCCGTGCAGAGTAATAAGAGAACTTACCGAAGCAGACTCACTGATGAACCACCCCGAGATAGTCGGCGACTGCAAGCCGCTCGAATAATAGGAAATTCAATCCGTTCGTTTTCGGACGGATTTTTTCTTTTCAAAACTCTGATAAAACCGCCGTTTTTCGCTGTTTTGTTTGACTTATCCCCATGCAAACCGTATAATAAAGGTTACGTAAAAAATTGTGTAATTTTGGCATACGGTACCGTAAGCGGTATTTTGCCAAAAGGAAAGGATGTATTTCATGCGAAAGCTTCTTCGCTACATGAAAAGCTACAAGAAAGAGTCAATTCTTGCTCCTCTCTTCAAGCTTCTCGAGGCTAGCTTTGAGCTTATCACGCCGCTGATCATCGCTCAGATTATCGACACAGGCATAGCAAACGGAGATAAGGGCTTTGTTCTCTCCCGCTGCCTTATTTTAGTCGGTTTCGGTGTTGTCGGCATGGTAAGTGCTATCACCGCCCAGTATTTTGCCGCTAAGGCGGCTGTCGGTTTTGCGACAGAGCTGAGGCACAGCATCTTTGAGAAAATCAACGATCTCAGCTTCTCACTTCTCGACAAAGTAGGCACATCTACTCTCCTCACGAGAATCACAAACGACGTCAACCAGGTTCAAAACGGCGTCAATCTTCTTCTAAGACTATTCATGAGATCGCCGTTCATCGTTTTTGGTGCGGTCATCATGGCATCTACGGTCGATGTCGGCAGTTTACCGCTGTTCCTCACGGTTGTCGTACTTCTCTCGATAGTCGTTTTCGGAATTATGCTTCTCACCATCAAGCGTTACAAGGCTATTCAGTCTCAGCTTGACAGCGTCATGAACACAACAAGAGAGAACCTCAACGGTGCGAGAGTTATCCGTGCTTTCTGCTCGGAGGAGAGCGAAACCGAAAAATTCATCTCCCAGAACTCTCTTCTCTCTAAGCTTCAGAAATCAACAGGAAAAATCTCGGCACTTCTCAACCCCGTCACTTTTATCCTTATTAATACAGGTATCGTTCTTCTCATTCGCTACGGTGCTCTCAAAGTAGACAGCGGCAGTCTCACACAGGGACAGGTTGTTGCTCTTTATAACTACATGAGCCAGATTTTGGTTGAGCTTATCAAGCTTGCAAACCTCATCATCACCGTTACAAAGGCATTTGCAAGTGCGGGAAGAATTTCCGATGTTCTCGATATCGACACTTCTATCGTCTACACAGATGACAAGTCTGTTAAGAATAATCATGCAGTCGAGTTCAAGAATGTTTCAATTCACTACAACGAGGGTGCAAAAGACGCTTTGCAAAACATTTCCTTCACTGCCGACCCCGGTCAGATTATCGGCGTCATCGGCGGTACAGGTAGCGGTAAAACAACTCTTGTTAACCTCATCTCCCGTTTCTACGATGCAAACGAGGGCGAAATCAGCGTAGGCGGAAAAGACATTCGCTCCTACACCGACGATGAAATCAGAAACAAAGTTCATGTTGTTCTTCAGCGTGCCGTTCTCTTCAAGGGAAGTCTCAAGGACAACCTCTTGTGGGGAAATAAAAACGCAAGCGACGAGGAAATGCTCTCGGCTGTCAAATCAGCTCAGGCAGGCGACTTCGTCAGCGAAAAAGGCGGTCTTGACATGGAAATTACCGCCGAGGGTCGTAACCTCTCGGGAGGTCAGCGTCAGAGACTTTCCATTGCCCGTGCACTTGTCGGCAATCCCGACATTCTCATACTTGACGACTCTGCGTCAGCTCTTGACTACGTAACGGAAAAAGCACTTCGCACGGCTCTTGCAGAGCTTCCGAACAAGCCGACTCTCTTCATTGTTTCTCAGAGAACAAGCTCTCTTCGTCACGCCGACAAGATACTCGTTCTTGATGACGGTGCTTTAGTCGGTTGCGGCTCACATGACGAGCTTCTCGAAACAAGCGAGGTTTACCGTGAAATTTACGATTCTCAGTTTGGCGGAAAGGAGAGTGCTAAGTAATGAAAACCAAAAGCAGTACCTTTAAGCGTGTATTACTCCAGATTCGTCCATATCTTCCGACAATCATTCTTCTGCTTATATTCGCTGTAATCAGCGTTTTGTGCACCCTCTATATCCCTGTTCTTATCGGTGACGCTATAGACGCTATCGTAGCGGCAGGCAAGGTAGATTTCAGCATAATCAAGCCGAAGCTTTTAACCTGCCTCACACTCATCGCAATTGCCGCTTTGGCTCAGTGGCTCATGAATGTATGCGGCAACAGAGTCACCTACAACACCATAAGAGATATGCGTGAAACGGCTTTCAAGAAAATTCACCGTCTCCCGTTCTCTTACCTCGATTCTCACGAAACAGGCGATATCGTTTCGAGAATCATTGCTGATGTCGACCAGTTTGCCGACGGCCTTTTAATGGGCTTTTCTCAGCTCTTCACAGGTGTTGTAACCATTCTCGGCACTATCGGCTTCATGCTAAGCGTTAACCCATGGATAACACTAGTGGTTATCCTCATCACACCGCTTTCCATCGTCGTGGCAAGGTTCATCGCAAATAAAACCTATACTATGTTCCGCCTCCAGTCAGAGACGCGTGGTAAACAGACAGCATTCATCAACGAGATGATTACCAACCAAAAGGTTGTCCGTGCTTACGGCCACGAACAGGAGAACATCGAGCATTTCGATGAAATCAACGAGGAGCTTCGCAAGCACACATTAAAGGCTACCTTCTTCTCATCAATCACAAACCCCGCCACAAGATTTGTTAACTCTATAGTTTATGCGGCAGTCGCACTCATCGGTGCATTTCTCGCAATTTCAGGCGGTGGCTTCACCGTCGGTATGCTCTCCGCTTTCTTAAGCTACGCAAACCAGTACACAAAGCCGTTCAACGAGATTTCAGGCGTTATCACCGAGCTTCAGAACGCTCTCGCCTGTGCAGAGAGACTTCTCCAGTTCATCGACAGCGAGGAGCTCTCCGAGGAGCCGAAGCTTCTTCCGGAGCACGAGAAAACCGCAATCGGTCAGGTTTCTTTCAAGGATGTTCACTTCTCCTACACCAAGGATAAGCCGCTCATCGAGGGCTTCAGCCTTGAGGTTCCCGCAGGCAAGCGTGTTGCGATAGTCGGCCCTACGGGATGCGGAAAAACCACCATGATTAACCTTCTTATGCGCTTCTACGATCCTGATTCTGGCTCCATAAGCGTTGACGGAACAGACACGACCACCATGCCAAGACAGGCACTTCGCCACAACTTCGGAATGGTTCTTCAGGAGACATGGCTTAAGAGCGGAACTATTCTTGATAATATCCGCATGGGCCGCCCCGAAGCAAGCGAAGAAGAGGTTGTTGCGGCGGCTAAAGCGGCTCACGCAGACAGCTTCATCAGACAGCTTCCAAACGGCTACAACACCAAAATCGGCGAGGACGGCGGCAGTCTTTCGGCAGGACAGAAACAGCTTCTGTGCATCTCGAGAATTATGCTCACCTTGCCGCCTATGCTCATTCTTGACGAGGCTACTTCCTCTATTGATACAAGAACCGAGCTTCGTATTCAGCGTGCATTCGCAAAACTTATGACAGGAAGAACAAGCTTTGTTGTTGCTCACCGACTTTCCACGATTAAGGAAGCCGACATCATACTTGTTATGAAGGACGGCAACATCATCGAGCAAGGAAACCACGATTCACTTTTAGCCGCAAACGGCTTCTATGCAGAGCTTTACCGCAGTCAGTTCACAGACGAGGATATCGCAAAAGCATAAGAATTCACACAAAAAACGAAAGCAGAGAGCAAAAAACTCTCTGCTTTTTCTTTTATTAATTCAGTTTCGTCAAACCTTAGCCTTGAGCATTTCCATAAAGAACATACCGATGAACGAAAGAGCAATAATGCTCACGAGTATTACCCAGCGCATAAGCTTTTTCTTTCCCGTGCTGATGAATCTGCACCAAAGCTCTGCGGCAAGCACTGCGAAATATACCGACAAAACATCCGTTGGGTCGTATCCCTTCACGCATTTCAAAATTGTAATCGGAAGCGTGACAACGGTCACAGCTACCGTGATTATCGCATATATTTTAGCCTCTGTAAGCGGAGTTTTTCCCATTTCACGGTCAAGCTCAGACTCCAAGCTTACGTCCGCGTCGTCCCTTATAATTTCATTTTGTCTCATATCGTTACCTTCTGCATCATATTAGTTTTGTGAAGCATTTCCACACGGGAAATTTTACTTGTTTTTTCTTCTTTTGTCAAATTTGAAGAATTTGAGGAATTTGAGGCATGCAAAAAGCTCCGAAAAAATCGGAGCTTTTAGTTTTTAAGTATTCTATTACTTAGCGGCAGCCTTCTTCTCAGCCTTCTTCATCTGCCATACGCCGTAAAGCGGAGTAGCGATAACGAGTGAAGAATAGCAACCTGAAACGACACCTGCCATCATCGGAAGTGCAAAGCTTGAAACTGTTGTGAGACCATAAACAAGCGATACGATGTAAACAATCAGAAGAACAGTGAATGTTGTAGCCGATGTAATGACGGAACGTGAGAATGTCTGGTTAAGAGACATATTGATGACGGACGGAAGATCCATCTTCTTATAAAGTCTCTGATTCTCTCTGATACGGTCGAAAACAACGATAGTATCGTTAAGTGAGTAACCGATAATTGTAAGGATAACAGCGATGAAAATATCGTTGATGTTCATTCTGCAAATGACGAATACGAAATAGCAGATGAGAACGTCATGAACGAGAGCAATAACAGCTGTCACACCTGCCGCAAGACCACCAATCTTCTTGAATCGAAGAGCAATGTAGATAAGCAGGAAAATAACCGTCATAACAAAGCACACAAGGCACTTCTGGAAGAACTTGGAACCCATTGTCGGGTCAACGGAACTAGACTCCTCGACGTTAAAGGTTCTGTCTGCATAAGCGTCGCTGAGTGCGGTAGCAATGCTTGTCTGCTCGTCAAGTGAAAGAGGCTCATTGCCTGCGAAGGTAACTGTAATCTGGTTTGCGCCTGTACCGATAACTGTGTTTGTAGCAACGGAACAGCTTCTGCCGACAGTCTCCTCAATGATTTTCTGGACATCTTCCTGCTGAACCTCACCGTCAACGGAATACTTGATTACAGCACCGCCGGCGAACTGAACGTCGAGTGTTGTACCGAAGATAACGTTGAAGATGATTCCCAGAACCATAAGTCCGATTGAAATACCGAAGTAAATTTTTCTTTTTCCGAAGAAATCAATGTTAAAAGTTTTCATTACTTTTCCTTACCTCCGTATAACCATTTTTTACGCAGAGGCTTGAAACCTGAGAGCGACTTAATCATAAGTCTCGAAGCGGCAATACCCATGATGAAGTTACCGATAACACCTACGAGAAGTGTATAACCGAATGAGTAGATAGAGCCGGTTGTGGACTCGCCGAAAATCTTGGAAAGAATGTTGGACGGGCCGAAAACGCCGATGAGCATAACAGCAACAATGATGATTGTGATGTTACCGTCGAAGATAGCCCAGAACGAATTCGAGCAGCCCTTCTGAATTGCACCGTCAAGAGTTTTGCCGTTTGCGAGCTCTTCCTTGATACGGTAAGCTGTGATAACGTTACAGTCAACACCGATACCGATTGAAAGTATCATACCCGCAATACCCGGAAGGGTCATTGTGAAGGAGTTTGTGAAGCTGAAGTAACCTGAAACAGCCGCAAATGTAAGAGCCATCTGACCCATAAGGCAGAGTACTGCGACAAATCCCGGAAGCTTGAACCAAACAATCATGAAGATTGCGATAATCGCAAAGGAGATAAGTCCTGCGAGAACCATGGAATCAAGTGAGGAAAGTCCCATTGTCGGGTTGATAGTCGAGAAGTTGGAAATCTCGAGAGCGAACGGAAGCGCACCGCCCTGAATCTTAGCGGCAAGGTCTGCTGCCTCGGTAGCTGTGAAGTCACCTGTGATAACAGCCGCACCGTCAGAAATAACGGAGTTTACGGTAGGAGCGGAAATCATAACATCATCCATCCATATAGAAATGGTCTGGTTGAGGTATTTCTCTGTAGCCTCCGCAAACTTCTTTGTTCCCTCATCGGAGAACTTAAGAGCAACAACATAGCTAAGCTCGCTTGAATCGGAAGAGCTTGAAGTAAGCTCCGAAGTAGCGCTCACAACGTCTGTGCCCTCAAGAAGGATTGTGTCTGCCGTATCTCCTGTAGGAGTCTGGTAAACAGTATCGCCGTTGGCGTCAACGCTTGTGGACTCGTAGCTGTCGCCCGGGCGGAATGTGAGAAGTGCTGTCTCGGCAATCTCGTTGATAGCGGATTCCGGATCGAAATTCTCCTCGTCGGAAGCCCAAGGGAATCTGACGATGATTCTGTTATTGGATGAATCAGTGTAAATCTCGTAGTCTGTGATATTCTTAGAGACCATTCTGTACTCGATGATGGACTTAGCCGACTCGAGCTCAGCCTCAGTTGCCTTGTAGTCGTTTGCCGGGCTGAAAGTAGCCTCGACACCGCCACGGATATCTATACCCCATCTGATATCGGATGCACCCTTGATGTAGGTGATTTTCGAGTCACCATTCTGACCGTAAACACCGAAAATGGAAGTATATGTAAGGGCAAGAATAAGGAGAGCAACGATAAAAAACACAGGTTTTTTTACTCGTTTCATTGGATATATTCCTCCAAATTAAATACCTTTAAACTCTAAAACAGGGCGACTTTCGCCACCCTGCCATATTAGTTGAACCGAATTAAATTATTCAGCCTCGTTCTCGTCCTCAGCCTCGTCCTCAAGGAGAGCTCTGATGGAAAGAGAAACTCTGTGCTTATCAAAGTCGATGTCTGTAATCTTAACTGTGACAACCTGACCGACAGAAAGAACATCCTGCGGCTTCTCGATACGCTTATCGGAAATCTGAGAAATGTGGATGAGACCGTCAATGCCCGGAATAACTGTTGCGAATGCACCGAACTGTGTCATGTTGACAACCTTAGCGTCGCAAACTGTTCCAACAGGATAGTCTCTCTCAAGGATGAACCAAGGATTGTCCTCGTCCTTCTTGTAGCCGAGAGAAATTCTCTTGTTTTCCTTGTCGATGCTCTTGATGTAAACCTCAACAGTATCGCCAACGGAAACAGCCTCGCTCGGGTGCTTGATTCTGTTCCAAGAAAGCTCGGAAATGTGAATCATACCGTCTACGCCGCCGAGATCAACGAATGCGCCGAAGTTTGTGAGGGACTTAACTGTGCCGGTGTAAACCTGACCTTCCTCAGCTGTCTCCCAGAACTTCTCCTCCTGCTCTTTTCTTGCCTCACGGAGAACGGAACGGATAGAACCGACAGCTCTTCTTCTTCCGGCGTTAACCTCGATAATTCTGTAGTTAACTTCCTGACCCTTGAGAGCCTCGAGATCGTCACCTCTGTTCTCAGTAGCCTGAGATGCAGGAATGAAAACTCTTACTCCGTTGTAGACAACGATTACGCCGCCCTTAACAACGTCAACAACCTTGCCTGTGAGAACCTCGTTATTATCGAGAACCTCCTGAAGCTCGTCCCAACCCTTTCTGGCGTCGAGTCTCTTCTTTGAACATGTGATATATCCGTCAGCATCGTTTGTCTTCATGATGAGTACATCAAACTCATCACCGACCTTGCATGCCTCGAGGAGATCTACAGATGGATCAGAAGAGAATTCTTCTGCGGAAATATATCCGGTCTGCTTTCTTCCGACGTCAACAGAAACTTCTGTCTTGGATACACCGGTGACAACAGCATGTACAATTCCATTTGTATTATAAGTCATTTCCTCCTGTTCAAAGAGTTCAGCGAAACTAAGTTCCTTTTCAGTAATGTCTGCCATGGTAACTAGTACCTCCTTTATAATGCTAGCCGGCGTTGATGCTCCGGCTGTAATACCAATTGACGCTCCCTCAAAATTCTCATCAATATCTTTAATCTCATCTGCCGTTTCAATCAGATAAGTTCTCGCATTACGCGAGCATACGTCCTTGAGTTTTCTCGTATTGGAGCTGTCTCTTCCGCCCACAACAATCATAATATCGGATTGCTTGGAAAGAGAATCCGCTTCGGCTTGTCTTTTTGCCGTAGCATTACATATTGTATCAAAAATTAATGCGTTTGTATATACTTTTTTTAGAATTTTCTCTGTTTTCTCCCATTCTTTCACGTTAAAAGTGGTCTGAGCACAGAGCAAAACCTGTTTTTCGGAAAATTCGGGGTGATCTTCGAGCAATTTTTCGAGTTCTTCGGCGTTTTTCACCACAAAACAAGCACCTTTTGCGCATCCCGTGATTCCCATAACCTCGGGGTGGTCGCTGTTTCCCGCAACAATAACTGTTTTGTCGCCTGCTTCTCTCACAAGCTTGTGGATATTAGTGACAAACGGGCACGTTGCGTCGACATAGTTTATGCCAAGACTCTTAAGCTCGTCAATAACATCATCGGAAACTCCGTGACTTCTTATGACAACAGTGCTCTCTTTCGGCGCTTCACTCGGCGAAGAAATAATCTTCACTCCCTTTGACGAAAGGTCCTCAACCACCTGCGGATTGTGGATAATGGGACCAAGAGTACAGACGCTTCCGCCCTCGTCAACGAGTGAATAAACTCTTTTCACCGCTCTGTCAACTCCAAAGCAAAAACCTGCCGTTTTTGCAAGTATCGGTTCTTTTCTCATTTCATATCCTCGATAGCTTCCTCGCGAAGTGCGGTTATTTCGCTCATAATCTTCTTTGCGCCTCGGCGGAAATACATGCTTCCCTCTGCCTCGATGCCGAGTTCCTCAAACGGAATTGGCTTTCCGAAATTAACTCTCATCTTGCTTCCTTTTCTCGGCAAAGTGCCGTCCGCACCGATAATCGCACACGGAACAACAGGCACCTTAGTCTTGTAGGCAAGAAGTGAAATTCCCGTCTTCGGCTTTCCGAGAGTACCGTCCTTCGAGCGTGTTCCCTCGATGAAAACCGTTACCATTCTGTCGTTATTGAGAAGGTCATAAGCATATTGAAGAGCATCGCCGCCGCCCGTACCTCTTTCAACAGGGAATGCTCCCGCATAGGTAATTATCCAACTGACAAGCTTGTTTTTGAAAAGCTCCGCCTTAGCCATAAAGTGCATACCCCTGAGCCTTGCGCAGCCGAGAAAGAGCGGATCGTGAGCCGTAACATGCGAAGACGCAAGTATAAACGGGCCGGATTCCGGAAGATTTTCGACTCCCATGAATTTAAGTCCCCACAGCTTTCCGTAAAGCTTCGGCAGTATGACATAAGCGACACGGTAAAGGAAAGGAATCTTCTCTTCCTTCACCTTTCCGCTTTTTGTGTAGATTTTTCTCTGTAGTTTTCTTTCAATAACTTTATCCATAGCTTACTCCTCGGATGAGATTTTCGAATCGATAAGCTCGGAGATTTTCTCAACAACCTCGTCAAAGCTCATATCCGTGGAATCGACAACAACGGCGTCGTCAGCCGCCTTGAGCGGAGAGGTTTCACGGTGAGTATCCTGATAGTCCCTCTTGATGACATCGGCAAGAATTTCCTCGTAAACCGCATTTTCACCCTTTGCGATATACTCCTTGTATCTTCTGTTTGCCCTCTCCTCGGGAGCGGCAGTCAGAAAAACCTTAACCTGAGCATTCGGAAGCACGACCGTGCCAATGTCTCTGCCGTCCATTATGACGTTATATTTCTCTGCCATATCTGTCTGAAGCGAAAAAAGAAATTTTCTCACCTCGGGAATTGCCGATGATTTTGAAGCCATCATGCTGACCTCGGGAGTTCTTATCTTAGCCGAAACATCCTCTCCGCAAAGGTAAACGTGCTGACCGTCCTCCTCGTGAGAAAGTCCCACCTCTATGCTCGGCAAAGACTCCACCACGCTTTTAGTGTCCTCGGCGGAAATTCCGTTGTTAAGAAGATGAAGTGCAACCGTTCTGTACAGTGCACCCGTATCGACATAAATAAATCCTGTTTTTGCAGCGACAGCCTTTGCAACGCTACTTTTACCTGCTCCGGCAGGCCCATCGATTGCTGTTGCGATCATATCTATTCTCCAATACTAAAATATTTAAGCATTCAATCCGGCAAGTCTGCCCGTGCAAAAGGCAATCTGCAAATTGAATCCGCCCGTGTAGGCATCCACATCCATAACCTCACCGGCAAAATAAAGTCCCGAAACGATCTTCGATTCCATGGTTTTTGGGTTGATTTCCTTGGTGTTCACTCCGCCGCCCGTAACAATAGCCTCGTTAAGAGAACGGAATCCGTTCACGGTGAGTCTGAAATCCCTGAGTGTATCGAGCAGAGACTTCCTCTGCTCCCTTGTGATGCTGTTGCACTTGGTCTCGGCCGGAATTCCGCTTCTCTTGATGACTACGTCTATCATCTTCTGCGGAAGAAGCTCCGAGAGAGAATTACCGAAATTCTTGTTCTGATTTTTCTCCAAATCACGAAGAAGTCTTTTGTCAAGCTGTTCCTCCGAAAGAGCCGGCTTGAGATTGACGGAAATTACGAATCTTCCCGGCTTCATATCACGCATATGTGCGCTTGCGGAAAGGATAACGGGGCCGCTCACGCCGAAATGCGTGAAGAGCATCTCTCCGAAGTCCTCGTAAATCACCTTGTTTTTCTTCTCGGTATCAAATACCTTAATCTCGGCATTTCTTAAAGAAAGCCCCTGCATTTTGGGGCAATCGTCATCTTGAGTTGTGAGAGCGACAAGAGAAGGCGTGATGGGCTTTATGCTGTGGCCGAGCTTTTCGGCAAATTTGTAGCCGTCACCCGTCGAGCCTGTTGCTTTGTAAGATGCTCCGCCCGTTGCAATCAAAACGGCAGTCGAAGAGTACTCCCCCGACTGTGCCTTTACTCCTTTGACCGAGCCGTCCTCCGTAAGAACATCGAGAACAGTCTCTTTTTTAAAGCGAACTCCGAGATCCTTGCACCACTTCTCGAGAGCATTGGCAATATCGTTGGCGTTATCGCTCTCGGGAAAAACACGGTTTCCCCTCTCTGTTTTCAGCGGAACGCCAAGCCCCTCAAAGAAATCCATAGTGTCCTGCGGAGAAAGAACGCTCAGTGCACTGTAAAGGAATCTTCCCGAAGAGACGCACGACTTGATAACGGTATCGTTGTCGCAGTTGTTCGTGACGTTGCATCTTCCCTTGCCTGTTATTCGAATTTTTCTTCCAAGCTTGTCGTTTTTATCGAAAACAAGAACGCTCTTTCCGTTCTCGGCAGCAGTGCCTGCCGCCATAAGGCCCGCAGCTCCGCCGCCGATTACGATTAAGTCTATGTTTTTTGTCACTTGCTCTCCACCTTTTCGTAGGTTCCGTACTGATCCCAGATTTTTTCGAGTGACTGCAATGTCTTTGCGACTTCGTCCTTACGGCTTATAGCCGAAACAACGATAAGTGCGTTGATAACGCTAAGCGGCGCAACAAGAGAATCAACGAAAGAAACCATGTCGCTTCTTGCCTGAAGCGTATATTTAGCGGCAGCCGCAATAGGCGCAAGGGGACTATCGGTGATTGCGATTGTTGCGGCTCCTCTGTCAGCCGCATATTTGATAGCCGTAACGGCTTTCTTTGAGTATCTCGGGAAGCTTATACCGATAACGGCGTCTTCCTCTGTAAGATTTACCATCTGCTGAAGAATCTGTGCCTCGCTCGTGGCATTGATGAGCACAGCCTCACCCGTGATTAAATCCATGTAGTGGTGCAAAAATGTAGCAAGTGCCAAAGAGCTTCCCGCACCGAGGATATAAATCTTTCTTGCCTTGGTTACGGCGTCTGCGGCGGCATAGAACTGCTCGTGAGAAAGAACCTCTTTTGTTCTCTTGATTATGTCAATATCCTGATCGAGCGTTGCGTCAAGAAGATCTTCTATCTTGTAGCCCGCAGCGGTGTGCTCAAGGCGCTGAACGCTTGTCAAACGGTTGCGAATCATCTCCTGCATAGCCTGCTGAAGCTCGGGATATCCCGAATAACCGATTTCCACCGCAAATCTGACTACGGTCGATTCGCTGACTCCGACAACCTTTCCGAGCTTGGACGCCGTCATAAATGCTGCGGTGTCGTAGTGCTCCATTATATATCTTGCTATAAGGCGCTGTCCCTTTGAAAAGCCCTTTTCAAGCTGAACTATTCTGTCAGAAAGCTGAATATTCATTTTTATCCTCCGAAGGTCATTGTCGATAATTTTGCTGATTTTAACGCATTCTAAATTATAGTGTATTTTGAATTAAAAAGCAAATCGAATTTCAAAATTTCGAGTAGAACTCATTAAGCTCTTTCTCGGCATTCTCTCTTGCCTTTTCGACCCTCTCGATAGCCTCGTAAACACCGCCCTCGGTGAAATCCTCGCCGATTACGAAAAGTCCGTATTCGATTTCTCTGAAGAAATCCCCCGAATCTATACCCGGAACAAGCAATTTTCCGGCTGTGGGAGACAACTCTATCAATCTGTCCGCCAAAATCTCCTTGAGATAAACTATCTTCTCGGGATAAAGTCTTAATTCTTTAATATCAAAATCCGATGTTCTACCGCAGGGGCTTGCGCAAAGCGCACAGTTCGGAACTATTGAATATTTATCTTTCCTGACTTCTTCTGCAAGAGCACTTGCCTGCTCCTGCATACCCGAGTCACGGTGAAGCGATAGCAAGCCCTTTGCGATAACTCTTCTCGTGTTCTCGGTCTCATCGTTTGTGGAACAGACTCTCGCAAGGCCGATAAGTGCGCCCAAAAGCTTGGTTTGCTCGCCTGTCAGGGCTGCAAAATTGCCCGTCTGTACCCATGTTTTCTCAGACATAACTAACTCCTATCAAAATTTATCCAGACTAAAGTATATATCTATTCTGTCAATATTACAACGGCAAAATCTGCCAAATTATTCTTTTTGCACTTAATTTCCTTTACTTTCACAACTATTTCATATTTTAATCGTATTATATACACAAACTTAATTAAGGAGATAACTATGCAAGAAACAGGTAAAAATAAAAAAAGTGCGATTATCGTGGCAAGCGTTTTCGCCGCAGTTATCATCGCCGTGATTATCTTTGTCGTTCTGAACGGCAAAAGCAGTAACACAGGTACAGCCGATGCGGATTTCTCTGTTTACACCAACGCAGACGAGGAGACAACTTCCACGGACACATGGCCCGCAAGCGAGATTTTCCCCGATGTTCCCGTTTTCGAAGCAAACAAATATGATGTAACAGACGAAGGCACCAATATCACATTGACCCTCAGCGCCGATGATTACTTCAACCTCAACTCCTACATGGAAAAGCTTACCGATGCAGGCGCCACACTTCAGGCAAGCTCGGATATTTTTGCAGTGTATACTCTCGGTGATGTAGAAATTCAGATAATAAAAGACAAGACTACTCCGATGATTATTCTCTGCGGAGAAGAGACCGTAGATATTTCTGTCGAAACATTTGCGGACTATCCTCTTCCCGATAACGCAAGAATGGTCAGTGCCGATGTTTCCGAATCGTCAGCGAATATTCTGTATATAACAGAAAGATGCTTAAGCTATGAAGACGCTCTTGCCTATTGCGAGAAGCTCAGCTCCTACAGCTGGCAAACAAGCTCAAAGCTTCCCGAAAGCGGAAACCCACAGCCGTTCTTGGCACAGTACACGCTTGACGATATGTCAATAACTCTTGACTACTACAGCGAAGGCTTCAACTGTCAGCTTGTGTTCACAGCCAACTCGGCAAGCGTCGGCATAGGCGACTACGACACCGACAAGGTTTATTATATCGAAGACACAGGCGAATATGTCATGTACAACACGGACGGCACGGCAACACCCGTAGACCCGAGCGACTACGATTCCGCCGATATAATCACCATTGAAAGCGAATCAAGCACGACAGAAGGCCCGAAGGGTTAATTGACAAAATAAATCAAAAAGGAGATTCCGTCGAATCTCCTTTTTCTTTTGCTCTTTACTCTAAATCCAAAAGCGGCTTCAAATATTCTCCCGTATATGAACCCGATGTTTTTGCGACCTGTTCTGGTGTTCCCTTTGCCACAACAGTACCGCCGCCCGAACCTCCCTCGGGGCCGAGATCGATAATATAGTCGGCAGTCTTTATCAAATCGAGATTATGCTCGATAACAACAACGCTGTTTCCAGCATCAACCAGTCTTTGAAGCACATCTATAAGCCTATGTACATCGGCAATGTGAAGACCCGTTGTCGGCTCGTCAAGTATATAAACAGTCTTACCCGTAGAACGCTTGGCAAGCTCCGTCGCAAGCTTGACTCTCTGCGCCTCACCGCCCGAAAGCGTGGTTGCCTGCTGACCAAGCTTAATATAATTAAGTCCGACCTCCCAGAGAGTTCTGAGCTTTCTCTCGATTTTCGGAATATCACGGAAGAAATCGAGTGCTTCTTCAACGGTCATTTCGAGCACGTCATAAATCGACTTGCCCTTATATTTTACCTCCAGGGTCTCATGGTTGTAGCGTTTTCCCTTGCAAACATCGCACGAAACATAAACATCAGGCAAAAAGTGCATCTCGATTTTTATTATTCCGTCACCCTGACAGCTCTCGCATCTGCCGCCCTTTACATTGAAAGAAAATCTGCTCGAGGTGAAGCCTCTCACCTTGGCGTCTGTCGTGCTTGCGAAAAGCTCTCTTATATCATTAAATACTCCCGTGTAGGTTGCGGGATTGGATCTCGGAGTTCTGCCTATCGGCGACTGGTCAATTTTGATGACCTTATCGAGATTCTCCATTCCTCTTATCTCTCGGTGCGCTCCTGCCACATGCTTTGCACGGTTGAGCTCAACCGACAGCTTCTTGTAAAGAATTTCATTTATAAGCGAGGATTTGCCCGAGCCCGAAACGCCCGTCACGCATACAAATTCGCCCAACGGAATATCAACATTGATATTCTTAAGATTATTCTGTCTTGCACCGATAATCTGAAGCTTCTTTCCGTTGCCCTTTCGCCTCGATTCAGGAACTTCAACCTTTTTCTTTCCGCTGAGGTACTGACCCGTTATCGAGTTTTCGCACTTCAGTATACCTTCAACATCTCCGCTGTACACAATTTCACCGCCGTGAATACCCGCACCGGGGCCCACATCGACAATGTGGTCAGCGGCAAGCATGGTTTCCTCGTCATGCTCTACCACGATGACCGTGTTTCCCAAATCACGAAGCCTTTTGAGTGTACCGAGAAGCTTGGTGTTGTCCCTCTGATGAAGTCCTATGCTCGGCTCGTCAAGAACATAAAGAACGCCCGTGAGCGATGAGCCGATATTTGTGGCAAGTCTGATTCTCTGGCTCTCGCCGCCCGAAAGAGTACCCGCACTTCTTGAAAGCGTGAGGTAATCAAGTCCGACATTCTTAAGGAATCCAAGACGGGACTTTACCTCCTTGAGTATTGCCTCGCTTATCTTGACCTCTTTCTCGTTAAGCTTGAGATTTTCTACAAAGTCAATTGCATCGCCTACTGAAAAATCGCAGAAATCGGAGATATTTTTTCCGCCGACCGTGACCGCAAGGCTCTCGGGTGAAAGTCTCTTTCCGCCGCACTTGTCGCAAGGAATCTCACTCATGAAGGATTCTATTTCCTCCTTTATCCATGCGGAAGACGTCTCACGGAAACGGCGATTGAGATTGCTCACGATTCCCTCAAAAGTGGTGCTGAATTTTCCCTTGTCGTAGACTCCCTCACGCTCAAGCTCTATCTTCTCTCCCTTTGTTCCGTAGAGAAGAATATCTATGATTTCATCGGGAAGATCTCCGAGCGGCGTATCGAGAGAAAAGCCGTAGTGCTTGGAAAGTCCTTTCATGTACATGGTGGCAATTGTGTTGCCCTCCATTGCCCAACCCGAGCCTTTGAGTCCGCCCTGAGAAATAGATTTTGATTTATCGGGAATAATTCTTGCGGGGTCAATCTCGAGAAATACTCCAAGACCAGTACATTTCGGGCATGCTCCCGCAGGATTATTAAACGAAAACATTCTCGGCGTGAGCTCGTCAACACTGACGCCGTGCTCGGGACAGGCAAAATTCTGAGAATAAAGCACATCTCTGCTGTTTTCTCCGTCCATGATATTCACTACGGTAATACCGCCCGTCAGCTTAGCCGCTGTCTCTATGGAATCCGTGAGTCTCGTTCTTATGTCGTTACGGACTACCAGTCTGTCTACGACTACATCGATATCGTGCTTCTTGTTCTTCTCAAGCTTAGGCACATCGTTAAGGTCGTAAATTTCTCCGTCCACACGAACACGGACAAAGCCGTTTTTCTTGGCATTTTCGAGTTCTGTCTTGTGCTCGCCCTTTCGTCCCTTGACAATAGGCGCCAAAATCTGTATTTTCGTCCTCTCGGGCAATTCCAAAACAGAGCCGACTATCTGGTCGATGGACTGAGAGCTTATCTCCTTGCCGCAGACGGGGCAGTGCGGAATTCCTATTCTTGCCCAAAGAAGTCGGAGATAGTCATATATCTCCGTGACCGTTCCGACGGTTGATCTCGGGTTTTTCGAAGTTGTCTTCTGGTCTATCGCAATGGCTGGTGAAAGTCCGTCTATTCTGTCAACATCGGGCTTTTCCATCTGTCCGAGGAACATTCTCGCATATGAGGAAAGCGACTCCACATATCTTCTCTGACCCTCGGCATAAATCGTATCAAACGCAAGCGAGGATTTTCCCGAGCCCGAAAGTCCCGTCAAAACCACAAGACTGTCCCTTGGAATTTTGACATCAACATTTTTCAGGTTATGTACCCTTGCACCCTTTATAAAAATACTTCTTGTATCTATGCTCATGTACTTCTTCTCTTCCTCTCCTTAATTTTCGGCTTGGCTGTACCCACGCCCTGAAGCTCCTTGATTTTATCTCGCAGATATGCCGCATGCTCAAACTCAAGCAACTTTGCCGCCGCTTTCATTTCCTTTGTCAGCTTTTCGATTTCCTGCTGTCTCTCAAGCGGACTTAAACGCTTTAGGCTTCTGCTCTTTTTATCGTCCTTATGAGTCGAGATTTCCAGAATCTCGGCAACATCTTTCTTTATGGTCTTGGGCACTATGCCGTGTTCTTCGTTATATTTTTGCTGAATCTCTCGGCGACGGTTCGTCTCCGTGATTGCATACTCCATGGACGGTGTGACCGTGTCTGCGTACATAATTACCTGACCGTCGGCGTTTCTTGCGGCTCTGCCTATCGTCTGAATAAGCGAGCGTGAAGAACGCAAAAAGCCCTCCTTGTCGGCGTCAAGAATCGCAACAAGAGACACCTCGGGAATATCAAGTCCCTCACGAAGCAAATTAATACCGACAAGCACGTCAAATTCTCCCAGTCGCAAATCCCTTATGATTTCCATTCGCTCGACCGTATCCACATCATAGTGCATATATCGCACACGAATGCCGTAATTCTCGAAATAAGCCGTGAGATCCTCAGCCATTTTCTTGGTAAGCGTTGTGACAAGCACACGCTCCTTTTTCTCGGTTCGGATATTAATTTCAGAAATCAAATCGTCTATCTGACCGTCTGTCGGCTTAACCGTGATAAGCGGATCCAAAAGTCCCGTAGGACGAATCACCTGTTCGGCTATAACGGCGGATTTCTCAAGTTCAAAGTCACCCGGCGTTGCCGAAACGAAAACCGCCTGATTAACTCTCTCATAAAACTCATCAAAATTAAGCGGTCTGTTGTCGTAAGCTGACGGCAAGCGGAAGCCGTACTCTATAAGCGCTTCTTTTCTTGCCCTGTCGCCTGCATACATCGCCCTTACCTGCGGCAGCGTGACATGGCTTTCGTCAACAAACAGAAGAAAATCATCGGGAAAATAGTTGATAAGCGTGAACGGCGCAGAGCCGGGCTCTCTTCCCGACATGACCCTCGAGTAATTCTCTATCCCCTTGCAAAAGCCGATTTCCCTTAGCATCTCTATGTCATAGCGTGTTCTCTGCTCTATTCTCTGAGCCTCGATGAGCTTCCCCTGAGATTCAAAAAAAGCGACGCGCTCTTCCATTTCCTTTTCTATCTCGACAAGTGCACGCTCCGTCTTCTCCCTCGGAACGATATAGTGAGAAGCAGGGTAAATCGCAACGTGCTTGAGCTCGCTTATCACCTCGCCCGTAAGCGGTACAATCTCGCTTATTCGGTCGATTTCGTCCCCGAAAAATTCCACTCTTATCGCCTTTTCACTCGATTCCGCAGGAAATATCTCGACTACATCTCCACGCACACGGAACTTGTTTCTTGTGAAATTGACGTCGTTTCTCTCGTACTGAATTTCCACAAGCTTTGCTAAAAGCTCCTCACGGCTCTTTTCCATACCGGGACGAAGCGAAATTACCATGGTGCGGTAGTCGATAGGGTCGCCGAGTGAGTATATGCACGAAACGGAGGCTACTATGATAACATCCCGTCTCTCGGAAAGCGCCGAGGTCGCACTGTGGCGAAGCTTGTCGATTTCCTCATTGATTGAGGAGTCTTTCTCGATATATGTGTCCGTCTGGGCAATGTATGCCTCAGGCTGATAGTAATCATAGTAAGAAACAAAATATTCGACCGCATTGTTCGGAAAAAACTCTCTGAACTCCGAGCAAAGCTGAGCCGCAAGGGTCTTGTTGTGTGCCAAAACAAGCGTGGGGCGGTTAAGTCTTTCGATGACATTCGCCATCGTGAAGGTTTTACCCGAACCCGTAACGCCCAAAAGCGTCTGCTCACGATTGCCTGAAGCTATAGATTTCACAAGCGCATCTATAGCCTCGGGCTGATCTCCCGTCGGCTTATATTTGGAAACAAGCTGAAATTTGTCCATTAGCTCTCCTTTCAGACAATATGCCGTATCAAATGAAAACAAATGTTTTGTTACTATATTCTACTACACATGAATCTAAAAGTAAAGAAAAAATCGAACAAGTGTTTTAAAATCTTCCGAAAATTATTTACAACCGTAAATATAAAAGCTATACTATATCTAAATATAAAAATAAGCGAAAGAGGAAAATGCTTTGAAGCTTTACGTTGCAAGACACGGAGAAACCGAGTGGAATTCACTCGATAAAATATGCGGAAGAACCGACCTTAACCTCACCGAAAAAGGAATTTGTCAGGCTCACGACCTCGGCAAACGAATGAGAGAAGAAAATAAAATACCCGATGTTATAATCGTCTCCCCCATGAAAAGAGCACAGCAAACCGCAAGGGCTGTGCTCGAGGAATTGCCGAAAAAAGATATTGAATTTTTCACCGACGAAAGACTAATCGAAATGGATTACGGCATCTACGAGGGAATGCCGAGACTTACCGAGGGATTTCTCGAAAACAAAGGAAATTTTGCCGTGAAGTATCCGAACGGCGAGTCTCAGCTTATGGCTGCCGCAAGGGTATATCCGCTTATAGATGAAATCAAAGCAAAATATAAAGACAAAACGGTGATGCTTGTCTGTCACGGCGGAATTTGCCGTATTATCCACACCTACTTCAACAACCTCCCAAACTCTGAATTTCTGAAATGGTCGGCAACAAACTGCTGTCTTTCAGAATATGAAACGGACTGATACGATGAAAAGAAACGAAAATTTACCCGAAAACAATATGAGCGAAAGCGTAATAAAGCATATTCAGCAAAGTGACGGCATGGGCTACAGTCAAACGGAAATCCTCTCCTCAATTATTTCCATGAGCGAAAAGGACAATATCGGTGCGGCGGCAAGGCTTATGAATAAGCTTCATTCGTTCAATGCAGTCGTCAACGCCGAGGTAAACGAGCTTATGAAAATCGGCGGAATCACAGAAGAAACCGCAAGACGGATTAAGTGTGTCGCGGTCTACTCGAGAGTATATATGAACAGCATATATAACGAGGGAATGAGCGTCTACAACACAGAATCGGCTTACGCCATGATGAAAGATAATTTCTTTGGCAGACAGCACGAATACATAGGAATGATGATACTTGACCGCAAGGGTCACTGCGTTTATAACGATATCATCTCTCAGTCGGCGTTTGTTTCCGTGCCGTCCTATATCCGCCGTGCGATTTCCCTATGCCTTAAGTATGACGGAGACACCGTAATTTTCGCACACAACCACCCCCACGGAACGACAATCCCCTCCCGTGAAGAAATTGTTGCCGCAAGAGAGATTCAGCTTGCGTTCGAGTCGATTTATGTCACGCTGTTTGACAGTCTCATAATTACCGACACAGACTATTCTTCACTGCGCTCGGCAGGAATAATCAAGCAAATCGGCGATGAGGTTCGTGCGTTCAAAGATAACCTTTTCTACCGCAATCTGGTGCTTGACCCCGGTCAGGAGATACTGGATTTCGGAAGAAAAATGCCGGGAGAATCAAACGATAATCAGGATGTTTTCTATGATTACACAGAAGAGAGCGAAAATTACAATTAATAATTAAAGTATTAAAAATTAAAGTATTAAAAGTTTTTGGTTTCGCTTTTTTCAAAAAGCGAACGGGTGTGGGCAGAGCCCACGGGAGAAATAAAAAGCAGAAACCAAAAATGATAGAAAAGAGCGAAGCGATAAAAAAGAAGATAGCAAAATAAAATACGTCAAGAATGCGAAGCATTCGCAGACGGGCATTTTATTTTGCGGATTGTTTTCACAATGAGAAATACAGAACAAATCCCGTAGGGGCGACCTTCGGTCGCCCGAACATCAAGGTGGTTTAGGGCAATTTTTTTGTTTTAAACCGACTTTTCTTTTTGTTATTTCTCTTTGTGTAAATAATTCGGCTTGTTGGCTTAACTACGGGCGTTCCGCCCTAAAAATGCTTCGCATTTTTGGTCAAGCCAACAAGCCTATCTTCTTTTTAATCGCTTCGCTCTGTTTTTTTATTATTTCTCTACTGCTTAGCTTTTATCTTGTGGGCTCCGCCCACACCCGCACGCTTTTTGTAAAAAGCGTGGCAAAAACTTTTGTGTTTATCCGAAAATTTCCTTTGCTTTCTTAGCAAACTTCTCGCCCAGAGCCTCAAGAACCTCTGCCTTGTCCTCAAGCTTAGCCTCCTTGACGAATGCATTTGCTCCAAGGTGAGTAAACGGTACTCCGTGTCTTGTTCCGCCGGAATAAACCATCATGCCCGCTGTAATCATGTAGTTGTTGAGATTCTGAATGACTATCTCCGTGCCGCCGTGAGAGAAGTTTCCTGTTGCATAAGCACAGCCGAGCTTATCGGCAAAATTGATTCCCGATGTGTGCAGGAACTTGAGCATCTGCCATGAAAGGTCTGCATAATAGCTTGGTGCGCCCATTGCTACGCCGACTACATCCTCAAAGTCCTCTGCCTTTGCCTCGTCGATAGAAATCATCTTAACCTCGATTCCCTCGACCTTCTCCATTCCGGCTTTGATATATTCACCGGCTCTTTTTGTATTTCCCGTTACTGAATGATAAAGTATTGCAAGCTTCATATACTTTGCTCCTTTCTTAATTTAAGTATACTTTAGCAAGCTGTTGTGATAATATCAAGTATGTAAATTCATTTTTAGTCGCTAATTATTTATTTAGTTTTGTAATTTAAGTCAGGAAAAAATATGTACGAGAAAAAAACAGAAGAAGCAAGATGCCATGTTGAAAGGAAATTCAGCCTTTTTGACGGCAAATGGAACATAATGATAGTCTGTGCCATGGCAGACGGTGAAAGCATTCGCTTTTCCGGGCTTAAAAGCCGCATTTCAAGCATAAGCGACATGACGCTTTCAAACGCCCTGAAAAACCTCATAAACAACGGTATTGTCGAAAGATTTGCCTACAACGAAATTCCCCCGAGAGTAGAATATCGGCTCAGCGAAAAAGGAAAATCGCTTATTCCCTCCATAAAAAGTCTTTGCACATGGTCATATGACACAGAAAGCGGAAATCAAGATGAAATTATGAAGCACTGCTGGAAATATAATGAAAATAAGCAATCAGACAAAAAGTAAATATCTCGGGTGCAAGATTTAAAGATTTTACCTTATATAAATAATCCAAATTCTCAAAAGTGCAATTTTTTGTTAAAAAGCACTCAAATTGATGATTGAATATCGTCTTCTCCTAGTGTACAATTAACATATAATAAACTTGTACACGCAAAATAAGTATTAATATGTAACAAATAAGGTAAGGGAGGACTTTTCAAATGGTTAAAAAATATCGCACCATAGCCGAGACCCTCGAGTGGGGCCCCGTTGTAACCAAGGTTATTCTCGAAACAGGCAAAATGCCTATCACGGCAAAACTTAAGCCCGATGAATTCACAGTTAATGTTCAAAAAACAGCAGACCTCGACGAAAACTTCGAGTGGCCGCTTTTCATGGGTCAGAAGCT
Source organism: Bacteroides uniformis (assembly GCA_963611165.1). Lineage (GTDB taxonomy): Bacteria > Bacillota > Clostridia > Oscillospirales > Acutalibacteraceae > SIG603. The sequence continues at coordinate 45,589 of CAVDQG010000002.1, forward strand.
TGACGACATGATGAACGGCACAAGAAAGGTCACTGCCGCTTACGTCTCTGACGAAGACGGCAACAAAAAGCGTGGCGGCAAATATGTCACTCTCGAGCTTGAGTGCGACCCGACAAAATATATCGGATATGTAATCACCTTTAACGGTCAGTTCAATATTCCCGTAGACTATACCTACTATGTATCGAGCACAAATTCTGCGCTTAAAAATGATATTTTCTGCATAAATGACGGAGCAAAATGGCTCTACAGCGATGATGTCACCGAAGCTATCGACGAGAAGGTTTCTCCGAAGCTTAAGTATGTCTACTACTTCCCGGAGCTTGACGAAGGCGAAAAGATCCCGCTTGTTATCTGGCTTCACGGCGCAGGCGAGGGTGGCGACAACCCGAGAATTCCGATAAATTCCAACCAGGTTATCAACTTCATGAAACCTTGGGCACAGGAAATATTCGGCGGAAAGCTTGCTCTTTTAGCTCCGCAGTGCCCCACCATGTGGATGGATGACGGCTCGGGAGAATACACAAAGGACGGCTCAACATGTTATCTTCGTGCGGTTGATTCTCTCATCGGTAACTTCATCGAGAAGAATTCTGACAAAATTGACGAGACAAGAGTTTATATCGGCGGTGACTCCAACGGTGGCTTCATGACCATGAAGCAGATTATTTTGAACCCCGACAGATATGCCGCAGCTTTCCCAGTTTGTGAAGCACTTCTCGACTCGACAATCACAGATGAGGACATCGAGAAGATCAAGAATCTTCCGATTTGGTTCACTCACGCAAAGGACGACCCCGTGGTTGACCCGAACCTCTACCCCGTTCCAACCTATCAGCGCCTTATTGAAGCAGGCGCCGAAAATTGCCACTTTACCTACTGGGATACAATCGAGGATCTCACGGGTCTTTACAAGGTAGACGGAAAGCCGTACAAATATATCGGTCACTTCGCATGGGTTCCCATGCTCGACAACGACTGCAAGCTTGATTTTGACGGCAAGCCCGTTCTTCTTGACGGAAAGCCGACCACAATCATGCAGTGGATTGCCGCTCAGAAAAAGAATTAACAATAATATTCAACTGTTTCAGGCAGAAACCCCAAAATCGGTTTCTGCCTGTTTTTTATCAATTTGTAAACAATTGTAAATTATCTATAAATATTATCGCTTAAGGTTTGATATTTGATTTTTTTGATAGTAAAATATTAAGATGAAATAAGGTTTAAGTATACCTATTGGAAGGAGTTTTCCGATATGTCGAAATATAAAGGAATACCTTGCCCCGTATGCAACAAGGAATTCACCGACGACGATGACATCGTTGTTTGCCCCGATTGCGGAGCACCGTACCACAGAAGCTGTTATAATGAAAAGGGAGCATGCATTTTCGATAATCTGCATGCCGAGCACAAGGACTGGCAGATGCCGAAAATCAAGGTTGAAGCAGAGTACGAAATTAAAGATGTCGAGTGCCCAAGATGCGGCACGCTCAATTCCCACAGCGCCGTTTTCTGCAACAGATGCGGTCTGCCGCTTGGCACATCAACCGATACCAATCACAATCCCTATCGAAATTTCAACAATCTTCCGAACGACTCTGTCGGCGGCACAGGCTCTATGGGAGGAATGTACAGAATGTTCGACCCAATGGGCGGCATTAATCCCACGGAAGCAATGGCAGACGACATCACCTACGGCGAGGTCTCAAAAATTGTTCAGCAAAACACGATTTATTATATTCCCACCTTCAAACGAACCCGTGAGATGAACTCGAGCCGCTTCAATTTTGCGGCATTTCTCTTCACAGGCGGCTGGATGCTGTACAGAAAAATGTACAAACAGGGAATTATCGCTACGGTAATTTGGCTTGTTCTCTACCTCAGCCGCGCACTTGTTTCGCTGCTTTTTGTCGCTCCGAAGTTTAGAAATATCACAAATTCTTTAAGCTCAGCTTCATACAGCACGGAGCTCACTGAAAGACTTGCCGCACTCATGCAGACAGATGAAAAGTTCTTCCTTGCAAGCATGGCTGTTACGGCTCTTACTGTCTGCATAATCGTTTTTATGATTATCTGCGGGGCAAAGGCAAACAAGATGTACATGAAGCACTGCGAAAGCACAATCCGTGAGATAAGAAATCAGGCTAAAGACGGCGACGGCATCGACAGAAGTATCTACGAGGACGCTATCACGCTCAAAGGCGGCACAAACACAATCGTAGCCGTAATTCTCATGATAGGCTACATGATATTAAGCTACATAACGGCAGGTTAACAGTTTCAAAGCATCGGTTTTTTAGCCGATGCTTTCTTTTTTTGTCCGTCAAAATCAACAATAAAGCGGAGCTTGAAAACGATTAATTTTCCTTGACTTTTCAGGAAAAATTGATATAATACTTGTGTTAGTTGTGTGAATTCACACTGACAAATAGGAAATTTAAAATCCTTGCTCCGATTTAGTCGGGGCCACAAGACCAGAAGGAGGTGCAATACAAATGGCAGATATCATTAATTCTTATGAGACAATCGTTGTTGTTTCAGCTAAGAACGGTGAGGAGGCTGCTCAGGAGGTTGTAGAGCGTGTTAAGGGAGTTATTTCTCAGCACGGTACTCTTGAGAGCGTTGATTCATGGGGCAAGCGCAGACTCGCTTATCCTATCGAGAAGCAGGCTGAAGGCTACTATACCCTCATCAACTTCAAGTCAACACCTGACTTTACAGCTGAGCTCGACCGTCGTTATCAGATCAATGACCAGATTCTTCGTACAATCATCGTTAAGAAGGATCCCCGTCACATGACAACTAAGAAGGCAGAGTCCAAGCCGACAGTTGATGTCGAGGCTATTGCTGTCGAGTCCGCTATCGAGGCTTAAGTTAAAGCTTCAAACCCCAATTTATACGAATATTTATGTAAGACGAGATGAATTAACGAATAGAGGTATTTTATTATGTTGAATGTAGCAGTTTTAATGGGACGTTTAGTTGCAGATCCGGAGCTTCGCACAACACCGAACGGTATTTCCGTGACAAGCTTCACAGTTGCCGTCGAGCGTGACTATGTGAGTTCGGGACAGCAGCGACAGGCTGATTTCATCGATGTCGTTGCATGGAGAAAGACAGCAGAGTTCGTTACCAAGTATTTCCACAAGGGTTCTATGATTGCGATTCAGGGTTCTATCCAGACTCGTTCATACGAGGACAAAAACGGAAATAAGCGTAAAGCAGTTGAGATTCTTGCCGAATCTGTATCTTTCACAGGCTCTAAGGCTGAGTCAGGTACAGGAAATTACGGTAATAACAATTATGGCGGCGGTTACGGTGATAATGGCGGCTATAACAATAACAACAGCTACGGAAACAACTCATACAACAACAATAATTCTTACCAGCGTTCATCTCAGCCGTCAAATGCACCGATTTATTCCAGCGGAAGTGATAATGACTTCCAGGATATGTCGGATATGCGTGATGACGACCTACCATTCTGATAATCTCGCAAAGGAGGTAAAACAATGCCTGAGAGACCGGAAAGAAATTCTCGCCCTTCTCGCAAGCCACGCCGTAAGGTTTGTGCATTCTGCGTAGATAAGGCTGATTATATCGATTATAAGGATGTTGCTAAGCTTCGCCGTTATATCTCTGAGCGTGGAAAGATTCTTCCTCGCCGTGTAACAGGAACTTGTGCAGCTCATCAGCGTATGTTGACTGTTGCTCTTAAGAGAGCTCGTCAGATCGCTCTTCTTCCTTACACAACAGACTGATTTTAGTCTTACAAGCGGTTGCTTATGCAGCCGCTTTTTTATTGTTTCAAATATGCAAAACAACCGCCAATTAACTGATTCACTCAGCGATTGGCGGTTGTTTATTTTGTGATTAACTTACTTTTAATTTGCGATAAGCACGATTACAAGGAGAAGTGCCGCTCTGATTAAATCAGGAGCAAGCTCGTTTCCCTTGAGCTTACCGAATACTGTCGAGAGATTTCCCCTCGGGCAGATGCCCGAGCATCTCGAACAGCGGATGCATTCGCCCTCACGCATAGTGCCGTCGTTCATTTTGATGTTGACGGGACAATTCATCTTGCAGGCGTTGCACTTTGGCGGACAGTTGTCCTTGTTTCTCTTGAGTGCAAAGAACGGAATATTCGGTAAAAGCGAGAAAACCGCTCCCATCGGGCAAAGGAACTGACAGAAAAATCTTTCCTTGAAAGCCATTCCGATGATGATAAACACGAGAAGCACCAAAGCAAGAGCATAACCGCTCACGGTAAATCTCAGGTTTCTGAACATTGAAAAAACAGTCCAGGGGCTGTTTTTTCCGATAATAACCGCACCCTCCTTGCTCCAAAAGCACAGAAGGACGACTATAAGCAAAACGGCATATTTGCCATAAGAGCAAATTCTGATTGCCTTTTCGCTCATTTTGGGAAGCTTTTTCTTAAGCTTAGACTGTACAAACTGGGAAAACTTATAAACCCAGTCGCCCAGCGCACCGAACGCACACGCCCAGCCACAGAAGAATCTTCCGAAAAGCACCGTGTAACCGCAAACGCAGAGAAGCTGAACGGCAAAACCCGTCAATTGAAGCGGATTGCCCTGTCCTATGCTTGTAACAGCATTTTTAATTGCCGTAAACGAAGAAGCGTAAATTGACGGAGCAAAAATAAAGAATATAACCTGTACGCCTATTCTCACCCACTCCTGAATTTTTCTCTTCTTCATAACGGGGCTCATTTTCTTCTTGGCTGGCTTTTTCTTTTCAGTTTCTGTCGCCGCAGTCACCTTGTTAAGGCTTTTATCCATATTATCCATCAGTTCTTAGCCTCCTCAAGTGCGTCATTTACTGCTCCGATAATTCCCGTTGACGAGAATGTCGCTCCCGATACCGTGTCAACTCCGTCGGTAGTGCCGTTTGCGAGAATCGCATCTACGACTGCCGCCGCCGTGTTGTAATATGCGTCGTCCTCTCCGCTGTGGTCGAGCACCTCGAGTGCGGTGATTTTATCGTTTTCGACAGTTACTTCTACGGTTATATCTCCGCCGAAGCCCATGGATGCTCCCTGATATGTTCCGTCTTTGTATACTGATGCTGTGCTCTCGGTGCTCTCTGCACTGCTTTCGCTCTCTGCTTTAAGCTCGGCTTTTTCCTCGTCAGTATATTCGGCTGTGGAAAGTGCCTCGTTGACAGCTCCGATAATTCCCGTTGACGAGAATGTCGCTCCCGATACCGTGTCAACTCCGTCAGTCGTGCCGTTTGCGAGAATCGCATCTACGACTGCCGCCGCCGTGTTGTAATATGCATCGTCCTCTCCGCTGTGATCAAGCACCTCGAGTGCGGTGATTTTGTCGTTTTCGACTGTTACTTCTACGGTTATATCTCCTCCGAAGCCCATGGATGCTCCCTGATATGTTCCGTCCTTGTATTTTAAATCGGTTGTCGTGCTTGTTCCCTCGTAAGCCGCCTTAGCCTCGGCTACCTGCTTGTCGTATTCATTCTGAAGAGCGTCGGCTTCCGACTGCTCGCTGTCGTGAGCCGCAATCAAAGCGGCTCTCGAGTTAGCTTTTACCTGATAGCAAAGAAGAATTCCGACAACAAGGAAAAGACAAACCGTCTTAGCTATTAATCCTTTCATTAGTTTCCTCCTTAGCTTTAGTTTTCGGCATCGTTAAGTGCCTTAGCCTGATTGTAAGCGTCTATAATCGCCTTAGCGGAGCATGTCGCACCGCAATAAACATCTACAGAATCTCCCGACTGACTGCTTATAAGTGAGCTTTTTATCGAGCTCATAGCAAAATCATAGTAGTCGCTGTTGCTTGTATCCGTGCTTGAGCTTATGGAAATATCCTTGAGCTTGTCGCCGCTGAATTTAACATTGAACGTGAGGTCATAGTTGTCCCAATCGTCATCATAGCATAAATCCTCATCCCAAACGCATGTGCTTGTAACCGTGTAGGTTCTCTCGGGCACGGGGGTCGGAGTCGGTGTCGCAGTCGGCTCAGGCGTAGGTGTGGGCGTGCTTGTCGGCTTCGGTGTCGGAGTAGCGGTCGGTTTTGGTGTAGGCGTCTGACCCTTACCGTTTATTGTTACAGAATCAAGATTCAAGTCGCTGTGATCCTTCTTTGCCTTTTCGAGTGCATTGTTATAAGCATTTACGATTGCCTTAGAAGAATATGTAGCGCCCGAAACGCTGTCAACCGCCGTTGAACCATTCTTTATGGACGGGCTTATCGAATTCCAAGCGTCGTAGAGATACTCGTCATTGTCCTCATCGTCATTATCCGTTGTCATGGTGATGTCGCTGAGTGCTCCGTTTTTGTAGCTTGCTTTTACCGTGACATTGTAGCCGAAGCCCTTAACCTCTGCCGTACCCTCATATGTATAGCTGTCTTCCGATGGCTTTGGAGTAGCTGTTGGAGTCGGCGTTGCCGTTGGACTTGGCGTCGAAGTCGGCTTAGGTGTCGCAGTCGGACTTGCCTTTTTAATTGATACGCTCGATGCCGTAATGTCGGAGTGTTCCTTTTTAGCCTGTTCGAGAGCAGAATTATACGCACTCACAATAGCATTTGAAGAAAGAGTTGCCTTAGATACCGCATCAACCTCCGTATTGCCGCCTGTTATAGCCGCACTGAGTCCGTTCCATGCATTTGTCATGTACTTCTTGTTGGCAGAAGTGGTGTTCGGCTCGTCATAGGTGATTCCCGTGAGCTTTCCGTCCTTGAATGTAGCGGTGACAGCAATCTCATAATTCCATTTTTCGACTGTAGCCGTTCCCGTGTAGGAATAGCTTCCCTCTTCAGGCTTCGGTGTAGCGGTCGGCTTGGGTGTAGGTGTGGCAGTCGGCTTCGGTGTAGGCGTTGTTCCGCCGTTCTTAGCTACAGCCTCATTGTACGCATTGTTGAAAGCTTCCTGAATTGCATCGGAAGAGTATGTAGCACCCGTTACCGTGTCAGCCGTACCCTTGGATATAAGAGCGGACTTCATGCCATTCCATGCGTTGTTTGCATAGGAAACATTACTGCTGTCAGAGTTATTCAAAAGCTTAAAGTTAGAAAGTCCCGTGCACTTTCCGTTTTTAAATGTAGCGTCAAAGCTTACCGTATAGTCAAACTCACTGCAATATGCCGTGCCGTTAAATGTTCCGTCGGCTGGTGTTCCGTCCGTCTTCGGCTTTGTGGTCGGTTTGACAGTCGGCTTGGGCGTAGCAGTTGCTTTTGGCTTAGGTGTCGGAGTTGTTCCGCCATTCTTTGCCACAGCCTCATTGTACGCATTGTTGAAAGCCTCCTGAATTGCATCGGAGGAATATGTAGCACCTGAAACAGTATCTGCAGTTCCGTTTGACTTGAGCGAAGCTTTCATTCCGTTCCATGCGTTATCCGCATAAGAAACATTACTGTTGTCTGAGTTATTTAAAAGCTTAAAGTTCGAAAGCTTTGTGCATTTTCCGTTTTTAAATGTAACATCAAGACTTACGGTATAATTAAACTTATCGCAAGTTGCCGTACCAGTGTAAGTTCCGTCTGCAGGCGTTCCGTCTGTCTTCGGTTTTGTAGTCGGCTTCGGTGTAGGCGTCTCGGTCGGCTCCGGTGTAGGCTCAGGCGAGCTGTCGGGATTAGCCGCCGACTTAAGTGCCATTTTTACAGCCTCTCTTATTCCGTTTGAGGAGTAAGTAGCACCCGAAATCGTATCGACATTTGGGCTTCCCGCCGCAAGCATGCTTGAAATAATGCTCTTAGCAGAATTATAGTAGGAATCCGTCTCGCCCGAATGGTCGGTGACATCGATTGCTGTCATTTTTCCATCTTTTACGGTTACGCTGACATAAATAAGTCCGCCGTAACCCTGATGCCAACCTGTATAAGTTCCGTCAGTCAAAACCGCACTGTCATCATATCCGTCCGTGCTTATCGGCGCAGGCGTTGTGACAGTCGGCGTTGCCGAAAGAGTATTTGAGCCTGTCAAAGCATTTTTAACAGCCTCGAGAATACCCCTCGATGAATATGTAGCGCCCGAAACCGTATCGACCTCATAGGACTGCTCTTCGATTATCGTATCGATAAGGCTGAGTGCTCTGTTAAAGAAAGCCGCATCATCGTGGTTTGAAAGCACATCGATTTTTGTGATGCTTCCGTTCTTAACCGTAACCTCAACCTCGGTGATACCGCCGTAGCCTGTGCCCTTGCCCGTGTAGGTTCCGTCCTCGAAGCTGCCCTTCTTGTTTGATTTTTTCTTGCTTGTCTTCTTGTCCTTGCTGTCCGAGAGATTCTCGGTGTCAAGCTTGGAGTTTTCCGAATCCTCGCTTATTTCGTACTCGCTCAAATCCGGCTCCTCCGGCCAGACAACCGCCTCTATGCTTGGCACATTGGTAACCATTCCGATTGCCGTGAGTGCCGCAAGAACAACTGCGGGTACGATGAACAAGAGTGACTTCAAATTCTTCATTCTGTTCTTTCCTCCTTTGTTAGTTTACCCTAACTTATATCTGCAAGATATTTCATTTATTGAATAAGGCACCGGGTCACAGCCGCATAAATCTGTCGGCTGTGACTTTGCCTTTTTATTCACTTGTTTACTCTACTATTTCGTAGTCAAGCTCAGAGCTGAAATTGTTCTCAATGCCCTTGCTTACATAGATTTTACCCTCAGAATCGACTAGGATAAAATCAAATTGATCGCTGTGCTCGTGCCAGTAGCTTATGGCGTCATCCTTGCCCATAATGAAAAGCGAGGTTGAAAGTCCGTCCGCAAGAAGTCCGTCGTCACTCACGATTGTGACGCTGATGAGTCCCGAATTACTCGGCGAACCCGTTCTCGGATCTATGATGTGGTGGTGCTTCTCACCGTTTTCGTCGATAAAATATCTCTGATAACCGCCCGATGTGATAAGCGCCTTATCTGAAATCTGAACAACTCCGATGTAATCGCTCGTGCTCAGTGCCTTTATTGTGTTGTCGGGATTTTCCACGCCGACTCTCCAGTCACTTCCGTCAACCTTAGTTCCGTAAAGCTGAACATTTCCGCCGAGAGAAACAAGACCCGAAACAACCCCGTACTCCGAGAAAATATCCATAATTTTGGCGCTTGTGTATCCCTTTGCGATTCCGCCGAGATCGATTTGCGTTCCCGTCTCGAGAGTAATCTGATGAGTTTCATCATCAAGACTTATCTTGTCGATTCCCGTCAGCTTCAAAAGCTCCTTGATTTTCTCATCGGTCGGCACCTTGTAATCCTCAGTTGTGAATCCCCATTCAACCATGAGCGGATAGACCGTTATATCAAAAAGTCCACCCGTGCTGTCATAAAGTTCGAGTGCCTCTTTGACAACGGTGTAAGTTTCGTCAGAAAGTATTACCGAACCGTTTTCATTCAAAATACTGATTTCGCTCTCGGAGTTTCCCACCGACCAGAGATCGTCAAGGCGGTTGATTTCATCGACAGCCGCCTGAACCGCCTCCGTGCACTTCTCACCGTACGCCGTGACGGTCATATAAGTGTCCATGGCGAAAATATCCTGAGATGCAGAAGGCGTTTCCATCGACTCCTTGCTTATCGTCACTCCGTCCTCATCGTCGGAAGATTCTTCCGAAACATCCCCAAACAAAGAAGAGCTCTCTGAAGAAACACTGCTTGCATCGTTTGAAGCGCTGCCCGAGGAACAGGCAGTCAACATTGACATACTGAGTGCCGCGGCAACTATTGCGGCAGAAATTCTTTTTATCATGTAGTATCCTCTTATCTGATATTTATCTGATATTCTTGAAAAGCTTGTCGGGTAATTTCTTTATGACAAGTCCGCAGATAATTCCGACAACAGCACCTGCGGCAATTCCCGATGCCCAGAGCACGGGAAGATAATAAAGCACATATTTACTGCCCAAAACAAGTATGGCAACTGCGATCTGTCCCACATTATGGAAAACTCCGCCGAAGACGCTGACTATCATCGTGCTGAATTTCCCCGTCTTCTTCATGAGTAACATTACGACATAGCTGAGAACTCCGCCCGCTATGCTGTACCACAGAGAAACCATACTGCCAAAGGTAAACGCAACAAGAAATATTCTCACGAGATTAATCACGAATGCGTCAACATCGCTCACCTTGTAAAGTGCGACAAGCACAACAAGATTAGTAAGTCCCAGTTTAATTCCGGGAACCGCAAAGAATGCGGGGATTTGTGCCTCAAGCCAAGACAAAACCATAGCCGCCGCCACAAGCAGCGCACGCATTGCGATAAGATAAGTTTTGCTTCTTGTTTTATTTTGCGACTGCATCGAAACCGTCATCCTCCGTTTCCTGTGTCTTGTCAGAATTAATCTCAACAATAACCTCATTCGGCAAGCAAATTATGCTCTCTCCGCGTCTGGAGATTTTTCCCTGATTGACGCAAAGTTTATCGGGACAGCTTGCCTCTTTAAGGTAAACGGCACCGTCTTCAATAATAAGTAAATTTGTTCCGCCGTTTGCGCCGTTTATTGTTTCCGTTCTGTCCTTATCAAGCGGATAGCTTGCTACCTCTTCTCCGCTGACCCTGACGACAACCGTCTTGCCGGGTGACTTAAAAGCCCTGAATGCGAGAAAGAGAACCGCCGTGATAAGTGCGATTATAACGAGTGCAATAATATCGGCTTTTTTAATTTTTTTCGTCAATATAATCACGACCCTTCTATTCTCTTGATAAAAACAGATGAAAATTAAAACATTAAAAATACGCCAAAGACAGGAGGCAGCTGAAAGCCGCCTTCTGTCCGGCATACTTTAAGTATCTTAAACAGACTATCCGAATTATTAAATAACCTCTTTATCTGGGTTATTATACACTAATCTCGTTTAAAATACAATTATTTAACTGTAACAGAAACAGTCTTAATCTTTCCGTAATAGCAACTGTTACCGGAAGCCTTTACAGTGATCTTGTATGTTCCCTTAGGAGCACCCTTCTTAATTGTTACGACGCCCTTATCGGAAACTGTTACATACTTAGAGTTGGAGCTTGTGTATGTTACAGTGCCCTGAGCATTCTTAACAGTAAGCTTGACTGTCTGATTCTTTGTTGTGCTTCTCGTAACAGTCTTTGCAGTCGGAGTGACTGTCATTGTCTGGTTAACCTTGTTGACCGTGAGAGCAATTGTCTTCTTTGCAGAAGCATACTTGCTGTCAGCAACTGCTGTAACTGTGATGTTACATGTGCCGCCGCCTACGATTGTTACAACACCTGTAGAAGATACTTTTGCTACAGACTCATTGCTTGAAGCGTATTTAAGAGCTGTGGAAGCCTTTGCGTTAAGGCTGAAGCCCTTCCAGTTAGCATAAGCTGTTGCTGTGTTGTCGCTCTTTACATAAGTTGAGCCAATTGTGATTGTCTGGCTGATTCTCTTAACTGTAACTGCGATTGTTTTCTCGGCAGCCTTGTACTCATCTGTTCCCTCAGCAGAAACTGTGATGTTACATGTACCTGCACCGACAACTGTTACAACACCTGTGGAAGATACAGTTGCTACAGACTCGTCGCTTGAAGCATATGTGAGAGCTGTCTCTGCGCTTGCGTCAAGGCTGAAGCCCTTCCAGTTGGAATAAGCTGTAACAGCGTCACCGCTTACCTTAGAAGATCCGATTGTGATTTCCTGATCCTTCGGGCCTACTGTTACAGTAGCAACGAGGTCAGAGTAACCTGCGGACTTAACTGTGATTGTGTATGTGCCGTCCTTGAGGTTGTTGTCAGCATCGAAGAATGATGCGAAACGTGTTACCTCAGCTGCGTTAGCGCCTACAGAAGTACCGTTGTTGAGAGCAAGCTCAATCTTGTTGTAGTGGTAGCCGCTTGCAGAGTTCTCACCGTAAAGGTCAACCCAGTGAACAGCACCGACTGTTGTTGTGCCGTCAGAAATTGTAGCACCGTAAACATTGTTCCAGTACTCGTTCCATACATAGCCCTCGACTGTGTCATCAGGCATAATTACGAACTCACCGAGACCGTATCTTGAAGTTGTGTACTCAGCGGAAGCAACCTTAACCTCGACTGTTGTCTCAGAAGGAGCAACGCCTGCATTAGCCTTGAGTGTAGCTGAAAGGAGAGTTGTCTCATCCTCAGAGAGCTCATAGCCGAATGCGTTCTTGAAGGAAGCTGTCAAATAAGCCTTAGCGTCAACTGTGTAGTAAGACTTCTCTGTGGAAACTCCTGTGATAACCTTGTTGCCGTCAGCGTCAAAGCCGTAGGAAACGATATCAGAGATGTCCTTAGCGTGGTAGCCGGAGAAGTTTGTAGCAGAAGAAACTACGTCAACATCAACTGTAGCGCCGAGTGACTTGTAGAGATCTGCATAGGAAACTGCGTCATTCTTTGTGAATGCGTAAAGGTCGCCGTCGAGAGCCTCTGCACCTGTGTAAACAAATGTTGTGCCCTCAAATGCTGTGAGGTCGCTGTATGCGTACTCAGTGACTGTTGTGCCGCCTCTGCCGGAAACAGTCTTTCTGAATGTTACATTCTCTATATTAGCTTCCTTAAGATTCTTAAGGTCTGCTGCATAGAATGTTGAACCGTAAGCGGAAACCGCCTTAAGGTCTGTTGCCTGTGTATAAGGAACTGTGATCTGTGCGTAGTTGTCGCTTGTGAGCTTAATTACATAGTTCTGACCGAACTCGAGAGCAGATTCAAGCTGAACCTTGCCGTCAACGATGTCAGCATTCTCGACAACTGTGACATTCTGATGTCTTCCAGGTGAATATGTGATTGTAACCTTCGGGTTCTCAAGGTCTGAAGGAACACCGCTGATCTCAACCTCTGTGGAAGCTGTGTCAATCTTTGCGCTAAGTTCGCTTACATCGCCTGTGTAATAAGCAGGAAGAGTGAAGCTTGCACCGTTAGACGAACCCATGGTGATAACACCGCGGGATGTATAAAGTGCAATCTGAACGATATTCTGACCGTTCATGCCGTCATACTGATAGAACTGCTGACCGCCGTGGTTAGTGAGTCCCTGACCGCCTACAACGCTCCATGCAACCTCAAGACCGTTTGTGTTTCTGCTTGCGAACCACAAGTTGTTGAGAGCATACATAGCGTATCCTGTCTGGTAGCTGGTCTTAACAACCATAGCATAGTATGTTACATCACTCCAAATGCCGCATGTGGAACCGTCTGCTGCAGCACCGAGAAGTGTGAACTGGTAGTCACCGTAGCTTGTGTCTGTTGTGAACTCACCTACGGAAAGTCCTCTTGAGTCAAGATTAATGTAGCTCGGCTTGAACTTGTAGCTTCCGTCAGAATTGATTGTGAGTCTCATGAACTCATAATCATTTGATGTCTTAGGCTCGATAACAGTGAAACCGTAGTCGCCGCCCTGGTTCTCGTGAGCGTCCTTAATCTGCTCGTAGTCCTTCTTGAACATTCTGACAGTCATAGTGACGCCGCAGATGTTTGTGCCGTCGTTGTATGTTCCCTTTGCGAGAGAATCAGTCATGAACATCTTTCTTGTTGTAGCAGTAGTAACAACATCCTGCTGAGCAACAGTAAGCTTTGAGCCGCTTGTGTAAGCAGCGAAGAATGTGCTGTAAGGAATGTTCATGTTTGTGAAAACTACTGTGTAGTCGTCAACAATCTCGCTGTACTTATTGATAAGATCTTCAGCTGTATCCTTTGTAAGAGACTCTGTATCAGCAAGAATCTCTTCTACCTCTTCGGTAGCGTTCTGGAGTGTATGATCTGTGCCATTGTACTCGATGTTAGCCTTAGCTGTCTCGACAAGTGCCTTGAGCTCCTCAATCTGCTCCTCTGTAACAGCATTCGGGTCAGGTGTAGCTGTTGGCTCCGGAGTTGCACTTGCCTCCGGTGTAGCTGTCGGCTCTGCTGTTGCCTCAGGCTCTGCTGTTGCTTCAGGCTCTGCTGTTACCTCGGGCTCTGCTGTTACCTCGGGCTCTGCTGTTGCCTCAGGCTCGACTGTTGCCTCAGGCTCTGCTGTTGCCTCAGGCTCGACTGTTGCCTCAGGCTCTGTGTTCTCGGAAGAATCCTCCACACTTACTTCTGTATCAGGTGCTCCCTCAGCTGCTGTGTCAACCTCGTCAGCGAATGCGCATGTAACGCCGCTGAAAACCATCATAGCAGCAAGGAGAAGTGATAATACTTTCTTAGATGCCTTCAAAATATTCATCCTTTCTTCGAACTTTGAAAACGCGGCGGATGACCGCATTTTCCGATTTGTTTTAAACAAAGCTGTTCAACATTTTCTAATGTTTCGGTTAGCATTTGTTAACCTCTTGCCGCATCCTCTTTCCTTTTGTCCCCATCTGACCCTGCTTTCAAAAAGATGAGAAATACCGATGTTAACTTTAACTAACTTTTGCTTTTTAAATTGCGTTAGCGAGACTAACAAAAGTTAAAATATTATAACTTCAATTAATCTAAACTAACCATTAGGGATTATAACATTCAATTACAAAAAAAGTCAAAGAAAAATAATCTAAAATTCAGTATTTTTTCAAAATTCGTAAAATAGCAAAAAACGACCGTCCAAAAGGACAGCCGTTTTGTATATTTTGCAGTTTGTTTGCAAAAGTTACAAAGATTACAGTGCAAGAAGATTTAAAATTGCCTGAATGTAAATGCAAATCTGAGCCTTAAGAGACTCAATCGGAACATTCTCGTTAGCATCGTGAATATGGTTCTCCTCGCCGGGGAACTCACAGCCGAACGCAATGATACCGGGAACAGCCTTTGCGTAAGTGCCGCCGCCGATAACCTCGGGCTTATGCTCTGTGTCGCCCGTCATCTCGACATAAGCGCCGTAGAGCGACTTGACAAGATCGGACTCAGGCGGATAGAAGAGAGCCTCACCGACACCGAGAATCTCGATTTTTCCCTTTTCATTCTCAAGGTATGGTTCTGCAAGCTTCTTGACATCGTCAGGCTTGAATGTAACGGGAACACGAATATCGATAGTACCCGTGATAACATCGCCCTCTGTCTTCATGATACCGTTATTGAATGTGAGTGCGCCGTATTCATCGCTGATTTTAAGTCCGACGCCCTCACCGTCGCATGCAGTGCCGATTTTCTCGTTGTAGAAATCACAGAAATCGTCCTCGAAGCCGGCATTCTTGAGTGCAAGCATCGTGAATGATGCGGCATTTACTCCGAGAAGCGGAGTTGATGCGTGAGCGGCAACGCCGACAGCGTCAATTGTGAGTTTGCCGTCCTCCTCGCTTACCGTGAAGCTCTTAAGCGGAGTCTCGGAAAGTGCCTTCTCGAGCTTAGACTTATCGACATCGTTGGCATTAACAACAGTTACGCAGTGGTTGCAAACAGCATTGGAAACAAAGCCGCCGTCCATAGAAACAATCTTTGTGTTCTTGCTTGAGATTTTCATAGCACAGTGGCCCTTTTCGCCGTAGATACCTGGGAACTCTCCGTCAGGAGTGAAACCGTAAGTAACAGCCTGCTCGTGAGCCACATAGTACTTCATGCAAGCTGAACCTGTCTCCTCGTTTGTGCCCATGAGAAGTCTGATTTTCTTTTCGACAGGAACGCCCATATCCTTAAGGATTTTCATAGCGTAAAGAGAAGCGATAACCGCACCCTTATCATCGGATACGCCTCTGCCGTAATAGTAGCCGTCTTTCTCGACAAGAGTGAACGGATCTGTATTCCAGCCCTCGCCCGCAGGAACTATATCGAGGTGAGCCGCAATACCGATGAGCTTATCGGAGTCGGCATTTCCCATCTCGGCAAATCCGCAGTAATTTTCGAGGTTCTTTGTCTTGAAACCAAGCTCCTCGGCGATTGTGAGAGCCTCCGCAAGAACAGCGGCAGGAGCCTCACCGAAAGGCTTGCCCTCTAAGGGTTCGCCCTCAACGGAATTGTACTTTACAAGACGTGCAAGATTAGCTTTAATTTCGGGCATCAAAGGCTCAACCTTATCCATGTACTTCATGATAATCTTTCCTTTCTTTATTTGAATATTCAACCGAATATTAATTTAACCAAAATACCAATTGGGAAGCCATTCGAGAGAATGGATATACTCGCTTGTTGTCGGTCTGCCCGAAAGTACGGGGTAGAAAACAGCGAACATTACAAGAATGATAAGCGTGAACACCGCCAAAATCACATACCTGACATCTATCTTTGCGAGAACTCCGCTCTTGCCTATCGGCTTCGAGAGTGCACCCACGGATTCCATGCACTTGAAAGCACCTATAAGCGAAATGACAAGCCACGGAACAGCCGTGAAATAGTGATAGATAAATGTAAGACGGGGAACGAGAGTCCACGGCACATAAGCCGCCGCAAATCCGACTAAAGCGGTAAACGACCAATCTCTGCGCTTACGGATGTAGACAGGTATCGCAAAAATCAGAGCGACCAATCCGAACCACCAAAGTATCGGATCTCCGAGACAGGTAATGGAGCTTACTCCGCCTTTTCCGTCAACATTATAATCAATAGCGTACCAGATATTTCTTATGTCAAACGGCCACTCATACCACGGAGAAGCGAAGTAGTGCTCGGCGACAAGGTTCTTGTGATAGTTATACATATGCGTCTGATACGAGATGAAGTTACCGAAAACATTATCTCTGTTCTGCGGCTGAAGCGTCAGCGGCAGGAAAGCGGCAAAGTATATCAGGCACGGAATAACAATGAATATTCCAACGCACCACGCACAGAGCAAATAGCACTTGGAGAGATATTCTCTCTTGTCGCCCTTGGGAGCATTAGAGAACAGCTTCACAAAATACATGACCGCAAGACCTACCGCCGCATAGACGCATGTCCATTTGGAGGCACAGCCCACCCCCATGAATATTCCCGAGAGGAAAAGCGGGATAAGCAGTTCTTTTATAGATGCTTTCGTGATGTCCTTTTGCACAAAGACAAGCATAGCGTCATACATCAATAGCATAAAAAACACGGCGTAAGTATCTATCGTGGCAATTCTTGTCTGAGTGAAATGCATAAAGTCGAACGCAAAGAGGATTGTGCCCGCCGCCGAAAGAACGGAGTTTCCGAAAAGTCTCTTTAAGAAATGGTAAAGTATCGGAAGCATAAGAACACCGAAAAGCGTTCCCATAAATCTCCAGCCGAACGGATTCATACCGAACATTCTTATTCCGAGAGAAATTATAAGCTTGCCGAGAGTCGGATGAGTATTCTCGTAGCTTTCCACTCCGAGGATAAATTCATAAGCGGTTCTTGCATGATATATTTCATCGAAGTAGGTGGAATTCATGTAGCTTGAATGAAGCGGAACAGCATTTTGCTCATCTGTCAGCTTCTCAGCCGTGCCGCTGTCGTCATTTACTATACTTATGCCGACAACGCTGTCGCAAGCCGCATTCACAAATCCGATTTCATTTATAACAACGGAGTCATCGAGTGCGGTAACACGGATATATTTTCCGTTTCCTACCGTCAATTCGATTTCTTTCCACTCATAGACAGCCGCCTCGTCGATGGTCTCAACCTCGTTCCAAACCTTTCCGTCCGTGCTCTGTTCCACCGTGACCGCACAGCCAACCTTATAGCTTGTGCCGTTCGTGCTGATACCTGGCAGAAGTCTTATGCCTGAAGAGTCCTCGCTTGCCTCAAGAACAACGCTCTCGCCCTCTTTCGGCTCCCACGAGGTGTTGGCTGAAATTCTGTCTCCGAGAGCATAAAAAGCGACAGCCGCATAAATGAGAGTGATTACACCGCAGATTATCAAATCTTTTTTTGTGATTTTTCTCTCGCTTGCTTCACAGGTGGAAGAAATGAGCATAATAGGCTCCTTAGTGCTATTCTTTTTAGTCGTGACTTTAGCCGAAGAAACCGCCTTTTTCTCTGCCGCCTTCTTCTTTTTTGCGATAAAGTCAAAATAGAGCTCGACGACAAAATAAATATAAATGAGAACATGAGCCGCCGAGAGGAATATTATCTGAATCGAAGTCGGCGAAATATACGAATTGTCAAGATAGAGAACATAAGATACATTCAGGAAGTGGAAAAAGCTCAGTCCGCTGAATATAAAGAGATAGTCTCTGTTCTTTGTGTAGAAGTAACTTAGGAGAATGAAAAGCATAGACGGGAAAACATATCTCTCGTGCATTTTTACAGAGAAAATATATACCGTGAACATCAAAAGAGCAGCCGCAGGGAACACGACCTCCTTGGCTCTTTCCTTTCTCGCAAACCACATGAGCACAGCGCAAAGTGCAGTCGCAAGGCAGGGGCCAAACCAGTTGAGAACAAAAAGTCCAAAGCCGCTTTCGGGAAGCTTGCCCCAGTTTTTGCCTATCATATCCCAGAAATTGTAAGCATTTATGGAATAATAATCGTAGTAATCCATAGTCGACTTGTATCTCTCGATAAGCCAGCTGTAATCAAATCCGCTTGTGTACGGCTTTGCGACAACAAGGATAACCACAAGTGCCGAGAGAACACCGATTCCAAGCCCCTTGAAATTCTTCTTATATAAGGTATAGAAGAGATAGACAGGGGCAAAAATCAGCATCTGAGGCTTTGTGATAACGGATAAGCCGTAAAGTGCGCCCGAAAAAAGAAGCTTATCCTCCAAAAGAAGCCACAGCGAGAAGAGGAGTATCATCAGACACCATGAGTCCGCCTGTCCCCATACGGTTGAATTAATCAGAACTGCGGGGCAGAAAAGATAAAGCGCCGACGCCAAAAAGCTTTCTGTTTTATTGAGCTTTTTAGAGCCGAGGTGATATATGACATATGCGCACACGATATCACCGATTATTGACGGAAGCTTAATCAAAAGCGTGTAGCCCTGAGAATAGAAATCCCAGCCGAACGAGGTTCTTATCTTATCCATCCAGCCGAGTATATAGAGGAATCCCGGCGGATAATCAAGATAGAGGCTCGTGTTGTATACGCCCTCATAGCCTACCGTGTTGACAGATTCCCCCCACGCCTTAAAGAGCGTGATGTCGGTTTCGTAGCCGACTGTGGAATATCCCACAACAAGACGAAAGAGAAATGCTGCAAAAAGCAACAAAAATATTAGCAAACGATTATTAAGCTTGAGTCCGTCAGCCTTTTCGCACTTAAATGCAAAGAGAACCGACGCCCCCAGAAATAATAACGCAAAGATGATATTAAGGGTCATGCCCTATCTCCTTTCTCGGAAAGAAATATGTGTATATTCTACGATTTCCACTTGACCGAAGTGTGTGGAAACAATAAAATATAGGTGAAAAAACTTGCGTTTTTTCTCCGAGTGATTCCTATTGATTGTATATTAAACGGAGGAAAAATGCAACAGAGTAAAAGCACCGAGCGCAAAATATACCCCACTTTTATATAAGGAGGAATTACTTTGAATTTCCGATTTTTCCATGAAGACCCCGATATTCTCCATGTAGGCTGTGAGCCGAACAGAAGCTACTACACGCCTTTTGCATCCGAGGAAGAAATTGCCGAGGGAGACAGCTCCCATCTTCTCATGCTGAGCGGAGAATGGTATTTTAAATATTATGAGTCCTTTGCCGACACATTCAAGAATGCATTTTTCACAGATGACGACGAAAACGGTCTCGATATTGACGAAAACAATATGTCAATCGTCGAGGTTCCTGCCGTTTGGCAAAGCTACGGTGTGGATAAGCACCAGTACACAAACATCAGATACCCCTTCCCCTATGACCCGCCCTTTGTCCCCGAGGACAACCCTTGCGGACTTTACATCAAACACTTCGAGATAAGCGATGAGGAACTGCGATTCAAGTCCTATTTGAATTTTGAGGGTGTTGACTCCTGCTTCTACCTCTGGGTAAACGGTGAGTTTGCGGGCTACTCTCAGGTTTCTCACTCAACGAGCGAATTTGACATAAGCGACCTTTTAAGCGAGGGCGACAACGAAATCGCCGTGCTTGTACTCAAGTGGTGTGACGGAAGTTATCTTGAAGATCAGGACAAATTAAGAATGAGCGGTATTTTCCGTGATGTCTACGTGCTCTTCCGCCCCGAAAATCACTTGAGAGATTATTTCATTAAAACCAAACTTTCCGATAATTACAGCCATGCCGATGTTAAGATTGAGCTTGACAAAATCGGCGAGGTTGACGTGGCATGCGAGCTTTACGACGCTGACGGCGTAATGATAGCCGAAGCAGAAGAAGAGGACGGCTCTCTTAACTTAAGCCTTGATTCTCCCCTGCTTTGGAGTGCCGAAACACCTTATCTTTATACTCTTCTCATCTATGCCGGCACGGAAATCATTCCTCAGTCCCTTGGAATCGATGAGGTTAAGGTAAAGAACGGCGTTGTACTCTGGAACGGTCAAAAAATCAAAATCAAGGGCGTCAATCGTCACGACAGCGACCCCGTCACAGGCTACACAATCAGCGAGGAACAGGCTCTTCGTGACCTCACACTAATGAAACAGCACAACATAAACGCTATCCGCACAAGCCACTATCCGAACGCACCTTGGTTTTTACAGCTTTGCTCGGAAATGGGCTTCTATGTGATTGCCGAGGCTGACCTCGAGAGCCACGGTGCGGCTACCTGTTTCGGCGGCTATGACCTCGACCACTACTCCGCACTTGCGGTAGAGCCGATGTTTAAAAAAGCTATCCTCGACAGATCTCAGAGAAGCGTTATCCGTGACAAAAACAATGCCTGCATCTTTGCTTGGTCACTCGGAAACGAGTCAGGCTGGGGCGAGAACCTCGAGAATGCCGCAAGATGGGTGAAGTCCTACGATCCGTCAAGACTTCTTCACTACGAGAACTGCCATGTTGAGGCTTACGGCAGAAAAAACGATACCTCCATGCTCGACCTTTACTCTCATATGTACTGGCCGACAGAAAAAATAGACGAGTATTTCTCGACCACGGCAATCAAGACGCCGTTCATCCAGTGCGAGTACATTCACGCTATGGGCAACGGCCCCGGAGACATCTCTGACTACATGGAGCGTTTCTGGAAATACGACGGCTTTGTCGGCGGCTTCGTCTGGGAGTGGTGCGACCATGCTGTTTACGGCGGAAGAACTCCCGACAACCGAGACATCTACCGCTACGGAGGAGACAACGGAGAATTTCCGCATGACGGAAACTTCTGCATGGACGGTCTTGTCTATCCCGATAGAACGCCTCACACTGGCTTGCTCGAATACAAACAGGCTATCCGTCCGCTTAGTGCAAAATGGCTCGACAAAGAAAAAGGACTTGTCGAAATTACCAACAGACTCGATTTCCTTTATTCTGATGAACTTCTCGATATTTCCTATGAAATTAAATCTGACGGTGAAACAGTTTCGGGCGGTGAGATTGATTTGAATATTGCACCTCACTCCTCAGAAACAGTCACGATAGACGGCTTCACGGGCGAGGGAAGCGAAAGCCTTTATTTCTACTACACCTCCAAATATGACACCGATTACTGCGACGAGGGCTATGAACTCGGCTTCGACCAGCTTATTTACAGTGAAGAGGAATATTCCGCTCCCGCCCTTGTTTCGGGTGATATTGATATATCGGAGGACGGAACAAGAATTTATATCACTTCCGATTCTTTCTCCTACACCTTCAATAAGAAAGACGGTATGCCCGAAAAAATGGTAAAACTCGGCGAGCAGATAATCACAAAGCCTGTAGAATTTAACCTCTGGCGTGCTCCGACCGACAATGACCAATACATTCGCCTTGAGTGGGAAAGATACGGCTACGACAGAACAACGACAAGAGTTTATTCGATAGAAGCTGACAAGGATTCTGACGGAAACTGCGAGATTCGTGTAAAATACGGTATTGCCGCAATTTACATTCAGAAATTTATGGATGTTTCCGCAGTTTGGACTGTCGACTCCGAGGGCAACATCCATGTAAAAATGGACTGCGAAAAGGACGAGAGATTCCCGTATCTTCCTCGATTCGGTCTCAGATTCTTCATGCCGAGAATTTTCGATACCGTTGATTACTTCGGCTACGGCCCATTTGAGAGCTACGAGGACAAAAAGCTTGCAAGCTCACTTGATTTCTTCACGGAGAGCATCAGTGATATGCATGAGGACTATATTAAACCTCAGGAAAACTCCAGCCACTTCGGAACAAGAAATGTGACTATGCTCAACGGCAAGCTTGCCGTAAGCTTCTCCTCAGAGAAACCGTTCTCATTCAATGCATCGGAGTACACTCAGGAAGAGCTCACAAGCAAAAAGCACAACTACGAGCTTGAAAAATGCGGAGACAGCGTTCTTTGCGTCGACTACCGCATGAGCGGAATCGGTTCCAATTCCTGCGGCCCCGAGCTTCTCTCACAGTACAGAATGAACGAGAAAGAATTTACCTTTGAACTTGATATTCAGGTTATCTGACAAAATCACAAATTAACTCATTAAGCAAAAACCTCCGACCGCATCGGTCGGAGGTTTTCTTGTAAACTTCAAATCAGATTAACTTTTTCTTAGTCCACTTGTCGCCCTTTATTCTTATATAGAAGAACAACGCTCTGACAAACCAGTCGGAACACATTGCAATCCAAACAGCCACAACGCTGACATGGAAGAAGTGAATGAGAACATAAGTGAGAAGAACTCTCAGGAACATCATGCTCGCAAGGGAAACATACATCGTGTACTTAACATCGTTGGATGCTCTGAGTGCATTGGGAAGTGCGAACGCAAACGGCCAAATGATGATGGCACAGGCTGAATGCACATAGAAGCACTGAAGCGTGAGTTCGGTTGTTGCGTCACTTAAGTTATAAAGTCTCAAAATCGGGTATCTCGCAAAGAAAAGTATTGCCGTTGTAACCCAAATGAGGATATAAGCAATAAGCATGAGCTTGCGGATATATTTTCTTGCCTCTTCATATCTTCCGGCACCGACGCACTGACCGACAACCGTGATCATTGTGACGCCGATAGACATACCAGGAGTAATCTGAATACTTGCGATATTGGCACAAATTGCATTGGCAGTAATAGACTGTGTGCCGAGAACTGCAACGATAGCCGCAACGATGATTTTTCCGACCTGGAAAATAGAGTTTTCAATGCCGTTAGGAACACCGATATAAAGGATTTTCTTTATCATTGGGAAATCAAACTTTACCTTATATAATGCGGTGTAGCTGATTATTCTTTTCTTGTTGAAAAGAAGTATTGTGATAAATATCGAACCGATAATTCTCGAAAGAAGCGTTGCCCATGCGGCGCCCGCAACCTCCATGCCGCAGCCGTAAATAAATATAGCGTTGCCGACAACATTCAGTCCGTTCATGAGGAACGATGTGAGCATACTGGTTTTCGAGTCACCCATAGATCTGAAAAGTGCCGCACCTGAATTATAAACCGCAATAAACGGGTAAGATGCCGCAGTCAGCAAAAAATAAGTCTGTGCATAGCTCATAACATCGGCGTCAACATTGCCGTAGAGCATTTTCAAAATCGAACTTCTGAACGTACAGCAAATAACACCGAAAATGAGTGAAACAAGCAGTGAAACATAAAACAGCTGGTTTGCCGACTTTCCCGCATTTTTCTTGTCGCCCATTCCGATGTACTGAGCGGCAACAACAGAACCGCCCGTGGCAAGTGCCGTGAACAGCGTCAGAAACAAAATGTTGATGCTGTCGACAATGGAAACTCCCGATACCGCCGACTCTCCGCAGGACGATACCATGACCGTATCCGCAAGGCCGATTGTCATTGCAAGCATCTGCTCCACTACAAGCGGAATGATGATTGCTCTGAGCTGTTTGTTCGTAAACATCGGCTTGCTCTTGATGCTTTCCTCCATTTACTTAATACCTCTTTTCTTCCGTAATACATACATGCATATTGTAGTACCGAAGAAGGCTAATTTCAATAATTATTACCGATATTCTGCCATAACGAATTATTATAGCCGACCATAAACAAAACATATGTCAAGCATCAAAAAGCTTGTCCCCTTTCTGTCCTGTAAGGCTCTGTATAATTTAGCCATAACAACAAAACAAAAACAAATCAAAGATAGACAAAAAAGAAAAGAGGAGAATAAAAATGATAACAGAAAGAACGGCAGATAAGAAAATTAAATACCATCTAACCCATTAGGTGCTGTAAGCACTAAATTTATTAAGACTTTATTTGAGAACTATAAAAATAACCTTACAGCACAATCAATTTTAATTTTAAAGAGCGGACTAATAAGTCCGCTTGTTTCAATTTCTGCGGTTTTTGCACAACTTCCGAAATCATAACAGAAAAAATCTCTTGCCGCAAAGCAAGAGATTTTTAAGTTTATTACTAATGTCAAATCTCGGTGATAACCGAATTCATAAGAGCCACGGTCTTAGTGGCTGCAGCCTTTGCAAATGTCGGGTAATCAACGGAAGCGTCATCGTTTGCGTTATCTGAAATACTTCTCAAAACAACAAACGGAATGCTGTTCATACAGCACACATGAGCTATTGCCCCGCCTTCCATTTCGCAAGCGTATGCTCCGAAATCACGGTTTAATTTAAGGCAGAACTCTCCGTCGCTTACAAACTTGTCACCCGTGACAACTACTCCGCTAATCACCTTGCCGTCATATATTTTCTCTGCGTGAGCTTTAATCTTCTCGGCGGTGCTTGCATCGCACTCAAACTCTACCTTTCCTATGCCGGAAACATAACCGACTGGGTCGCCGAGAGCAGATGTGTCCATGTCGTACTGAACGCAAGCCGTACCGACAACGAGATCACCGATTTTCACGCCCTCGCCTATTCCTCCGGCAACACCGGGGTTGATTATCAGTCTCGGCTTGTAAACAAGAGCCATAACCTGTGCGCAAGCCGCCGCATTTACCTTTCCGGGGTTGCATCTCGAGACAACAACATCCACGCCGTTAAGCTTGCCTGAAACAAACTGAAGTCCCGCAATATCCTTAACCTCGGTATCTGTCATTTCCGACTTGATTCCGTCTACCTCTATGTCCATTGCTCCGATTATACCTATCATGGGCAAATCCTCCGTTTTCTAAATTATGTATTCGTATTGTAACATACGATGGCTTTCTTAACAAGTTGATAAACAGGCTAAAGTTTGGTAAAATCAATTCATATCCAAAATCTCAACTCACAAGGATAAATTTATGAAAAACAAAAATACCCGATATCTTCACGATATAATGGCACTTTCAGCGGCTATTCTTCTGATACTTATATTTTTCTTCGCCTTTTCTCATGTGACAAATCATCACCTAAGCGATGCGAACTCTTACAATACCTATGAGCTTCAGGCAAAAACCTGGCTCGAGGGAAGACTTGACCTCGATAACAGAGAGTGGCTCGAGCTTGCCACCTACGGCGGTAAATACTACGTCAGCTTTCCTCCGCTCCCCAGCGTGATTCTTTTGCCGTTCGTTGCCGTTTTCGGCATGGGAACCGACAATTACATAGCTTTCGCCGCACTTATTCTCGGAGTAGTTTTCACCTATCTTCTTGCAAGAAAATGGGGGCTTTCTTCCCTCGGCTCTGCCCTTATGAGCTGTGCGCTTTATCTCGGAACGAATATGCGGCAGATTACCTCAGACGCTTGGGTTTGGTTTTTCGCTCAAAACCTTGCTTTTCTGTTCACGGTTCTTGGTTTTTACTGTGCCTCATACGGCAAAAAAGGCTTATCCATGCTCTTTCTCGCTTGTGCGGTGGGGTGCAGACCGTTCCAGCTTATTTATCTTCCGATTGCTCTGATAATTTTACTCAAGCAAATTGACGGCAAAAATCTGCCAAATAAATTAAAAAAGCTTGTTCTCGGCAAAATCTATGTCTATCTTCCCGCTTTACTTCTCGTTGTCTTTTACTGTGCCTTAAATTATGCACGTTTCGGCAGTATTTTTGAGTTTGGTCACAATTATCTTCCCGAATTTTTGAGAAGTGAAAACGGACAATTTTCACTTAGCTATTTTGTCTCGAATCTCCCCTGTCTCTTCAGACTGCCAAGCTTTGAATCGGGGAAACTCCTCGTCACGGCATTTGACGGCATGAGCATTTTTCTTGTCATTCCGTTTTTCACGGTTTACCCCTTATCTCTTCTTCTCTGCCTTATAAGAGACAGAAAAATCGAAAACGGAGTTTATCACGCAGTAGGCTCTTTGCTGATTCTTCTGCATATTTTTCTTCTTTTGTGCCACCGAACCATGGGCGGGGCACACTTCGGCAATCGTTACATCATGGACACCGTGCCCATGCTCTTCTTTCTCTCGGCTTTATCCTTTAAACAGATTTTCTCAAAAAAGGGTAATATCAGCCTGACTTTAAATGCTGTTTGTGTGCTGTGCTTCGTTCTCGGAGCGTTCCTTAATTTCTTCGGTACGGCACTTTTCTACGGCAGTGAATTTTCTTTCATAGCATTCGGTTAAGTGAGTTTCAAACAAAAATAAAGCGAACGGAGATTTTACGCTTTCTCCGTTCGCTTTTATTTTACTTTTTTATTTTTCTTCGTAAATATATTCTTCCGTCGAGGACAAGTCGATAAAATCATCGCTCATCTGAACAACTCTTATTCTGTCGCCCGACTTAAGCTCTGCATTTTGTAATTTGAGAGTATTGGAGCGCACCTGAAGCGTGTCGGAGTATCGCTCGTCATTTATATAAATATAGCTTGACGGCGTGAAATTCTCGCCCTTGACTGTAAGCGTACCGTTTTGATAGTAACAATGCTCTATTTTAATCTCGCTTACTCCCATATGAATATCTGTCGGAGTGTACTTGTTCTCATTATTCCAGCAATTTTTCTCGCCGTAAAGCATATCATATTCCGTTTGCTCGAGTGCATCAAGATAATTCTCGTCATCCTTACACTGCTGATGTATTTTCGTTAGAATACCGTTGTTCATTCCGAGTCTCGACATAACATAGGACGAAAGCTCATAGGCTTCGAGATCGTTTCTTTGCTTCTTTAGGTCAAAGTTCGAGTACATGACATACTCTGTCTCAAACAAATTACCGAACATCAATTCATTGGTATCAATATTAAGCGACGGCATGTGATCGCCGTACATTACGACTACAGTCGGCTCATCGTAAGAATCGAGCCATTCGCAAAGCGACCTGATGAATTCATCTGTTTCACGCATCTGGTTTGCGTAGTACTCCACCTGATTTATGAGTGCGTCACTCTCGATATCGGAATAAAGCACCTTAATCGCATTGTCCTTATTGTACTGCGTCGGATACGAGCCGTGAGTCTGAACAGTTATCGTGTAGAGAAAATCTCGTCCCTCAGTGTTATCAAAGCACTTCTTGATTTCGGGCAAAAGATATTTATCCTTCATCCAGCCTGTTTCTGTTGTTGTGTAGCTTGAAATATATTCCTTCGTGAGAAAATAATCAAAACCGAGAGAAGCAAAAACGCTGTTTCTGTCGTAGAATGTGGCGTTGTTGTTGTGAAGCGCATAGGTGGTATAGCCGAGTTCCTTTAGGTCTCTCGCCACCGTCTCGGGGCATTCTGACTTAAGCACCGTCTTATATGGGTATTCGCCCGTACCGAAGAAATCAAGATTCATTTGGGAAATAATCTCGAACTCGGTGTTTGCCGTACCGGAACCGATGGACGGAACGCTTAATTTACCCCAGCTGTAATTCTCTTTAAGATAACTGTAATACGGCGTAGGGTTTTCGCTGAAAGAAACATCACTTAATAAATTCAAATCGAAAAAGCTTTCAAGCTGAATGAAAATGATATTCGGTTTTTCTGCCGGTTCATTGTCGGCTATACCGCTGATTTTCTCAAGTGCCTCGTTCTCGGCATCGAAATTCTCCGGCTCGTCAATTCCTCTTTCAACCGTACCGCGGAAAAAGCAGTAGACAAAGCCGTAATTTGAATATGACTGCTTGATATTCGTCAGCTTAATCTTTTTGACGCCAAGACCGCCGATATCGAAAATCAGTAAAATAGTAAGCAGAACACAGGCGGCTGTCGTGATAATGCTTTTTCTGAAGTCGACCTCTGACTTCGGCGCTTTTCTGAAAACAAGCACGGCTACAAAAGCTACCAGAATAATCAACGCAATCAAAATCGGCACGGTAACAACCGTAATATACTTACTGATAAAATTCCAGCTTATCTGGAGAATGGAAATATCTATAAAGCACAGTGGGTTCGTTCTGTATGAGAGAACATAGGAATTTATCGAGCCGAGGGTTATCCAAAATACCGACACCAGCGTCAGAACGAAATATTTCCGCTTAAAAAACTGGCACACGGACAGAGTCATCGTGATGAATGCCCAGTCAAAGATAAAGGACATCGGATGACAAAACAGCTGATCGGTGAACAGCGATAAAATTCCTGCTTTTCTCGCAAGAACCTCTATTATCAGGTTAATTATCAATCCCCAAACGACGCAGAGCAAAAAAGGTTTTTTGAGGAATTTTTGAAATCTGTCGTACATAATAAGCCTCTGATTTCTGTATTGAAAGATTCATCGGCACAAAAACATGTGCCGAAATCTGTTATAGATTATAGTACTCTCAACACCGTTTTTCAAGCGAAAAACGGGCACAGATACTCTGTGCCCGCTGTAAATGTTCAGTTTTATTAACGGTTTTCGTTCTCCTCGGTATCAACCTCATAGGAGCTGTCCAAGCTGTTTTCCGATACTTCATCATCAGAGTCGGAAGCCTCTCGGCTGTCGTTATCCGATGTCGACGATTCCGCAGAATAATCGCTCTGAAGAACTTCATATTCACTTGAATCTTCGCTTATTTCATCGTCATAAAGTACTTCATACGGCTCATCTGTGCCGTCCTCATCATAGCTTACATCTGCTGAAATGCCTACAAGCGTCTCGAGGTCTTCGTCAGAAATGAAAATCATATTGTTTTTCACTTCGTCACTCTGCGTACCGTCGGTATAATCAAACATAACCGCATTGTAATTAAGATTTGTGTTTGTAATCGAGTTTTCTACGATTTCAAACATCTTATCATAGTTTTCCTTACTTGTATCAGAATTGAAGTAAAGGATATCGGTTGCATTCATATCGCCAAGATCAGAAGACTCCGTGTAGTCATATTCGCTGAGCCTGATTGAAACCTCCAGAAGACTTCCGTCCTCGTATTTCTTCTTTGCGGCACTGACTGTCTCTGCCGCCGCATCTCCCATAAGATAATTCTGGATATAACGCATGATTTTCGGATTTCTCTTCGCAACATCATAAATTATATAATATGGTTTACCCGACTCGTTACCGCTTAAAGCTACAGTCAAACCGCTCGAATAAATACAGGTTTCGATGCCGTTTTCTGCCGCATCCTCGGCAAATACGCTCATGAACTCTTCAATGTTATCAAACTCGAAGTTGAGGCTCTTGTAGTTCACAAAGATTCCGCTTACAGTGGAAGCTGCCGGAACCTTACTGTAAACCTTTCTGTACTCCTCATTATTTTCCTTGCATTTCTGAAGTTTTTTGTTCATGTTCTCCGTGATTTTTACCTCACGAACCATGGTCGAGCCGTCCTTAAGCTTAATGATAAAGTCACGGCTGTCACGATATGACAAGTTATTATAGGTATGCCTGTCGCTATTCTGAGAGAGAATTTCAAGAACACAATCGATAGTATCAGAATCGCTAAAGTCAATTTCCGATGTCATTTTGCTGTAATAGTCGTAGGTTTCGTCTCTCTTCATGCTGAACGAGCCCGCCGAAGACTTAATCTGAACATACTCAATCTTATCGGCTGAGGGCACTTGCTTTCTGAGCTGATTGCCGCAAAGCACACCGAGATAAGTGATAAGCGCCGACACGACAACAATAACCAAAAATGACGGAATACTTCTGAACATGCTCTTGAGACTTTTTGATGTGAGTATCTCATAAAGGAAGAATACCGCAATGGCAATCGTCATGAGAATCACGCAATAGGAAATATCCGTGTAATATTCATCATAGATACTCGAGACAAGAACGCCGAAGAACATTGCGAGGAACGGGAAGCTGAGACTGCAGCGGAAAAATACCTGTGTGATTTTTCCCACTGACGGCTTGCCCGCTGTTTCGCTCTTTCTCTTCACGAATGAGTAAAGCGCAAGCACGAACACCAGTGCAAACAGCACAAAAGTGTAGACATAGCCTTGCCATCTGTCGAGCACATAATCAAAATCATAATTGAACAGCCAAGAAAACGGCATTGCTATCACGAAATTATTTGCCGGACTGAATACTCCCGGCATACTTTTCAAAGTGACAATCTGACCGGCAAGAACCGCCATAACCTCAAAAAGCGTGATTACCGCTCTCGGAAGACAAAGCGTCAGTCCCGATGCGATAAAATTCGTGAACGCCGTTCCCGTCAGGCTCATTCCAAACATGGTGCTTGCCGCCACAACGGCACTCGAAAGAAGATAGAACACAAAATATTTAAGAGTTCCGCCAACAGCCATATGACCGCCGTTAAAAAGATAGCTCAGCGAAAACTGCAACGCAATATTCGCAAAGACTATCACGCCTATCCAGGTAAGCACGGCGCATGCAAGGCTTACAAATGTGCATGCTCTTGTGTTCGGCAGAGAATCATAAATATCCGAAGCACTTCTCTTATTCAAATATCTGAAAGCGCAGTATGTTAAGATGTATGAACCCGCAAACATAAATGCCATAAGCGACAAATGCATGCCGGTATGGGGTGCATAATGCATAAGCTCTTCATACTGATACTGCCTTATCTCTATCAGCTGAATGATAATCGGGATAGCCGTTGTCATCATCGAGAGAATCAAGAGTACAATTCCCTGCATCTTCAGCTGTCTGAGGCTGTCCTTATAAAGCTTGGGATTAAAACTCTTACTCATAATCGCTCTTCTCCTCGCTCACAAGGTATCCTCTTGCACTTAATTCGTAAATAAATATCTCCTCCAATGAAAGCGGCAGCACATCCAAAATAAGCGGTTCAAGCCTTTGGAATCTTGAACGAACCGCATCTCTTTCGCCTCTTACGATAAGCTTTGCCACACTTCCGTGCTTTTCGTAATCGAGGTAGTGAATACCGTCGAATTTCTCACGGTCAAAGTCGGAGTCGGCAAATGCCACCTGTACTTTGACAAGCTTTGTCTGAAGCTCGTCCACATCACTCTCGAACACCAATCCGCCCTGATACAGAAGTGCGAGTCTGTCGCAAGTATCCTCCAGTTCTCTCAAAGAATGCGAGCTGATAACCACGCAAGAATTATTGTCTGCGACATCGGCATAAATCTCCTTTTTCAACAGATTTCTCATCACCGGGTCGAGACCGTCAAAGGTTTCGTCAAGGAAGACATACTTCGCCCTTGTGCTAAGCGCAAGTATAGAAGCCGCCTGACGCTTCATTCCCTTGGAAAAGCTTGCAATTTTTTTCTTTCGGCTCAAACCGAACGCCTGAGCAAGATAATCGAATCTCTCCCTGTCGAAGCTCTCGTAAGACGCCGCATAAAAATCCTCCATACGGTTCAAATCGGCTTGCGGAAGAAAATAGAGGTCGTCGGGAACAAAGGCGATATTCTTCTTTGCGGCATGATTGTTATAGATATTTTTTCCGTCCAGCTTGACTTCTCCGTCGTTTTTTTCATAAATACCCGCAATCACTCGAAGCATAGTGGATTTGCCTGCGCCGTTTGCACCGACAATTCCATAGACGGAGCCCTCGTTAAGCTTTAGGCTAATGCCGTTCAAAACTCTGTTTCCGTCAAACTCCTTGCTCACATTCCTGAGTTCTATCACCTTGCACCCTCCTTTTCGTAGCAGTCTTCAACCGCTTTAATTAAGTCTTTTTCTTCAACCCCAACGCTTATCAGCTTGAATACAATCTCCTTCAACTCGTCCAAGCTGTCAAGCGCCCTATCCTTAATCTTCTGCACGGCGTCAACGGAAACAAAGCGACCCTGTCCCGGTGCCGAGTAGCAAAGTCCTCGCCTTTCAAGCTCGGAATATGCCTTTTGGATAGTATTGGGATTAATCGAAAGCTCATAAGCTAATTCTCTCACCGATTGCAGTTGATCCATCGGCTTGAGAACTCCGGTGGATATCTCCTTCTCCACCGATGCCACTATCTGCTCATAGATAGGAGTCCTTGCATACTTATCAACATTCAAATTTGAAATCTCCTTTTTCAAACATACAATTTGTCGACTTACTGTACTACACTGAATAGTACACCTAATATAGTGAAAAGTCAAGCTTTAAAAATATAGGCTGATGAAAAAAATAAGAAAACAGAGCTGATGCGGTTCAGCTCTGTTTTCTCTGAGGGGTGTGAGTTAACCGATATTCGGCACTCACATTTTGAAATATATATTGAGGAGGGTAAAAAGCAACCAAGAAAGATGCGGTTTCTTTCGGTTACAGCTATATTATATCTTCTTTAAAAGAAATTTTGTTAAAGAGTCGTGAACAAAAATTTAATTTATTATGCTTAATTTATTAACAGCTTAATTTTCTCCACAAGAAAATACGACAATATATATTAAGAAACAAACGACAAAATTATTCCTAATTAATTAAGAAAAAATTTTTGATTTTCTTCAAACAAATGTTTGAAATCTTAGAAACTTTGTGTTATACTATGATTAACTTAAAAAAATATACTTCAAAGTGGGTTTATAATATGAAAGCATTAACAAAAAGTCAGCAAAAGGTATATGATTACTTGAAAGAAGCACTGCAGTCGGGTGTGCCGCCTACGGTTCGTGAAATTTGTGCCGGTACGGGACTTTCCTCCACAAGCACGGTTCACACTCACCTCAAGACTCTCGAAAAGCTCGGTTACATCACCAAGGACGACGGAAAGAACCGTGCAATCAAAATCTGCGGTGTAACTCCTACTCAGCAGGTTCCGATTGTCGGGCTTGTCACAGCCGGAAATCCGATACTTGCCTTTGAGGAAACAGACGGCTACCTCCCCTACCCCATGACGAACGGCGAGAAAGATCTCTTTGCTCTGCACGTTCGCGGATTCAGCATGAAAAATGCAGGAATTCTTGACGGCGATTTGGTTGTAGCCGAAAAAGGCGTTCACGCTGAGAACGGCGATATAGTTGTTGCAATGATTGAGGACGAAGCAACCGTCAAGAGAATCTTCTTTGAGGATGACGGAGTGCGTTTGCAGCCTGAAAATCCCGAGTTCGAGCCTATTTACACAAAAGACTGCACCGTGCTCGGCAAAGTAGTATCCGTACAGAGATATTATTAAAAACAAAACCGCAAAGATTTTCAACATTTATCTCAGATAAGTTTAAAAGTCCGCAGAGTTTCTGCGGACTTTCTTTTTGCCTAAAATTCAAGCAGCGCTGAACCGAACGGAACAGCGCCACCGAAAAATTATAGAAGAACTTATATTCTTTTTAATTCCGAATTAAACCAAGTGGCAAGCAACATAGTGGTTCGGAAGAACCTCTTTAAGCTGCGGCTTGGACTCCTTGCACTTGTCGCATGCGATTGGGCAACGGCCGGCAAAGTTACATCCCTTAGGTGTATTAATCGGAGAAGGAACATCACCCGAGAGAATCTGTCTCTTCTTAGCAACCTCTGAATCAGGATCCGGAATCGGAACAGCTGAGAGAAGTGCCTTAGAATACGGATGAAGTGTGTTTGCATAAAGATCGTCACTTGATGCAAGCTCTACAACATTACCGAGGTACATAACTGCGATACGGTCAGAAATGTACTTAACGATGTTAAGGTCATGAGCGATGAAAAGATAAGTGAGATCGCTCTGCTGCTGAATGTCGTGGAGAAGGTTGATAACCTGAGACTGAATGGAAACGTCAAGAGCTGAGATAGGCTCGTCGCAAACAACGAACTTCGGCTCGATTGCGAGTGCTCTTGCGATACCGACACGCTGTCTCTGACCACCGGAGAACTCGTGTGGGAAACGGTTTGCGTGCTCTCTGTTAAGACCGACAGTCTCGAGAAGCTCGTAAACTCTCTCCTGTCTTCTCTTAGCGTCATACATATGGTGGATTTCCATACCCTCGGAAATGATGGATGAAACTGTCATACGTGAGTCAAGAGAAGCATACGGATCCTGGAAGATAATCTGAGCGTCCTTGGAGAAGTTGAACTTATCCTTTCTCTTCTTGAGGTTGACCTCTTTACCCTCGAACTCGATGGTACCGCTTGTAGCCTGGTAAATACCCATTGCGACACGGCCTAAAGTAGACTTACCGCAACCGGACTCACCGACAAGACCTAAGGTCTCGCCCTTGTAGATATCTAAAGAAACATTATCAACAGCCTTAAGAGTGCCTCCGCTTACCTTGAAGTATTTGCAAACATTCTTAAGAGAAAGGAGAACTTCCTTGTTATTTTCAGGCATTCTTGTCACCTCTTTCTTCGGCACTTGGGCAGTCAGGGTGGAGCAGCCAGCATGTAGCCTCGTGGATACCGTCTATCTTGTAGGTATCGGGCTGAGCCTCGTGACAAATCTGCATGCATCTCTCGCATCTTGCGCCGAATCCGCAACCCTTCGGAGGATTGAGAAGATCAGGCGGTGTACCCGGGATAGATGTGAGTCTGTCCTTCTTGGTAGCGTCTGCTGTCGGAAGAGAAGCAAGAAGTGCCTTTGTATACGGATGAGTCGGGTTATAGAAAATATCTCTTACTGTACCCGTCTCTACTATCTTACCTGCATACATAACAGCAACACGGTCGGCAACCTGAGCAACAACACCGAGGTCATGTGTGACAAGGATGATAGCTGTGTTTGTTCTCTCTTTGATTTCAAGCATAAGATCCATGATCTGAGCCTGAATTGTAACGTCAAGAGCTGTAGTCGGCTCGTCGGCGATGAGGAGCTTCGGCTCGCAGCAAAGAGCCATAGCGATCATAGCTCTCTGTCTCATACCGCCGGAGAACTCATGAGGATACTGCTGAGCACGCTCTTCCGCATTCGGAATGTTAACGAGCTTTAAGTACTTGATAGCCTCATCGTGAGCTTCCTTGGAGGAAAGATGTCTGTGGTGCTTGATAGCCTCGACAATCTGCTTACCGACCTTCATAGTCGGGTTAAGGCAGGTCATAGGATCCTGGAAGATCATAGCTACTTCCTTACCACGGATGGACTGCATCTCTTTTTCGCTTGCAGCAACGATATCGTGCTCGTCAAGCTGAATGCTACCGGAAACGATTCTTCCCGGTGGCATCGGGTTAAGCTTCATGATGGTCTGGCAGGAAACGGACTTACCGCAGCCGGACTCACCAACAATAGCGAGAACTTCGCCTTCATTTACATGGAATGTGACACCACGAACAGACTTAACCTCGCCTGCGTAGGTATCAAAGGAGAAGTGCAGATCTTTAACGTCAACAACTGTTTTAGCCATAGTTTTTTTCTTCTCCTTTCATTATCTTCTGAGCTTAGGATCGAATGCGTCTCTCAGACCATCGCCGAGGAGGTTGAAGGAAAGCATTGTGAGACAGATAGCAGCAGCAGGAACAACGAGCTGGAGCGGATATGTCTGGAATGCCTGCTGACCTGCCTGAGCAAGAGTACCCCAAGAGGAAAGCGGAACAGGAACGCCGAGACCTAAGTAAGAGAGCCAAGCTTCTGTGAAGATTGCGCTCGGAATAGCAAGTGTTACGTTGATGATAACAACAGAGAGGGTGTTCGGAACGAGGTGTCTTGCGATAATTCTGCCGGCACCGCCGCCCAATGCCTGAGCTGCAACAACGAACTCCTGCTCTTTAAGCTGAATGATCTGACCACGAACGAGTCGAGCCATACCGGTCCAACCTGTAACGGCATAGGCAATAACGATTGTCCAAAGACCTGCAGGAAGAACCATCATCAAAAGAACGATAATGATAAGGTAAGGAATACCGTTGATAACTTCAACGATTCTCATCATAATGTTATCAACTACGCCTCCGAAGTAACCGGAGATACCGCCGTAAATGATACCGACGATGAAGTTAATGAAAACTGCAGCGAATGCGATGAAAAGGGAAACTCTACCGCCCTCCCAAACTCTTGTGAACAAGTCACGACCGAGTGTGTCTGTTCCAAAAACATGGTGGTGGATTTCTGGGTTTCCGTCAGCGTCTGTGAGAACCTGACATTCTGTCCATACGCCTGCGTTAACATGAGCGTAGTGCTGCTCTCTTCCTTCGAAAGGAGAGAAGAACGGGACGATGATGGAGCCGAGAATCATAAGAATGATGATAGCTGCGCAAACAAGAGCTACTTTGTTCTTAACGAATCTGCCCATAGCATCACGGAAAAACGTTGTGCTTGGTCTTGAGATACCTTCACGGTTTTCCGGGTCAGGACCAACCCACTGGAATTTACTCTTAGCGATATTTTCCATTATTTGGATCCTCCTGAAACTTTTACTCGTGGGTCAATTAAGCCGTATACAAGGTCAACAACGAGGTTACAGAGAATGAGGAAGGTACCGTAGAAGATTGTAGTACCCATGATCATGGTGTAGTTAACCTGCTGGATGCTTGTAACGAAAGACTTACCCATACCGGGAACTGAGAAGATAGACTCAACAACGAATCCACCTGTCAAAATGCCGGCTGTTGTAGGTCCGAGAATTGTTACAACAGGAAGGATAGCGTTTCTTACGCCGTGCTTCCAGATGATAGCTGCCTGAGAAAGACCCTTTGCCTTAGCAGTCTTGATATAATCCGAACCAAGAACATCAAGCATGCTTGTACGCATAAGACGTGAAACAGATGCGATAGTACCGAAGCCCATTGCGATAACAGGAAGAATCTTGCAGTTCCAAGAGTTCCAGCCTGTAATCGGGAAGAACTTAACACCTGTCCATTGATACAGCTTCAGTCCGAAGAAATACTGGAGCAAAGCCGCAACGATGAACGAAGGCACCGAAACACCAAGCAAAGCAATTAGCATACATACCGAATCCCACACCGTACCTCGTTTAACTGCCGCGAGGATACCGATTAAGATACCGACGATAACAGCGAATACAAGAGCTCTGATACCGAGGTCAAAAGAAACCGGGAAGGTTGTGAGAAGTTTGTCCGTTACTGAACGGTTGTCGTCAAGGGAAACACCAAAGTCACCGTGGAGAACGTTACCTACGTAAAGGATGTACTGCTCGTAAACGGGCTTGTCCAATCCGTACTTTGCTTTCATACTTGCCATAACTGCATCAGGAATTTTCTTCTCACCTGTGAACGGGTCACCCGGAAGAAGCTGCATCATGAAGAAAGTAAGTGTGACGAGAACAAAGACTGTTACAATAGTGTAAGCGATTCTCTTCAAGAAATACTTGAACATTTGGGGTTGTCCTCCTCTCCTATAATTTTTTGTTTTTATTTAGATATCCGGTCAGTTTTCTGGGGTTCTCTATTTACATACACAGCTTACAAAACCGGATTAGTCTACAATACAAAAGGCTTATGCTGTCGGACATAAAAAAATAATGTGCCAGTTTGGTCAGTGAATACCGTACCGCCTTTGGCACAAAAATTAAAAGCTATCGTATTTTCACAAATAACAATGTCTGATCCAACCAACATAAAGAAAAATTTGAAGACTCAATCAATTAAAATATGCAATTGATTTGTATCTGAAATTCATTGTAGGCTTATTTTACAATAAAATATCGAAATTTACAAGTGTTGATTAATAGAAAATTCATTCTTTTTCACCTTTCCTTTTTGTATGCCTTGTACATGAAATGCGGACACAAATAAAAAAGCCCCGTTTTATCGGCAAATACAGCATATTTTTTCGAGCCTTTTACGGTAAAAAAGCCAAAGTTTAACCTATGGTCATAGTGCATTTTTCATAAACCGATATGTGCTGCGGCTCATCTTAATAAAGTATATTTAAATAAAGCCTACTAAATCACTGTGCAATATTAAATTTAGAATTTAACGTTCTCGATTTTTGCAAGATGAAGGTGCTTTAATTCATAAATATGACTTGCTTTCATAAATTCGAGCCAATATACCTTAAAAAACCGCCTCTTTTTGCAAGCGTCTGAACTTTCTTTCATACAACGAAAAAATCCCCGGCATAAACCGAGGATCTTTCCGACTATATCTATATTACAAATCAGGGGGTGAGACGTAAGCTTTGTTATGTGTCTCTCTTGAAGACATCTATATAATAATGGGAAAATATTAAGATTTTTTTAATTTCTTGAGAAAATTATAAAAAACTTATGTGAAGTCTGTGTGAAAGAATGAAATTAAATTTTAAATTTTTTCAGAGAAAACACCGACGGGCTCCACCGAAGTGAAGCCCGTAAGTGAAACCACTATTATATCTCAAGGATTACTTATTATCTTATAATTACTTGATTGTAGCGTACTTGAAGTTGTAAGAGTTCCAAGCAGTGTAGTTGTAGCCGCCTGTGATCTTCTCGCTTGTCGCATAGGAGTTAGCTGTTACGAAGATTACGGAAATCGGGCAATCATCATAAAGGATTTCCTCGCAGCGAATGAAGTCATCGATACGTGCTTCAATATCTGTGTTGACCTGTGCGTCTGCAATGAGAGCATCATACTCCTCGTTGACATAACCGGAAGAGTTGTTGTTCGATGTAGAAGCGAAGAGGTCGAAGAATGTCATAGGATCGTTGTAGTCAGCACCCCAACCGCTGATGTCCATTACGTAGTTACCGTTCTGTCTCTCAGCAGCCTGAGCCTTAGTCTGCATCGGTGTGACTGTTACTTCAATACCGAGAACGTTTCTGATAGATTCCTGAATGAATGCAGCCTGGTTCATGGAGAGGTCAGCATCGGAGCAGTGGATATCGAGGTGTGAAGAGAGATCTTCCTTTGTTACGCCGAGCTCCTCAAGAGCCTTGTCGAGGTAAGCGTTAGCCTGCTCTGCGTCTGCTTCCTGATTTCTTAAGTATCCGTCAGTTGCATATCCGTCCTCAGCGAGCTTTGTGAGAGCCTGCTCTGCAAATGATGTGCCGTTAGCCAAAACAGAAGGCGGGCAGAATGTGTTTGCAGGGGTTGAAGCATCCTTCATGATAGCTGCTACGAAGTCTGTTCTTGAGTAGCAGAGGTCAATAGCCTTTCTGAGGTTTACGTTGGACATATACTCGTCGTTGCAGTTGAAACGAACCCAAAGGTCACGAGCAGCTGTGTAAGACTGAATCGGATAGCCCTCTGCCTTAAGCTCTGTAGCCTGGTCACCTGTGAGGTCGATAAGGTCGATTTCACCGGCTTTGAAGGAGTTGAGCTTGGTATCGGACTGAGTGAGAATCTTGAATGTAACGTTCTCAACAGAAACCTTGTCTGCATCGAAGTAGTTAGGATTCTTCTTCATAACGAGCTCGGA
Source organism: Bacteroides uniformis (assembly GCA_963611165.1). Taxonomy (GTDB): domain Bacteria; phylum Bacillota; class Clostridia; order Oscillospirales; family Acutalibacteraceae; genus SIG603. The sequence continues at coordinate 84,800 of CAVDQG010000002.1, forward strand.
ATCATGTGTCCAAGCCTCGAGTGTGTAAGCACCGCTTGTGCAGAAGTACTCGGGAGCCATGTTGTAGTTTTCCTGACCGCCGATTTCGTTGTAGAACTTCTCGTTGATAGGATCAAGAGAGTGGAAACCGAACATATCAAGAGCATACGGTGTAGGATTCTCAAGTGTGACCTCGAGAGTGTAGTCATCAACTACGTTAACACCGACATCTTCCCAATCGCACTCACCGTTGTAGAACTTGTAACCGTTCTTGATGAGGTTGTAAGCAAAGTAAGCATACTCAGAGCCTGTCTCCGGAGTCATGAGTGTCTTCCAAGCAAATGCATAGTCGGAAGCAACGAGCGGATCGCCGTTTGACCACTTAGCGTCTTCACGAAGATGGAATGTGTATGTGAGTGAATCATCGGAAATATCCCAAGATTCAGCACCTGCAGGAACTGCAGTATCGTCGTCGCCTGTCATTGTAAGACCGACATTGAGGAAGCCAAGCATCTTGAACTCTTCACCGTAAGTAGCCTCAAGAGTAGACATGCTTGTCGGTTCCATTGTTACATAGAATGTAAGGCTGTCATCGCCGGGTGTTCCGGGATAAAGACCTGTTGTAGCTGTGTCAGCTGTGGAAGCTTCGCCCGAAGCCTCGCTTGCATCTTCTGAGGATGCAGCTTCTGTCGACTCGGCTGCCGAAGACTCATCTGTGGAAGACGATGAGCTTGAAGAGGAGCCGGAGCATCCTGCAAAGGAGCTGGCTACCATGGTCAGTGCGAGGGCAAAAGCAAGAATTTTCTTAACTTTCATCTTTCTTTCCTCCGATTTAATATGTAGTGGATAAGAGTAAATTCCTTTGTGGAATTTTGCAATATGAATTTTTAAGGGGTTTAAAATTCATATCTGTATTGTATGCTAACTTTAAGCAAAAATCAAGATAAATTATCGAATTATTTTCATTTTATCAGTTTGCCTGTTTTTTGTACGTGGTTTTAGTATTAACTTTGTGCTAATTATCTAATTATTTTAGCACAGCAAAATATTGAAATTCGTCCTATATTGCCTATCTGTTTAATATGTAATATGAAACGTTTAATTTAAAACTTGCATTTTGTCAACTATAGCACTATATATTTGCGAAATAATTCGCAATAAACAAAATGATAAGGGACTGCCCCCCGCTACGGAAACAGTCCCTTTACTAAATCTTATAAAATTGTACTCAAATAAGAGATTCGATTACTTAACAGTAGCAAATCTGAAGTTGTTCTGCCATGTGTTGAGCTGGTAGCCGCCTGTTACCTTACCGGAAACAGCATAGGAAGAAGCTCTCCAGTAGAATGTAGAAACAGGAACCTCATCAGCGATGATCTTCTCGCACTCGTAGAAGTCCTTCTGACGTGCCTCTGTGTCGAGGTTTGTTCTTGCATCGTCAAGTAATGCATCGTACTCCTCGCTTGCCCAACCTGTCGGGTTGTTACCGGAATCGGACTCCCAGAGGTCATACCAAGTCATAGGATCGTTGTAGTCACCGCCCCAACCGGAGAAGTCGAGGATGAAGTTACCGTTTCCTCTCTCAGCAGAGAGTGCCTTTGTTGTCATGGAGTTGACTGTGATCTCGAAGCCGAGGACAGATCTGATAGACTCCTGAACAAAAGCAGCTGTGTTGATAGCTGTATCGGAGTCACCAACGTTCATTGTAACATGAGCGGAGAGGTCGTCAACTGTGCAGCCAAGCTCCTCGAGAGCCTTGTCGAGATACTCCTTAGCCTTAGCTGTGTCAGCGTCAGCGCTTCTGAGCTCACCGATTTCAGCTGTCATTTCCTCTGTGTAGGAACCGCCGTCAAAACCGGAAACAGGAGTAGGAACGAACATAACAGCAGGCTCGGAAGCATCCTTAAGAACAGCGTTGATGTAGTCTGTTCTGGAGAAGCAGAGGTCGATAGCCTTTCTGAGGTTTACATTGGACATGTACTCGTCCTTTGTGTTGTAGAGCATGTGGTACTCTGTCTGCTCGATGAAGTCAACAGTCTCGAAGCCTTCAGCCTTGAGCTCGTTAGCCTGGTCGCCTGTGAGAGAGATAACATCAACCTCACCTGCCTTGAAGGCATTGAGTCTTGTATCGGATGTTGTGTACATCTTCCAAACGAGAGTGTCGAGAGAAACCTTGTCTGCATCGAAGTAGTCAGGGTTCTTGCTCATAACCATCTCGGAATCGTGTGTCCAGGAATCAAGAACATATGGGCCGCAAGAGATTGTGTACTCAGGCTCCATGAAGTAGTTGTCTGCGCCAACCTCGTTGTAGAACTCCTCGTTAACAGGCATGAGTGTGCCGAATGTCATGAGGGAGAGGAAGTAAGGAACAGGGCCTGCGAGCTTAACCTCGAGGGTGTAGTCATCAACTACCTTAACACCGACATCTTCCCAATCGCACTCGCCGTTGTAGAACTTGTAGCCGTTCTCGATGTTAGCTGTGTTGTAGAGGAAGTAAGCGTACTCTGTACCTGTATCTGCTGTCATAGCCATCTTCCAAGCAAATGCGAAGTCATTAGCTGTGACAGGAGTGCCGTTTGACCACTTAACATCATTACGAAGGTGGAATGTATAAGTGAGCTGATCGTCAGAAATATCCCAAGACTCAGCAACGCCCGGACCCGGGTTGTTGTCCTCGTCATAGGAGCAAAGACCGGTAAGTAAGCAGTTCATAATCTTGAAGTCTGCGTTGTATGTGCCGGCAAGAGAGTTGATGGAAGTAGGCTCCATCTGAAGGTCAAGTGTGAGAGAATTCTCAGCGGTTGTTCCGGGATAAAGATCTGCGTTAGCGTTTGTGCTTGTGCTTGCTTCGCTTGCGTCGGAAGACTCAGCCTCTGTGGACTCAGCTGACTCTGTTGCAGAAGACTCTGCAGAAGAATCTGTCGAGCTTGAGGAAGAAGAGCTTGAAGAGCAGCCTACAAGGCTGGTGGAAGCCATTGCGACAGCAAGAACAAGAGCGAGAAGCTTATTAAACTTCATTTTTTGTTCCTCCAAAAATCTTTTGTATGTAGCGGGTAATGTAGTGTGTTTCCGAACCTTTCTTTCTTTCAAAACCTTATAAAATGAATTTTTCCTTAAGAAATATTCGGTTTTTAAATTATATAACAGCGTTCACAATTTGGCAATATTATTTTACCTCAAAAGATGTAGAATTTAGCACTTTATTTTTGTGATATTTTAACAAGTTAAAGCCTCAAAATGCAAATTTAAGGCTTTTCATATTCAATTTCAGACCATTTTGCTCCTCATTTCATCCCATTTGTGAATTACTTGTCAGCCTAAACTTCATTTAACCGAGCTAAAGCAACCTGCTTCGTACCTCGGGAGCTGAGAAAAACGGACAGCTTTGCCCATCCGCTTTTGTGCGAAAGTTTATATAATTTTATAATTTTATATAATACAGCACAATTAATAAATATGCATATCTTTATTAATTGTCTTTCATATCGGCGACAAAAAAGAAAACGGACGGAAAGCAGAAGCTCACCGTCCGATTTATCCTATTGATTTTATCCGTGCAAATATCTGTGTAAAGATTACTCAGCCTTGCTTGCGAGATACTCCTCAATGCTCTTGAGAACCTCGTCTGCATCAAGACCGTGAACCATGCAAGCCTCCTCGAGAGACTCGCCGATTGAAGACGGGCAGCCTACACAGTGCATACCTGCCTGCATAAGAACATAAGCAATTCCCATATCATACTGGAGCATATCGCCCATTACTGTTTCCTTTGTGATTGTCATAGTTATATTCTCCTGACTTTCTTGTTTTATTAGAAGTTTTATTCCTCTTACTGACTTCCGTGATATTATACCAAATTAGTGTATATTTAGCAAGAGTTATTTTTTCATGCTGTTATTCTCCGAGCTGTTTTCTCAGAGTATAGATGCGTCAAGTGCAACCTTCATCATCTCGGTAAATGAGTTCTGTCTCTCTTCGGCGCTTGTATTCTCACCGGAGACCATAGAATCGGAAATCGTGACAAGGCAAGCGGCATTTTTACCGCAAACACCAGCATTATGAAGAAGCGCAAAGCTTTCCATTTCTACGGCGGCACAGTGGAGCGTGTCACGGTAATATTCTACCGTGGGTCTTCCCTCCTCCGTATAGAAATTATCCGATGAATGAAGTCTTCCGAGTTTGAGCGGAACTCCGATATTCTTGGCGGCAAAAATAATCTTTTCGTTTAATTCTTCTGACGGAAAAAGTATATGTCGAGTTTCTCCCGACTGATTGTTCGCATAATTTGAAGCGGAATAAACCGAATCGGCAAGTAACATATCATAAAGCTTAAGATCGGTTGTGTATGTACCCGCCGAGCCTATTCGTATGATATTCTCAACATCATAAAACTTATACAGCTCATAAGAATAAATACCGATTGACGGCATGCCCATTCCGCTTGCCATAACGGAAACCGTGTATCCCTTATACTTTCCCGTGTAGCAATAGATATTTCTTATCGAGCTGACAAGCTTTGCCGAATCGAGAAAGTTTTCGGCTATGAATTTCGCTCTCAGCGGATCCCCCGGCATGAGGACGGTTTTGGCAATTTGACCTTTCTCGGCAGCATTATGAGGGGTTGGCATGATAATTCCTCCTTATAAAAAACAGCTATTGAATTTTGCGTTTTTCGGTGTTAAGATATTCTGCGGTTATTCTTGGCACAAAACCGAGATAACTCTCTTTTCTGTTACATTAAACGATAAAATTGAAGAAAGCAAGAAAAATATGAAAACATCACGAAAAATATTTTTACTCGGTGCAATCTTGGCATTTACAGGCGGACTTTTCTGGGGCGGCTCAGGCGTCTTCGGTCAGTTCCTCTTTGATTTCAAGGGAGCCACATCCATGTTCCTCATTCCGATAAGACTTTTGCTTGGCGGAAGCCTCATGCTCGTCTATTTTTTTATAAAGGACGGCAAAAAGACATTCGCTGTTTGGAAAAACAAAAAGGACGCTCTTTTGCTTGCCGCTTATGGTATATTCGGACTTGGAATGTGCCAGTTCACATACTTTCAGACTATTGAGTGGTCAAATGCGGGCACAGCATGCGTCATTCAGTACCTCGGGCCGTCTCTCATAATTATTTGGACATGCTTCTCACTAAAAAGAAAGCCGAGAACCACCGAAATAGTAGCCGTTATCTGTGCAATGGTAGGAATTTTCCTGATTGCTACGCACGGAAATCCATCCAATCTCGTTCTTTCTCCAAAAGCACTTTGCATGGGTCTTCTCTCGGCGGTAGCCGTTGCTATGTACACACTTCTGCCAGTCAAACTACTTGACCGTTACAGCGCACCATTGATTCTCGCTTGGGGAATGCTCATCGGCGGCATCGTTTTGGCTGCAGTTTTCCGCCCGTGGAATTACTCCATGCAGGTCGACTTCCTCTCGATGGGTTCTTTCGCTTACCTCATAATAGTCGGAACGATAATGTCATTCACGCTCTACACCGAGGCGGTAAAGATAATCGGCGGCGTAAGCGCAAGCCTTTTCTCATGCATCGAGCCCGTTTCGGCAACTGTTCTCACAGTCATCTTCATGGGAACAAGCTTTGCTCCGATGGATTTGGTCGGATTTGTTTTCGTTCTTTCCACAATATTTATTTCAGCAATCAAACCAAAATCGGCTTCTTAAGGAAGCCGATTTCCTTTTATCTAAATAAAAGCTCGGCAACGTGGTAAATATCCACGCCGACCTCTTTCACACCGCCCACACAGGTGTTGCAGTAACCCGCAACCTTGTCGGTGGTGTATTTTTTTGCCTGCTCGGCATAGGTTTCACGCCATTTTTCTTCAGGCATCGGAGTTGTATACGACGGCAGATATTCTGAAAAATACTTCGGCGCAATCTCCATGTTGCTCGGGTAAGGCGGATGAAGCCTGAAGCTTCCGTCATACTCCTCCTCGTCCCTGTTGTGCTCCATTTCGACCGTTTCAATGTTCATTTTTTTGAGGCATTCACGCACGGATTCATGCACATCGTGCTTGCCCCTTGCTCTGAAGCAATCCTGAAGCGTGAATTTCTCGCCGTGATAATCGGGATAGTCAAAATCTTTTCTCGTGCCCATAAATTCAAAAAGACTCATCTTTGGCACGTCCTCTCTCATCTCGTCCAAAAGGCGCATACAGCTCATGCAAACATAAACTATAACATCGCCCTCCTTGGGGACATCCTGACTTTTCTTGCAGCAGCCTACCACCTTTACGTCCTCCTGAGTTTTCATGTACTCACGGATTTTCTTGGCGGTCTCAGGAAAAATTCTCGTAAAATTACAGCTTGGATAATAGATATACATACAAAATTTCCTCCGTCACAACAAATCCACACAATTATAAATTTATTTACTCGTCCTCGCTTTTTTCGTAATACATCTTGCAAGCAAGGAACAAAAGCACCGCATCCTTAAACGACCTCGGATTGAATCCGCATTTCTCCTCGATTTTGTTCAGCTTATATTGAAGCGTATTCTTGTGCATGAACCTCTTCTCCGCAACAGCCGACAGCGACATATCCTCGGCGTAATAAAGCTTTAAAAGTCCGATTTCATCCTTTGAAAGATTATGGAGAATTTTCTCGGAAAAGCTCTTCTTCTCTCCCTGAGAGAGCTCGCCGAAAAGTATTTCGAGAGTGAGATCGTCATAGCAAACAATCCTATTGTCTTCATCAATGCTTTTCAGTGCCGTCTGAGCAGAATGATAAGAAATATTCAGCTTCTTCGCACTTGTTTTTCTTCCCACCGACACGCTCAGCCGACAGCCGTCATAGGAAATAAGGTCGGAGATAACATTTTTCTTGCTCCGATACTGCTTATCCGTCACGACAAGCCAAAATTCCGACGGATACACAAAGGTATAGAGTGCGTTTCCGTATATACTGAAGCAGGTGTTAACCCAGTTCTCAACTGCCGCCGTATCACGCATTTTTTCGCCGTTCTCCGCTTTAACGATAATCACTCGGTATTCGTCATCCATCTTGAGCTTGTTCGATTCAAAAAACTCCGTGAGAGCAAGATAATTTATATTTTTATCTTCAAAAATCGAGTGAAGAATATAATTTATCTTTCCCTTTCGGTCATAGTCAATGGAATCAAGCTCTCTCTCCCTCAAGACAAGCGAGCTTATTTTCTGGGCGAGAATTGCATATTTTCTCACCTCGTCTGGATCTCCGCTTATGCCGACAACGCCGATTATCTCTCTGTTATAAACAAGCGGAAAGTTAAGTCCCTTGTGAGTTCCCGCAAATTCATCGTCCCTTGTTACCTCGATAGCCTCTCCCGTTGATACGCACTTCTTGCCGATTTCATGATAATCGCCTATTCTTGTGTCGTCCGTCGATGCGAGAATATATCCGTCGGTATCAATATAATTGATATGATAGCCGCAAACCTCTCTCACGGTCTCCACAATTTGCTGGGCTGTCTTTTGGTTAAAAATAGCAGCCATAACACTCCTCCAAAGCCGATTACAACCTTCCTACTAAAGATTGAATTCAATATACTATGTTAATTATAACACTTCTTTTTGTCATTTCAACTTGCTTTTGTTATTTGTAACATATATAAAGCCGTTCGATAATGATAAACTTTAGTCAATCTAAATTGTATTCCATATCCGTTTATTGAGGTGAATTGACATGACGCAAAACATAGCATTAAGACAGGACGCTGACAAAATCATCAGCGAGTCAATCAAAAAGGTTCTTCCCGATGAGGCAGTCGCACATGCACTTCAGGGAAAAAGCTTCGGCGGCAAAATTTATGTTGTAGCAACAGGAAAAGCCGCATGGCAGATGGCAAAGGCGGCAGCTGACATTCTCGGTGACAAAATCGAGAACGGCGTAGTTGTCACAAAGTATGACCACGTAAAAGGCGAAATCCCTCACATGACATGCTTCGAGGCAGGCCACCCCGTTCCCGATGAAAATTCATTCAAAGGCACTCAGGCGGCACTTGACTTGGTGTCCGATTTAAGCGAAAACGACACCGTTCTCTTCCTTCTCTCGGGCGGCGGCTCGGCTCTCTTCGAGAAACCGCTCATCCCCGCAGAAGAATTACAGGATCTTACAAATCAGCTTTTGGCTTGCGGCGCAGACATAGTTGAGATGAACACCATCCGCAAGAGAATCTCAGCGGTAAAGGGCGGCAAATTCGCACTCGCATGTGCTCCCGCAAAGGTTTACAGCATAGTTCTTTCCGATATTCTCGGCGATCCGCTCGATATGATTGCATCCGGTCCTGCATATCCCGACTCCGCAACTGCCGAAGACGCACTCGGCTACATCGCAAAGTACAATCTTAAGCTCAGCGATAAAGCTATGGAGCTTATGAATATCGAAACTCCAAAGAAGCTTGACAATGTCGAGACGGTCATCACGGGAAGCGTAAAAAATCTCTGCAAGGCAGCAAGCGAATCCGCAGAGGCACTCGGCTACAAAACGGTATTCCTTACAGACCAGCTCACATGTGAGGCAAGAGAAGCGGGCAGCTTCATGGCGGCTATCGCAAAAAGCTATCAGGACACAAAAGAAAGCATTGCATTCATCGCAGGCGGCGAAACCGTAGTTCACTTAACAGGCAAGGGCAAAGGCGGAAGAAATCAGGAAATCGCACTTTCTGCCGCAGAGGGTATCTCGGGACTTGAGAACACGGCTGTTTTCAGCGTCGGAAGTGACGGAACAGACGGCCCGTGCGATGCCGCAGGCGGATACTCAGACGGTGAGACAAAAGAGAAGCTTAAGGCAAAGAGTATTGATATCTTTTCCGTTCTCAAGGAGAACGATGCTTACAATGCTCTCAAGGCAAGCGACGGACTCATCATCACCGGCGCAACAGGCACAAACGTAAACGATTTCACGGTTCTTTTGATAAAGAGATAAATAAAATCCATACGGGGCGATATTATGTCGTCCCGTTTTTCATAAACAAAATTTATACCTCGATATAGATAATAAGTATAGGAAACACGCAGATAATCACGCTGTCAGTCATTGACTTTAAACTCCGCTTTAATGTTATACTTTTCTTAAACAAATCACTGAAAGGAATGAAATTAAATGACTGACGACCGCATGGGCACGTTATCTGTAAAAAAACTGCTTATTCAAACGAGTATTCCTCTTACCTTATCTCTGCTCATAAGCTCGCTTTATAATTTTGTCGACAGCATATTTGTGTCTTATGTTTCGGAAAATGCTCTCACGGCATTATCGCTCTCCGCACCGATTCAAACTCTCCAATCTGCATTCGGATGCGGAATCGCAGTCGGCTTGAATGCCGTTATTTCAAAGGCACTTGGGGAGAAAAACGAAAAGGCAGTTAAAAACGCTGCGTCAGCCGCTATTTTTCTTGCTCTTATCTCCGGCATTATTATAACAGCTTTGACTCTTTTGATTGCAAGACCATATTTTACTTGGCAGTCTGGCGGAAACGAAGAGATTACAAATTACGGAATTCAGTACCTCACCGTATGTATGATGTTCGCTGTTTTCGGTATGGGACAGTGGGTATTTGACCGCTTTGTTATCGCAAGCGGAAAATCCTACCTCTTCTTATATACTCTCTCAGCGGCATCGATTACAAATCTCATTTTAGATCCGATTTTCATCTTCGGCTACTTCGGACTTCCTGCCATGGGCACAACAGGTGCCGCACTTGCTACGGGAATCGGCTCAGCCATGGGATGTCTCGCAGGAATTTTAATAAACCGCAAGCACAATAAAACAATTCCCATTTCTTTTACACTTAAACCAAACAAAGAAAGTATCGTTTCAATTTTGAAGGTGGGAATTCCGTCCTCACTCGTTCAGGGTGTTATGTCACTTGTCGGAATTGCAATGAACTCAATACTGATTGTCTTTTCGTCAACCGCTGTTGCTGTTTATGGCGTTTGCACAAAAATTCAAAACCTTGCAGTAGTAATCGCAAACGGCATCGGTCTCGGCATTATCCCCATTGTTGCATACAACTACGGTGCTAAAAAGCCCGAGAGAATTCACGAAACAGTCCGTTCTGCAATGATTTTTTCCTTTGCCGTCTACGCTGTTATCCTTGTACTTCTTCAATGCTTCCCGTTTGCAATCATGCGCCTGTTTGACGCTTCCGAAGAAATGGCTCAAATCGGAATCCCCGCACTGAGAATCATGTCTCTTTCGTGGCTTGCTTCAATACCGAGTCTCTCGCTCGCTCCGTCCTTTCAGGGACTTTCACGCGGAACCGACAGCATGATTTTGACAATGACCCGTCAGGCTGTTTTGCCTATTATTTTGATACTGATTTTCTCCCGACTCGGCAATCTGAATTTAATCTGGATATGCTTTGTTGCCGCCGAGTTAATTACCGTGCCGCTTGGAATATTTCTGTGGAAGAGAGCCGTCAGGCTCACGCTTGTCTGACAAAAAATATTTGCGTTTTTCTCTTGACAAAAGTTAATTTATCCGTACAATTAAATATATAAAAGGGAGTAGCAAACAGAGATATCTGTAATGTATGCGTCAGCACGATAGTCCCAGACTATCCGTATATGTTGTAATGTGCGAGACTTTTATTCAGCCTAAGGCAGAATAAAGGTCTCGTTTTTTATTTTGCTCAAAAAGAATATATTGAAAGGAAAGACATTATGAACTTCTTCTACGAACTGTTCTCAAACGTGCTCAACGTCACATGGCAGCATGCCGTGATGTGGTGCATCGGCGGAATACTCATCTATCTCGCCATCAAAAAGGACATGGAGCCGTCACTTCTTTTGCCAATCGGCTTCGGTACAATACTTGTCAACCTTCCGCTTTCGGGCGCAATAACTCAGGGTGACGAAGTCGGCGTTCTCACGCTTCTTTTCGACAGCGGTATAGCAAACGAGCTTTTCCCGCTTCTTCTCTTCATCGGTATAGGAGCGATGATTGACTTTGAGCCGCTTCTTTCAAATCCAAAGCTGTTCATTTTCGGCGCCGCCGCCCAGTTCGGTATCTTCTTTACGCTGAGCATGGCAAGCTTACTAAACTTCGACCTTCACGATGCCGCTTCAATCGCAATCATCGGTGCCGCAGACGGTCCCACCTCTATTTTCGTTGCCAACGTGCTTGATTCACAGTACATCGGAGCGATAACGGTTGCGGCTTATTCCTACATGGCACTTGTTCCGATTGTTCAACCTCCTGTCATCAAGCTTCTCACAACAAAGAAAGAGCGACTCATCCGCATGAAATACGCTCCGGGAGCTGTTTCCCAGACAACCAAGATTCTCTTCCCAATTGTCATCACAGCAATTGTCGGTATTGTCTCTAACCGTTCAGCCGCTTTAATCGGCTTTTTGATGTTCGGTAACCTCATTCGTGAATGCGGCGTACTCAACAGCCTTTCCGAGACTGCACAGAAGGTTCTCGCAAACCTCATCACACTTTTCCTCGGAATCACTATCACCGCACACATGACCGCCGCAGAGTTCCTCAATGTTGACACTCTCAAGATTTTGGCACTCGGTCTTATCGCATTCGTTGCCGACACAGCAGGCGGAGTTATCTTCGCTAAGATAGTCAATCTCTTCGTCAAGGAGAAGGTTAACCCAATGATCGGTGCTGCCGGTATCTCGGCATTCCCAATGTCAGCGCGTATCATTCATAAAATGGGTCAGAAGGAAGATAATCAGAACTTCTTACTCATGCACGCAGTCGGTGCAAATGTTTCAGGTCAGATTGCCTCTGTCATTGCCGGCGGCATCATCTTAAATATGATTCACTAAGGAGGAGCACATGTTTAATATAGACGCTTTCATAAACAGCCTGCAGTACATGGGCAAGGGAATGCTTGGTGTGTTCCTTGTCATTGCGGTAATCATTCTTTGCATCTACGCCTTGAACAAGATTTTCAAGGTTAGATAACTTTAAGCTTATACCATCATTTACACAATATTTACGCAAACAACCGAGCTTCCGTTTTGGCAAGCTCGGTTGTTTTTTTTTGTCAGATATTGTCTCTTGTTATGTTCTTAAGCCAGTTGAATTTAAAGTAATGAACAAATGTTGGTGCCATTTTGTACCATTCGTCAAGGCACATAATGAGGTAAACCCAGATAGCGGGAAGTTTTAACACAAATGCTCCGAGCGCCATCAAAGGAACAGCCACGCACCACATAAAGATACCGTCGAGAACCATTCCGAATTTTGCGTCTCCGCCGCCACGGAAGCATCCGCAAATAAGGCAGGTATTGATTCCCTCGCCGACAAGTCTTATCGTCTGCATGAGAAGCATCGTGCTGAGAAGCTCAATAGCCGCATCGGTGATTTTTCCCGTATAGAAGCCGACCAGCACGGGTCTTATCGCTATGATAACTCCAGCACCGACAACGGCAACAACAGTCGTTATGACAAGCATTCTCTGAGAATAAACCTTAGCCGCTTGCTTGTTGTTCTCTCCGAGAGAACGGCTGACGATAATAGTTGTGGCGTTTGCAAAACCACGGCAAGCGATTGCGCCGAGATTAACCGCAATAACGGCAACGGAATTTGCGGCGACAACATCACTGCCAAGATGACCCATGACGATAGCATAAACAGAACAAGCAAGGCTCCACAAAATATCGTTGATAAGGCTTGGAAGCGCAAGGCTCATCATATCCTTGACAAGCACGCCCGACTTCTCGAAAAAATATTTGATTCTGAACTTAATTCCCTTACTTCTTATAGAATCCACTATGCAAATTATGAACTCGACCACACGGGCAGTCACTGTTCCGAGTGCAACACCAATAAGTCCGAGCTTTGGCAGTCCGAAGAAGCCGAAAATGAAAGTAGCATTGATGAACACATTGACGAGAAGCGATATGACATAGATAACGCTTGGGAGCGTGAGCCTCTCACAGCTTCTCAAAACGCTTAAATAAATCTGGGTAAATCCCATAAACAGGAATGAAAATCCGACTATTCTGAGATAAACTATTCCCTCTTTTATGATTGCCGGGTCATTCGTGTAAATTCTCATGATAACTCCGGGAAAAATAACCGCCAGCAAAAATGCGACAAATGAAATTATCATGGTAATTCTTATCGCAAGGCCGAGAACTTTCTCGACCGCATGCTTGTCTCCCTTTCCGTAATACTGCGAAGCGAGCACGGAAGCGGCGGCAGTCATGCCGTAAAAGGCACAGAAAAGTATGTTAACATACTGATTGGCAAGAGAAGACGCGCTCATGGCATCCTGACTTACATAGCCCAACATGAGAGTATCGGCAGAGTTTACCAGTGTGCTGATAAAGCTCTGAATCATGATAGGCATAGCTGTTGTGAGGGCAAGCTTGGTAAAAGCCCCCCTCGACATGATGTTTTTGTTCTCCATATTATATACCACTTATAATAAATTTTATAATTAAAAAGCAGATTGAAAAGACAGACTGATTATTCTGCCTTTTTCTTTTGTTTTTACTCTGACTTGTCTTTCTTTTTAATCAGCTTTTTTATCTTCATATTCACTGCGGCTCTGACATTCAGAATAAAGTAAGGGTCAAAGAAACTTTCGCTTTTCTTAGGGAAATCCTTGAAGCTTATCTTTTCTCCGACTTCCTTTTCGATGAAGTGCACGGTTTCATCTCGGCTCATTCCAAGCTCTTCCAGCAGTGAGAACGCTCTCATATCCTGAAGCGCATCAAAGAAGACAAACTGTCTTATCGACGGCATAGGCTTTCCGTCCGCACCGGGATAAACAGAAAACGGATCTCCCGCAGGGAACGAACAGTCACCGTCCGTAGTCAAAAACGGCGAAAGAAGTCTTTTTGACTCTTCACTGTAATAAAAATCATATCCCCAGTGAAGAAAGCCCTCAAGATTATATTTATACAGTGCAAGTGCGATTATTCTGTTTCTCACCGACGGCATGGCAATGAAACGATTGCTTACATTGCCTCTTCCCTGAGCACAGCAATAGTATGTCCACAGCGGAGAAATATTTTTATCTATGAATTCGTCCACTCGGTCGTTTGACGCAACGGGAATTTTCACAAGACCCTGCTCGTAGAATTTCGGCTCGGAAAGTGCGTCCATAACCTTGCAGTCCTTAAGCTCATTTTTAACAAGCTCCACAGCTTTTTTATAGCTGTCGAGGTTTTCGTCACTCGGCTCATCCGATATATGGAAATAACAGTTTTGAAGTCTTCCTGTTTTCGTCAAAAACGCCTTAAGCTCACGGATAAGCGGAATAATCAGATTTTTGTATTCCTCCGAATCGGCACTGAGGAACCAACCCGATAATTTTTCTCCGTTTTCGTCAACTATTTTCGGAGTGAATTTTGCTCCCCACTGCGTAAAAAGATGCGCTATCTCGAAGTGATTTATCCCCTTGCTCTCGCAAAGGCTCATAAATTTATCAAGCTTATCGAACGAGAATGAATATCCGTCCGCCGTCTTTTTTATGCCAATAAGCTGTACGGTCGGTCTTTCGCCGCCTATCTCGGTATCGAGTGCGGGTGTAAAAATCGGCGTGAGTATCATATTACCGCCAAACTCGGCATAGTTATCCATGTAGTCGGATATAATTTTCATATGCCTTTCGCTCATCGGCTCTGCCCCGTAATATGAGCTTAAGCAGTCATAATGAAACCACTGAGTATACAGAAGCTTCTGCTTTGGAAGTGACGCAGAAATGACATCAAGCGAAAAGCTTTTTTCGACTTTGTTCTCTCCGCTTTCAATGCAAAGCTTGATTTCGTGCACGCCCTTTTGAGCATTGTTCGGTATATTTAATTCGACCCAAATCACCCTCGGCTCTTTCGGCAAAAGTTTAATTTTTGTCTTCTCCCCAAACGGCTCGAGCAAATCGGGATAAAGTCCCGATTTTTTCGATAAATATCCGTCGTCGGAGCGGTTCACATGTGCCGCAAGCTCCACGGGAACATCTCTTACAATATACAGCTTATAGGGAATATCCGACTGAACGCTGAGTTTTGCATCGCAAAACATCGGCTCACAGCTCTCGATAACCGCCTGAAAGCTGAATTTCTCCCCACGAAGAGCCGAAAATTCCTCAAAGCTTTTGAATTTTCTGAATGCCGAACCTACCTTCTCAAGAGGCGAAGTAAGGCTTATAGTCAGATTTTGCTCCATTTTTGTTACCTTTTGTGAATGTGATTGTTTCGGGTGGATTTCCTCCGATTCCGCCGACATTCAGAAGTGTTGAATCCGCCAGAAGTCTTGGATTCTCCCCGAGTTCCAATCGGAACTTGACGCCGCTTGCCGCACTTGTACAGTAGACAAGGAACTCGAAAGCTTCAGGATTCGACCATGTGCCGACCGCTCCGTAATTATTTCCGTTCAAACTGAACGAGTTAAAGCGGGCATTTGTCGCAATCGGCAGAACCTCGCCGCTGTCCGTTGTTATCGTAAGAGCTTCGTCCGTGATACTGATTGTCATATTCTTAATCGAAGCATTCTTTTTCGGCTGATTTTTCGCAAAGTACATTCCGGAACCGCCGATAAGTCCGCACAAATCGGTTTTTACCTCTTCGTTCAAAATAAGCTCAAGACCGTCAAATTTATCGAACGCCTCGGGATTCTTCTTTGAAATCGGATGGCTTATCTCGAGATTATCAAGCTTATATTTAAGTGCGGCATAAGCTTTTTCGTCCTCGGGAAGCGGATTTTCGCCGATATACTTTAAAAGGTAATCCCATGTTACAGTCAAGGTATCCTGCATAGTCGAGCTTGCCGACTGGAAAATGAACACAAGATCCTTATCGGGTACAACTATACCGTACTGACCGAACGCACCGTCCGCACGGAAAACTCCCTCAGGCACGCACTGCCAGAACTGGAAGCCGTAACCCTTGACCCAGTCGGGATTTGACTGCGTTGGAGTATTGTCTATCTGATAGCCGCAAGCAAGGTCAAACCAAGCTTCGGGAAGAAGTCTCTCTCCCTCCCAAACGCCTCTGTTTGCGATGAAACGGATAAATTTAGCCATTTGCTCTGTTGTCAAGAAACTGCCTGCACCGCCCCAAAGTATGCCGTCACTTATCTCGGCACAATAGACATCGCCCATGGAAAGCTTATCGAAAAGTCTCGGCTTGAGGTAATCTGTCAGCTTCTCTCCGGTTTTTCTCAAAAGAACGGCACAAAGAATATTCGTGCCGGCTGTATTGTATCTGAAATATGTGCCGGGTTCGTGCTCGAACGGATGCTTCAAAAACTCAGCGACATAGTCTACATCTATACCATAGCCGCCCATTTCGGTGTCATGACCGCAAGACATAGTCAAAAGCGATCTTATATCGGCTTTTTTCAGATTTTCGTTTACCTCTTTCGGAAGCTTGTCAGGGAAAATATCCACAAGCTTATCGTCAAGGCTAATCACTCCCTCACTCACCGCAAAGCCGATTGCCGTTGATGTGAGAGACTTAGTGAAGCTGAACATAATGTGAGGGTCGTCGTTATTATATGGTCTCCAGTGACCCTCGGCAAAAATGCTGTTTCCCTTTAAAAGCATCATGCCGTGCATTTCCGTTCCCACGCTCTCGAGAGCCGAGAGAAAATCAAGTATTCTGTATGAGCTTATTCCCGCCTTTTCGGGAGTTATTCTGTCAAATTCAAATGCCATTTTATCCACCGTCCTATAATTTCGCTGTGATCTTATTTAAATTTCTCTGTTGTAGTCAAAATCGAGCTTATTAAGTATGGTTTTAGCCATATACATTCCGCCCTGAGAGTTCGGGTGAATTCTGTCCCATGTGAAATAGCTTGAATGATAGTACTTGAGTATCTTAACCCAAGCTGACTGCATATCGACAAACACAGCGTCATATTTTTCGGCAAGCTTCTTTACAACTGCGGAATACTCGTCCATTCTCGCACGCATGCGGTCGCTCTCGTTTTCTTCTATATAATACGGTGTGACAAGAATCAGCTTTTTGACAAATTCCTTCGAGCTCTCGATTATATATGTTAGATTCTCTTCATACTCCTCGAGAGAAACGGCATCCTCATAAATAAGCGGCGTATCAAACTGGCGCCAAACATCGTTTATACCTATGCATATAAGCAGGTTTTCGGGGCGGTACGGCACAACGTCCTTTTCATACCGAGCAACCAAATCACGGCTTGTGTTTCCGCTAACGCCCTTGTTGATAACTCTTATATTGTAGTCGGGATAGCTTGTAGCAAAAAACGACTGCAAATCAGCCGCATATCCCACTCCTATCGCCTCAAAAAGGCCCTCGCCGGGCTCTTTTTTGTTCATATCGGTTACAGAATCTCCGAAAAGAAGAAGCTTCGTATTTCTTTCTATTAACATTTTTTAATCCTCCCAAAGTGAAAATCCGTTTGTCTGATTTATCAAATACACAAGCTGAATATAGCACAAGTATTTATTTTTTTCAATATGCCGTTTATACGAAAATATAAGCTTTTTATAATATTTATAAAAAGTGCATTTTCCATAATTCACACATTGTTAATTTTCTTACCGAAAAATCCTTCAATGTTCACAAACTCTTAAAGAAAAGAATATTTTCTTTTCATATATGAACGGTATAATTCAGACATAAACTTCAAAGAAAGCTGTAAGGTGTGCGAACGGTATGCACAAGCGGTTTTCCGACGGAAAACAGTAGGTTCGCTTATTTACTTTGAGTTTTGATTACATTAACTGCCCAAGCCTTTCGGCGGTGGCAGACAAACTACAACATGTCGGTAAATCTTTTGATGTAGACATTTCTATTACTTAGATTACGAGGCATTTAATATATTCTTTTCTTTCATTTTTACTCCTCAATTTAACAGTAAGAAGGCAAAAAGCTCGGTGAAAACCGAGCTTTTTGTTCGTCATTCAGTTTTTGGTAAACACAAACCAGTTATCGGCATCGACTTCACCGAATTTGTTCGCAATTTCTTCGTTTGAGCTGTCCTCGGCAAAACGGCGAACCTCTTTCCAATTGAGCTCATCAGCCGTATAAATCGGTCTGTCCCTAAGTGTGGCGGTGTTTTTCTCGCACAAATAAGGCGTGCCGTCTCTCGAGTCCACCACGACCGTCCTCGTCTTGCCGAATCCGCTTGCCTCAAGCGGAAACAAAGGCTTGCCGTATTTCTTGACCCAAGTTGCATATGGCTTCATCTCGCCGTTTTTTCGCTTTCTCTCCAAATATCTCAGAGTAAAAACAACATCGATATAGAGCACCAAGCTTATGAGAAACGACATTACCGACATTCCAAAGGAAAAGCGAATAAGCAAACCGGTCGAAACACAAAGCACAAGGCTCAGAAGAGTAATGACAATTCCGATTAAAGAAAGCTTCCTGCCCTGTTTTCTTGTCTTTACGCAGTTAAGAAACGCATATATATTCACGGCGGCAGCCGCAAGTAAATTCACTATCGAAGCCATGGACGTCAGCGAAAGGCACACCCCCACAAGAGAGAACACGCTGAAGCCGTATCTTGTTTTTCTTATATTCAAAACTCTGCCTCCAATACCCTTTTTCGATATTTTATCAAATAATACACTTTCTTTCAAGACTTGCGTCTTGCATACATTCGGCTTGTGTGCGATAATACTTTTTGTAGCCTATTCTCTAACAAATCGGAGGAAAATATGAGAACCTTAGTAAGAACGGTAAACGAGTGGGACGCTCCCACCATGCTTAAAATATATGATAATTACATAGATACCAACACCTGCGCCGACACGACTCTTCCGACCATTGCGGAATTTGTCAAGAGAATCGACAAATACACCTATGGCTTCGGCTGGCTTTTGAGCGAAATCGACTCCGAAACTGCGGGATTTTGTGTACTCAGCGAGAACAGCTACAATCCCAAGGATATGTTTTCAGCTGAAATCAACCTCTGGGTTAAACCGTCCCTCATGCGCAGAGGCGTCGGCGACTCACTTTATCACATGATGTTCGGTCTTATGGAGCTCGGAGACAAGCGCAAGGTTTACGCAAGAATAAATCTTCCGAATAACGATGCCGTTGAATTTCACAAGCACTGGGGATTTAATGAGGTAGAGACAGTAAAGGGCGGATTCGAGAAAAACGGCGACAAATACGATGTTCTCGTGATGGAGAGAGATTTGGTTCCGTCCAAGCCCGATGCCGTAAAACCGATTAAACCGATTATCGTCAAACTCGACAAGCCATCCGAATTCAGAAAGCTTCAGCTTGAAGCCGGCGATTTAATCAAACCGATATGCTAAGCAATATGCTAAAACTAAGGAACAGCCACCGCTGTTCCTTTTTTCATGCAATAAAGTAAAACAGAAGAAGTCGGCAACCGTTAAGCTGTCGGCTTCTTCTGAATTTAATTATTAAGGAGAGAGATATTATCAAAATCAAATTGCATCAATTTATCTAATGCCTCTGCCGTTTTCATTATTTCTTAGCGTCTGCGATAACCTTCTGAGCTACATTCTCGGGAGCCTGCTCGTATCTTACGAACGAGAAGGTGTAAGAGCCTCTGCCCTGAGTTACCTGACGGACATAGGTTGTGAAGTCGTGCATCTCAGCAACAGGTACTTCAGCCTGAATTTCCTGCTTGCCGTCGCTTGTGACGTCCATACCAAGAACGCGTCCTCTTCTCTTTGTGACCTCACCCATGATGTCACCCATATTGTCGGACGGAACAATTGCCTTGAGTTCGCCGATTGGCTCGAGGATAACAGGATCTGCCTTTGGCATACCTGCTTTGTAAGCCTCTGCGGCTGCAAGCTTGAAGCTCATTTCCGAGGAATCAACGGGGTGATAAGATCCGTCATAAAGAACTGCACTGAGACCGACTACGGGATAACCTGCAAGCGGGCCCTTTTCTACGCACTCCTGAAGTCCCTTTTCGACTGCCGGGAAAAATCCCTTAGGAACAGAACCGCCTACAACTCTCTCGCCGAAAACAAGTCCCTCAGCATCGCAAGGACTGAACTCAATCCAAACATCGCCGAACTGACCGTGACCGCCCGTCTGCTTCTTGTATCTGCCCTGAACCTCAACCTTCTTGCGGATAGTCTCTCTGTAAGCTACCTTCGGCTTGGTGAGAGTTATCTCTGTGCCAAACTTAGACTTAAGCTTGGAAACGACAACATCGAGATGCTGTTCACCGAGACCAGAAAGAATCATCTGATGAGTTTCGTTATTTGTTTCAAACTTGATTGTCGGATCTTCCTCGCAAAGTCTCAAAATTCCCTGAGCTATCTTCTCCTCATCGCCCTTGTCCTTCGGAACAATTGCCATGGAAAGTGTAGGTGTGGGATAATCGACTCCCTCGAGGGTAACCTTTCTTATAGGCGAGCAAAGTGTATCGCCTGTGTTTGTGCCGGAAAGCTTCGGAATTGCGCCTATGTCTCCCGCACCGATATATTTTACCTCAG
Source organism: Bacteroides uniformis (assembly GCA_963611165.1). Taxonomy (GTDB): domain Bacteria; phylum Bacillota; class Clostridia; order Oscillospirales; family Acutalibacteraceae; genus SIG603. The sequence goes on from CAVDQG010000002.1 coordinate 105,153, forward strand.
TCTGCTTTTTGCCGACCATGGTTACGACCTTGTTAATTCTCTCAGCCGCACCCGTGCGCATATTGACAATCTGAGTATCCTGACCGATTTTACCGGAAATAACCTTGATGAATGAAAGCTTTCCGATGAACGGGTCTGCAATAGTCTTGAATACAACGGCAGCCGCCGCAGCGTCCTCGTTAACCTGTAATTCGACAGGATTTCCGTCAGGATCGACAGCAACCTCGCTAGCCTTGTCAGCCGCACTCGGTGCAAGCCATGCAAGACCGTCCATAAACTGCTCCATGCCTCTCATGAGCATAGCGTCACCGCAGAAAACAGGAATGATTGTTCCGTTCTTGACGCCCTTGCTTACGCCGACGATGACTTCCTCGGGAGTGAATTCCTCACCGCTGAAGTACTTCTCAAAGAGCTCGTCGTCCGTCTCTGCAACCGCCTCATAGATAGCTGTTCTAAGTCCCTCAAGTCTTGAGCCCATGTCAGGCATACTTACAAGCTGGGGCTTGCCCTGAGAATAATCGTAGCAACGATACTCGAGCATATTGATATATTTATCGGCTTTGCCGTCCTCAAAGAACGGTACGACAACAGGACAAACCTGTGGGCCGAAGGTATTTTTCAGTTCCTCGAAAACTCCGTAGAAGTCGGAGCCCTCATCGCAAAGACCGTTAACAAAGATAATCTTTGCAAGGCCTCTCTTGTTTGCGGCTGCCATTGCCTTTTCGGCACCTACGGTTACGCCGCTCTTTCCTGCTATAACAACGAGCGCCGTGTCGGCAGCTCTCATAGTTTCGCAAAGTCCGCCCTCAAAATCAAAAAGTCCGGGTGCGTCAAGAAGATTGATTTTCTTATTCTTCCACTCAAACGGTGCTACCGCAGCGGAAACAGAGGTCTTTCTCTTGATTTCCTCAGGGTCGTTATCGAGGACTGTGTTTCCATCGGCTATCTTTCCTCGTCTGTCTGATGCGCCTGCGAGGTAGAGCATTGCTTCGGCAAGACTGGTCTTGCCGGATCCGCTGTGTCCTGAAATAGCCAGATTAATTATGTTTTTTGCCTGATACTGATTCATATGAATCGCTCCTTCCGATGGACCGTCTCTCCTTAATATTAATGCGGCCCGTCACCTTATATTCTAAACAACGAAAAATCCAATGCTTTTTCTTATTTAGCAATATAAGTATACGATAATTGTGGAACAATTTCAATAGAATAATAAAATTTTTACAGAATTTATTTCTGCTCTTTACTTTTTTTGTGAAAAATGCGAAATATATTTATTTTAACAATATCAAAATCAGACTTGGAAAGATTTATTTTTGAACAACATTCGTATCGAGCATAAGGGTTATGGGGCCGTTGTTGAAGACATCAACATCCATGTGTGCGCCAAATTCTCCTGTCTCGACTTTCTTTGCACAGCCGGACGCTTTTATCAAGCTTACAAAATAATCGTAAAGCTCCTTAGCCGCATCTCCCTTGGCGGCATTGATGAACGAGGGGCGGTTGCCCTTGCGGCAATCTGCCGAAAGCGTAAAATTGGAAACTATCATAATATCGCCGCCAATGTCATTCAGTGAAAGATTCAGTTTATCGTCAGCGTCGGAGAAAATTCTGAGGCCCGAAATTTTCTTTGCAAGATAATCTGCCTGCTCCTTTTGGTCGCCTTCCATAACTCCGAGAAAAACTACCAAACCTTCGCCTGTTTCTCTCTCGGTTTCGTGATCTATCGTGATGTGCGCCTTGTGCACACGCTGTACTACCGCTCTCATCTTAATTCTTCCTTTCGGTTAATTATATTTGTACCGACAGTTTAGCACAACTTTATGGACTTTTTCAATCTCGGCTTTAAAAGCACTCGGCTGTAATTCATTTCAATTCATTTACAAGGAAAGAAACTTGTGATAAAATTAAATTTATTACAGACTAAGATCACCTAATTAAAAATAAGCATTTTTCAAGGAGAAAGTTAAATGCCATCAGGAAATACAGCCTTATGCGTAAACTGCATGAAACCGATAGACCTTACTATCGGCAAGGGCGAGATTTGCCCGCATTGCGGTTACAACAACAGAACACCTCAGATTGAGGGTGCGCTTCCTTATCGAAGTGCCCTCAAGCAAAGATATATTCTCGGCAGAGTCAGAGCAAAGAACTCGGAGGGCTTCACCTACACCGCACTCGATACGGGTTCGGGCAAGAGAGTGGACATCAGAGAATTTGCTCCAACAGAGATTTGCACCCGAAACAACAAAAGAATATACCCCTATGACGGCTATGCCGACCTTTACAACGAGCTCCGACAGGAATTTTCCGAGGTAGCAAGAGGACTTGCAAAAATCCGCACATCAAGCGCCGTTTTCAGAATGATAGACGCTTTTCAGGATAACAACACCTCGTATCTCGTTTTTGAGCATCACCCAAGCGAGACGCTCAGGTCTTATATCAAGAGAAACGGGCCTCTCTCATGGAATCAGGCAAAGGAACTTTTTGTGCCTATGATGGGCTCACTCTCCGCCATGCACAGATCGGGACTTATGCACCTTGGCATCTCGCCCGACACTTTGCGAGTTTGCGGTGACGGCAAAATGCGTCTTTCAGACTTCTGCATTCCGACAGTTCGCCAGACGGGCACCGATCTTGCCCCCGATCTCGTTTCGGGCTGTGCGGCATACGAGCAGTATTCAACGCTTTTTGACTGTGCGGAAACAACAGATGTCTACGGCTTTGCGGCAAGCCTTTTGTTTGCGCTCTCAGGCACTCTTCCCAAAAGCGCACTCGAGAGAAACAAAGACCCCAAGCTTCTCATTGCAAAAGAAGTTCTGCACTCACTCCCCCAGAATGTCATCAAGGCTCTTGCGGCAGCATTACAGGTAAAGCAGGAGAACAGAACAGGCTCTTTCGAACGTTTCAGAATTGAGCTCACGGAAAGCTCCAGACAGCTCAGCAACATGAGCGAAACCAGTGCGATAAGAGATCTCCCCGGTTCTTATGACTACACACCGCAAAGAAGACGTGGCTTGCCAACTAAATTTTTCCTCATCTTCTCGTTCATTCTTTCGGCGGCGGTTTTTGCCCTTGCGGGCTACTGGCTTGTTACCGACTATGACATTGCGGGAAAAATAACAGGATATATCGACAAAATTGAAACTGAAACAGAAAACAACACCGTCGAAACCGTAACCGTGCCCGATATGGTAGGCGACAGTTACACAGACTGGCTCACTCAGCTTCAGGATTCCACCGTATATCAGTTCACACTCAATGTGACAAGCGAGGAATTCAGCGACGAATATGCCGAGGGAATCATCATGCACCAGACTCCCGCAGGCGAAGGAAGAGTAGAAAAGAATGGTACCGTGGATATCGTGGTCAGCAAGGGTTCTACCACACGAACCTTGCCGGACATTCGAGGAATTAAATTCAGCGAAGCACTCACAACTCTTGAGGACATGGGATTTGTGGTTGAGAAAACCGAGACCTATTCAAGCGGAGTAAATTCAGGCGTTTGCATTTGCTACGGCGGCGACTTCAACACCGGAGATTCTCTCGAATACGGCTCAACCGTTGAGGTTCTCGTTAGTATCGGCAGAGATCCGTCACTGCCCACTCCGTCGCCTACACCGGACAGCTACGACAGCTCTTCTTCTCAGGCAAATTAATTCGGCGTTTTTACTGAATTACATCTTTGAAATTTGAATATTTAACACAAGAAAAAAGTCATTCTTCACAAACAAAGAATGACTTTTTGTTAATATTTAACCGAAAAATCAATCAGAGAATTTGATCAATCTCAACTCTCTCCTTATTTGGCCCCTCGATAATAAAAAATCTTATTCCCTTAGACCAGAACGGCAATGCTTCGATTTCGTTGCTTACAATCTTATATCCCTTTTCAAGGGCAAGCCCATAAGCCGCTTCAATATCGTTGCAATTAATCGCAATGTGGTTGATTGCTCCTGCGTCCTTAACGGTGTTCTCCTCATCGTAGCACTCAAGGGTGAGATTGCCGAATCTCAAAAAGCACACGTGGTTCGGCTTTTCTCCGAACTCAGCCGAATGAACGTTTTCAAAGCCGAGCTCCTCATAAAATTTAACTGTACCGTCAAGGTCTTCTGTCGGTATTCCGATATGCTGAATTCCGTCACAAAAATCACACAGCTTACTCATAATTTTCCTCCGCAAAAAGTTTCTTTTATATTTTTATATTTATCTAAGCTTAAGTCCGTCCGAAAACGCTTTTCCGACAACCTCGCCAAGCTTCATATAGGTGTTGTTCACGGGATCAAAGCAAATCGGCTTGAGCTTCTTCGGGTCTATCTTTCCGTCAGTCAAAACGCTTTCGTCAGCCGTGACATTCACTATCTCGCCGATTAAAATACCGTTCTCGAAGCTTCTTAATTTGCACTCAAGTGCCATGGGAAGCTCGTCAATCAGCGGAGCATTCACTTTTTCGCTTTTTGTAGCGTGAAAACCCGCTTTCTCGAATTTATTCGGAACTTTTCTTGCCGACTCCACTCCGACATAATCGCATGCGGTGACAAACTCCTCGGTAGCCATACTTACCGTAAACGCACCCGTCTTTTCGATGTTATCCGTTGTCTTGTGGCTTGCCATGCTTATGGAAATTTCGTCAAAATCCGTGACTATTCCCCATGCGGCATTCATGGCGTCGGGCACGCCGTTCTCGTCATATGTTGCGACAATTAGCACAGGCATCGGGTACATAAAGGGCTTTGAACCAAAATCAATTCTGCTCATAATTTTATTCCTTTCTCGATAGCTTTGTTAAGCCTATTTAAACACACATTCATTAAAAAGTAAATCAGTATTGCGGTTTGAATTTTGAGCCGCACGAAAAATCAAGGAGAACAAAATGAACACGAAAAATTCTTTAAACAATCCCGTAGACAATATGCCCGCTTGGTATATCGATGAGGTCATCGAAATTTTAAATGAAATGAAAAGAGACTACTTAGAAGATTATTTGATTTGCGATGTCACAAGTGACAGTAACGATGGTGACGCAGACGCTGATAAGCTCTGATTTATTAACAAAGCTGTCAAAAATGTTAAAAACGGGTGCCGTTAAAGCACCCGTTTTTCTCTTATTAACTCTTATTTATCAGTTACACCCTTAAAATTCAAACCAAGCATGGTAATATCGTCAAACTGTTCTCTGCCGCCGACAAAGCTGTCCACATCCTTGCGGATAAGCGGCAAAAGCTCTTCGATTGTTGCCTTTCGGTTGTCCGTGAGTGCCTTTTGAAGTCGGTCTTTGCCGTACTGCTCGTCATCAGAGTTGACAGCTTCGCTGATTCCGTCAGTATAAAGGAAGATTCTGTCGCCCTTTTCAAGCTTCAGCTTTCCCGATTTATACTTCATGCCCTCCATACCGGCAAGAACAAAGCCCGGTCTTGTGGGATAAAGCTCCCACTTTTCCTCGGCGGCACGGTAAATGAACGGCTTCTCATGACCTGCATTTACAAATTCAAGCTCGCCCGTAGTGAGGTCGAGTATTCCCTCAAAAGCCGTGATGAAAAGTCCGCTTGTGTTAGCCTCGCACAAAAGGTCATTTACCTTTGTGAAGACCTCACCGAGAGAATCTCCAAAGCCGGAATAATCCTTAATGAGCGTCTTTCCGATAACCATGAAAAGAGCCGCAGGAACGCCCTTGCCCGAAACATCACCGACAACAAAGCCGAGGTGATTGTCATCCAGCATAAAGAAGTCGTAGAAATCTCCGCCGACCTCCTTTGCGGGGTTCATAGTTGCGTAAATATCAAATTCCTCACGCTCGGGGAACGGCGGAAAAATGCATGGCAAGATGCTCTGCTGAATTTCCGAAGCGATTCGAAGTTCGGAGTCGATTCTCTCTTTCTCTTTCGTCTCGTTTCGAAGGCTTATCATGGATTTCTGAACGTCGTGCGCCATTTCCTCAAGCGAATCGGCAAGATTTCTCATCTCATCGTGAGTTTTTACATCGGCGTTTATCAGCGTCAGTTCCTCGGGGCTTTCTTTCTCACGGCAGCTCTTGACAAATGCTTCAGCCGAATTATTCAGTGCATTTATCGGCTTCACAACTCTCTTTCTTATCCACAGAAGAAGGTTGATATAGAAAACAAAAGCGTTGATACCCGCGCCCAAAAGAATCGGCCTGCCGTAATACTTAAGCGTGGCTCTCATATCGCTGACATTGAGCTCAACAACAAGGTAACAAATCTCCTTGTGTTCACTGTTTCTCACCGATACAGCACAGCTGTAGACATGTGTATTATCGTAGTAATCGAAATAATAGTCGTAGCCCTCTTCATCGGGCGCCCCCGGCAAAAGCTCCTCAAGAAAAATACCGTGTATTTCCTGAGTCTCGTCAATTTCCTTGAACAATGCCTTTACCTTGGGATAATCCTGAAGGTCGTTACCCTCTTCAAGATACTCCTCGAGGTCGTCGCCGTCGATATGCTGCATTGCAAGATTTATGACTCCTCTTTGATATGACTCATACTGAGCATACATATTCTTGTAATAGGGAACATAACCGATACAGCCCATACCGATACTTATGCACAGTGTGAAGATAATTCCGGCAATACTCAGGTCTCTGCCGAGACGGCCTCGGTGCTTACCTTTTTTCACCCGCTTAGTCATTATAGAAATCCTTCTTAATAATGAGCTCTACCTGATTGTCCCTTGTGCTTAGCAGAATATCGTCGGAAAGCTTTGCGATAATCGACTTGGAGAGGAAATCAAGCTCCTCGTTGTTTCCTACCTCGGAAAGCACACGCTTATAACTTGTGAGCGACCAGTTCACCGTTCCCAGCCCCTTGAAGCTTGCTCTCATCATCGGGCACTCAGGCTTCATTCTTGCCGCCTTGCCTGCCATAACGTTAATGATGAACTCGTAAATATCTCCGACAAGACTCTTGCTTATGCTGTTTATCTCGCTTATGCTCTTGAGCTCTTTTCTGATATCGTCCTCGAGAAGCAAATTAAGCTGCATGTGGAGATCACAGCTGTTAAGTCCCGATTCAATCCAGAACTGACCCTCATACTCGACTCTCGAAACCTGAATCATTCCGATAAGCTCCTCGGAAAGAAGTCTTAGCTGAAGCGTCTGCTTGTTTGTGAAACCGCAGTAACGGGCGGTTTTTTCAATTTCGTCCAATACATCCTCTATACCGTTTTCGTTATAGAAGTAGCATACATTACTTTTCATATAAATTCCTCATCCTCAAAAACTCTTCTGCCAGGTTTTTTCCAGCGTCAAAATATTCATGCCGTCCTCGTATGAGTAGGATACGACATCCATAAGCTTCTTCACCATGAAAATGCCGAGTCCGCCCACTTCTCTATCCTCGGAAGAAAGCGTGATATCGGGGTCTGTGTTCTGAAGCGGATCGAAGCGAACGCCCTTGTCCTTGAAGATAAGCACAAGCTTGACGGGACCGTCCGAATCGATTTGTATTTCTATATCACCCTTTTTATCGGTGTAAGCGTACGAAACAATATTGTGGAAAACCTCGTCAATAGCAATATTCACCTGCATCTGCGTTTTCATCGGACAGTCGTTTTCCTCAAGAAAGTTATCGACAAATTCCGTAACAAGATCGAGATTCTCTGATTTTGCGTCTACTGTTAAAGCTTTAATAATCGCCACCTCCGTTTTTCTCGTCAAAGAAATAGAGGTTTGCAAGGGTGCTTTCAGCCCATGAATACTGGCTCATGTATTCGCCGAAAAAGCTCGGCTTGTCAATGCTAGCCTCATCCATAAAATCAAACAGGTCACATTTAATCTTGGTCTTGTCGACCGCATAGTAGTTGTGACTTTTAATGAGTATTTCTCCGATATCGTTGTCCTTGAGAGTTTTTTCCATCTCTCTCAAAATTTTGCCCAGATAGTCCTGAACGTTCTCTGTATAAAGCGACTCCTCAAAAATGACGGAAGCAATATCTTTCTTCGTGACGCCGCCGCCAACTCTGTCAATGAGATAAGCGATAGCTTCCTTAGATTTTGCACGCTTAAAATGCACGGATTTTCCGTTCACAAGCAAATCGAACTGACCGAAAGTCTTGGCGATTACCTTGCACTCGTTTTCCTCGACAGCTTTAACGTTCTTCGAGTATCGTCTGTTTGCCACTTCTTCCTTGACGTCCTTCTCGGCGGGCGGCTTCAAAAGGTAACCGCTTGCGTGAATCTGGAATGCGTCAAAGGCAAATTCGTAGTCATCCTCGGTTAGGAAGATTATATTTACCTTAGGAGATTTTTTCTTGAGCTTCTCGGCAAAAACGATACAAGGCATATCGGAAAGCTCGGTATCGAGAAAAGCAAAGTCGAAGACAGTTTCGTCCAGCTCTTCCAAGGCATATTCCGTCTCGCTGAAGCTGTAGACATCTGCGCCCGACATCGTTTTTCGGACGGTTGCCTCGGTTTCGTCCAGAGTTTTTTCGTCGTTATCAAGTATTAATACATTCATATTTCTTACTCTATCGTCAGAATATCGGTAAATCCTGTGATTTCGAGAACCTCCATGACAATCTCACCGACATGGACAAGCTTCAAAGAACCCGACTTATTCTTTAATTTCTGAAGCTTCAAAATAACACGAAGTCCTGCGGAAGAAATGTACTCAAGACCCTCAAGGTCAAGAACTAGGTTTTCGTCTCCGTTAAGCTCATTTGAAATAAAGCTTTCAAGCTCAGGGGCGGTCATTGTGTCCAGTCTTCCGACCAGAGTTACGGTATCAAAAGCATCGTCATGCTTCTTTTCGATTTTAAGGCTCATATCTGTTCCTCCCAATATTATTTAAAAATATTATTTATTGAATAAATTCCAATTGTGTTAATTGTACCATAGCGCACTTAATTTTACAATTTAATTGATGATAAAATAACGATTTTGCGGATAATTTCTAAAAATCAAAAAGACCGTCAGGCGTCTGCCCGTCGGTCTTTCCGTCAAATTTCAATTATTTCTTTGAATTGTCTTTTTTAGCGTCCTTATTTTTCGGCTCTTTCATGGTAAGTGAAATTCTGCCCTTAGCCTCATCGACCGATATAACCCATGTTTTGATTATATCTCCGACCTTGAGAACATCGCTCGGATGGCGGATAAATTTGTTGCTTATCTGAGTGATGTGCACAAGTCCGTCCTGATGAACTCCGATGTCCACAAATGCGCCGAAATCGGTAACGTTTCTTACCGTGCCCATTATCTCCATGCCGGCCTTGAGGTCTTTCATGTCCTTAATATCGGATCTGAGCATTACCTTTTCAATTTCGTCTCTCGGATCTCTTCCCGGGCGCATAAGCTCGGTCACGATATCATCAAGAGTCGGCTCGCCTATTCCGATTTCTTCAGCCAATTTCTTCTTGCCGTAAGCATTAACCTTATCCTTTAGCTCGCCAAAACCGCCCTCGGGCATCTTCTTTATGGAATAGCCAACGCTTTCAAGAACTTTCTTTGCCGCCGTGTACGACTCGGGGTGAACCGCCGTGTTGTCGAGAATATTGTCAGACTCGGGAACACGCAAGAATCCTGCGCACTGCTCGAAAGCCTTCGGGCCAAGCTTGCTTACCTTTTTGAGCTCGCTTCTTGACTTGAACTCGCCGTTCTCTGCACGGTAAGCAATAATGTTCTTTGCTATAGTGTTGTTTACACCCGCAACATTAACGAGAAGTGACGGTGACGCGGTATTCAAATCAACTCCGACAGAGTTAACGCAAGCCTCGACAACACCGCTTAAAGCACTTGAAAGCTCCTTTTGCGGCATATCGTGCTGATACTGTCCGACGCCTATCGCCTTGGGGTCTATCTTTACAAGCTCTGCAAGCGGATCCTGAAGTCGGTGTGCGATAGAAACAGCACTTCTTAATGTGAGGTCATACTCGGGATACTCCTCTGCGGCAAGCTTGGAAGCCGAGTAAACGGAAGCTCCGGCCTCGCTTACTACCATATAATCTACCTTGAGATTATTGTCCTTTATGAGCTTATCCGTGAAAATTTCCGTTTCCTTTGAAGCGGTGCCGTTTCCAATTGCAATAAGGGTTACGCCGTATTTCTTTATGAATCGGAGAATCTTTTCTGCCGACTCCTTCTCGCCCTTTGCTCCGTGCGTAATGTAAGCAACACCCGTATCGAGTACCTTTCCCGTAGCGTCCACAACGGCTATCTTACATCCGGTTCTGTAGCCGGGGTCAAGTCCGATAGTCACTCTGCCCTTAACGGGAGGCTGCATGAGAAGATTTCTGAGGTTCTCGGAGAAAACCTTAATCGCATCCGTTGCCGCACGGGAGGTTAATTCGCTTCTTACCTCTCTTTCAATTGAGGGGTAAATCAAACGGCTGTATGCATCCTCCGCCGCTTCCTCTATGCACTCACGGCACGGAGAATTTCCCTTAACATAGCTTTCGGCACAAATAGCCTTTCCTCTCTCGTCATTTATCGCTACGCTTACCTTTAAGAAGCCCTCTTTCTCACCTCTGTCAATGGCAAGAATTCTGTGGTTTGCAAGCTTTTTAATCGGCTCGGAAAAATCGTAGTAATTTCTGTAGACAGAATCCTCGTCCTTTGCCGCTTTTGCATTAACGGCAGAATAATTCATCGCTAGGTTTCTCAGTCTTCTGCGAATGTCTGCGTCATCGCTGATTTTCTCGGCAATAATATCCTTTGCGCCCTGAAGTGCGTCCTCGGGAGACTTCACGCCTTTTTCTTCATTCACATAATTTTCGGCATAATCAATCGGATATTTTCCGTTTCTCTTCTGCTCTAAAATCTCGTTGGCAAGCGGCTCGAGTCCCTTTTCCTTTGCGACAGACGCCCTTGTCTTTCTCTTCGGTCTGAACGGGCGGTAAATATCTTCAATCTCCGAAAGAGTCTTTGCCCCGTCAAGTGCTTTGCTTATCTCGTCAGTCAATTTCTCCTGTGCCGAAATAAGTTCCCTCGTCTCCTCACGCTTGGAGTCGAGATTGCGAAGATAAGTGAGTCTCTCGGAAATCTGACGGATAACCTGATCGTCAAGAGTTCCGTGAGCCTCTTTTCTGTATCGTGCGATAAAGGGAATCGTGTTTCCCTCGTCAATAAGCGAAATTAAATTGTCTGTCTGCCAAGACTTGAGTGAAAACTCCTTGGCAAGAACCTCTGAATAATTTGTCATAGCTACCTCATTTTAGTTTTTTAGGGTTTTAGCATAATACTTTTATGCTTTTCCGTCAACAAATACTTTTTTCGGCACTTGATATTAGCTTTTCTCGGTGCTAATATTGTTGCATATGACAGTAAATGAATCGCTGTCTTTTTTGGGTATCGAGGTATTGTATTATGGAAAAATTAATAAACACGGTCATTTTCGACATCGGAAATGTCCTCGCTCCGTTCGGCTGGGAAGAGACCTTTGCCGAGCTTTTTGACGAGGGAACCGCCGCCCGTGTCGCAAAGGCTACCGTTCTGAACAGAACGCTATGGGATGAATTCGACAGAGGTGCGCTTTCAGATGAAGAAATCATTGATTCGTTCAAAAAAAGCGACCCGGGCATAGCCGATTTAATTGAAGACGCCGTGTGGGAAATCTACAAAAGAAAAACTCCGTATGAGTACGCAGAGCGATGGATGAAAAAATTAAAGGAACAGGGATATAAAATATATCTTCTCTCAAACTACGGCAGAACGGCATTTAATATGTCAAAACCGCAGTTCACTTTTCTCAAGTATGTTGACGGCGGTGTAATTTCCTATCAGGTGGAAATCACAAAGCCCGACGACAGGATATATATGATACTCTGCCAAAAATACGGCATAAGCCCGAACGAAGCGGTTTTCATTGACGACAACAAAGCCAACATCGAAGCCGCCGACAAGCTCGGATTTAATACCGTTCTTCACGAAAACGAAAAAAGCTCGGCGGAGAAATTCAAGTCGCTTGGAATCGAGGTGGAGTGATGGCAAACACACAAGGCACAAAAAAGCAAACCTCCGACTGCCGCATGAAGCTTGGCGTTGCGGTCGATGAATTCGAAAAAAGAATGAAAAAGCTTATGCGTGAGGACACGCTCCAAAATGCTTTTAAATCAGGGGAATTTCGAGGGAAAATCGCAGACGGTAAATTTTATATGTTTATAAGCGAGGATACGCCGAAAAACACGACCGATGTTATGCACGGCACATACGGTAACGGAGAAATAGTCTGGCACTACACAAAACCGAGGGCGTCTTATATTTTTTCGGGTACACTCTCGTTAATTTTCGTGCTTGTCGCATTCTTTTTTTATTTTATCAACGGTCTTGCGGGACTTGCGTTCCTCATTCCCGTACCGTTCATCGTTTCGCCTTGGTTCAGAAAAGGTAAGGCGGGCGATAAATCAAAGCTTGAAAAAAAGCTCAGAGAGATTTCCAATAAGCTCTCTTAATTCTGAATTTATGCAATAGGTAATTGAAAGATATTGGTATATTGAATTCTTGTATATAGAAAGTGTAATTATATGGCATCTGTAAAAACTAAATCCCACGAGATGGACATGACGCATGGCCCTCTTCTCGGTAAAATTATCACCTTCGCTATCCCCGTTATGCTCTCAGGCTGTCTTCAGCTGCTTTTTAACGCAGCCGACACCATAGTTGTCGGAAGATTTGCAGGAGCTACATCTCTTGCCGCCGTAGGCTCAACAGGAGCACTCATCAACCTTGTTATCGGACTTTTCTTCGGTCTTTCAATCGGAGCGAATGTTCTTGTGGCAAGATACTACGGTGCAGGTCAAAACAAAGATTTATCAGAAACCGTTCACACAGCGGTCATTGCATCGGTTCTCTTCGGTGTGATACTCATTTTCCTCGGAGTTGCCGTCGCAAGACCCATGCTCGAGCTTATGGGTACTCCCGATGACGTTATCGACCTCTCTGTTCTCTACATGAGAATTTACTTCATCGGCATGCCGGCTATGATGCTCTACAACTACGCCGCATCGATTCTACGTGCCATCGGCGACACGAAAAGACCGCTTTATTACCTGATAACAGCAGGTATTATAAATGTTTTACTCAATCTTGTTCTCGTCATTGTTTTTCATCTCGGCGTAGCGGGCGTTGCAATCGCAACAGATATTTCCCAGGTGGTTTCCGCAACTCTTACTGTAATTTGTCTCATCAAGGACGGCGATAAGCCTTACGGACTGAGATTAAGCGAACTTAAAATCAACAAGCACAAGCTTATCGAAATGACTAAAATCGGACTTCCCGCTGGAATTCAGGGATGCGTTTTCTCCCTCTCGAACATGGTGGTTCAGTCCTCAATCAATTCCTTCGGCTCAGTAGTTATGGCAGGCAACACCGCCGCCTCCAACATCGAGGGCTTTGTCTACATGGCAATGAACTCCTTCTATCAGACGTCAATCAGCTTCACAAGCCAGAACTTCGGTGCTCAGAAGTATCACCGCATCAATAAAGTTGCGATTTACTGCCAATGCTGTGTAGTCGCTACGGGACTTATTCTCGGCGTCGGCGCATATCTTGCCGCAAGACCGCTTCTTGGAATATATACAGATGACCCCGAGGTCATAAGCTACGGCGTACTTCGAATGGGCTACTGCTGTCTTCCCTACTTCGTATGCGGTATGATGGACACGATGGTCGGCATGATAAGAGGTTTAGGCTATTCCGTTATAACCATGCTTGTCTCAATCGGCGGCGCATGCGGTTTGAGACTCATTTGGATTTTCACGGTGTTCGCTCATTTCAGGACTCTTCCTATGCTCTACATCGTTTATGTAATCACCTGGACGGTAACCTTCCTTTGCCACCTCACATGCTTCCTCGTGATAAGAAAAAAATTCCCAAAAGAGGACTACCCCGACCCCGTCTACGAAAAAGCTATCTGAAAGCTTAGCTGTTTCATTCGTTGACAAACAGGTTTCAAGCGGCTAAAATGTGAGATGTATTCGTTGTAAACCAAACTTAGAATAAGGAGAATTTATAATATGAGCGACTGCACACATAATTGTTCAAGCTGCGGCGAGAACTGCCCCTCAAGACAGGAGCCCGAGAGCCTTATCGCACCGCAGAATAAAATGAGCAACGTCAAAAAGGTAATCGGCGTTGTTTCCGGCAAGGGCGGTGTAGGAAAGTCATCCGTCACATCAATGCTTGCCGTAACCATGCAGAGAAGAAACCGCCAAGCCGCAATTCTTGACGCCGACATCACCGGCCCGTCAATTCCGCAGTGCTTCGGCGTTCACGAAAGAGCTAGCGGATCTGACGACGGTATTTTCCCGGCTGTAACAAAATCCGGCATTGAGCTTATGAGCATGAACCTCATTCTTAACCGTGAGACAGACCCTGTCGTTTGGAGAGGCCCCGTCATCGCAGGCGCCATCAAGCAGTTCTGGTCTGATGTCATTTGGAACGAGGTTGATTATATGTTTGTCGACCTTCCTCCCGGAACAGGCGATGTTCCGCTCACGGTTTTCCAGAGCATTCCGCTTGACGGAATCATCATCATCACTTCCCCTCAGGAGCTTGTTTCCATGATTGTTTCCAAGGCAGTGGAAATGGCTAAGCTGATGAATGTTCCGATTATCGGTCTTGTTGAAAACTACAGCTATGTGAAATGTCCGTGCTGTGGCGAAGTCATCCATGTTTACGGAGAGAGCCATATCGATGAGGTTGCCGAGAAGTACGAGCTCAAGGTTCTCGGCAAAATTCCCATGGATCCTGCTCTTGCTTCGGCTTGCGACAAGGGTGCTATCGAGGATTTCGAGGGCGGTTGGCTTGACGACGCAGCTGATGTCATAGAAAAACTCTGATACCTAAAATTTGATAATAAGCACAGAGTACCTCCTACTTTGTGAAAAAACGGCACTTGTTTTTAGCAAGTGCCGTTGTGTTTTTATGTTCGATTTTATTACATTTGAAAAGCATCCATCAGCTTTCCGAACTCTTCCATGGCGGTTTTTTCGCTTATCAAATTCCCCGACAAAAACCAGCGTCTTAGCAACGACACTATTCCTCCCGCACAGAAGGTTGCTATAACAGACGGGTCGGTGACATATTCCTTACCCGTCTTGATTAGAAAATCGCAGATATTTACGCTTATCTCCTGCGTGAAGCTGTCTATCAAAACACATGCGTCGTCGCTGCTAACTATGCTGTTGACAATCATTTTATGGGAAAGGAAAAATTCGGTACTTCTTCTGAAACAGTACATACAGTATTGCTTCAGCTCGTCTCCCCAGTTGTCATCGGGATTATCGTCAAGAAATCTCTTTCTCATTCGCTTTACAAAAAATCTCCAGAAATCGTATTTATCGTAAAAGTGCTTGTAAAAAGTTGCTCTTCTCACGAGGGCACGGTCGCAAAGCTCGCTTACGCTTATGGAATCAAAGCGTTTGACTTCGAGAAGTTCCATCAAAGCATCGCAAAGGGCTTTTTGAGTTTTTTGCACACGAAGATCGTTTTCATTTATCATAGCGTTCTCCCAAATCAGACAATTTTGATTATATGTCAATTATTATTCATATGAACAAAACTGTTCCTTGATTAATTTTTTTTTTTTTTTTATTATAAATTCAAAAACGAACAGTTGTCAATTAAATTACAAAAGTTAATTTTAATTCAGCTGTAAATCAAAAAAAGAAGGAAAAGCTATGAGAAAATTTTACAGCGTGGTCATCAAACTTCGCTATGTAATTATGACGATATTTATAGCATTGACTGCGGTATGTGCGGTCGCAAGACAATATGTCGCCGTAAATTATGATATGAACGACTATCTTCCCGAGGACAGCGAATCCACGGTTGCGCTCGATATTATGGGACAGGAATTTGACGGAGAGATCCCGAACGCCAGAGTTATGGTGCAAAATGTCAGCTACCGAGAAGCCCTTGAATACAAAGAAAAGCTCGAAGCGGTCGAGGGCGTCTCAGCTGTCACATGGCTTGACGACAGCCTTCCGCTTGATATTCCGATAGAAATTCTCGATGAAGACACCATAAACAGCTACTATAAAGATAACAACGCTTTATTTTCCGTCACGATATCGGAGGATTACATCAATTCTGCCGTTCCAAAAATAAGAGATGTTATCGGTGACGATAATGCAATGACCGGCAATGCCGTCAGCACCGCTGTTGCAACGGAAAGCACCGTAAGCGAGATAAGCCTTATCGCAGGAATTGCGGTTGTGGTTGTTATCCTCATCCTCATTCTTTCAACAAACTCATGGGTAGAACCGATTGTCGTTATGTTCGGCTTGGGAGTTGCGATTCTCATCAATGCAGGTTCAAATATAATTTTCGGAGAAATATCATTTGTCACGAATTCGGCGGGCAATATTCTTCAGCTTGCCGTTTCACTCGACTACTCCGTTTTCCTCATACACCGTTTCTCGGAGTGCAAGCGTGAAATTTCCGATTCCAAAGAAGCCATGATTGAAGCACTTTGTTCCTCGACAAGCTCCATTCTCTCGAGCGGACTCACAACGGTTATCGGATTTTTGGCACTTTGCCTTATGCGTTTCAGAATCGGCCCCGACCTCGGCTTGGCACTCGCAAAGGGCGTTGCCATCAGCCTTCTCACGGTATTTCTCTTCATGCCGGGAGTCATTCTTCTCACCTTTCCGCTCATCGAAAAAACAGTCCACAAGCCGCTTCTGCCAAGCTTTTTGAAATTCGGCAAGTTTGTTCGCAAAGCTACTCTTCCGCTCGTTGTTTTGTTTGTGGTGCTCATCGTTCCGTCTTACATCGCAAGTATAAATAACGATTATTACTATGGATCATCTCACATTTTCAGCACAGGAACGCAGTACGGCGACGACACCGCCAAAATCGAAGAGATATTCGGAGAAAGCGACAACTATGTTTTGATGGTTCCAAAGGGTGACGAAACCGCTGAAAGAAACTTGACGCTCGACCTCAAGGAAATTGACGAAGTCAGCTCCGTAACATCGCTCACGAACATTCTGGGCCCCCTTGTTTCAACAGATATATACTCTGATGAAATCGTAAACAAACTTGAATCGGAAAATTACCGCAGAATGGTTCTCGCCGTTTCCGTCCCTTATGAGGGAGAAAAAACAAATGCCCTCATCGACACGATAAAGGCGACGGCAGAAAAATATTATCCCGACGAATATTACCTTGCAGGAGCAGGAGTCAGCACATATGACTTGCAAAAGACCGTCACAGCAGATATGAACAAGGTTAACCTCGTCGCTATCGGCGCAGTCTTTGTGGTTCTTCTCTTCACCATGAGATCTGTCGTGCTTTCAGCCGTACTCGTTCTCACGATTGAAACTGCCGTCTGGATAAATCTCTCGTTCCCGTTCATCACGGGTAACCCTCTTTTCTACATCGCCTATCTGATTATCAGCTCCATTCAGCTCGGTGCAACCGTTGACTACGCAATTCTTCTCACAGAAAGATACAAAGAAAACCGCCAGATCTACGATAAAAAAGAAAGTATTGTCCGAACAATCTCGAACGTCACGGCGTCGATTCTCACATCGGCAACAGCACTCACAGTAGTCGGGTTCCTTTTGGGAAAAATCTCCACTCACGGACTTCTCTCTCAGCTCGGTTATCTTCTCGGCAGAGGAACACTTTGCTCGCTCGTCTGCGTGCTGTTCGTTCTTCCCGGTCTTTTGTATCTCACAGACCGAACATTCATAAAAAAGAAGAAGACGAACGCCGAAAATTCCTGATTCAGCTTACGACTTACTTGCAACTATCATAAAGGAAACCGCTCCTCAAATTCGGGGAGCGGTTTCCTTTTCTTAGCACTTTAATCAAAAATCAAAGCTTAGCCAAATATTCGTATTCATCCTCACGGGATTTAAATATCACGATGTTTTTGTCGCTGTATTTTTTAAGCAGTTCATATGCCATAGGAAGCTGTTTATTGGAGAAATTTCTTATCCAGTCCATAAACTCTTCGTCCTCCTCAAGTTCCACCCAAGGCATATCCTCCCTTACAGTACCGATTCGGTTTCTCACGCCCTCAAGGCATTTTTCCGTGGGAAAATCAAAGAGAAAAACGGTGTCGCACTCTTTAAGGCGCATCTCAAGCGTGCGGTTATAGTTGCCGTCCAATATCCACTCGTCACGCTTCAAAATTTCGCTCAGCTTTCCGTCAAATTCTTCGTTTGGTACGGTAGTTCTGTCAGGCTTATGCCAAATCATGTCAAGGTAATAAAGCGGAAGTCCCGTTTTGTCCCTGAGCATTCTCGAAAAGGTGCTTTTTCCCGCACCCGAGCATCCGATTACAATAGCTTTTTTCATTTCTCTTTTCTCTCCTTTCGGTCTCTGTGTTTCGTTTAACCTTTAACTGGGCTTGTGATTTTAGCACAGTATGAGTAATTTGTCAATTATGATTTATTGTGAAGATTGATATATTTTCGTCAAGGAATATTATTATTCATTTTAATGTGTTGAATTTTTGTGCAAATATGTTAGAATGTAGCAAAGGTGTTTCGGATTTAGATCTAAAAGCTCTAACTCGAATATTCAGAAAACCAATATTACAAAAGGAGCGTACAATTATGGGATTTTTAACAGGTAAAACCGTCATAATCACAGGTGGCGGAAGATCGGTTCTTGACGACGGAAGATGCGGCTCAATCGGCTACGGTATCGCTACCGCTTATGCTAAGGAAGGCGCAAATATCGTTATTACGGGCAGAAATGTACAGAAGCTCGAGGACGCCAAAGCAGAGCTCGAGGAGAAATACGGCGTTAAGGTTCTTGCTGTTCAGGCTGATGTCAGCGCAGGCGCAGACAACGAGGCTGTTGTTGCAAACGTAGTAAAACAGGCTGTCGATACCTTCGGCGGAATTCAGGTTCTCATCAATAACGCTCAGGCTTCGGCATCGGGTGTTACAATTGCCGACCACACGACAGAGCAGTTTAACCTCGCTCTCTATTCGGGACTTTATGCGGCATTCTACTACATGAAGGCTTGCTATCCTTACCTCAAGGAGTCCAAGGGAAGCGTTATCAACTTTGCATCGGGCGCAGGACTTTTCGGTAACTACGGTCAGTGCGCTTATGCCGCCGCTAAAGAGGGTATCCGCGGACTTTCCAGAGTTGCCGCAACGGAATGGGGTCCCGACGGAATCAATGTAAACGTAGTTTGTCCGCTCGCATGGACTGCTCAGCTTGATAAATTCGAGAAAGCATATCCCGAAGCATTCAAGGCTAATGTAAAGATGCCGCCTATGGGCCATTATGCAGACCCCGAGACAGAAATTGGCAGAGTTTGCGTTCAGCTTGCAAACCCCGACTTCAAGTACCTCTCAGGCGAGACTCTCACACTCGAAGGCGGCATGGGACTTCGTCCGTAAAATTTTTTCGCAATACGCAAAAATCTCCGAGAAAATTTCTCGGAGATTTCTTTTTGTTAAGCTTTTTTCTTAGCCTTTGCTTTCTGAATGAAATAGCACGGAACACCGACAAACACCATTCCGCCGAGAATGTTTCCGATTGTGACGGGAATGAAGTTGTGAAGACTTCCGAGAACCGTGAGACTGCTTATCTGCTCAGCCGTGATGCCGTAAGCTTCCTGAGCCTTAGCGACATAGTCGGGATTTGTTGCAGCCAAAATTCCTGCCGGAATATAGAACATATTTGCAACGCAGTGCTCAAATCCGCCTACAACGAATGCGAGAATCGGGAAGAATATCGCCCATACCTTGCCTGCGATGTCCGAAGCGGCGGCAGCCATAAGAACTGCAATGCAAACAAGAATATTGCAGAGAATACCCGATGTGATGCCCTTAAGCGGTGTGATTGCCACCTTGCCGACAGCAACCTTGATTGTGTATGCTCCGAGAAGTCCGCTTGAATAATCAAGATTTCCCGAATAGAAAAGAAGAAAATCGATGATAAGCGCACCGATTAAATTGCTTACATAGACCACGCAAAGACTTCTGACGCATGCACCCACAGAAACCTTGCCGCAGATTACGTCCATAACCATGAGGCAGTCACCCGTGAAAAGCTCGCCGCCGACAAATACTATCATCATAAGTCCGACAGGGAATATGCAGCCGGCAACTGCACGGGAAATTCCCACGTTAGTTATTGCGTGAACAGCTGTACTGCTCGTAGCACCGCCAAGAGCAATGAATGCGCCAGCCATAATTCCAAGCAGCACCATTTTTGCGAACGGCAGCTGAGATTTTCTCTTTCCGCCCTCAAGCGTAGCGTCGATGACCTCCGCAGGGGTGTTAAAATGTTGTTCTGTCATGTGTTTACTCTTCTTTCATTTTTCTTGACCGCTTGAATTTTCAAGCAGATATTTCAGATATTTAACTTGGATGAAAAACATCCGCACTTGATTATACAGAACGAAAGATGAAAAGAAAAGTGAAATTTCTATATTTTATAAAATTTATTTTACCGATAAAGAAATACTATTTATCACCAAGAAATCCATAGCTATTCGCTATTGTTTTAATCGATATTTTAGTACGCATATACAAAAAACGCAGTCCGAAAAACGAACTGCGTACTTTTTTACTTGTCCTTAATAAGCTCCTTGGGAATGAGGTCGTAATCATACATAACCTGAGAGTGATTGTCTCTGATGAGCTTTCTCGAAACGGTCTTTCCCGTTTTTTTGTCTATAACGTCACGGTAAATCTTTGAAAGGCGGAAATACTTTCCGTTCTGCTTCACAAAGCGGTGATCGTCCTCGGTTATCTTGTAGTCATTTTCAACCTCGTGCTCACATCTGATTTCGGCAATAAGAGTTTCATTCTCAACCCATGCGAGCACCTGAAAATTCTGGTCGGTGTTGTTCTTGAAACGAACATCGACAAAATTATAGTTTACCGATGTTCCCGAGCTCATGGGCACTCTCTCGCCGTGGTCGGGTGCGAGCGCATCGGAGTGATAGTGCGCCTCCGTCACGTCAAGCGGACTGTGAAGTGCAAGAAGATGAAGTGTGTTGCCGAGATTGCAAAGTCCTCCGCCGAAGTCGGCAATCAACTTGCCCTGCTGGATAACTCTGCCCTTTTTGTAGCCGCGGCTCTCCGTAATCGGGCCGACAAGCTTCCAGAAAGAGAAAGTCTCCCCCGGCTTGATTATCGCACCGTTAAGTTTACTCGATGCAATGGCGATGTTCTCCGCCTTGCCGTACTGGGTCTCGGGGTCAATATCTTTGCCACGCTTGATAAGACCGGATTCACTTCTGTAAATCAGCACGGGCAGAGGCTTCTCGTTTCTCTCCTTGAGAAACTTCTCGTGACCCGTCATATTTTTCACATGTCGCTTGAATATTTCCTTTTTAACGGCAATATCATAACAGGTCGGGTTGATATCGCCGAACATAATCTCATGCTTTAAAAATTTCTTGAAATTCTTTGAAAAAGATTTCCCGTCAGACATACTTATTCCGTCCATTCTTTCGTAATACTTGCTGTGTCTCCACAAAAAGAGAAGTAAAAATTCGAGGTATCTTCCCCAGCCGAGCCACTTTGAGCCGTCATCGATAAATTTTACCATTATCGATGGTATTTCTGCGTTATTCGCCCCCAGAATATCCTTGAACATTCGGTCGCCGATCACAACAGCCTCGTTTTTCTCAAGTCCGAGAAGCTCAAGAGCCTGATAATAAGCCTTTGGATTTGGCTTATTCGCATCGCAGATATACTTCGATTTGATTTTTTCGTTGAAACGATTTACACGCTCCTCGTCGTTGTCTGTCAGGAGCACAGTATCAAGTCCGATTTTTTTAAGTTCTGCAAAGAGCTTTTCGACATTTCCGTCAGCGTCGTCGCCGTGATGAACGAGCGTGTTGTCAACATCGAAAATTATTCCGTGATAACCCTTGTCATAAAGCTTCTTGTAATCAATATCGTATGCACTCTTTGCGTACTCATACGGAAAATATTTGTTAAGCTTTTCCATATCTTACTTCTCTTCTGCGATATAATCGCAAACGGTATCTATCTGTTCGGCAAAATCATCTCCGAATTTTTTATCGAAAAATGCACTTCCGATAGTGAATGACCACGGATTTACCTTCTTAATCTCGTCAAGTCGCTCAAAAGAATCGACACTGCCCGCAACGCAAACGGGAGCGTCAAGCTCGCTCACAAGGCGGTCGATAAGTTTCACGGCGTCACCCGTATAGCGGTAGCCGAGAAGGTCTATTCCCCATGCGCCCTTTGCGATGTAAGACTTAGCCTCTGCGATAATCTCGTCAATATCTCCCTCGAGAACAGTCGGTCTCTCGGAAAGCTTGCCGACAAACGGCAGATATTTCATATTATGTTCTTTGCAGTAATCGTTGATTTTATCGGAAAATACCGTGCCCATGAGGTAATCGACACCACACTCGACACCGACTTTCACGCCCTCAAGACAGCTTTCTTCGTCATAGCAGACGACCTCCAAGAAGGTTTTCTTTCCGCACTCTTTCATACAGTCATAAAGCTTTTTCATTTCATCGGGCGGAAGCGGTTCCTCCTTAAATCCCCAAAACTCCGCTTTTGAATCTTTGCATGCCTCAAAAATCTCTGCGGCGTTCATCACCGTCATATCATTATGCGTAAGCATTACCGTAAGCATCGGTTTCATAACTCTTTCTCCTTTCTCTGTTACTACACATGAGCAATTGTGCCCACAACTGATAAATATAATATCACCAATATACCAAAATGTAAATATATGTTAATTTGGTGACAGGGGAGAAACAAGAAAAAACGGCAAATCTTTGAGGTGACCCCTCAAAGTTAGACTTTCACGAGACGACTTCGGTTGTCTCGTTTTTCTTTATGCAGTTAAAAGATGGAGCCTATATTGAAC
>CAVDQG010000003.1:0-118417 GCA_963611165.1 Bacteroides uniformis
CACTGACCGCATTCGATGCACTCGCTTGCCTTGCCGAAATTCTTCGAGATGTTTTCATAATAAGACTGAGAAGCCGTCCACGCTTTCTTTCCGTCCGGGTTTTCCTTTTTCTCGCCGTTGTAAGCGGAGAAGTACTTAGGAATTGCAATCTGCATGGGGCATCCGTCTGTGCAGTAGGAACAGCCCGTGCATGGAATTGCATTTTCACTCTCGATAATCTCGGTGACTTTCTTGACAAGAGCCTGTTCCTCATCGTTTAACGGCTTGAAGTCTTTCATGTAGCTCATGTTGTCCTGAAGCTGATCCATGGTTGTCATACCTGAAAGAACAATCTTGACGTTCTCGAGTGATGCGGCAAAACGAACTGCCCATGAGGAAACGCTCATGTCAGGATTATAGTCCTTGAATACCTTTTCAGCCTCGGGGGAGATGTTCGAGAGAGTTCCGCCCTTGACGGTTTCCATGGTGATGACAGGCTTGCCGTGCTTAACTGCTACTTCGTAGCACTTTCTTGACTGAACGCCTGCGGACTCCCAGTCGAGATAGTTAATCTGAAGCTGAACAAACTCAAAGAACGGGTGCTCGGTGAGTATTTTGTCGAGAAGCTCGGGGCCGTCATGGAAAGAAAATCCTATGTGCTTGACGAGTCCGTCAGCTTTTTTCTGCTGAATCCAAGACCAAATGTCAAATTTATCATAAACCTCAACGGAGTGAGAGTTTACATCGTGAACGAGGTAGTAATCAAAATAATCTACGCCCGTCTTGTTTCTCTGCTCGTTGAATATCTTGTCGGCATCCTCATAGCACTTGATAAAGCCGGAGTGAAGCTTTGTTGCGAGGGTGTAAGCGTCACGGGGATAACGGCTTGTTAATGCGGCTTTTACGGCATTTTCCGACTGGAAAGCATTGTACATCCATGCGGTATCAAAGTAGGTGAAGCCCTCTTTGATGAATGCGTCAACGAGATCCTTTACCTTTTCTATATCGACGCTGCCCGCATCGTTGGGGTCGATTGTAGGAAGTCTCATAAGACCGTAGCCTAACTTTTTCTTAGAAGTAAAAACATCCTCAAACATATCTGTTCCTCCTTGAATCCTTAAAACTTAAATACTCAAATGTTATAACATACACTTTCAAGACAGCTCTGAAGTCTTGATTTTTTCATGAATATAGTTTAACATTAAACCTAGGATTAAAGTCAATAGTTTTATTATTTTCTTGAGGTGAAATATGGCATATTCTATCAAACAGGCGGCTGAAATCATGAAAGTTACGCCAAGCACACTGCGTTTTTACGACAAACAGGGACTGCTTCCGAATATTTCGAGGAGAGAATCGGGCTACCGTGTCTTTTCCGAGGAGGATATGTCTATGCTAAGGCTCATTGCCTGCCTTAAGAAAACAGGTATGCCGATTAAGGATATTCAGGAATATATCTCGCTTTTGGCTTTGGGAGATGAGTCTCTGAATGAGAGATATGAGATAATTCTTGCGAGAAAAGCCGAGGTAGAAAGGCAAATGGAGGAAATAAAGGAAACCCTCGATTTTGTTAACCGCAAGTGCAGATACTATGAAGAAGCAATTGCGGCGGGAACAGAGGCTATCCACCGTAAATGCGACCCAACTAAAGATTGATAAACTTAAAAATACAGATATATCGATAAAGCATTGTGGAAAAATCACGGTGCTTTATTTTTCTTCCTCAAAATATTCTTGACAATCAGAAAAGATGGGAGTACAATCCAAAACAACACAATGCATATCGACAAAGTAGGCAATACAAGATATTGCTTGTTTTGTCTCTTTCGATAAAATACTTATTGACAAAACAATGATAGATGTTATAATTTGTATGTGCAGATGTTATATTTGAGTTTGTAATATAGCAAAGCGGAAATAAATATTTTTTATTTCAAACTATAATTTAATTATATTTCAGAAAAAAGAAAGGAGAATTCTATGAAGTCACCCGATATGATAAGGGAAATCCGAATGCAGTTGGGTCTGAGCCAATGCGAGCTTGGCCAGAAGCTTGGGGTGTGCTTTGCCACCATCAACCGATGGGAAAAGGGCAGATGCGAGCCGTCATCGATAGCGGTTTCGGCGATTAAGTCGCTGTGTCGGGAGAACGGAATAGATTTCTCGCGCTTTGAAGATATGAGCGAGGTGGTTTCCGATGAAACCGTCACGCTTTACCACGGAACGAGGGGCGCACTTTCCGAGAAAATCACGCCAAAAAGCCATTGTCACTGTGACTTCGGAAGCGGATTTTATATGTACGATTCTCCTTGCACGGCAAAAACGCTGATTTGCGGTACGGGCGAGGCAAGACTTTACACGCTTAATGTGAGTTTATCAAATTTGAAGATATTGGATCTTGATGTTCTGATGGACTGGGTGTTTTTTGTCGGATTCAATCGTGGCAAACTTGATTTTTACAAGAATTCAAGTATATACGGCAGAATGAGCGGTCTTGCCGAAAATTACGATTTGCTGATCGGAGCGGCTGTGGACGAAAAAACGGCTGCGGCACTCGACAGATTCTTTGACGGTGAGATAACAGACGCAGCTTTAATCAAGTGTCTGCCAAGCTGTGAGACGGCGGCAAAACAGTATGTTGCGCTTACGCAAAAGGCGGCTGACAACATAGAAATTGTCGGCGAAAAGTTACTGAGCGGCGAGGAGAGAAGGTCTATTTGCGGCGACAATATCGAGTCGAGGAAAAAAGCTATCGATGCTCTCGAGGAAATATGGCGTGAGAACAGACGAAACGGCAGATTTTTCGATGAGATAATCGGAGGAAAATCATGAACGAGACTGTTTTGAGGGATCGTGCCAAGCTCCAGGGGAAAATATTCAGGCGAGTTGTTTTGACGGGGCTTGACGCCGAGGCTTTCACAAAGGCTTTCATGACATCCGAGCAGGCTAAATGGCTTGACTTTTTCGGAGATCCGATAGAATGCATGGGGGAAGCTTATATTTTAGATGAAATTTTGTCGGTCTGCGATGTGCCGCCGGCAAAGGAAGAAATTTGCAGTTGCCTTGCCGAATGGGTCGGCTACACCTACCGAATGTGGTGCGACAGAGAGAAAATTCCGTCGGATGAAGCGTTCTCGAGAGTTTCTTTCAAAAGAATGGTGGAGCTTTATCCCGTGTTAAATGCAATGTGCACTCAGAGAGTGACAGAAATACTGAACCGACAGTAGCTGTCGGCAGGAGGTAAAAATGAACGAAAGATTGTGGACTATACTTGTAGAGTCCTTCCCCAAAATATTGTCTGCCGGAATTAAGGTTACTGTTCCGCTGACGATAGTTTCCTTTTTCTTTGCACTGATAATCTCGGTTGTCGTTGCAATGATTCAGTATGCAGAAGTTCCCGTTCTCAAGAATATTTGCCGATTCTATATCTGGCTAATTCGAGGAACGCCGATGCTTGTACAGCTTTATGTTGTATTCTACGGACTGCCGAGCGTGGGAATTATGCTCGATCCGATTCCCTCTGCAATAATCGTTCTTTCCTTTAATGAGGGTGCTTATATGGCTGAGAGCGTGAGAGGTGCGCTTGAGTCCGTTCCCGTGGGACAATTGGAAGCGGGCCAGTGCGTCGGACTTTCCTATTTTCAGATAATGTACAGAATAGTTCTGCCGCAGGCGTTCAGAGTTGCTTTCCCCGCACTTTCGAACTCACTTATCTCAATGCTCAAGGGCACAAGCCTTGTCACGACAGTCACGATAACAGAGATGCTTCGTCAGGCTCAGATAATCAACTCGAGATATTATCAGGCAATGGGACTTTACTGTGAGGTTGCGATTATTTACCTTATGTTCTGCTCGATTCTCACTCTGCTCCAGAGGGTTATCGAGAAGAAATTAGGCTCTTACGGAGGACGCAGCAAATGACTCTTGAAGTAAAAAACTTACACAAGCACTATGAAAACCGAGAGGTTCTAAAGGGAATAAATTTCACCGTGAATGACGGAGATGTTGTTGCGGTTCTGGGCCCGAGCGGCTCGGGAAAGACTACCATTCTTCGCTGTATCAATTTTCTCGAAAAGGCAAACGAGGGCGAGCTTATCTTTGATGGCGAGCACTTTGACCTTGCTAAAATCACAAAGAAAGAAATCAAGCGTCTCAGAATGAAAACGGCTTTTGTTTTCCAGAACTATAATCTTTTTCTCAACAAGACGGTTCTCGAAAATGTCACTTTGGGACTCATCCACGCAAGAGGAGTGAGCCGCAAGGATGCGGAAGAAAAGGCGGTTTCCGTTCTCGAAAAAGTAGGAATGGCGGGAAGACTCGATGCGTACCCGTCTCAGCTTTCGGGCGGTCAACAGCAGAGAGTGGCTATTGCAAGAGCACTTGCCGCAGATCCCGAAATCATCTATTTTGACGAGCCGACAAGCGCACTTGACCCCGAGCTTATCGGAGAGGTTCTGGCTGTTATGAAGAAGCTTGCCGAGGACGGCATGACTATGATAGTCGTAACTCACGAGATGAATTTTGCTAAGAATGTTTCCAACAAAATTATTTTCATGGAGGACGGAAACATAATCGAAACGGGAGCGTCCAAGGAGTTCTTTGAGAATCCGAAGACCGAACGCTCACGTGAATTTGTAAACTCAATCACAGCCGACAGAACGGCGGATAAGTCCGATAAAATTTGATTTAAATCGATTCGCAAGCCAAAAGGCGGCGTTCGGTTTTGAATACCCAAGCATACTTTTTCTATATCAATTACCAAAGGAGGCATATACCAATGAAAAAGTTATTAGCACTCGTACTTGCACTTGCACTTTCAGGGGCGGCTTTGACAGCTTGCTCGTCAAATTCTGAATCTTCCTCATCTTCCGAGCAGTCGGCAGAGCAGACGGCTTCTTCCGCCGCTTCAAGCGAAGAGAGCACATCTACAGTCGCTGAGGGAAGCGAGCTTGCAGATATCCTTGCAAACGCAGACGGAAGACTCGCAGACATTCTCTCGAGCGGAACTATCACAATCGCTACCGAGGGAGACTGGTCTCCGTGGACATATCACGATGAGAAGACAAATGAGCTCACAGGCTTTGATGTTGAGCTTGGAAACGCAATCGCAGAAAAGCTTGGAGTTACGGCAGATTTCCAGGAGACAACATGGGACGCAATCCTCTCAGGCGTTGAGTCCGGAAGATTTGACATTGCATGCAACGGCGTAGGTTATACAGACGAGAGAGCAGAAAGCTACAACTTCTCCGAGCCTTATATCTACACAAAGCAGGTTCTCATGGTTCGTTCCGACAACGAGGATATCACATCTTTCGAGGACTTAAACGGCAAGACAACAGCTAACTCTGTCGGTTCAACTTACGCAACTGTTGCAGAGAGCTATGGCGCAACCGTCACAAACGTTGACACACTCGACCAGACTCTCGAGCTTCTCCTTCAGGGAAGAATCGACGCTACTTTGAACGCAGAGGTTTCTTATCTCGACTACATGAACGCTCACCCGGACGCAGAAATCAAGGTTGTCGCAAAGAGCGAGGGCGAGAAGGTTTGTATCCCTGCCGCAAAGGAGAACACAGATTCCCTTATCAAGGCTGTAAACGCTTGCATTCAGGAAATGCGTGACGACGGAAGCTTAGCAGAGCTTTCCGAGAAGTATTTCAGTGGCGATATCACAAATCCGTAATTGAATTAAAGGGGTGCGAGAATTTTCGTGCCCCTTAATTTCCGTTAATACTTGAATTGTTAACAAATAAGATATATCATGAAGATTAGGCTGAAAATATAGCCTTATGTAATTCGTAAATTGTAGGTTGTTTTGAAAGGACTTGATACTATGACAACTATTGATATTATTTCAGGATTCCTCGGAGCAGGAAAAACCACCCTTATCAAGAAGCTTCTCGAGGAGAGCTTCAAGGGACAGAAGCTTGTTCTTATCGAGAACGAGTTCGGCGAAATCGGTATTGACGGCGGATTTTTGAAGGATTCCGGTATTCAGATTAACGAGATGAATTCCGGCTGTATCTGCTGTTCTCTTGTCGGTGACTTCAATCAGGCTCTTCACGATGTTGTCGAGCAGTACGCTCCTGACAGAGTTATCATCGAGCCGTCAGGCGTAGGCAAGCTCAGCGATGTTTCAAGAGCAGTCGGCAATGCAAACAAGACCACTCCTATGGTTCTCGGCTCTGCCGTTGCCGTTGTCAACGCAAAGAAGTGCAAGATGTACATGAAGAACTTCGGTGAATTTTTCAACGATCAGATTGAGACAGCAGGCACAATCATTCTCTCAAGAACTCAGGATATTTCCGAGAGCAAGCTTGAGGAGGTTATCGCACTCATAAGAGAGCACAACAAGGACGCTGTTATCATCACAACTCCTTGGGATCAGCTTTCGGGCGATACTATCCTTTCCGCTATGGCTCACCACTCTCTTGCAGAGCAGCTCATGGCAGAGGCTAAGGCTGCTGACTTTGACGATGACGACGAGTGTGACGATCCGGACTGCGAATGCCATCATCACCACCACCATCACGATGACGATGAGGAGTGCGAGTGCCACCACCATCATCACCATGATGACGAGGACGAGCATGACCACGACCACGAGTGCTGTCATCACCACGACCATGATGACGAACACGAGCATGAGCACGAGCATCACCACCATGATCATGACGACCACGAGTGCTGCTGCCACCACGACCATGATCACGATGAGCACGATCATGACCATGAGCATCACCATCACCACCATCATCATCACCACCACGGACACGATGCCGACGAGGTATTCGTATCTTGGGGCGAAGAGACACCGAAGAAGTACACAAAGGCTCAGATCGAGGAAATTCTCGAGGAGCTCGATACAGGAATTCACGGCGCCGTTCTTCGTGCAAAGGGATATGTTCCGAACGCAGAGGGCGAGTCTTGGATTCACTTTGATATGGTTCCCGGTGAGATTGAAATCCGTGACGGTGCGGCAGACTACACAGGAAGAATCTGCGTAATCGGCTCAGGTCTCAAGGAAAACGAGCTTCCGACTCTTTTCGGACTTAAGTAAGAATAAGAAAGGATACCTATATGGCTAAACAGCAGGTTCCCGTTTATGTTATATGCGGATTTTTAGAGTCCGGCAAAACAAACTTTATCGCTCCCATGATGACAGGAGCTGATTTCACAAAGGATGAGCGCACACTTCTTCTTGTAACGGAGGAGGGCGAAGAGGAGTACGATGAGCAGGCAATGCTCGAGTACAAGGTTCGCATGAGCGTTATTGACGAGAAAGAGGATTTCACAAGAGAAAATCTCACAAAGCTTGACAATAAATATCATCCGACTCAGGTTCTCATCGAGTATAACGGAATGTGGGAGGTTCCTGACCTTAATGAGGCACTTCCCGACAACTGGACAATTTATCAGATTGTCACAACGGTTGATTCCACTACCTTTGACGCCTATTCAAAGAATATCGCTCAGCTTATGAGCCAGCATATCATGAATGCAAGCATGGTCATCTTCAACAGATGCACCGAAGAGCTTGCCGAGGTGCTCAGATCCCGTAACCTCAAGATGCTCAACCGCCGTGCCGAGATGTATCTCGAGTATGCCGACGGTCACACCGAGGAGTACGACGACGGAACACCGCCCTTTGATATGGACCAGCCCGTTATCGAGCTTACTGATGACGACTACGGAATTTGGTATGTCGACGTCATGGAGAACCCAGACAGATATGACGGCCATGCCGTTTCGTTTCTCGGTCAGGTTGCGAAGAACATCCGATTCGGCAAGGACGGAATGGCTTGCGGCAGATTTGCAATGGTTTGCTGTGCCGAGGACACTCAGTTCTTGGGTGTGCTCTGCAAGGGCTCTCAGGCTAAGGATCTCAAGAACCGTGACTGGGTCAAGCTTCAGGCAAGAGTCAAGTGCGAGAAGAATATGCTTTACCGCGGAAAAGGCCCTGTTCTCTATATCGAGAAGCTTCAGAAGGTTGACGCTCCCGCTCCCGAGGATCAGCTTGTCACATATTAATTATTAATAAACACAAAAACGCTGCCCGATCGGACAGCGTTTTCGATTACCTGTTTAAAGATTATTTGTTTTTGCTTTGCTTTTCTTCTTCGGTGAGGCCGTTCAGAACCTTGAGGACTATCGGAACGCTCAGACAGAATGCGCAGACATCGGATACCGACTGAGTAATCTCAATTCCCTTTAAGCCGAGAAGAGCGCCGAGAATCACGAGAAGCGGAATAAAGAAGATGAACTGACGTGACATCGCAACAATAGTTGCGGGCACTGCCATTCCCATGGTCTGAAGCATCATATTGCTCAGAACTACGGTTGCCGTGAGGAAGAGTGTGGCACACTGCCAGCGAAGTGCCACCGTGCCGATAGCGATAACATCGGGGTCGTCACGGAAGATTTTTATGATGCTTGGTGCGAATATCGACATGATTATTCCGGCAACAAGCAGGAAGAGAGAAGCGAATTTGACGCAGAAGAAGAACGCTTTCTTAACTCTGCTGTAGAGCTTAGCTCCGTAATTGAAGCCGCAGACGGGCTGGAAGCCCTGACCGAAGCCTATGAGAACGCTCGAAGCGAACATGGAAATTCTCGTGACAACGCTCATGCCGGCGATTGCCGCATCTGCGCCATACTTTCCTGCCATGGTGTTGAGCATGATTGTTGATACGCTCGCAAGGCTCTGTCTTGCAAATGAGGGAATGCCGCCCTTAAAGACATCGGTAAATACCTTTCCGCTTGGTTTGAAGTTCTTGAAGGAAATCGGAACGGTAGCTTTTTTGACATCGAGATAAACGAGAATCGAGAAAGAGACAAACTGCGAAAGTCCCGTTGCGAATGCCGCACCCGCCGTGCCCATTTTGAACACGAAGATGAAAAGCGGATCGAGTCCGATGTTGAGGATAGAGCCGACAGTCAAGCCGACAACAGCGTAGGATGCGTTGCCCTGAAATCTCATCTGATTGTTGAGAATGAAGCTGCCCACGGAGAACGGTGCGAAAATCAGTATCCAGCGAAGATATTCCACCGCATAGGGGAGAATGGTTTCCGTGGAGCCGAGAAGCAGGCATATCGGCTCAATGAAGATAAGGCAGATTATGGCGAAGATTATCGCAAGAATAATTCCGCTGAAAAATCCGACCGAAGCCATAACGGAAGCGTCCTTCTCGTTTTGCGCTCCGAGCATACGGGAGATGAAGTTTCCGCTGCCCTGACCGAAGAGGAAGCCGAGTGCCTGAATGAGTGCCTGAAGCGAGAATGCAACGCCGACTGCGGCGGTTGCACTTGTGCCGATTTGACCGACAAAGAAGGTGTCAGCCATGTTGTAAAAGGCGGTGATGAGCATTCCTATGATAGTCGGAACGGCAAGCTTGGCAACGAGCTTTTCGACAGGCTCTGTTGTCATTTTTTCAAATTTGCTTTTTGTTTCTGTAGCCATGATTACTCCAATCTTTCTTGCTTTCAATTGTGCTTAATTCTTGCTATTTTAATATCAGTTGCAACTATTATACTTTGTGCATATAAAAATTACAACAATAAATTTAACCGCTTTATTTTACAGACTGTATATTATATAATCTAATCACAGATGTTCGAAATGTTAAGAACAGATTAGAGAACGGACAGTTTTGCCATTTGTACTCCAAAAATAAAAACGATGAACAAAGAGGAGCCTTGTTTTATGAATATAAAAGAGATACTTGAAAAGCTGAAAAACGGTGAAATTTCTGCCGAAGAAGCCGAGAAAATGATATATGAGCACACCCACGGAAGTTACGAGGAAATGGGCTCTTTCGCAAAAATCGATACTGACAGAAAGGCAAGAACAGGCTTTGCCGAGGTCATTTACTGCCAAGGCAAGGCGGATAGCTTTTTGCCGCAGATTTACAAGAGATTGTACGAGAAAAACGGCGAGGTCTTCGGAACAAGGGCAAGCCGCCACCAGTATGAGATAGTTAAGGAAGTAATTCCCGAGATTAAGTATGACGAGGTATCTAAAATACTGAAGCTCGAGAAGCCCGATAAAGAGAGAATCGGAAAAATTGCCGTTTGTACGGCAGGAACGGCAGATATTCCCGTAGCCGAGGAGGCAGCACAAACAGCCGAATATTTCGGCACAAATGTCGTGAGGGTCTTCGATGTCGGCGTTGCGGGCATTCACAGACTTCTTTCCAAAATCGACGCTATCGAGGACGCTAACTGCGTTGTTGCCGTTGCCGGTATGGAGGGAGCGCTTGCGAGTGTTATCGGCGGCCTTGCGTCATGCCCTGTCATAGCTGTTCCGACAAGCGTCGGTTACGGGGCAAGCTTCGGCGGACTTTCCGCACTTCTCACGATGATAAATTCCTGCGCAAACGGAATTGCCACGGTGAATATCGATAACGGCTATGGTGCGGGTTATATCGCAACTCAGATTAACCGACTTGCGGTGAACGGAAAAGTGAAATGATGAAAAGGGCGGCAAAAACCGTCCTTTTTCTGTATTAGAATAAATTCACAAAATAACTACAAACAAAAAGCGTGTTAAAAAGCAAATGCTAAACAAATGTATTATTAACATAAATAGGCACGGAAAGCCCTGCTTTTTTTATGTTTTGACGCTTGAGATGTGTTTGACAAAGAAGCTATTGTGCACTATAATTTATGAGTTATAGTAGGATAGGTGAATTGTCACATTAATGCTATCCTAAATTACAGAGGGATTTTTAAAATAGTAATTACCAGAGAGGTGCAAATTGGCAGAAGAAAAACAAATATCTCGTGAAGAGACGACAGGCGTAAGCAACGAGATGGTCGAGCAGCTCCTTAACAGGGCAATCAAAGAGGCTGTCGAGAAGGACAGAAAAGCCGAAGCTGCAAAGAGAGCCGAGCTTGACAGAAATACCAATACTATCGATTTGTTCGAGCTTTTCTATCGCTTGGTGGAGAATCTGAAGCTTGTCATTTTGCTTGCCGTAATCGGAGCGGTTATCGGCGGAGCATACGCAAAGTTCTTTACTGGCCCGATTTATTCGGCGACAAGCAAGCTTTATGTCATTCAGAAGTACAATGACGGCACGAGCGTCACGACAAGCGACTTGAATCTCGGTTCACAGTTGATAAACGACTACACCGAGATTTTCAAAACATGGGAAATCCATAATTCGGTGAGAGAGAAACTAAATCTCAATTACTCGAACGGACAGCTTTCCTCAATGCTTTCCGTTTCCGTGCCGACTGATACGAGAATCGTCTACATCAACATCAGATGCAGTGATCCTCAGCTGGCGGCGGATATAGCGAATGCATATGCGGAAGCCGCAAAGGAATTCATTGAGAAAAATATGCAGACCCTCGATCCGAGCATTTTCTCGACCGCTATTGTTCCGACCTATTCCATTGCGAACGGCCCCATGCACTATATCTTATTGGGATTTGTCGGAGGAGCTGTACTCAGCGTTGCCATTGTCACGCTGTTCCTGCTTCTTGACGACCGTCCGAGATCTCCCGAGGATGTCGCAAAGTATGCAGGTGTTCCGACTTTAACGGTTATACCCTCTGCACGTAAGGTGAAGAATAAGGAGGGCAAAATAAAATGATTAAGCACTTAGAAATATCAGATTTTCCGAAGCTTGACTATATGTGCGGCGAGGCGATGAACACGCTTTGCACAAACCTTCTTTACTGCGGCGATCAAAACAAGGTTATTCTTGTGACGAGCCGTTATGCCGGCGAGGGAAAAAGCTACGTGTGCATGAATCTCTTCCGTGCCTTTGCGAACATCAAGAAGAGAGTTGTGCTGATAGACGCAGACCTTAGAAGATCGAGCATCGTCGGAAGATACGGAATAAATTTTCCCGATGAAAACTCCCCCGGACTTGCCCAGTATCTTGCAGGACTTTGCAAGATGGACGACGCCGTCTACAAGACTAACTACGACGGAATGTACATGGTGCCCGTGGGAAGAACGGTAAGCAACTCCATTTCTCTTCTCTCGTCTCCGAGAATGGGTTATCTCATCAAGAAACTGAGAGAACAGTTTGATATAGTTTTGATAGACACATCGCCTATCGGCATGATAGTCGACGCACTCGATATAGCAAAGCACTGCGACGGTTCGCTTCTTGTCGTTTCCTACAAGCGAGGCAAGCGAAAGGAAATCACCGACGCCGTAAATCAGCTTGAAAATACGGGATGCTCGTGTCTCGGAACGGTGCTCAATAATGTCAATCTCAAGACTTTGAGTTCGAGAAAGTATTACTATACTTCGGAGAAATACACGAAGAAGTACTACAAAAAATATGATACACCGAGCAAAAAACGCTGGGGTTTCAGTAACAAAAACCACTGATGAAAGGTTTTGTTGATATACATCATCACCTTGTATGGGGTGTTGATGACGGCGCAGGGACGATAGAAGACAGTAGAGCACTTCTGATAAAAAGTGCCGAACAGGGCGTGAGGGTAATTATCGCAACGCCCCACGTGCTGTCGGGGATCGAGCAGTTCCCTTACAAAAAATTCCGAGAGCACTTCTTGGAGCTCAAGCGGATTTGCAAGGAAGAGAACATACCGATAAAGCTTCTTCCGGGCGCCGAGGTATTCTATACCGAACACACGCTGAATATGCTTCTTGACAAGAGAATTCCCACGCTGAACGGTACGAAATTTATTCTTATCGAGTTTAGTGAGGATGTCTCTTGGAAGAGCATAGAAAAAGCGGTGCGGGATCTGTTTAATAACGGCTACCGTCCGATTGTTGCTCATATCGAGAGATACCAAGCAGTGTATTCTCACAGAAAGCAGGCGAGAATTCTGCGTGAGGAGACGGGTGTTAAGTATCAGGTGAACTGCGGTGCGGTCATCAATCCGAGGAGCTTTTGGCAGAAGCGTTTTCTTCGGCATATGTTCAGAGAAAGGCTCATTGACGCCGTAGCAACAGATGCTCACAGCATAGAGAGAAGACCGCCGAATATGCTAAGGGCATATAAAATATTAAAAGAAAAATACGGAAGCGAGTACGCATATAAGCTAACTCACTTCGGTTTTTGAAAGGACGATACTGCGAAAAGATGAACGCTGCCGATAAAAGTCTAAGCCTGTCAATCGACCAGTGGCACGAGCTTAATAAGAGCGATGTCAATCTGCCGATGAGAATAATGGTGCACGGCACGAGTATGTCGCCACTCATCAGGATAAGGCGTGATTACGTCACGATTGTTCCGATGAAGCGAGAGCCGATTGTCGGCGACATCGTGCTTTTCAGAGATTTTGTCGGTGACCGCTACGTTTTGCACCGTGTGTGGAGCGTAGACGGCGACAGAGTTCTCACGTTCGGAGACCATTGTCTCGGGCCCGACGCTCCCATGACGAGGGATTGCGTCTGGGGCTTGGCTGTAAAAATAGAAAGAGGAAAAAAGATAATTCTGACGGACAACGAGAAAGCCCGTTCAAGGGGAATTAAGTGGGCAAAAGCCGAACACAAGGTCTATAAGGCTTACCGAAAAGCACGCATTTTCGCCGCAGGAATTTATCACAAGATTAAGGGTGACAGGTAATATATGGCACAGGAAACACAGGCGCTCCCGAAGAATTTAGCCGAGCTTATTGCGAAGCTTGACGCCGAGGGAATAACAGATTACCGCCGATTCAAGGAAATACGAAGCTATCTCGATTTTAAATCACGAGAGAAGCTAATCCCCATAAAGGGAACATTCGAGCTCACCCCGCTTTGCAATCTTGACTGCAAAATGTGCTATGTCCACCTTAACCGTGACCAGCTCAAGGGTGCAAGCCTTCTGACGGTCGAGCAGTGGAAGAGCCTCATGCAGCAGGCAATTGACGGCGGCATGATGTTCGCGTCCATCACGGGCGGAGAATGTCTCACTTACCCCGGCTTTAAGGAGCTTTATCTATTCTTGCAGGCAAGGGGAATTCAGATTAATATTCTCTCCAACGGACTGCTTATGAATGATGATATGGTCGAGTTTCTCAAGGTGAACCGCCCCGCACTCATTCAGGTTACCGTTTACGGCGCAAGCGAAGACGGATATGAAAAGGTCACGGGCAGACGAGAGTTTGCGAGAGTTCTAAAGAATATCACAGCACTCAAAGATGCGGGAATTCCGCTTACCATTGCGATAACTCCTAATGAATTTATGGATGACGGCGTGGAACTTGTCCACTTTCTTTCGCAAAAAGGCTTCACCTGTTCCGTCAACTCGGGAATCATGAGTCCGCATGAGAACACAGGCAGAGGAATTCACGATGCCGCCATCACGACCTACGTTGACATTATGAAGGCTTGGAGAGACGAAACGGGCAACGAGCTTTATCCGCAGTGTGACGAGGAAGACCTCCCCGCAGTCGGCGGAGACGGCGAGCACGTAAAGGGCGTCAAGTGTGCGGCTGGCAGAAGTGCATTTGCCATAGGCTGGGACGGACTTATGCGTCCGTGCAATATGTTCCCGTGTGAGCCGCAAAATGTGCTTGAAGTGGGATTTCCTGCCGCATGGAAAAAGCTCAACGAGATTGCCACAAACTTCGTAACTCCAGTCGAGTGTGACGGATGCATATATCAGCGTTCGTGCAAGCACTGCGTGGTTGAGCACGCGTCGGGCGCACCCATAGGCCATGCAAATCCCAGAACCTGCGAATGGGTCAAGTGCATGATAAAAGAGGGAATCTACCGATTCTCGCCGAATGACTGAGCGGAAAAGCATGACGGAATACAAGCTGAAAATCGCCGATAAGGTGATTTTGATAAAAAATGTAAATGACAACGTAAAGGAAAGATGCGGCGGATTCGTCACGCAGTCTGAGGGATACGATTTTTCCGTCACCACCGATTCTGAGAATATCAGACGGGAGCGTGAAATTAACGGCGATGAAAGCGGCGAGAGATTCGGTGACGAGTACCTCGAGTACATCGCACTGAACCGTAAGCTTGCTGAGAAGATGCTCGATTATGACACATTTCTCATGCACGGCTCTGTTGTTTGTGTCGGTGACGATGCCTTTATGTTCACGGCGGCAAGTGGCGTTGGAAAGACAACCCGAACCATGTTCTTTCTCGACCAGATAGAGGGATCTTTCGTGGTGAACGGCGACAAGCCTTTTCTCACGATAAATGACAGCTTTGTGTCAGTGCACGGAACACCTTGGGCTGGGAAAGAAAATCTCGGAACAAATACGACAAAAAGGCTTCGTGCCGTTGTGTTCCTCGAGAGGTCGGAAAAAAGCGAAATCAAAGAAATCTCATATTCTGAGGCTTTCCTCGGACTTTTGGGTCAGGTGTATATGCCGAAAAGCCCCGAGCTTCGGGCAAAAACGCTTGATTTAATCGCAAAGCTAGACAAAAAACTGAAAATCTACCGCTGGAAAACCAATCTTGACGACACCGATATGAAAAAAATCTATCGAAAAATCGCCGAAAGCGAATAAATCGTAACAAAAATATCAAAAAACTGCAGTTCAAGCGGATTTCTCTTGATGTTTTGCAAGTATTATACATACAAATACTTGTTATAAACACGTATTGTGTGATATAATAATTACCTAAGGGTGTTGTTCTTGAGTATGCGTTAAACACAAGAATATTTGAACAAAGATTGCAGATTTGCCTTTTATATGGCTTTGCAGATAAAAAGTCGGTTTGATAAGGCAAAAGATGTTTTGTTCATCCGACAAATGTGTTAAAATGTTTATGAAGGCAATACTTGAAGAGGAGAGGTGGCAGAGTGAAGCTTAAGTATCAATTCAAGCTTATGGAGCTTGATGACCAGATTATGGCTGTGCCGATAGGCGGCGACATGCAGGGAGTTTTGAAGCTGAACGAGAGTGCGGCTGATATTATCAAACTTCTTGAGGAAGAAACGACCGAAGAAGCCGTTTGTGCAGAGCTCATGAAGATTTATTCCTCGGAGCCTTCTCAGGATGAAGAAATTAAAATCTTTGTCCACGATTATATTGCCGAACTCGAAGAAGCGGGGCTGCTCGAATAATGAAGATTATCGGAAGAACCGCTCCCAAGGTGGAAAAGCTCTGGGGAAAGCAGAAAGTTAAGGATACCGAGTATCGCCTGATGAAGTATGTTCTTCTCGAGGAGAAGGACGGCGAGAGCGCACTTCACAATGTGGTGACGGGTGAGACGCTTCTGCTTGAGGAATCCGAGAGGGAGTTTATCGATTCTCTTGAGGAAAATCCGAAAAGGATTCCCGAGGAGTACAGTGGGTTTATCGAAAAGCACTTTTTCGTTCCCGCCGACTTTGACGAGTACAAGAGCGTGAAACAGCTGAGAACTCTTTTCTCTGCCTTCGAGAACAGCAAGGAGATAACGGGTTACACGATTTTGCCGACTACCCACTGTAACGCACGGTGCTTTTACTGCTACGAGAGCAACTTTGCCCACGTGCATATGACGCCCGAGCGAGCGCATGAGGTTGTAGAATACATAGAGAAAAAATCTCCGGGCAAGAAGATTTCAATCGGCTGGTTTGGCGGCGAACCGCTTGTGGGAGCAAAGATAATCTCTCAGATATGCGGCGAGCTCACGGATAAGGGCTTTGATTTCTCTGCAAGCATGATAAGCAACGGGGCACTTTTCACCGAGGAGCTTGTCAAAGAGGCAAAGGAGAAGTGGAAGCTTAATTTCGTTCAGATAACAATAGACGGAACCGAGAATGTTTATAATGAGACCAAGGCTTATGTCGGCATGGCGGGAAGCCCCTACCAAAGGGTGTTGAAAAACATAAAAATGCTGAGTGATGCGGGTATTAAGGTTTCGATAAGAATAAATCTTGGCTACCACAATGTTGACGATACCAAAAATCTCATGAATGAGCTTTCCGAGAAATTCGGAGAGTGCAAGAATGTGAGTATGTATGTTCACGAGCTTTTCGATGACGAGGGCTTTGACCCCGTTCACTACGAGGGTGATGAGAAATCAAAACTACTCGAGCGAGTGGAGGAATTCAACCGTTTTGCGGGTGATAAGGGAATGTACTCCGAGAGAAAATCGGTTCCCCACCTAAAGATAAGCGGCTGTATGGCTGACAATGACGGGACGGTTATCATAAATCCCGACGGGGTTCTCACAAAATGTGAGCATCTTTCATCGGCTGACGGCTTCGGCTCTATCTATTCCGAAGAGAAGGATAAGGCATCGGTTGACAGCTGGAAGGAACACATGGAGTATGAGGACTGCAAAGACTGCAAGCTCTATCCGTCGTGCGTTCTCTTAAAGAATTGCCCCAATGGAAACGATTGCCTCAAGAACACAAGAAACAGAAGATTTTCCGAGGCAAGATTGGGAATACTTGAGGTGCTTGCAAGAGCACACGAAAAAGCCGAAACTTCCGACAAAGCGGATTATTAATTAAATATTTAAATAAGTAATATATAGAACAGAGGGATAATAATGAAGAGAGCATATGAGAAGCCGATGGCTGAGATGATAGAGTTTGATTACAGAAATCAGGTAGTTGCTTCGGGAGATTGCAAGGTGGTGTTCACTAATGAAGCAACCAACACCTGCAACAAATACGAAAGCTATGTGACACGTAAGGTTTAATAGAGTGTTATTGAAATCAAAAGTGAGGAAAACAGAAAATAGCATGAAGAAAGTTTATGACGCTCCCACAGCGGAGAAGATTTCATTTAACTATCAGGATCAGGTTGTAGCATCGGGCGACCAGTGTGGCGGAATGCATAAGGAGTACTACAACTCTGATGCGAACGACGGTTGTGATTTTTATAACGAAGGCATCATTAATGTCAGATGATTTGATATGTAAAACAGGAGTGAAGACAAATGAAGAGGTTAGAAAAACCCAATATGGAGATAGTCAGATTTGACACTGACGATGTTGTTGTGGCAAGCGGCAGCTGTTCGGGTAACTGCTCGGATGTATGCGAAGGCGTCTGCGAAAGGGTTTGCGAGCCTAAGTGCATGCCAAACTGCAATCCATACGTACTGTAATGTTGAGGGGTGAAGGTAAATGAAAAAGTTAGTAAAACCCAATATGGAGATAGTCAGATTTGACACAGAAGATGTTGTAGTGGCAAGTGACGGATGCTATGGCTATTGC
Organism: Bacteroides uniformis; assembly: GCA_963611165.1. GTDB lineage: Bacteria > Bacillota > Clostridia > Oscillospirales > Acutalibacteraceae > SIG603. The sequence goes on from CAVDQG010000003.1 coordinate 18,069, forward strand.
AAATCTGTTTGTCCGTCAGAATGTCACTCTGTTTGTGATTTAAAGTGCAATTCAGTAACAACAGAAGGCTGATTGAATCAATAAATTGAAAATTTAATAAAATCAGTTTTGTAAAGCAATTTTAGGTTTATTTTTTACAGAAGCGAGAGATTGAAAAAGCAAAAGCCGAAAGTGAGGATAAACGAATGAAAAAGGTTTACAAAACACCCGTGGTCGATAAGGTTAATTTCGACTACAAGAATCAGGTAGTTGCATCAGGATGCACAAGACAGTGGGGATATCAGGGCGATAATTGCCACGACCATTCCACAGTATACGACAACCTTTCTTGATTTGGGGGTGTATCGATATGAAAAAAGTCTATGAAACACCTCTGGTAGAAAAGGTTGATTTTGATTACAAAAATCAGGTCGTAGCTTCGGGCGGTGGCTGTTATTACAGAAATATCGGAGACGAGTCTTGTGTAAGCGGCGGCGAGTTTATTCTGCAGAACTCCTGATTTGTAAGCAAAAACAAAATTCGAAAGAAGTGAGGACAAACATATGAAAAAAATCTATGAAACACCTGCAGTTGAAAAAGTTAATTTTGACTACAAGAATCAGGTAGTTGCTTCGGGTACTTGCGGTACCGTTTATGGTTGGAGAACACCTACAACGGAGACAACATGCCATGAACAGCATTATAGTGAGAATCAGGTTTGATTGGAGGAAGAAAAAATGAGAAAGCTGTATACTACACCTTCAGTTGAGAAGATAGAGTTTGATTATAATAATCAGGTAGTTGCGTCAGGTTGTAGCTATGTTTATAACAATTACGACCCGGCTTCAGGAGGAAGCTGTGTTGTAGATCCAGTACACTCTCGAACATACAAAGTTTAAGCAACGATAATTAAAAGGCAGAGGCCTGTTTGGCTCTGCCTTTTTTCGGTAATTGATGTAAAAAAGAAAAACAACACAAAAGATAGAGATGAAATATTTACTTCCGGGCGTAATTCTTGATTCAGAATTAAAATTGGAGGAATTTTCGGATTTTGAAGCCGAGAATCCCTCTTCTTTTGCTGTCCCAGAGATAAGCTTAAAGGTGACGGAAGAAGAGCCCACCCCCGAGGTGAAAAGAGCTTACGCTCACGCTCAGATAAACATAAGCGAAATCGAGGGCGGCTGGCTTTTTTCGGACACGACTGGCGGAGCTAAGCTTCTCGTTTCTGAGGACTACCGAATGCTCACCGCATGGGTGAGGGGCGAAAGAAACATGGAGGCGCTAAAGACCAATCTTCTTCGCACCGCACTCGAGTGCGCAAGCGTGGCAAACGGCATAGTCAGCTTTCACTCGGCTTGCGTTGAGGCGGACGGCTTTGCCGTGGCTTTCACGGGCAAGAGCGGAACGGGAAAATCCACCCGTGCAAACGCATGGATAGAGAATCTCGGCTACAGCTTTGTCAGCGGCGACAGACCCGCTATTTTCAGCGAAAACGGCGTTCTTACCGTCAGCGGAGTTCCGTGGGACGGCAAGGAGAAGATTTTCAGAAATGTGCGTCTTCCCCTCAAGGCTATTTTGGACGTTCACAGAAGCGACAACGAGTTTTTTGAATTAAGAGAGCTCACGCAAAAACAGAAATTCAGAGTGCTCATGCAGCAGGCATTCATTCCGATGTGGGACACAAAGACCGCAAGCGGAGTGATAGGCATGCTCCATGTGCTTTCAAGAAAAGCACCGATGCTTCGCCTTTTCTGCGGCCCCGACGGGGAATCCGCAAAGAAGACGCACGATGTTTTATTTAATCATCCCGAACTAATAAAGGAGGCAAGACCCGAGATGAAGGTTAAGGAAGGATTCACTCTCCGCAATGTTATCGGAGAGAACATTTTGATGCCGACAGGCGACAACATAGGCAAATTTGACGGAACTGTTATTTTCAACGAAGTTTCTGCATTCGTATGGGAGAAGATGCAGACTCCTGTTTCAAGAGAGGATCTTCTCGGAGCGATTTTAGGTGAATTTGAGGTTGATAAGGAGACGGCAGAGAAGGATCTCGACGCTCTGCTCGAGAAGCTCTCAAGTCTCGGACTTATCGACGAAAACGCAACAGACTGATATTTAATAAAGGATAAACATGCTTACATTACTTAAAGCAAGTTATAAGGAAGATAAGCGTGGCTTTATCGAGATTTTCATACTGAACATAATCTCGTCTTTAATGGGCGGCATAAGCATAGTCGTGCTCTTGCCGATGCTCGAGCTTTTGGAGGATGTTCCCTCTTCGCTTGAGGGCAGTGTGGTGGAGGCGGCTGTCAGCACCATGTCACCCTTGATGAGAGTTATTGTTTTGGCTGGCGGCTATTTGTTTTTATTGACGGTTAAGGCTCTCCTTAGCCGTCAAATGTCGCTAAGGCAAAATGCTTACCTTTGCCGCTACACGCAAAGGCAGAGACAAACTCTCTATGAGCTTATGGAGAAATCAAGCTGGCAGTACCTCGCAAAGCAGAAGAGAACGGATCTCATCAATCTTTTCACCTCGCTTTGCGGTCAGGTGACGAGCGGAATTTCCTCTTCAATCGGTATGCTCTCGAATATCGTCATAGCTATAGTTCAGCTTATAATTGCACTTTGTATGAGCGTGCCCATCACGCTGTTTGTTTGCGTGGCGGGTGCTGTTTTGATGGCGGTTTTCTGGCCGCTAAAAAAGAAAAGCAAGGCTTTCGGCAAGGAAATGATTGATGTCAGCCGAAATTTCTACTCGGAGCTTCTGAATCAGCTCGGCAGCGTCAAGGAGATAAGAGCCTATGATGTCGAGAGTGAACATGAGGAGAGGTTCACCAAGATAAACGAGAAGTTTACCACCATGCAGACCGAGTATGCCAAAGTGAGCTCGCTTCCGGGACTTGTCTATAACATTGCGGCGGCACTTGTTATCGCACTTCTCTTTGTGTTTTCCACAATGGGCATTCACATTGAGACGGCAAGACTTTTGGTTCTCGTTCTCGTTTTCTCAAGATTGTGGCCGATTTTCTCAGGCTTTCAGGGAACGGTGCAGAGCATTCAGACGAATCTCCCGGCGCTCGAAGACCTCGAAAAAGCCATGAGGGAAATGCGTGAGGCAAGAGAAGAACCCGACGACGGCAGAACTCTCGACTTCAAGGAGAATGTCACATTTGACGGCGTTCATTTCTCGTATTTCGATGACGGCAAGGATGTTCTCGGCAACATGAGCTTCGAGATAAAATTCGGCGAAATAGTCGCTCTTTGCGGCAGAAGCGGAGCAGGCAAGAGCACCGTGGCTAATCTTCTCATGGGATTTTTGAATCCCACATCGGGAAGCATAAGCGTGGATGGAAATGTTCTCACGGGCAAGGACTTGCACGCTTGGCGAAGAGTTATCGGCTATGTTCCGCAGGATCCGCTTGTATTAAACGCATCCGTGCGAGAGAATCTCTCACGTTTCCACCCGAACGTCACCGAGGAAGAGATGATAGACGCACTCAAGCGTGCTCAGGCTTGGGGATTTGTCGAAAAGCTTAATGACGGACTTGATACGCTTCTCGGCGATCAGGGAGTCAGACTTTCGGGCGGCGAAAGACAGAGAATAATTCTCGCAAGGGTTCTTCTGGGAAAACCGAGGTTCATAATTCTTGACGAGGCGACCAGCGCACTTGATTATGACAGCGAAATTTCCATAAGAAATGTGCTGTACGAGCTAAAAGGTGAGGTTAGTGTATTGATTATTGCCCACCGACTTGCTACAATAAGGATTGCGGACAAAGCGCTTGTTCTTGAGAACGGTTCAATCAGCGAGACGGGCACGATAGCCGAGCTTATCAAAAAGCCGGGCGGCTATCTCAACTGTATGGCTGATCTCGGATGAGGCTCTGCCGTAATTAACAGCAAAACTGCTGTATAGAGGGGTATTTTATACAATGGCAAAAACTAATGAAAGACGCCGAATTTTGCACTGGCAGATGGTCAGTGCGATTCTGGTGGCTTACGATCTGGTTGCGGTGGTTTTTTCTTACTTTATCGCACTTTTGGTACGATTTGACTGCAGGTTCTCGCTCATACCGAGAGATTATCTCGAAGGCTACTATAAAAGTATAATCGTCTATGCGATTATCGTGGCTGTGGTGTTCCAGTGCTTCAGGCTCTATCAATCGATTTGGCGGTTTGCGAGCTTCGTGGAGCTGTGCCGACTTCTGCTGGCGACGGTGATAACCTCGGTTATCTATGTTTTGTTCGAGACGATATGCATTCAGAGGATGCCTGTTTCGTACTTCATTTTCGGAATCATTGTTCAGCTTACACTCACCGTTGGCGTGAGATTTTCTTACCGCTTCATTCTTCTTCTTCGTGAGAGAAATTATTTCGGCACGGACAAGACTAAGCCCGAGGAATCGAAAGTTATGCTTATCGGTGCGGGACAGGCGGGTCAGGCAATTATCCGTGACGTAAGAAGAAGCACTTCACTCAATGACAAAATCGTCTGCATCATTGACGACAACTCAAACAAATGGAGCCGCTTTATCGACGGTATTCCCGTTGTCGGCGGCAGAGAGAGTATAGTCGAGAACTGCAAGAAATTCGGCATTGATAAAATCTACTATGCTATTCCGAGTGCGAACATGAAGACCGAGAAGGAAATTCTCGAGATATGCAGTGAAACGGGATGCAAGATGAAGAAGCTTCCCGGTATGTTCCAGCTTATCAGCGATCAGGTCACCATTGCCGACATGAAGGACGTTCAGATTGAAGACCTTCTCGGCAGAGAACCGATTAAGGTTGATATGAACGAGATTTTCTCTTATATTCGTGACAAGGTTATACTCGTCACGGGCGGCGGCGGATCTATCGGCTCTGAACTTTGCAGACAGATTGCCGCACATGAGCCGAAAATGCTCATCATATTCGATATTTACGAGAACAATGCCTATTCAATTCAGCTTGAACTCAAGAGAAAATATCCTAACTTAAAGCTTGAGACGATAATCGGCTCGGTTCGTGACGGAAAAAAGCTTCTTGACCTCATGGAGAAATATCATCCGCAGATTATCTATCATGCGGCTGCTCACAAGCATGTTCCGCTTATGGAGGATTCTCCGTGCGAGTCAATCAAGAATAACGTAATGGGCACATACAACACTGCCCTTTGTGCGGCTTTGACGGGTTGCGAGAGATTTGTCCTTATAAGCACCGACAAGGCGGTAAATCCCACCAACATCATGGGCGCAAGCAAGCGTCTTTGCGAAATGGTTGTTCAGTCCTTTGACGCACTTGTCAAGACCGGAAAAGCCGACAAACTTCTTCCTACGTTCTTAAGCTGGGCACACACCGAGGATAACGAAGGTCTTGCCGAGAGGCTAAAGAGCGCAAAGGTAGAGTATGTTGCCGTTAGATTTGGTAATGTTCTTGGCAGTAACGGCTCCGTCATTCCGCTTTTCAAAAGGCAGATTGAGCTTGGCGGCCCCGTAACGGTCACTCATCCGAACATCATCCGCTACTTTATGACTATCCCCGAAGCGGTTTCACTCGTTCTTCAGGCGGGAACATATGCAAACGGCGGAGAAATTTTTGTTCTCGATATGGGCGAGCCCGTCAAGATAGATACCCTTGCGAGAAACCTCATCAGACTTTCGGGTCACGAGCCTGACGGCGATATTAAAATCGTTTACACGGGACTGCGACCGGGCGAAAAGCTTTTCGAGGAGAAGCTTATGGCTGAAGAGGGCTTGAAGAAAACCAAGAACAAACTTATTCACATCGGTTGTCCGATTCCTTTTGATACCGATGAGTTTGTCGTACAGTTGGATTCTTTAAGCCGTGCGGCTTACGATAATGCCGAGAATATAAGAGAGCTTGTCGAGGAAATTGTCACGACCTACAAGCCCGAGAATATTTAGTGGCAAAAAGAGAAAGAGATTGAAAAAGTGCAGAGGGTACACGCTTAGGTGACTTCTGCACTTATTTTGAAATTTGAGAATTTGTGAGAATGAGAAAATGAAAAAAACAGCTGATATAATTCAAAATATATACCGATTTTTGGTTGTCGGATGCTTTCTGATTATCATAACCTTTTTGTGTGCATATAATGCGGCGTCCACCGCAGTTCTTATAAACTGGGAGCACACGGCTTATATTGCCGACTCCGTCAAGCTTCACTTGGCGTTCATCGTTCTTTCGCTTATTTTGGTGATTTTACTGAAGAGAAGCGGAGCTTACCGTTTTGTCTGCCAAAAGCTTGAGGACGACAAAATATTCGGAAGATGCAAGTTTTTTCTTATAATCACAATCTTGGCTCTTTCCTGTCTGTGGGTGCTCAGCACGCAGTTTAAACCGGGCGTTGACGAATATGCCGTTCAGCAGGCTGTGGAGGAGGTTTTGGAGGGGAACTACGAATCTTTTGCTCCGCTTGCCTACATGGATGAATATCCGAACAACTGGGGATTTTTCCTTTTTTCCTATATTGTTGCCCGTATTTTCGGAAAAATGAACTATATCGTTATCCAGCTTATAATAGCCGTAACGATAGCATTAGCCTTTAAGGCACTCTCAGAGATAGCAGAGCTTTTTGAGATTGGCAGAGCGGGTCAATTACTCGTGCTTTTGGTCGGCGTGCTGTTTATCCCGTTCACTTTCTACTCCATGATGGTTTACGGAAATTTGCCGGGTGTAGCCTTTGCGCTCATTGCCGTGAAGTATGAGATTAAGTATCTTAAAGACGGCGGTAAAATTTATCATGCCGTTATCAGCGGAGTTTCAATAGCCGTAGGAGTTGCGTTCAAGAGCAACATGCAGATTTATTTTCTTGCCATGATTTTCACGGCGGTCATTCATGTGTTCAAATCTTGGAAAAAGGCACTTGCCTTAGTTTTGATTTTGATTGCCGCATATGCCGTTCAGTCGTTCGGAATAGCGCTAATCATAAGGAGCATGACGGGCTGTGCGCTTGATAAGCCGATAACTTCGCTTGCGTGGGTTGCCATGGGACTTCAGGACGGCGATCTTGCTCCCGGATGGTGGAATAATTACAGCGTAAAGACCTATTTTGAGTGCGGCGGCGACGCCGTCAAGCATTCGGCTGTGGTTAAATCGAGCATAAGCGATTCGCTTTCTAATTTTATTTCAAATCCCGATTATGCCGTAGAATTTTTCACGAAGAAAATTCTTTCCACATGGGCAAACCCAACCTTCCAGTGCTATGCTACCGTCAGGAACGGCACCTATTTGGCTGTTCCCAAGTGGATGCTTGAGATGCTTTCCTATTCATCGCAGAAAAGCATGACAGAATATCTTGATGTGATAGCCTTTCTTGTTTATTTCGGCTCGCTTCTCTATGTGCTTACAGAGGACTTCAAGCGAACAGACAAGCTGATTTTGCCGATGACTTTTGTCGGCGGATTCGTTTTCTATCTCGTGTGGGAAGCAAAGGCAAGATACGGAATGATGTTCTTTATTGTTCTCATTCCCTGTGCGGTGAAGGGTTTCAGCCGAACAGCTACGCTCATAACAGAAAAAATCAAGAAGATTAAGCAAAACAGACAGACAAAGAGCACCGAAAGCGGCGAAAGAAAAATCAATCGCAAGCTTGCCGCAAGATTCTGTGTGGTGGCGGTTTCACTTGCCGTGTTTGTCGCTTTGTATGCCGTTAAATTTAATTTCGTTCTCAATCAGGATACGGGGGAATATCTCAGCTATGTCGAAAACTCTCCGGACGAGGAGGAAATAAAGTATCTCGGTCAGGCTGATGACAGTAAATAACCTATATACAGTAAAAACCGCAGTCGGATAAAAACGACTGCGGTTTTGTGCATTCTCATAAAAATACTTGTGCACGGGGGAAAAACAAAATTCTTGATTTCATAAGAATAAATCGTCAATTTAACACAAGATAGAGTAGTTTTTAACTGTTTAAATTAAATGACAAATAATTTACTTTTTTGTAACATTACTTTTATTGCCTTGAAAGGGATAATTTGTTATACTAATTATAGATGTTGTGTTACTGTATACATTTTGTCGATTGGGATACATACATAGTGTGATTGCTTCTAAGCCAAGCAATCCGCTTTGGCGAATGAAATGTATGTATGAAATGTATGTATGTGTCAGAAAATAGGATGACCAAAAATTGAAAGAAAGAAAGGAGAGCTTTGTTTGCAGTTTTTCAGCCAGCTCAAAGAGAAAACGGGCGAATCCATGGCGGCGGTTTTGCCGATAACCGTCATTGTTTTCGTGCTGTCCGTCACACTTGCTCCCCTTGACCCCGGCACGCTGATACTGTTCCTTTTCGGTGCGGTTCTGCTTGTTGCGGGAATGGGCTTTTTTACTATGGGGGTCGATATGGCAATGACGCCGCTCGGTGAGGGCGTCGGTTCGGTTCTCAGTAAAAAGAAAAAATTCATTATTCCGGCAGTGGCATTTTTTCTGCTCGGAATGCTTGCCACGGTTGCGGAGCCTGATTTACAGGTGCTCGCAAATCAGGTTTCGGCAATCAACACTCAGGTGCTCATCTGGACGGTTGCGATAGGCGTGGGATTTTTCCTTGTTATCGCAACAATCAGAATAAGAAAGGGGATTCCGCTTCGTCGGCTTTTGCTCATTTTCTATTTCATCGTGTTCGCAATGGCGTTCATAGCACCGAACAACTTCGTTCCCGTTTCATTTGATTCGGGCGGAGTTACCACGGGTCCGATAACGGTTCCGTTCATTATGGCTTTGGGTCTCGGTATAGCCTCGAGCCGCAGTGACAAAAACAGCGCAAGCGACAGCTTCGGTCTTGTTTCGCTTTGCTCGATAGGCCCGATTCTCTCCGTGCTTATTTTAAGCATAGTTTATAAGCCGCAGACGGTTGATGTCAGCCTTGCCGAGGTACCCGAGGTATCCACAAGCGCACAGGTGGCGCATTACTTTATCCGTGCGTTTCCGAGTTATTTTGAGGAGGTTGCGATAGCAATTTTACCGCTTGTGGCGGTATTTGTGATTTTTCAGCTCATCACGAAAAATTATTCGGGAAATGAGCTTATCAAAATCGCAATGGGATTTATCTATACCTACATCGGACTTGTCATGTTCCTTTGCGGAGTTAACGTCGGCTTCATGCCCGCCGGTCAGACTATCGGTGCGGCTATCGCTTCGAGCTCGCAGAGATGGCTTCTTATTCCTATCGGTATGCTCATCGGCTTCTTCATCGTAAAAGCCGAGCCGGCGGTTGCCGTTTTGCAGAAGCAGGTTGAGGAGGTTTCCAACGGTGCTATTTCCGCCCGTGCGATGGGTGTTGCGCTTTCTGTCGGCGTCTGTGTTTCTGTCGGACTTGCCATGGTGCGTATGCTTACGGGCATGAATATTTTCTTCCTTCTCATTCCCGGTTATGCGATTGCACTTGGCTTAAGCTTCTTTGTGCCGAACATCTTCACCGGTATCGCATTCGACTCCGGCGGAGTTGCCAGCGGCCCGATGACGGCTACATTCCTTTTGCCGTTCGCTCAGGGCGCATGCCAGGCAATAGGCGGAAACATGATGACTGACGCATTCGGAATTGTCGCAATGATTGCCATGACGCCGCTTGTCACCATTCAGATTATGGGACTTTCAAGCATCGTCCGTCACAATATTCAGATAAGAAAGCTTCATTTCCACATGGAAAAGGTCGAGGATACAGTCCTCTTCTACGATTAACGGAGGCATAATATGGAAAAAATCAAAGCGGTTGTCTCCATCGTGGAGCGTGGACAGGGTGCTGTTCTGCAAAGGCACTACGGCAAGCAGGGAATATATTTCCACACGCAGTGCCTTGGAAGAGGAACGGCAACCAGTGAAATCATGGATATTCTGGGACTTGACTCCAAGGACAAGGATGTTGTAATCAGCCTTGCTACGAGCAGTCTTGTTATGAACCTTTTCAAGGTGATTAATTCTGACCTCAGGGGCAGTATGGGCGTAAAGGGCGTTGCGTGCAGTGTGCCCATCTCGGGAATTAACAATATATTGGCAAATTTGCTTGCCTATCAGTCCGAAAAGCATAAAAAGGAATCCGGAGGAGAAGAAGTGGAACGCACTAAAAATACAATGATAATCGTTCTTTGCAACCGAGGAACTACGGGTGATGTTATGGCAACCGCAAAGGAAAACGGCGCAAGGGGCGGAACAATAATCAAATCGAGAATATCGGGCTTCGAGGAGCTCGAACAGGCATACAGCTTGAAGGTCGATGACAACAAGGATATTCTCGCCATAATGGTTTCCACCGATAAGCGTGCCGCCATCATGGAGGCAATCAATAAGGAGCACGGACTTCAGAGCAAGGCTCAGTCTTTCCTTTTCTGCCTGCCTATCGAGGAAATGACAAAACTTTAAATTTAAAAATTGATGTTTTGGGGAGTCTGTTTAAACAGGCTCCTTTTGTTCACAAAAAGTTTTTGCTTTTTTCTTGTTACATAAATATACATGTGTTATATTTATGCTACAAAGTGTGTTAAATATTTTAGACTATTGCATCTAAGGAAATCGGGGAATCTGAATAAAATGAGCGCAAATACCTTGGAGAGCAGAAAGAACGTCCAAAACGGAGTTCGAAGGCTGATTTTCTGCGGCATTTCCATTTTGCTGCAGCTCGGCTTTTTTGCTCTTCTCTTAACAAAACTTTATAACTGGGCGTCGATAATCGACATCGTGGTGAGAATGGCGGCTTTTGCTCTGGCACTGGTGCTGTACGGACAAAACAAGACTACTCTCAATATGACTACGCCGTGGATAATTCTGATATTGTCCTTTCCGATTTTGGGAATAGGACTTACACTGCTTATCGGTCTTGACGGCGGTACATACAAAATGAAAAAGCGTTATGCCGAGATAGATTATCGGCTTTTGCCTATGCTTGGGAAAAACGATGAGGAGCTTGAAAGGCTCACGGATAAAAACCCCCGTGCAGGCTCGATTGCAAGATATATTGCGAAAAACTCGAAGTATCCCGTCTATGATGGTTCGAGTGTGAGATATTTTGACGAGGCGATAAACGGTCTTGAAAGCCAGCTTGAGGATCTTAGGAAGGCAGAGAGATTTATCTTTATGGAATATCATGCCATTGAGGACGCTAAGGCTTGGTCGAGAATAGAGGCGGTTCTGGCGGAAAGAGCGGCGGCAGGCGTTGAGGTTCGTGTTTTCTATGACGACATGGGCTCAATCGGATTTATAAACACAACATTTATCGAGAAATTAAAGGCAAAGGGAATAAGATGCAGAGTTTTTAACCCCTTTGCTCCTATGGTGAATGTGTTTCTTAACAACCGTGACCATCGAAAGATAACCGTTATAGACGGAAAAATCGGTTACACGGGAGGATATAATTTAGCGGACGAATATTTTAACTATACTCACCCGTACGGAATGTGGAAAGATACGGGAATAAGAATTGAGGGCGATGCGGTCGCAAACCTTACGGCGGCTTTCCTCGAGATGTGGAACGCCGCAAAGGACGGCAACCGTGATACGGACGAGAGATTCGAGGAATTTCTCAGAACAGAAAGGGCAGAAAATCCCGAGGGGTTTGTCCAGCCATATGCCGACATTCCTATCGACCATGAGAAAGTGGGCGAGGAGGTGTATATCAGTCTTATCAATAAGGCTGAAAGATACTGCTACTTTATCACGCCGTATCTTATTATCACGGACGAAATGAAACATGCGCTCAACTTAGCCGCCAAGCGTGGAGTTGACGTGAGAATAATCACACCGGGAATACCCGACAAAAAGCTTATTTACAGCGTAACGAGATCGTTTTACAGCGAGCTTGTGCCAAGCGGTGTGAGAATTTATGAGTGGACTCCGGGATTTTGTCACGCTAAGATGTGCGTGGTTGATGATGAAATGGCTACATGCGGAACGATAAATCTTGATTACCGCAGTCTTTATCATCACTTTGAGAACGGCTGCTTTATGGCTCACTGTGAAGCGGTTCTCAAAATTAAAGAGGATATGCTTAAAACGATGGGGGAATCAAGAGAGGTGACGGACGACTACGCAAAGACAGACAAAAAGAGGATAGGACAGCTTATCATGCGGCTGTTTGCAGGACTATTGTAAGAACTGTTTCGGTTTATGGGGGTAACTGAATGAAAAATCCGTTTTACGGAATGCTTGGAATGTTTGCGGTTTTTAAGGTGTTTGGAACATTCCTCGTGATTTATTTGATTATGTTTTTGGCGGTTATTGCATTGGCTTATATTTTCTGTGCGGTAACTCAAAGGTCGGTTGACGGAAAAACGGTCAGAATATGCGCTTTGACAGCGATTATTCCCGCAGTGATTTTCACGGCGGTTATAGCGTTTGTTTTATCGAAAATCCCTATGCTTATTTGATTAGGAAATGTATATTTGCGGAGGTTAATTATGACAGAAAAGTTTAAGCTTGACGATTACAAGGTGTTCGATATGTTCAAGAACAGCTGGGCACTCGTAACGGCAGGAAATCTCGACAGCTACAATTCGTGCACGGTCGGCTGGGGAAGTCTGGGAACGCTCTGGTCAAGACCCGGCAATGACGGCGCAAGCGTTACGGTTTATATTCATCCGGCGCGTTTTACGGAGCATTTTCTTGAGGAAAACTCAAGCTTCACGGTAAGCTTTTTCCCAAAGAAATATAAGAAAGCTCTCGGCTACATGGGTTCGCACTCGGGAAGAAACGAGGACAAGGCGAAAAACTGCGGTTTGACACCAATGAAAGCGGGCGACAGCGTAAGCTTCGAGGAGGCAGAACTCACCTTTGTTTGCAGAAAGGTCTATGCTCATCAGTTTGCCAAGGAGGGTATCGCACAGGATATTCAGGATTATTATGCCGCAAATCCCAAGGTTTACCCTGACGGAACAGAGGGCGGATGGCAGCCGCACTATGTGTTTGTCGGAGAAATCACCGAGGTCATTAAGAAATAATCAAAAATAATCAAACTAAAAGGAAAGCTTTTCGAAAAAGGCTTTCCTTTTTGTGTTTAGACGCCAAGTTTTAAACAATTGCCTTCAAGATGTTGAAAACTTGATGCGGCTTCGCTTTGATATATAGAAAAATCCGCACAATTCCACTGTTTTTTGTCGGTTAATATAACCGATTTTTCTTGACATAACGGGTAAGTGTTATTAAAATAAAGGGTGCATTAGCAGAAAATTTTGCAGATTTTTTTCAAACGGAGATATTTTATCATGACTTTAAGAGGGGATATCCTTAAAAATATAGTTGCTTTTGTGTTGGCTCTGACTATTGCGTTGCCTATTGTTTTTTCGAGTGGTATGACGGCATTTGCCGATGAATCTTCAAGCGAAGAGGCAAGCGTATCTGAAGAAAGCAGTGATACTTCTGATGCTTCTGACGCTTCCTCAAGTGAGGCTTCGAGCGAATCAAGCACAGAGAGCTCGACTGCGGCAACAAACTATACCATTCCCTCGGCATCAAGCGATTTTTATGTGTACGATGAGATGAACACGATTTCTGACGCTACACGTCAGTCTATCGTTCAGACGGGAGAGTATCTGAACACGCAGTACGGCGCACAGATTGTGGTAGCGGTGTTTAATACGCTTGGTGATTACAACATCGAGAGTTTTACAAATGAACTGCTTACTTCTTGGAAAGTCGGCGGTGATGCGGGATACGGTCTTGTCTTCCTGATGGATGTTTCCGAGGACGATTACTACTGTATTTCCGGTGAGGGTCTAAAACAGCTTTTCACTTCATCTAAAATTCAGACTATTCTCGATGACAATATCGAGTCGGTCTTTGCTCAGAAGAACTATGATGCGGCGGCTTTAGCCTTTGTCAATGCCTGTACAAGCGATCTCGAGAAGTATATGCAAGACCTTGCCGCTTCGGGCGTAGTGCTTGTTAAAAATTCAAACACTACCGCCACGACAGCTTCTGCAAGCGATTCGACTGACGCTCAGTCGGCTGACGCACAGAGCACTGCCCAAGAGACCACAAAGAAATCAGGCGGATTTTTGGGCTTCCTCAAGGTGCTTGTCATCATAATTCTCGTGCTTGTCATTCTTCTTTGCATCCTGTTTGTCCTTGCATATCTGCACGGTCAAAAGGTCAAGCGTGAGAGAGCAGAGGCAAGGCGCAGAAACGCTCAGAGAAGAGGAAATTCTTCTTCTGCACCGAGAAGCTCACAGCGTTCATCTTCGTCTTCGAGAGGAAACACTTCATCTTCAAGACAGCGTTCATCGGGCGGCACACGCTCGGGTACCACTGTTAACAGAGCAAGAAGCTCATCTTCCCAGAGAAGTGATTACAGAAGCCGATATGACAGATAATTAAAAATTAAAAAAGTAAAAATTAAGCACGGTGAAATTGAACATTCACCGTGCTTTTTGTCTGTTTATTATAGAACCATTCCGCCGTTCACTCCGAGAACCTGACCCGTGATGAATTTGGCGTCGGCAAGGAAAGCGCATGCCTTTGCAACATCATCGGGAGTTCCGATAGTGCCTAAAGGAATTTCCTCACGAATGGCATTGACATCCTCTTCGCTCAGGTGAGAATTCATCTTGGTGTCTATCATACCGGGGGAAACGCAGTTGACTGTAATTCCGCTTGGGCCGACTTCCTGTGCGAGTGCCTTGGTCATTGCTATGAGTCCGCCCTTTGAAGCCGAGTAAGCAACCTCACAGCTTGCGCCGACTTGTCCCCACATGGACGAGACATTTATGATACTGCCACTTTTCTCGTGTATCATATTTCTTATGCATCGCTTGGAGACGAGAAACGCTCCCGTGAGATTTATGTTTATTATATCGTTCCACTCTGAAAGTGTGGTTTCGTCAAAAAGCTTTATCAGAGATATTCCCGCATTGTTGACGAGAACGCTGACATTTCCGAGCGTGCTTTCAATTTCGTTCAGCATGCTGTCGATTTCTTCTTCCGACCTTAGGTCTGCATGAAAAGCCTTTGCGTTGTATCCTCCAGAATTAAGTTCGTTTTCGAGTTCGAGTGCCGAAGAAGAATTGCTCATATAGTGAATTGCGACAGAATAGCCCTTTTCGGCGAGGACACGGCAAATCGCTCTGCCGATGTCTCCTGAACCGCCTGTCACAAGTGCGGTTTTCGTTTTATTTAAATTTGTCATAGTGCCCCTTTGATGATTTACTCCAAATTGCCCGTGAGTGCCATAATTACCGAAATGGCGGCAATCGGTGCGGTTTCCGTGCGAAGAATTCTCTTTCCTAGAGTGGCAATCAAAACGCCGTTTTCTTTTGCGAATTCAACTTCATTTTCTGAAAATCCGCCCTCGGAGCCGATGAAAATCGAGATGTCGGAGTTTTCTTCCGACCTTCCGACAAGGCTTGTGAACGGTTCTCCGCCGTGCTCATAGCACATGATTTTGAGTCCGCCTGCATTCTTTACCGCATCCTTGAATTTGACGGGCTTTTTCACCTCGGGAATAATTCCCCGACCGCATTGCTTTGCGGCTTCAAGTGCGATTTTTTGCCAGCGGGCAATTTTCTTTTCTTCCTTGCCGTCAAGCTTGGCAACGCAAAATTCACTCGTGACCGGCACAATGGCGTATGCGCCGAGTTCGACCGCTTTTTGCGTGACTAAATCGAATTTATCTGATTTTGTTATGCACTGGTAAAGCGTAACTCTGCGGTTTGGCTCGGTTTCGCATTTCTTTTTCTCGAGAATGTCGGCAAAAACGCTGTTTCCTGCGATTTCTGTCACGGCGGCACGGTAGTCGAAACCCTCGCCGTCACAAAGGGTGATTTCTTCGCCCACACGAACACGAAGGCTCTTTGCAAGGTGAGTTCCGTTCTCGCCGTCTATTTCGATTGAAGTTTGGTTAAGCTTATCCGCATCTATAAAAAATCTTGGCATATTCCCTCCGAAAGGCTAATATACGGGTGGTTTGTTTTCGGTCTGAAAATGATTTTACAACAGTGCGTGCGGCTTGTCAAATTACAAAAGAGAGGGCGGAGTTTACGGCTTTTTATCTTCACAGAGTTGTTTTTTTATGGTATACTGTGAAAGTGTAATATGTGTGGAGGAGGGATGAATATGCTCGGCTATTTTAAGAGATTTTTGGCTCTTGTCTTGCTTGGAACCATGCTGTCATTTAGTTTTTCGGGATGTGCGGAAGCGGACTATTCCTCTGACAATCTAATGACTGCGCCAAAGGTGAGTGCGGTTCAGCAGAGTATATGTAAGCTTCTCGGCACGGACGATGAGACGGTAAACCTCATGTATCCTCAGAACGGAGATTACCGCTCGGCGATTATCATGTGTGACTTCACCGGGGACGGATATCAGGACGCTGTAGGTTTTACTATGCATGACGACGACAGTGTGATTACCGTAAGCTTTATGACAGAGACGGACGGCGTGTGGAAGATTGTTTCGTCATACAAGTCCAATACGGCGCAGATAGACAAGGTGCTTTTCGGAGATGTGACCGGTGACGGCGTGACGGACATTGTCATCGGCTGGGGAAGTGCCAAGGGCCTTGCGAACTCGGCTGGACTTTATTACTATGAAAACGGCACGGTGAAGGGCTTTTCACTCGGACATTCCTACACGGAGATTGAGCTTTTGGACCTTAACGGAAGCGGTACAAAGGATATTTTCACGGTTTCTTTGGCAACACTTGTTTCACAGCAATCGGTGGAAGCCGGCAGTTCTATGGCTAATCTTTACAGCTTTGTCGGCGATGAGCTTGTCTGCACTCACAGATGCACTCTTTATAATAATTTGAGCAGCTTCTCTTCAATCACTCTAGGCGAAAGTCTTGACGGAAGAACCTGCGTTACGGTGGACGGCGTTATGGCTGACGGTTCGATGATAACCCAGTTACTGTATATCAACCCGTTCTCGGGGAATATGCTCTCTCCGCTATCCTTTTCGGGAGTATATGAGACATATAACTATTTCTACCGTGCACGACAGGTTGCGATAACGTCACGGGATATTGACGGAGACGGAATAATCGAGATGCCGCAGTGCATTTACAAGAATGACGAAGAGAAGAAAATATACTCGACCGATTATGTCATAGAATGGCTGAAATTCGATATTGCGGCAAGGGACGCAACTCTCTCAAAAATTCAGATTTATAATCAGGATGATGCTTACACCGTGGATATTCCTGAGGAAATCGAAGATACAATCAGGTGCTACAGAGACTCGCAGACGAGGACGGCAAGTTTTTATTTATGCGAATTTAACGATTTCGGTAAGGTGACGGACAAAACGGAGCTGTTCAGTATAAGAGTTTTCTCAAAGGAAACATGGGATAAGCTTCCGCTTAAGGACGCTCCGAACAGCCTTTCCGAGAGAAGAAGCTACCGTGAAGAAAATTATGCTTTTCTTACGAGTGCAAGGCTTGACGGTGAAGAGGTCGTTTATGCGGCAAAGATAGATAACGAGTCTAATATATATTCGTCAATACCGTATACAATAGAGATTGTGGATTAGGGAGGATAAACAAATGAAAAGATTACTTGTTTGCGAGGACGAGCAGAATATCAGAGAATTTGAAGTAATAAATTTGAGAAGAGCAGGCTATGAAGTCATAGAAGCGTCAAACGGAGACGAGGCTCTCGAGATTTATCACCGTGAAAACGGAAATTTCGACGTTGTGATTCTCGATATCATGATGCCCGGAAGACATGACGGTCTTGCGGTCTGCAAGGAGCTCAGAAAGCTCAGCGACACCATAGGAATAATTCTCCTTTCGGCTAAAACGCAGGAGATGGATAAGGTCACAGGTCTTATGGTCGGAGCGGACGACTACATCACGAAGCCGTTTTCGCCCAGTGAACTCACCGCAAGAGTGGATGCCGTAAACCGCAGAGTAGAGCTTGTAAGGGGAGCGACGGCAAATGCCTTTTCAAAGGAAATTGTTTCCGGTGACTTCGTGCTCAACCTTATGGACAGAAGCTTTTCCAAAAAGGGCGAAAAGATTGACCTCACGCAGGTTGAATTTCAGATAATCGAATATTTCCTCACAAATCCGACTATTCCGCTTTCGAGAACGGATATTCTCACTCATGTCTGGGGCACAAGCTATGCCGGTGACGAGAAAATCGTTGACGTAAACATCAGAAGAATAAGGATGAAGATTGAGGACGACCCGTCTGTTCCGGCCCACATAATCACAGTCTGGGGCCACGGCTACAGATGGGAAGCGTGAAATAAGTGTGGAGTTTGGAGAGTGGCGTTGTTTTGGATGAAGCTTTGCCAATAACTTCAAACTCCACTCTCAACACTCCAAACTCAAAAAGGGGAGGTGCCGCGATTGAAAAACAATAAAATATCAAACCGCTGGTTTTTCAACAATTTAATAATTGTGATTGCACTCATCGTGGCAAGCGTTATTCTGATTAGCCTGCTTTACCGCAGGTCGCTTTATGTCTCCATAAAGCAGGTGCTTATAGGAAGAAGCGAGGAAATTTATTCAAGCTTTCAGACCAAGAATGACACGGAGTACTCCACTGATGATTTTGAGTATATCGGCAGAAGTTATGTTCAGAATTTTACCGATAAATCAAGAATGGAAGTAATGATTATTTCTGTCGAAGGAAAGGTTTTGCTGTCTTCCTCGGGATTTGCTCCCGATAATTCCGAAGCTATTCCCGATTTTAACTCAGCACTTACTTCAAGCAAGAAGTACGGCTACTTCGAGGGAATAGACGATTCCCAAAGGATAATTGCCGTGACAAGGCTCATTCATTCGTCATCGGGAAAGCTTATCGGTGCGGTGAGATATGTCGTTTCCACCGATGGCGCCGACAAATCCGTTAGACGCCTTATTGGAATTTTGGTGCTTGCGGGATTTTTGATTATTGCGCTGATAACCCTGATGGGTTTATACTTTATCCGTTCGATTGTCGTGCCGATTAAGAAGATAACGGCGAGTGCGAAAACCATTGCCGACGGAGATTTTGACGTAAGAATCGAGAAAGAGCGAAATGATGAAATCGGCAAGCTTACCGACACGATTAACGAAATGGCAGTCGAGCTTGGCACAACTGAAAAGCTGAAGAATGATTTTATATCCTCGATTTCTCATGAGCTGAGAACTCCTCTCACGGCAATCACGGGCTGGGCACAAACGCTTGACGGCTCGACAAACAGCCCCGAAACCGTGAAAAGAGGAATGAACATCATCGTCAAGGAGTCGGAAAGACTGACGGGTCTTGTTGACGAGCTCCTCGACTTCTCGAGGATTGAGACGGGCAGAATGAAGCTCATTCTCCAAAAGACGGATATAATCGCAGAACTTGACGAGGTCTATTTCATGTTCACCGAGAGGGCAAAGAGCGAGAAAAAGAAGCTGAGCTTCTCCGATGAGGGATACATCACGCCCGTGATATGCGATTCTAACCGTATGAGACAGGTTTTCATCAATGTAATCGACAATGCGATAAAATACAGCGAGGAGGGCGACAGCATAATCGTCTCTGCCTTTGAGCGTGGGGATAATGCCGTTGTCACCGTGAGAGATACGGGAATAGGCATTCCCGAGGAGCATTTGCCGAATGTCAAAAAGAAATTTTATAAAGCGAATCTGCAGATTAAGGGTTCGGGAATCGGACTTGCCGTGGCAGACGAGATAGTTAATCTTCACGGCGGAAGTTTGACGGTGAGAAGTAAAGAGGGAGAGGGTACAGAGGTCACGATTTCTTTGCCTACCGTCAAGAATCCGAAGAGCCTTTCAATCTGAGTAAATACAATTGTTTCAAACGTAAGGCGCAAGCCTTAAGCGGAGGTCTTTATCAATGAGCAGAATTACATCAATAGGCGGTGAGGCTTTACTCGAGGGAATTATGATGAGAGGCCCCTTCAGAACGACATGCGCGTTCCTTGACCCGAAGGGAAATATCTCAACAGAGGACATCGAGATGGAGTATCTCACAAAGAAATATAAAATATGTTCGCTTCCGATAATAAGAGGCGTATTTAGCTTTATCGACAGCCTGAGACTCGGCTCGAGAGCCATGAATCTCTCTGCCGAAAAGGCGGGGCTTGACGATGAAGAGGAGCTTTCGGGCTTTGACAAATGGCTAAACGATAAGCTTGGCGACAAGCTGACGGGAATCATTGTCGGAATAGGCTCGGTTTTGGGTGTTGCCCTTGCCGTCGTGCTTTTCATGCTCGTTCCCACTTTGCTTTTTAACGGAATCAAGCATTTGACGGGAGACTCGATAGAGCCGTTTCGTTCGGTTTTTGAGGGTGTTTTAAAGATGCTTGTTTTTGTCCTTTATATTTTCATCATATCGAGAATTCCCGATATTCACCGTGTCTTTATGTTCCACGGTGCCGAGCACAAGTGCATTTTCTGCTATGAAAACGAGCTTGAGCTCACGGTTGAGAATGTCAGAAAGCAGCCCCGTCTTCATCCGAGATGTGGAACGAGCTTCATGGTGCTTATGATTATTGTCGGTATATTTATCGGCTTTTTCATCAAAATACAAAATCCCGCACTAAGAACCTGCGTCAAGATTTTGACTTTGCCGCTTGTTATGGGCTTTGGATATGAGCTTATCAAATACTGCGGAAAGCACAACAATCTTTTCACAAAGATTGTTGCCGCACCGGGAAAATGGCTTCAGAAGCTCACTACTCAGGAGCCTGACGACGATATGATAAGAGTCGGCATTGAAGCAATTAAAGCGGTTATCCCCGAAAACGGCGAGGATCTTCTCTGATGGCAAGCATAAAAGAGCTTTATTTCTTTGCAAAAAAAGAACTGAAGTCGGTAGATTCTCCCGAATTCGACGCTATGTGTCTTGTCGAGGAATTCTTGCATGCAGACAGAAATAAGCTCTATCTTTATGGGGAAGAATCAGTTAATGCCGCTGATGAGGAGAAATTCCGTCAGGCGGTGGAAAAGCGAAAAAGCTTCTATCCGCTTCAGTATATTTTGGGATACTGGTATTTCCGTGATATGAAGTTAAAGGTGAGGGACGGCGTTCTTTGCCCCAGAGAGGATACCGAGGTACTGGTGAACGAAAGCCTTGAGAGAATAAAGGAGATTTACGGAAATAAAGCTGTTTTCGGAGTTGACCTTTGCTCGGGAACGGGCTGTGTGGCACTGGGAATTGCACGAAGCAACAAAAATATAATCATGGAAGCCGTGGAGCTTTTTGATACGCCGTATGAATGCCTTTGCGAGAATATCGAAAGGTGGGGGACGGGCAGAGTGAAAGCTATCCGAGGAGATGTTTTTTCGGACGAGAGCCTCGAAAAATATCACGAGCTTGATTTTCTCACGGCGAATCCGCCGTATATAAGCGAGGACGAGATGGCGTCTCTTCAAGCCGAGGTGCAGAAAGAGCCGAGAGAGGCGCTCACGGACGGCGCAGACGGGCTTAAGTTCTACCGAAGGATTATTGCCGACTGGAAGAAAGCGGTCAAAATCGGCGGTTTTATTGCCCTTGAGATAGGTGAAACTCAGGCGGCGGCTGTGAAGTCGCTTTTTGAGGCAAACGGTTTCGGCGATGTGCGTATAGAAAAAGACTTCGGAGACCTCGACAGATGTGTTTCTGCGGTCAAGTTGAGTGATTAAGCGCAAGACGGCGCTTGATATATTTGTTTTTAAAACGGGAGGAAAAAAGAAATGTCTATTTCCGGAAAGAGAGAATTTGATTTACTGAACAAAATCGGATTTATTCGTACAGCCGGTTCAGAAGAGGAGCTTAAGGCTGCGAATATCCTTAAGTCCGAGGTCGAGAGCATGGGTCTCAAGGCTAAGATTGAGCCGTTCGAGATTTGGGATGCCGTCATCGAGAAAGCCGAGCTTGAGGTTATCGAGCCGTATCACAAGTCTTACACCGTAACTTGCTACAAGGGTGCGGGAAATGTCGAGGGCTTAGAGGCTGATTTCCTTTATGTTGAGAACGGCGGAGACGTTGCTCTTAAGAATGCCAAGGGAAAGATTGTAATGTTCAACGGATATTTGAGATATCCGCTTTACAAGAAGCTTTGCGAGGCAGGCGTAGCCGGTATTGTTTCATATTCGGGAACACTTCTCGAGAAAGAGGACGATTCCGACCTTTTCACAAGAACAATAAGAGCCAAGCTTCGTGAGTGCGGAAGACTTCCCGCAGTTAATATGCGTGCGACAGATGCATTTGATATCATCAAGAACAAGGCAAGCAAGGTAAGAATGACTACGCTTAACCACGATATAACTCTTGAGTCAAGAAATGTTGTAACCGAGATTAAGGGTACAAAACATCCTGACGAGGTTATCGTATTCGGCTCTCACATGGATTCTGTTCCGTTCTCGACAGGCGTTTACGATAACGGTGCAGGCAGTGTCATTCACATGGAGGTGCTTCGCCACTTTGTCGAAAACCCACCCGAAAGAACTGTCCGCTTCTGCTGGTACGGCTCTGAGGAGATCGGACTTGAAGGTTCAAAGGCATTTTGCCGTGACCACGCAGAAGAGCTCAAGAATGTCATTTACATGGTAAATACCGATGTCGGCGGATGCGTTCTCGGTTCTGAGTCGGCTGTTGTTTTGGGCAGCAAGGAGTTCACAAATTACACCGACGCTTACATGAAGGCTAACGGCTATGAGGTTGAGGTCAAGCAAGATATTTATTCCTCCGATTGTATTCCTTTTGCAGACAACGGCATTCCGAGCATCAACTTCATGAGATTCAGCCGTGACGGCGGCGCATTCATCCATTGTCGCTATGATATTATCGATTTCCTGTCCGCTGAGTCGCTTGAGCACACAACAGAGCATGTTGTCGCTTATACTGACCATCTTGTCAATTCCGTTGTTTTCCCAGAGAAGAGAGAAATTCCCGAGGAAATGAAGGAGAAGGTAGACAAGTATCTCTACAAGAAAGATTAATAGAATAAAACTATATTTAAGGGGACGCATTTTTCGTGCGTCCTCTCAGACTGCCGATAAACCCACGCACCGCAAAAATGCCGATGTAGTTTATGGAAGCAATTATCACAAAATAAATACTATTCGCAGAGCCTGAAAATGGTTTTGAAAATACATTTTTGCTTACTGCGTCAATCGCCCCTCAACGTACCTTTGTACGCTTATCGGGGCGATTTTCTTGTCTGCGTGTGTTTCTCGGTGTCTGTAGCATGCCGAAAATAACTTTTCGACACGCTGTAAGGACGCATTTTTCGTGCGTCCTCTTTTGTTTTTTTGAGAAAGCTGTTACAATGGGAGCAGTTAAAATGAAATTTTCTCGTTGGTGAGGTTGAAATATGGCAGTAAATAAAAACGGAATTGTC
Source organism: Bacteroides uniformis (assembly GCA_963611165.1). GTDB lineage: Bacteria > Bacillota > Clostridia > Oscillospirales > Acutalibacteraceae > SIG603. The sequence continues at coordinate 41,298 of CAVDQG010000003.1, forward strand.
GTTGTCGGTGCGGTTTTTGTGGATATTAAGGGATTTCCGATTTCACAGTATATTCCCGGCGGAAGAAATGCGGGAAACATTAAGCAGGTTCACGGCGGAGTGTGCAGAAATATTGCCGAGGACATTGCAAATCTTGAGCTGAGGCCGACTCTTATAAGCCTTGTGGATGACAGCGGAATAGGCACAGACGTTATCTGTAAGCTTCAAAGACACAAGGTGAATACGGAGTATATGCGTGCGAAAACGGACGGTATGGGCACTTGGCTTGCTATATTTGACAACGGCGGTGACGTGACCGCGTCTATCTCCAAAAGACCCGACCTTATGCCGATATGCGACATTCTGGACGAAAAGGGCGATGAGATTTTCTCCGAGTGCGACAGCATCGTTTTTGAAATGGACATAGAAAAAGAAATTGCCAAAAAGCTGTTTTATTACGCCGAGAAATACAACAAGAAAATTTACTGCCCGGTTTCCAACATAAGCATTGCGTCGGAGAGAAGAGACTTTTTGAGATTGGTGGACTGCTTTGTCTGCAATGACCACGAGGCAGAAATGCTGTTTTATGATAATTTTGAAGATTTAAGCACAGAGGAAATACTCGAAAAGCTCAGGCAGAATGTAAGAAATGCAGATTTAAACAGCATGGTGGTCACATTAGGCGAAAGAGGTGCGGTCTGGGCTGATAAATTCGGGGAAAGCGGATTTTGTCCAGCAAAAAGAGTTGATGTGAGAGATACCACGGGTGCTGGAGATTCGTTCTTTGCCGGGGTGGCGTCTGCGCTCACCTACGGAAAGAGCTTAGCTGAGGCTTGCGAGATAGGCTCACGTCTTGCCGCTTCGGTTATCACAACAACCGATAACGTTTGTCCGAGATTTCTTCCCGAGGAGCTTGGGCTTTGAAACGGCTTGTTTTAGGCGAAAAATCGGTGCTCAAAAAAGAAATTTTAAAAATTTAAATTTTTTTGAAAAAAGTGTTGACATTTTTATTTGAAAGTGGTATCATAACGGAGTCGTCAGGAACGACAACAAATTAAATAAGAAATAAGTTGGTATTGATTGTGACGAGGGTCCACCTGTTCCCATCCCGAACACAGAAGTTAAGCTCGCTCACGTCGACAATACTCGGCTGGCAACGGCCTGGGACGATAGATTTTTGCCAACATATTTCAGTTGGTATTGATTGCGACGAGGGTCCACCTGTTCCCATCCCGAACACAGAAGTTAAGCTCGTTCGCGCCGACGATACTCGGCTGGCAACGGCCCGGGACAATAGGTTTTTGCCAACACTAAAGCAGTCAACCAATAGGTTGGCTGTTTTTATTTTGTCTTTTTCAAGCTTTATTCAATACAACAAATAAACGGTACGTTCAAATCAGAGCGTACCGTTTTTGTTTTTAGGAATGATTAAGTTTATCCGCCGATAACCTCTTCAAAGATTTTGAGGCCTGCGTCTATTTCATCGTAGGAAATATTAAGCGGAGGGAGGAAACGGCATACATCACCCTTTGCGGTTAAGATGAGAAGTCCTTTCTCGATGCACTTCTCCATGATGGTGTGAGCGTCCATATCGCTCTTTACTTTGATGCCGAGGATAAGACCCTTGCCGCGAGTATAGCTGACATTCTTCATCTGGGAGAGCTTATCGACGAAGTAATCGCCCTTGCGTCTGACAGATGCGAGGAACTTTTCGTCGGAAACGGTTTTGACAATTTCTACTCCGCCTGCACAAACAACGGGGTTGCCGCCGAAGGTTGAGCCGTTATCGCTCGGAACGAAAACATCCTTGTGCTTTTCAGATACCATGCATGCGCCGATCGGAAGTCCGCCTGCGAGTCCCTTTGCGCTTGTTGCAACGTCGGGGATGATATCGGCACTCTGATAGGAATAGAAGTATCCTGTTCTGCCGACGCCTGTCTGAACTTCGTCCATAATCATGAGAATGTCTTTATCGTCACAGAGCTTTCTGACAGCCTTGAGGTACTCGGTATCCATGGGGATAACTCCGCCCTCACCTTGAACGCCCTCGAGCATGACGGCGCAGACATCGTCTGTTATAGCGTCCTCGAGTGCCTTAATGTCGTTTGCTCCGACATAGATGAAGCCCTCGGTGAGCGGTAAAAAGGTCTTGTGGAACACATCCTGACCTGTTGCGGCAAGTGTGGTAAGAGTTCTGCCGTGGAAAGAGTTTACGAGTGTGATAATCTTATAAGCGCCCTTGGCACTTCCGACCTTACGTGCAACCTTGATGGCGCACTCGTTTGCTTCAGCACCTGAGTTGCAGAAGAAAACTCTCGACATTCCCGATGCTTTGCAGAGCTTTTCGGCAAGCTCGGTGCAGTTGTCGTTTATGTAATAGTTGCAGACATGCTGAACCTTGGAAAGCTGGTTTGTGACAGCCTGAACCCAGTTATCGGGGCAGTAGCCGAGAACATTAACACCGATGCCCGCTGTGAAATCTATGTATTTTTTGCCGTCGTAATCTTCAGCAATAGCGCCCTTGCCGCTTTTTATGGCAACGGGAGCACGACCGTAGGCATGAAGAAGATATTCATCGTCCTGAGCCTTTAAATTATCGTATATCATTTTTATGTCCTTTCATCTGACGCAAATCAGAAAAGCTGTTTTAAAAATTAATAGAACATTGTGCCGATACCTTCATCGGTGAAGAGCTCGATAAGAATGGAGTGAGGTTCTCTGCCGTCTATGATGTGAGCACGGTGAACACCGCCTCTTACGGCGTCAACACAGCAGTTGATTTTCGGAATCATACCGCCTGAGATGATACCTTCTTTTTTAAGCTTGGCAACGTCTGCGATTTTGACAACGGGGATGAGTGTGCTCTCATCGTCCTTGTCTCTGAGAAGTCCTCTTATATCGGTCATTAAGATAAGCTTGCTTGCACCGACCTTTTCGGCGATTTTAGCGGCTGCGACGTCGGCGTTGATGTTGAACATCTCGCCGTGGTAGCCTGTTGCAATTGTTGAGACAACGGGGATATAGCCCATGTCTGCGTTGACCTTGAGAACATCGGTGTTAACTTCTCTTATCTCGCCGACAAAGCCCAAATCATCAGAAAGCTTGTCTGCCTTGAGGAGAGATCCGTCCGTTCCGCAAAGTCCGACTGCCTTGCCGCCGTTGGACTCGATGAGCTGAACGAGGTCTTTGTTGACCTTGCCTGCAAGAACCTGCTGGACGATGTCCATGGTCTCCTGGTCGGTGTATCTCATTCCGTTGACGAATTTTGATTCCTTGTTGATTTTTTTGAGCATGGAGTTAATCTCGGGGCCACCGCCGTGAACCAAAATTACATTGATTCCGACTGTCTGCATAAGGATTATATCCTTGATGACGGCGTCCTTGAGTTCCTCGTTAATCATAGCGTTTCCGCCGTATTTAACTACGATGGTTTCGCCTGTATATTTCTTGATGTAGGGAAGAGCCTGAACCAGAATGTGAGCTCTGTCCGAATTTGTGATGCTTGAATTCATTTTTACCCTCGCCGATTCTCAGCTTTTTAGCTTCTGTATTCTCCGTTTATCTTGACGTAATCGTATGTGAGGTCACAGCCGAATGCTGTTGCCTCTTCATTTCCTTCGTGCATATCGACATAAACGGTGACTTCGTCCTCTTTCATGATTTTGAGTGCATAGTCCTCGTCAAAATCAAGCGGAACACCGTGGTCGAATACCTCGAGTCTGCCAGCCTTGCTCTCGTAGAAGAGCTCGACATCCTCTTGATTAAACTGTGCGCCTGAATAACCCATAGCGCAGAGGAATCTGCCGAAGTTTGCGTCACAGCCGAAAATAGCCGCTTTGGAGAGGTTTGAGCCTACAATGCTTCTTGCAAGAGTTCTTGCGTCGTCCTTTGTCTTTGCGTTCACTACGTGAGCTTCGAAAAGCTTGGTTGCGCCCTCGCCGTCGCTTGCCATTCTTCTTGCAAGGTAGCGGCAAACAGTGAAAAGTGCCTCGTAGAACTTATCGTAGCTCTCGCCCTCAGAGACTATCTCCTCGTTCTCCGCCAAGCCGTTAGCCATGAAGAGAAGAGTATCGTTAGTCGAAGTGTCACCGTCAACTGTAATCATATTGAAGGTGTCCTTGATGACAGCGGAAAGAGCCTTCTGAGCCATTTCCTTGCTGATGGCAACGTCACTTGTGAGGAAGCCGAGCATGGTGCACATATTGGGGTGAATCATACCCGAGCCTTTGCTCATGCCGCCGAGGGTTACCTTTTTGCCGTCAAGCTCGAATGTAACCGCATACTCCTTGTTGACGGTATCTGTTGTCATGATTGCGTGAGAAGCGGCTGTGCCTGATTCAATCGAGCTGTCGAGCGTCTTTGACATCATGTTGACGCCGTTCACGAGTTTTTCTACGGGGAGCTGCATACCGATAACACCCGTTGATGCAACGGCAACGCCTGAATAAGGAACGCCGAGAGCGTTTTCAACCGCTTTAGCGGTTGCTTCACAGGCATCGAAGCCCTCTTTGCCCGTGCAGGCGTTAGCGATACCGGAGTTTACGACTACTGCGTGCATGGGCTCGCCTGATTTTACAATCTGCATATCCCACTGAACGCAAGCCGCCTTGACTACGTTTGAAGTGAATGTTCCTGCGCTTACGCACGGCTTTTCGGAATAAACCATAGCCATGTCGGTTCTGCCGACATATTTTATATTTGCCTCACAGCTTGAAGCCGAGAAGCCCGATGCGGCTGTTACGCCGCCTTTGATAATTTCCATTTTAAACCCTCTTTTTTATTAACGAAGCTGAATCAGAATGCCGGCGGAACAAAATCAAGACCTGTCTTTTCGTCAAGACCGAAGATTATGTTCATGTTCTGCACAGCCTGACCTGCCGCACCCTTGACCATGTTGTCGATTGCGCTGATTGCAATGAAAAGGTGGTTTTCCCAGTCGAAGAAGAGGGAAACATCACAGCAGTTTGTGTACTTTATATTGTGAATATCGGCACACTTTCCCTTTGGGAGAAGTCTGACGAAGAACTCGTTGTCATAAGCCTCATGATATGCATTCCAGAACATTTCCTCGGTTACGTTCTCGTTCATCTTTGCATAGCATGTGGCGAGAATGCCTCGGTTGACGGGGAGCAGATGGGGGACGAATGTAACTTTAACGTCTTCTCCTGTGACCTTGGAGAGAGTCTGATTAATCTCGGGGCCGTGGCGGTGGTTTGCAACCTTGTAAGCATAGAAGCCCTCGTTGAGGTCAGGGTAATGGTTGCTCTGAGTCGGCTTTCTGCCTGCGCCCGTGACGCCAGATTTGCAGTCGGCTATGATTCCCTCACTGCTTATAAGTCCTGCCTTAAGAGCCGGAACAAGGGCAAGCGGAACTGCCGTTGTGTAACAGCCGGGGTTTGCAACGATGGATTTTCCCTTGATGTACTCTCTGAAAAGCTCGGGAAGACCGTAAACAGCCTTTTCGTGAAGAGTTTTATCGGTAAAGCTTGGGCCGTACCATTTTTTGTAGACCTCTTCGTCCTTGAGACGGAAGTCTGCGCCGAAATCTATGAATTTCTTTCCTGCCTTGTCGCATTTTTCGGCTAACTCCTGAGAAAGGCCGTGTGGAAGAGCGGCGAAAACAACATCACTCTTCTCGACAACCTCGTCTTCACCGACGAGAATATTATCAAGTCTTTCACGGTATGCGGGATAAACATCACTGAGAGCCTGACCCTCGAAGCTGACAGAGCTGACAGCGACAAGCTCGGCTTCGGGATGAGAATAGATTATTCTGCAAAGCTCTGCGCCTGCGTAGCCGGTAGCACCGACAACGCCAACTTTAATTTTAGACATTCTTCTTTCTCCTCTATATACGAAAGTGTGTTTCTTACAGTTTGAAATTAATCGTTTACAAGGGACTTAACTCTCTTTGCCTGAGCGACAACATTGCTCGGAGCGGGGCCGCCGAGAACGGTTCTGTCGTTTACGCACTTTTCAAGATTGATAGCCGTGTAAACACCGTCGTCAAACTCGGGGCAAATCTTCTTGTATTCTTCAAGCGGAAGCTCCTCGAGAGTAGTGCCCTTTTCGATGCAAAGAGCGACAAGCTCGCCTGTGATTTTGTAAGCGTCTCTGAAAGGTACGCCCTTATTTGCTACGAGGTAATCTGCACAGTCGGTAGCGTTGATAAATCCGCCTGCAGCCGCTTTTCTCATGTTAGCCTTGATGACGGTCATTGTTTTGACCATTGGGATGAGCGGAGTGAGGCAAAGCTTGAGAGTATCGACTGCATCGAACACAGCCTCCTTGTCCTCCTGCATATCTTTGTTGTATGCGAGCGGAAGTCCTTTCATCATGGTGAGAAGTCCCATCAAATCGCCGAAAACTCTGCCGCTCTTTCCACGGATGAGCTCTGCAAGATCGGGATTTTTCTTCTGCGGCATGATGCTTGAGCCTGTTGAGAACGCATCGTCAAGCTCGATAAACTTGAATTCCCATGAGCACCAGAGAACAAGCTCCTCACAGAAACGGGAAAGGTGAACCATGGTGAGCGATGATGCAAATGCAAGCTCTGCACAGAAATCTCTGTCGGAAACACCGTCAAGGCTGTTCTGAGTTGGACCCTTGAAGCCGAGAAGCGATGCGGTGAGCTCTCTGTCGAGCGGATAGGTTGTTCCTGCAAGTGCGCCTGAGCCGAGGGGACAATAGTCCATTCTGTCCTTGGCGTCCTTGAAGCGGTCGATGTCACGAAGAAGCATCTCGCAGTAAGCAAGAAGGTGGTGACCGAAGGTTACGGGCTGTGCACGCTGCATATGAGTGTAGCCGGGCATTACGGTGTCGGAATATTCCTCCGCCTTGTCGGCAAGCATGGAAACAAGCTCTTTAAGCTGAGATACGATTGTATCGATTTCAGGCTTTAATGTGAGACGAATGTCAAGCGCAACCTGATCGTTTCTCGATCTTGCGGTGTGAAGTCTCTTGCCTGTCTGACCGATTCTTGCGGTGAGCTCACCCTCGATAAAGGTATGGATGTCCTCGGCGTCGGGGTCTATGGTGAGAGCACCGCTTATGATGTCCTCTCTTATCTTTTTGAGCTCGGCGACTATTTTTTCGCTCTCGGACTCCTCAATTATGCCCTGCTTTCCGAGCATGGTTGCGTGGGCAATACTGCCCTCTATGTCCTCCTTGAACATTCTTGAGTCGAATGCTATTGAGGAATTAAAATCGTTAGTTTCGGGTGCGGCTTCCTTTGAGAAGCGACCTTTCCAAAGCTTCATGCGGTTCTCCTTGCTGTATGGTAGTTTGATTGATTAAATTCTGACAATATTAAAATGAATGACGGGCATACGATGAAATATGCCCGTCAATAAGTTCTTTTTAGGAATTATTCCTTTATAAGGCCCTTCTTGCCGGCAACCTTTACCGGGAGACCGAAGAGGTTGATGAATCCTGCGGAATCAGCCTGATTGTAAACATCATCCTCGTCGAATGTTGCGATTTCCTCGTCGTAGAGTGAGTACGGGCTTGTTACGCCTGCATCAATGATGTTGCCCTTGTAGAGCTTGAGCTTAACATCACCTGTAACTGTCTCCTGAGTTGAGTTAACAAAAGCTGTGAGTGCGCTTCTGAGCGGTGTGAACCACTGTCCGAAGTAGACAAGCTCTGCAAACTTCAAGCCGACCTGCTGCTTGTAGTGGAATGTGTCTCTGTCAAGGCAGATCTCCTCAAGCTTGTTGTGTGCGTGATAGAGGATTGTTCCGCCGGGAGTCTCGTAAACGCCACGGCTCTTCATGCCGACAAGTCTGTTCTCAACGATGTCTGCAAGACCGATGCCGTTCTTTCCGCCGAGCTCGTTAAGCTTTGTGACCATATCCTTGCCGCCAAGCTTCTCGCCGTTGAGCTCTGTCGGAATGCCCTTCTCAAAGTGAAGAGTGATGTATGTCGGCTCATCGGGAGCGTCAATCGGAGAAACTCCGAGCTCGAGGAAGCCGGGCTTCTCATACTGCGGCTCGTTTGCCGGATCCTCAAGGTCGAGACCCTCGTGGGAAAGATGCCAGAGGTTCTTATCCTTGGAGTAGTTTGTCTCACGGTTTATCTTAAGCGGAATGTTGTGAGCCTCAGCGTACTCAATCTCCTCCTCACGGGACTTGATTGACCACTCACGCCAAGGAGCGATGATTGTCATATCAGGAGCGAATGCCTTGATTGTGAGCTCGAAACGAACCTGGTCGTTGCCCTTACCTGTGCATCCGTGGCAGATTGCGTCTGCACCCTCTTTGAGAGCGATGTCAACAATCTTCTTTGCGATAATCGGACGAGCAAAGCTTGTGCCGAGAAGATACTTGTTCTCGTAAACTGCGCCGGCCTGAACTGTCGGATAAACGTAATCTGTGATGAACTCCTCTGTGAGGTCGAGAATATAGAGCTTGGAAGCGCCTGTCTTAAGGGCCTTCTCCTCGAGACCGTCAAGCTCGGTGCCCTGTCCTACGTCACCGGAAACAGCGATAACCTCGCAGTTGTTATAGTTTTCCTTGAGCCAAGGAATGATGATTGATGTATCAAGTCCTCCGGAATAAGCGAGGACAACCTTTTTGATGTCTTTCTTTGACTTAGCCATGATATTCTTCCTTCCTTCGGCTAAAGCGGTGAAGCTTTCTCCGAACAGCGATCACAACAGACCGTTGTATTTAAATTTAAATAAATTACTTTTTTAAGTAGCCGTTGTTTCCGACCACAATGATTATTATACACGGGATTTATAAAAAATCAAGACCTAATTTGAATATTTATACAGAAATTTATGAATAAAACGGTGAATATTCACGGAATTTATGCATATTCTGCCTTCTGAGGGTGATTTCTGCGGAAATCAAAGTTCGATTGCATTCACTGCGGCTTTTTCTGCCTCGAGAAGCTTTGAGTAGGACTTGATGTATTTGTCAAAGCCTTCTTTTCCCTCATTGTCCGGAGCAATGACCGAGCACTCACTCTTTGCGAAAACCTTATTTTCGAGGAATTTCTCGAGGGTTTCGCCTTCGTCTTTATTTATGAGATAGCTTGCAAGAAGAGCCATGCCCCAGGGGCCGCCCTCGCCTGCTGTCTCCATTACAGAAACGGGGATGCCCAGAGCATTTGCCATAACGCTCTGACCTACGCCCTTTGCCTTGAAGAAACCGCCGTGACCGTAGAATTTATCCATAGTGACGCCCTCGTCCTCAAAGAGAATGTCGTTGCCGATTTTAAGAGCGGCGCATGCTGAATAGAGAAGTGATCTCGAGAGATTTTGGAATGAGAACTCCGATTCGGGACTTCTCGCAAGAAGCGGTCTGCCCTCGCTTAATCCCGTGACGGGCTCGCCTGAGAAATATCCTATGCTGACGATATTATCGCAGTCGGGCTTGCCCTTTGCGGCTGCGGCAAAGATTGCCGAAAGAGCGTCATAGTAGCTCAGCTTAAAGCCGAATCCTTCGGCGGCTGAAACAAACATTTTCGCATAAGCGTTTATATCGGACGTGCAGTTGTTGACATGAACCATGGCGCACGGCTTGCCTGTCGGCGTTGTTACCATGTCGATTTCGGGATGAACCTTTTTAAGCGGCTTTTCTATAACGCTCATCGAAAAAACCGATGTGCCTGCCGAAACATTTCCTGTTCTCACTGCTACGCTGTTGGTTGCGGTCATGCCCGTGCCCGCATCGCCCTCGGGCGGAGCGACGGGACAGCCTGCCTCAAGTTCGCCAGTCGGGTCGAGATAGAGTGCGCCTTCTTTTGTGAGCACGCCTGCGTTTTCGCCTGCCGTGAGAACCTTGGGCAGAATGTCGAAAAGCTTATATTCCATGCCGTTATCTGCGAGAATGCCGTCAAAAATCTCTGCCATGTGTTTATCATAATCGTTTATTGCGGAGTCAATGGGGAACATTCCCGATGCGTCACCGATGCCGAGAACCTTTTCGCCCGTCAAGACCATATGAACATAGCCCGCAAGGGTGGTCATAAACGCAATGTCCTTTGCGAACGGCTCTTGGTCAAGAATAACCTGATAGAGGTGGGAGATACTCCAGCGAAGCGGAATGTTAAAGTTGAATTTCTCCGTCAAAATTGCGGCGGCTTCGCCCGTGTTAGTGTTTCTCCATGTGCGGAATTCTCCGAGCTGAGCACCGTTTTTGTCAAACGCAAGGAAACCGTGCATCATGGCAGAAAAGCCCATTGCACTGATTTTTGTAAGCTTGATGCCGTATTTTTTCGAAACATCCTTTTTGAGATCGGCAAAAGCGTCCTGAATGCCGCTTTTAACTTCTTCGAGAGAATATGTCCAGAGGTTATTTTTGAGTAAATTTTCCCACTCGTGACTGCCTGAGGCAACGGGGGAGAAGTCCTCGCCGATGAGGACAGCCTTTATTCTTGTGGAGCCGAGCTCAATGCCCAAAACGGCTTTGCCGCTTTCGATATAATCATTGATTGACATTTTATCACACCTTTTTAAACATAATTGATATGCTAATATTAAAACAAACGGGCAATGTTTTCAAGCGTGAACTTAGCGCACGCATATTACTTTTTTATTGATATAATCTCAGATTTATGTTATAAAATAGAGTAATATTTATTTAAAACAGAATTAATTATTTATAGAATTTAAAGGAAATACAAATGGATCAGAGTAAAATCAGAAATTTCAGCATTATAGCTCATATAGACCACGGAAAGAGCACTCTTGCCGACCGTATTCTCGAGCAGACAAAGTCGGTTGCACTTCGTGACATGGAAGATCAGCTTCTCGACAACATGGATCTCGAGAGGGAGAGAGGAATCACAATCAAGGCTCATGCCGTCACGCTCAACTACACGGCAAAGGACGGCGAGGAATATGTCTTCAATCTGATTGATACCCCCGGCCATGTCGACTTCAACTATGAGGTTTCCCGTTCGCTTGCCGCATGTGAGGGAGCTGTTCTGGTTGTTGACGCATCTCAGGGCATTGAGGCTCAGACCCTTGCGAACACCTACCTTGCGGTTGACGCAGGACTTGAGGTTATTCCGGTTCTCAACAAGATTGACCTTCCCAGTGCCGACCCCGACAGAGTGGCAAACGAGATTGAGGATGTTATCGGACTTCCTGCCGACGACGCACCGAGAATAAGTGCAAAGACGGGACTTAACATAGATCAGGTCATGGAGAAAATCGTCTCCGATTGTCCGCCTCCTGTCGGCGATGTGAACGCACCGCTTCAGGCACTCATTTTCGATTCCTATTACGATGCATACAAGGGCGTTATCGCTTATGTCAGAATAAAAGAGGGAACCGTACGCACGGGCGACGTCATTAAGATGATGGCTGTCGGCTCGGAGTTTACCGTCACCGAATGCGGATATTTAAGAGCGACAAGCTTCGATCCTGTCGGAACTCTTGAAGCCGGCGAGGTTGGCTACATTGCCGCTTCTATCAAAAATGTCCGTGATGCACGAGTCGGTGATACTATCACTCATGTCGAGCGTCCTGCTGCCGAGGCACTTCCCGGATACCGCTCTGTTCAGCCGATGGTTTTCTGCGGAATTTATCCTGCAGACGGCGCACACTATGCCGACCTTCGTGAGGCACTCGAGAAGCTTCAGCTAAACGACGCTTCGCTCACATTCGAGCCCGAGACCTCCATTGCGCTTGGATTCGGCTTTAGATGCGGTTTCTTGGGACTTCTTCACACGGAGATTATTCAGGAGAGACTCGAGAGAGAATTTAACCTTGACCTCATCACGACCGCACCGAGCGTTGTTTACAGAATAACAAAGACGGACGGTGAGGTAATGCTTATTGATAACCCGACCAATTACCCCGACCCGAGCAACATCAAGGAGGCTGAAGAGCCGATTGCAAACGCTCATATCTATTCGCCGACGGAGTATGTCGGAAACATCATGGAGCTTTGCCAGGACAGACGAGGCGTATTTAAGGATATGAGTTATATCGATACCGACCGAGTTGATATTCACTATGAATTGCCGCTCAACGAGATTATCTACGATTTCTTCGATGCGCTCAAATCGAGAACAAGGGGTTACGCAAGCTTTGACTACGAAGTTAAGGGCTACCAGAAGTCGAGCCTTGTAAAGCTTGACATCATGCTCAACGGCGAGGTTGTCGACGCACTTTCGTTCATCATTCACTCGGATAAGGCATATTCCCGTGCGAGAAGAATGTGCGAAAAGCTGAAGGAGAAAATTCCGCGTCATCTCTTTGAAATTCCTGTTCAGGCTTGCATAGGCGGTAAGATTATCGCACGAGAGACAGTCAAGGCAATGAGAAAAGACGTTCTTGCCAAGTGCTACGGCGGTGATATCACAAGAAAGAAAAAGCTTCTCGAAAAGCAGAAAGAAGGAAAGAAGCGTATGCGCCAGCTGGGTACGGTTGAAGTTCCGCAGGATGCGTTTATGGCTGTTCTTAAGCTTGACGAGGAATAAAACTAAGATACAGAAACAAGACATTGATGAAAAATTTCGGAATTTACATTCATGTGCCCTTTTGCGAGAGCAAGTGCCCTTACTGCGATTTTTACTCAAGACCGCCTAAGGGCTCGGGCAAAACGAAAGAAGAATATGTCAGAGAATACACAGCCGGCGTAAAAAGTCGGCTTGTTTCTTATGCCGAAAAGTACGGGGAGCGAGAAGTCGACTCTGTTTATTTCGGCGGTGGCACGCCGAGCGTTCTGGGAGAAGATGCACTTTGTGAGATTTTATCTGAGATTAAATCCCGTTTTCATGTGACGGACGATGCGGAAATCACATGTGAGGCAAACCCGTGTTCTGTCGGTGAAAGTTTTTTCAGGAGACTGAAAGAGGGCGGATTCAATCGGCTTTCCATGGGACTGCAGTCGGCAAATGAGGACGAATTGAAGCTTCTCGGCAGACGGCACACGGCACCCGAGGCGGCACAAAAGGTGAGACTTGCACGGGAATGCGGATTTGATAACATTTCGCTTGATTTGATGATTGCCTTGCCGAATCAGACAAAAGAGAAACTCTTGCACTCGATAGAATTTTGCTCGGATTTAGATGTAGAGCACATCTCTTCATACATATTAAAGATTGAAGAAAACACCGTTTTCGGTAAAAAGGGAATCAAAACGCTTGACGATGACGAAACGGCGGAGCTGTATCTTTTTATGGTTGATGAGCTGAAAAATCACGGCTACTCCCAGTACGAGATAAGCAATTTTTCCAAGCCGAATTTTGAAGCAAGGCACAACACAAGGTACTGGAGAGATGAGGAGTACCTCGGAATAGGCCCTGCGGCACATTCTTTCATGGACGGAAAAAGATTTTATTTCGAGAGAAGTCTTGACGGATTTCTTTCGGGTAACGAGCCTGTCCCCGACGGTACGGGCGGCGATGTCGAGGAGAAAATCATGCTTAAGCTGCGGCTTTGCGAGGGACTTACGAGAGAGGATTTGAGTGCATACGAAAACGGCGAAGAAGTTTTTGAAGATGCACTTAAAGCCGCAAAGAAGCTGCCGCAAAATCTAGTCACTGCCGACAATAATTCAATCAGTCTTACCGCCGAGGGATTTCTTGTTTCAAACAGCATAATCGAGTTCATTCTCGAGAGAATATGAGTTAATTTTTGGATACATATTTAAAAGAATAAGCTTTGTGCAAAAGTGAATATATACTAACTTTACAAATGTTAATTTTTATTGAACTTGTTTAATGCGTTAGTTTTGCCTAATGCTCAAATTGTTACAAATGCACTACAAATATCTTTGTACAATCAACCAAAATTAAATCGAGGTGAAGAAAATCCCTTGATTTTTGCATTGATTGTGTTATCATAAAGTCGTGTTAAGAAGTTAATTTACAGCAGTTGGCTGTAAGATTAACTCGCAGTTGTAAAAACTTATGGAGGTATATATCATGGCATACAAGATTTCTGATGAGTGCATCATGTGTGGTGCTTGTGCAAGCGAGTGCCCTGTAGGAGCAATCTCCGAGGGTGACGGCAAGTACGTTATCGACGCTGACAGCTGCATCGAGTGCGGCGCATGCGAGGGTACATGCCCTGTTGGAGCACCTTCTGCTGAGTAATTTTCAGACAGAAAACTAAAGATGAACTTTTAGCCGAGGCTTTCAGTCTCGGCTTTTAGTTTTATTTACTGTTGGTATTTTGTTTCAAATATTGTATAATCTAAGTGCAGAAGTGAAAACTGCCCGTGATTTGTGATTTTTTAATCGGAGCAAAGTCTGCAATTGGTTATGTGAAAAAAGCTGTCTGACATAGGAGCGACCTTAGACAAAGCCAAACAAATAACGGATTTAAAGAAAAAAGAAGAATTTAGGAGCAATTATGCTTGATATATACGAAAATATAGAGGTGAGCCTCGAGGAGTGGCAGACGGGACGGGATAAGTATTCTCCCGTTGATATCCGAGACGACATCGCTTACGCTTACGGCCATTTGCCCGGCTCTGTCAATATTCCGCAGGCTGAAATCGAAAAGGATTTTTCGGTTTTGCCGAAAAGACCGCTGCTTATCTGCCGTTCGGGAGAAATAAGCCTTGCTTTGGCGGAAACCTTGAGAGAATCTGGAATTGACGCTTACTCTTTTTCGCCCGGCTATGCCGGTTGGCTTCGTGAAACTCTCAGAACCGAGGAGAGCAAGGCGAAGGATGTCGAGGCGTCTATTAGAAAGAAATTCACAAAGAAAATCTGGAGACGCTTTGCGGGGGCGGTCAAGTCTTATGAACTCGTTAAACCGGGTGATTCAATAGCCGTTTGCATTTCGGGCGGCAAGGACAGTATGCTCATGGCAAAGTGCTTTCAGGAGCTCAAGCGACACAACAAATTTCCGTTTGAGGTGAAATTCCTCGTTATGGACCCGGGCTATACCCCGGCAAACAGGGAGATTATCGAGAATAATCTTAAGATGCTCGATATTCCTGCTCATATATTCGAGAGCGATATTTTCGAGTCGGTTTTCGGCGTTGAAAAAAATCCGTGCTATCTCTGCGCAAGAATGAGAAGAGGCTATCTCTACGAGGAGGCAAAGAAGCTCGGATGCAACAAAATTGCGCTCGGTCACCACTTTGACGATGTAATCGAAACCACCCTCATGAGCATGCTTTCGGGCGGTCAGATTCAGGGAATGATGCCAAAGCTTCATTCCACCTCGCACCCAGGCATGGAGATAATCAGACCGCTTTATCTTATTCGTGAGGATGACATCAAGCACTGGAGAGACTACAACGGACTATACTTTTTGCAGTGTGCATGCAAATTCACCGAGACCTGCACCACCTGTCACACGGGAGAGGGCCCGACGGGCTCAAGGCGAGTCGAGACAAAGAAACTGATTCAGGAAATCAAGAAAACAAACCCTCAGGTTGAAGCGAATATTTTCCACAGCCTTGAAAACGTCATGCTTGATACCGTTATCAGATACAAGAAAAACGGCGAGATTCATTCATTCCTTGATGACTACGATGATTGACAATTTGCAATTTAAAATCGTTAAATTCATGGCAAATAAACATAAATTAACTATATAACGGAGGACAAACCATGAGCGTACATACTTTAATCGAGAAGCACAGAATCGAAGAGGCAAAGAAAAAAGAGGAGATCGAGAAAATTCACCGTGAGGAGCTCTCTCAGAAGTTCAAGGACGGCTTTGTTTTGGGCACGATAGTCGGCTCAGTCATCGGTACTCTTGCCGCATGCATTATGAACGACAATGACTGATTTTTGTTCGGAGAACTTAGTCGGAAAATGGGAGCCGCTCGGAAAAAAGGCAAAGGTTTTTGTCACAAGAGAGCACTCCTTTAATACGGATACGATACTTTTGGCACATTTTTCTTCGCCCAAACGCAAGGAGAAATGTGCCGACTTCGGCACGGGTTGCGGAACAATTCCGCTTATATGGGCGTCTCGTTATGAACCGAGGGAGATAAGTGCGGTGGAGCTTCAGGAAAAGGCATATCTTCAGGCTAAAATGTCGATTGAAGAATGCGGCTTTGACATTGAGCTTATAAAAAACGATGTCAACAATTACCGTGAACTTTTTCCGAAGCAAAATCTCGACCTCATTTCGTGCAATCCGCCGTACAAAGCAGACGGCAGAGGAATTAAAAACGGGATTGAGAATATGAAAATCGCACGCCATGAAGATTTTTTAAGCTTGGAACAGCTTGCCGATGCGGCTAAGTTTTCGCTGAAATTCGGCGGTAGACTTTGCATTTGTCAGCGGCCCGAGAGACTTTGCGACGCAATGAATATTTTTCGTGAAAGACAGCTTGAGCCGAAAAAATTGAGGCTTGTGCAGACGAGAAAGGATACTGCGCCGTTTATTTTTCTGCTGGAGTCAAGACGCGGCGGAAAGCCGGGGCTTGAAATTTTGCCGACTCTCATTCTCGAGGAGAACGGGGAGACGACAAAAGAGATGCTCGAAATTTACGGAGATTACAAGGATTATCAAAAATGATATATGAAGAAACAGAGCTTCTGAAGGAAAACGAAGAGGAATTTTCGGAAATTCCCTTTGAAGCCGAAAGCAAAAACGAGATAAAAAAGGGTGCGCTTTATGTTGTGGGAACTCCGATAGGCAATCTCTCGGATTTTTCCCCAAGAGCTGTGCACACCCTTGCGAATGTTGATTTCATTGCGGCGGAGGATACCCGTGTCACCGTCAAGCTTTTAAATCATTTCGGAATAAAAAAACCGCTTGTCAGCTATTTTGAGCACAACAAGCTTCAGCGTGGCGACATCATCTGCCAGAGAATTTTGGCTGGAGAAAGCTGCGCTCAGGTGTCCGATGCCGGTATGCCTGCGATAAGCGACCCGGGAGAATTGCTCGTGAAGCAGTGTGCCGAGCTTAATATTCCCGTTTATGTTGTGCCGGGGCCGACTGCCATGGCGTCTGCGTTGGCGGTGTCGGGACTTCCCACGGGAAGATTTACCTTTGAGGGCTTTTTGAGCGTGAACAAAAGAAATCGCCGAGAGCACCTCGATGAGGTAAAAAACGAAAAGCGTACAATGGTTTTCTATGAAGCGCCGCATAAGCTTTTGAATACCTTGAAGGATATGCTTGAGGTTTTCGGTGACAGAAACATCGCACTTGTCAGAGAGCTCACGAAAATTCACGAAGAGGTAAAGCGCACCACGCTGAGCGAGGCGATTGCTTACTATTCGGAAAATCCGCCAAAGGGAGAATTTGTTCTTGTGATTGACGGCGCAAAGCAGTCAGAGGAGAAAGAACTCACGATTGAAGATGCGCTGAAGCTGGCAAGGGAGAAAATCGAGGGCGGTATGAGTGCTTCGTTTGCCGCAAAGGAAGCCGCAAAGGAAACGGGTTTCAAAAAGAACGAGATTTATAAGCTTCTTGTGGAAGAATAAGAAGAATAAAAAGTAAAAACAGAATCGAGAGATTTTTGATTTTCTTTCGGCTCTGTTTTTGTTTGTTGATTTGAATTTGATATTCAAAAACACGGCAAAAGGGAGAATAGAGAAAGTAACTGCTTGAAAAAAATATAGGCTTTTGATATAATTAAGCACACAAACATTAAAGTGAGATTGAATGTAGGCGGAGGGAAGATGAAAATACTGGTAATTGACGCTCAGGGCGGAGGAATAGGCCGCCAGCTTGTGACGGGAATAAAAGAGAACATAAAGGACGCATTTGTGACGGCGGTCGGCACGAACAGCGCCGCAACGAGTGCGATGCTTAAGGCGGGCGCAGATGTTGCCGCAACGGGAGAGAATGCAGTTAAGGTTGGTGCAAGAAAAGCTGACGTAATAGTCGGCCCGATAGGAATTGTTATCGCAGATTCGCTTTACGGTGAGATTACCCCCGAAATGGCTGTTGCGGTCGGAAGCAGTGACGCCAAGAAGGTTCTCATACCGATAAACCACTGCGACAACGTGATAGCGGGCGTGCCCGATTTGAGCGTGGGAAGACTGATTGAGTCGGCTGTCAGGATTATTGCAGAGAATGCCTGTTAAGGCTAAAAAACAAATATCAGAATTACACTTTACAAAATTTGTTTTGCCGACTATAATACTAGGTAGAAATTAACAGACAAAATTAAATGCAATGATCGGAAAGAGTAGCTTTTCAAAAGCACAACAGAAAGCGTGGGCCGTCGGCTGAGAGCCCGTGCGGTGAAAGGGAAAGTGAAGTGCGTCCGTGAGCAGACGGAGGGAAATAAAGTATCTCCGTACGTGAGGTTGAGAGAATCAATCAGCTGCGTTAAGGCAAAAAAGTTATAAAACGAAGTGGAACCGCGAATTTTCGCCTTCGATGCCTTTTTGGTATCGGAGGCTTTTTTGTTGTCGGAAAGAGGGAGAGTATGTTTGATAAGCTGAAAGCGGAGCTTGATTTGGTCATGGAGAGAGACCCTGCGGCGAGATCAAGATTTGAGGTCTATTTTCTGTATTCGGGCTTCAAGGCGATAAGGTCGTACCGCAAGGCGCACTGGTTTCAGACCCACGGGATGAAGTTTATCGCAAGGTTCATTTCCCAGAGGTCACGCCATAAGACGGGAATAGAAATTCACCCCGGCGCTACGATAGGAAAGAATTTATTTATCGACCACGGCATGGGAGTTGTCATCGGAGAGACCACGGAGATAGGCGATAACTGCACGCTTTATCAGGGAGTTACCTTAGGCGGAACGGGTAAGGATCAGGGCAAGCGTCACCCCACTCTCGGAAACAACGTTCTTGTCGGCTCGGGAGCAAAGGTTCTCGGCCCGTTCAAGGTGGGAGATAACGCAAGAATTGCGGCAGGCGCAGTGGTTCTGAGCGAGGTTCCCGCCAACGCAACGGCGGTCGGCGTTCCTGCAAGGATAGTAAGACTCAACGGCGAGAGAATCAATTCCGATTTAGACCAGATTCATGTATCGGATCCCGTATCTCAGGAGCTTTGCCGACTTCAGCTTGAGCTTGATTCCGCTTGGAAGGTAATTAACGAATTAAGCCGCAAGGTGAACCGTGAGGAAGATACCGTTTCTGAATAATCAGGTAAATTTAAAATTGACATACAATCGTAAAAACATAAAGGAGCAAGCATATGAAGCTTTATAACACACTTACAAGAACAAGAGATGAGTTTGTCCCCCACGAGGAGGGCAAGGTTAAAATGTACACATGCGGCCCTACCGTTTATCATTTTGCCCATATCGGTAACCTGAGAACCTACATCATGGAGGATGTCCTCGAGAAGTTTCTGCGTTTTCAGGGTTATGATGTAACAAGAGCCATGAACATCACCGATGTCGGCCACCTTTCCAGCGATGCCGATACGGGTGAGGACAAGATGCTCAAGGGCGCAAGAAGAGAGCACAAGTCGGTTCTCGAGATTGCAAAGTTCTATACGGACGCTTTCTTTGCGGACTGCAAGAAACTCAATATCAAGTATCCTGACATTGTTTCTCCCGCAACTCAGAATATCCCCGAGTATATCACAATGATAACAAAGCTTCTCGATGAGGGATATGCTTATCAGGCAGGCGGAAATGTTTACTTCGATACTTCAAAGCTTAAGAATTACTATGTTTTCGGAAATGTTGACGAGAACGACCTCGCAGTAGGCGTTCGTGACAGCGTTGAGGAGGACAGCAACAAGAAGAACAAGGCGGACTTCGTTCTCTGGTTCACTAAGTCGAAATTTGACGATCAGGAGCTCAAGTGGGATTCCCCGTGGGGCTATGGCTATCCGGGCTGGCACATCGAGTGCTCATGCATTTCCATTAAGTATCTCGGAGAGTACCTTGACATTCACTGCGGCGGAATCGACAATGCTTTCCCGCATCACACAAACGAAATTGCTCAGTCGGAGGCTTATCTCGGACATCCGTGGTGCAAAAACTGGTTCCATGTTCTTCACCTTAATGACGAGACAGGCAAGATGAGTAAGTCAAAGGGTGATTTCCTTACGGTTTCTCTTCTCGAAGAAAAGGGATATGACCCGATTGCTTACAGATTCTTCTGCTTGCAGTCTCACTACAGAAAGCCGCTTGTTTTCTCTTATCAGAATCTCGACAACGCAGTGACGGCATATGATAAGCTTGTGAAGAAAATTGCGGCTGTTCCGAACGAGGGCGAGGTAGATATGGCTGTCGCAGACGAGCAGAAGAAAATCTTCATTCAGCTTGTCGGAAACGACCTCACAACATCACTTGGTATCACTAAGGTTTATGATGTTCTCAAGCTTGACACGAACGGCGCAACAAAG
Source organism: Bacteroides uniformis (assembly GCA_963611165.1). Taxonomy (GTDB): domain Bacteria; phylum Bacillota; class Clostridia; order Oscillospirales; family Acutalibacteraceae; genus SIG603. Next base: position 61,477 of record CAVDQG010000003.1, read on the forward strand.
AGATATATCATCGGAGAATTTGACAAGGTTCTCGGACTCAACCTTTTGAATCCGAACAAGAAGCCTGTAAATCACGGTGATGTTACCGCTGAGGAGGCTGCCGAGATTGAGGAGCTCATCGCAAAGAGAACCGAGGCAAGAAAGAACAAGGACTGGGCGGCGGCTGACGCAATCCGTGACGAGCTTAATGCAAGAGGCGTAACGGTTAAGGATACCGCAAACGGAATCGAGTGGACAGTAAGCAAGAAGTAAGAAAAAAGTAGCTTTCGGCTTTAAGTTTTCCACTTGCAAATAAAATATGTTGAAAATTCGGGTGCTGTTTTCGCAGTGCCCGTTTTGTTTTGTGGGTAAATTTGAAAATAAATAATTTGCAGAGGATAAGACGGTTATGTTTTCAACCAAGCGGGAATATTTGGTGAAAATATTCTTCAGAAACGGTATTTAAATTTGTCCGTATTCTGTCCGTCTCGGCTTGCTATAATTTAGTCACAACAAAGGAAAACAAAGAGAAAAGAAAAAACAAGAACAAAAATCGTATTAAAACAACAAACAGAAAAAGGAGAAGAAAAAGGAGATTTATTTATGACAATTGCAATGGCAGCTGTCGGAGCATCCGCAATAGTGATGTGCTTCATAGGCAGAGGAACGCCATTCGGAAAGGCGTGAAACCGAAAAAGAGAAACGAAAAGAAAGCAAGAGGAAACTCAAATGCAGATTTTTAAGAAAATTTTCAGATATATAGACAGAATGTTTGAAATAACGGGAGAGACAAGAGAATATCTCTATACCCAAACGGAAATGTTCTGATGAAATAAATTTGATTACAACCCTTCAATAACATATACCTTTAAATCGGAGCAAAACTCTGCTTTGCTTGCAATAAGCAGAGTTTGCGACAGATTGCAAACAAAGCAAAAGGAGCGTTAGCTCCTTATTCATTCAGTGGGAGTTTTAATCTTCCACTGAATGAATGGATGTTCCCCGTCTATATAGGCGGGGAACATCTGCTATAGGTTATACCACACTTAACAAAAACGGCGTCCGCAGAAAGCGAACGCCGTTTTTGTGTTTTCTCCAAAACTCTTTTCTATTGAAAAAAACGCTGTGTTCCTGTAAAATGAACAGGAAAACCAAAATAAATTTAACGGAAAAGAAGTACAAAATGAAAATAGGAAATTTGGAAATTAACGGTCAGGCGATACTCGCTCCCATGGCTGGGGCTACCGACTCGACCTTCAGAAAAATATGCTCGGATTTCGGCTCGGCTTACACCGTCACGGAAATGGTGTCGTCAAAGGCGATAACTTTCGGTCAGAAGAACACATATGAAATTATGAATCTCGAAGGGGACAATCACCCCGTTTCCATTCAGCTTTTCGGAGACGATCCGTTCACCTTTGCCCGTGCGGCAAAAAAGGCTATGGAGTTCGGCCCCGATATGATTGATATAAATATGGGCTGTCCTGTACCGAAAATTGCAGGAAACGGCTCGGGAAGCGCATTGATGAAAAGACCCGACCTTTGCGGAAACATCGTGAGGGCGGTAAAGGAAGCTGTTCCCGTGCCTGTCACAGTTAAAATTCGCAAGGGCTGGGACGAAAACAGCGTGAATGCCGTTGAGGTTGCGAAAATTTGCGAGGAGGCAGGAGCCGATGCGATTGCCGTTCACGGCAGAACAAGAGCTCAGATGTATGAGCCGCCCGCAGACTGGGAGATAATCAGACTTGTCAAAAATGCGGTCAAGATTCCCGTTATCGGAAACGGTGACGTAAAGGACGCTGTTTCAGCCGCACTTATGATAGACAAAACGGCGTGCGATGCGGTTATGATAGGAAGAGCGGCTCTCGGTAATCCTTGGATTTTCAGAGAGATCAACGCTTGTCTTCGTGAGGACGTGAGAATTATGCCGCCGCCCTCCGTGGAAGAAAAAATCATCGTGATAAGAAAGCACATCGGCTTGATGTGCGAAGAAAAGGGCGAGATGCGTGCGATGAAAGAGGCAAGAAAGCATGTCGGCTGGTATATGCACGGCTTAAGAAATGCTGCCGAATTCAGAAGAAGAGCGGGTTATCTTTCGACTCTTTCCGAGCTTGACGAATTACTCAGGGATGTTTACATAGAGAACAAAAGAACAGACGAAGACGGAGAATAAAAATGAAGCTGCTTGTTATAGACGGAAACAGTATAGCGAACCGTGCTTTTTACGGAATAAAACTGCTCACAACAAAAAACGGTGAGTACACAAATGCAATTTACGGTTTCCTTTCGATAGTCAATAAAATAAAATCGGAGCTTGAGCCTGACGGAATTGCCGTTGCGTTCGACGTGCACGCACCGACTTTCAGACACAAAGTGTATGCAGGATATAAGGCAGGAAGAAAGCCTATGCCCGAGGAGCTCTCGTCCCAGATGCCGATTTTGAAGGAACTTCTTTCTTATCTCGGCTGTACGGTTGTTTCTCTCGAGGGCTATGAAGCTGACGATATTCTCGGAACTCTTGCCAAGAAATGCGAGAGCACGGGTGACATATGCTATATCGCAACGGGAGACAGAGACAGCTTGCAGTTAGTCTCCGATGTAACGACTGTAAGACTTGCAACGACAAAATTCGGCAAAAGCACCGTCACGCTCTATGATACCGAGATGATTAAGGAGACTTACGGCGTAACTCCGCCTCAGCTTATCGATATCAAGGCCATTCAGGGCGATACCTCCGATAAAATCCCCGGTGCGGCTGGAATAGGCGAAAAGGGCGCAAAGGAGCTGATTTCAAAATTCGGTTCGGTAGAATATATCTACTCTCACATTGACGAGATAGACATCAAGCCGAAAACAAAGGAAAAACTTCTTGCCTCCAAGGATACGGTGGAATTATCGTATTTCCTCGGAAAAATCAACACGAATGTTCCGATTGACACCGAGATAGAAAATTACCGCTTAAAGCCGATTGATATGCCGAAGGCATCGGCTCTAATGACAAGGCTGGAGCTTTTCAAGCTTATGGAGCAGATGAATATCACCTTGGGAGCGGTAAATCCTGTTGAGGCTGAGGAAGAAGACAAGACGGAATATGTTTTCAAAACTCTCTCGGACGGTGCGTCTTTGCTTGCGATGACGGCTGACGAGGGAAAGGCTTATTTCATAAACGACTATGACGACAGCGGTGAAATAATCGGGATGTATTTTGTTGTCGGCGAAACGGTGTATTCCTTTAAGCCGAGCGATATTTTCCTTAGAAGCTTTTGCGAAAATAAGTCGATAGAAAAATACACCAACGATATCAAGCTTTTCCACAAGGTACTTCTTAAAAAAGATATTTCTCTCGAGAATATTAAAATGGACAGCTCTTTGGCGGCTTATCTTCTCAATCCGTCAGAGAAAAAGCAGAAAATCACACGCTTTGAAAAGCTAATCCGACTTGAAGCCGAATACGGCATTTCCGTTCCGTCATCAGAAAATGAAAATGCGGCGGCAGTCGCAGTGTTTCCCAAGCTTTGCGATAAGCTCAAAAAGGTAATTGACGAGAGAAATCAGTCGGAGCTTCTGGAGAAAATAGAAATTCCTTTCTCGCTTGTTTTGGCGGCAATGGAGATTGAGGGCGTCATGGTAAACCGTGACGACATTGTTTCCTACGGAGAAAAGCTGAAGACGAGAAAAGACGAGCTTGAAGCGAAAATCAAGGAGCAGACGGGCGACATCAATCTCAATTCTCCCAAGCAGCTGGGAACGGTTCTTTTTGAGGATATGGGCTTGCCGCACGGCAAGAAAACAAAAACGGGATATTCCACGGACGCATCTGTTCTTGAGCCGTTAAAGTGGGATTATCCGATAGTTGCCGATATTCTCGAATACAAGGCTCTCGGAAAGCTATATTCCACATATGTGGAGGGACTTCTTAAGGTTATCGGCGAGGACGGAAGAATTCATTCCACCTTTAACCAGACGGAGACGAGAACGGGAAGAATAAGCTCGACAAATCCGAATTTACAGAATATCCCCGTGAGAACGGAGCTCGGCAGAGAGATGAGAAAATTCTTTGTTGCAAAGGAAAATCACGTGCTTGTCGACGCCGACTACTCACAGATTGAGCTGAGAGTTTTGGCTCATGTCGCAAACGATGAGGTTATGATAGAAAGCTTTGTCGGCGGCAAGGATATTCACAGAGCGACTGCGGCAAAGGTTTTCGGCTTGCCCGAGGAGATGGTCACGCCGCAGATGAGATCGAGTGCAAAGGCTGTTAATTTCGGTATTGTCTACGGAATCGGCGCATTCTCGCTTTCCAAGGATATCGGTGTCAGCGTGAGAGAGGCGAAGGCTTATATTGAGGAGTATCTCAAAAACTTCAGCGGCGTCCGTGATTACATGGAAAGGGTGATAAGCGACGCCAAGAAGAATGGCTATGTCGAGGATATTTTCGGCAGAAGAAGATATTTGCCCGAGCTTTCAAGCTCAAATGCAATCGCAAGAGCCGCAGGAGAGAGAATCGCAAGAAACATGCCGATTCAGGGTGCCGCAGCAGATATAATCAAAATCGCCATGATTAAGGTTTATGCACGCTTAAAGGAAGAGAAGCTTGAAGCTAAGCTTATTTTACAGATTCACGATGAGCTTATCGTCGAGTGCCCCGAGAGCGAAGCAGAGACAGTTAAGAAAATTCTCGAAGAAGAAATGTCGGGTGCCGTGAATATGGCAGTTCCGATGACGGCGGACGCACACATCGGAAAAACATGGTATCAGGCAAAGGGATAAGGCGGAACAATTATGAATAAACCTATACTTTTTTGCTGTCCCGTTTGCGGATGCGGCTTGTCGGAGCAGGGAAATTCCCTCGTCTGCGAAAATGAAGAAAAAAAGCATTCTTTTGACCTTGCGAGACAAGGCTATGTTCATCTTGTGAAGTCAAACAAAATGCACTCGAAAAATCCGGGCGACACCGCACTAATGGTAAATTCAAGAAGAGAATTTTTGGATGCAGGCTATTACGGAATTTTTGCCGATAAGCTTTTGGAGCTTGTGGAAAAATATTCTGCGGAAACCCCCGTGATTCTCGACTGCGGAAGCGGTGAGGGGTACTACACCGCAAAGCTTGCTTCCGCTTTTGACGGAGTGCACGGATTTGATATTTCAAAGCTTGCCGTAAAGGCGGCTGCCGGAAAATACAAGACAATAAATTTTGCGGTGGCAAGCGTGTTTGATATTCCATTTTCGGACGAAAGAGTCGATGTTTTGACGGATGTTTTCTCTCCGCTTGCCGAAAAGGAATTTTTGAGGGTTCTTAAAAAAGGCGGAGTTTTCATTTATGCCGTTCCGGGAGAAAGGCATTTGTGGGGACTCAAAGAGGTTCTCTATGAGAATCCTTACGAAAACGAGCACAAGGATACTGATTATGACGGCTTTTCTCTTTTGGAGAGGGTGAGCGTTAAGGGAAATATTCACCTTGACGAAAACCGCCAAATTATGAATCTTTTCAGCATGACGCCGTATTACTGGAAAACCGATGTTTCGGGAAGCGAGAGGCTTAAAAAGCTTGATTCGCTCGATACCGAAATTCACTTTGATTTTCTTGTTTACAGAAAGGACTAAAATGGAGCTTTTTGATTTGATGTACTCGAGAAGGAGTATCCGCAAATATACCGATGAAAAAATAACAGAGGAAAAGCTTGAGAAAATAGTCAAGTCGGGACTTCTCGGGGCTACGGGCAGAAACACCCACTCACCCGAATTTATAGTCGTAACAGATAAGACTGTACTCGAAAAGCTCTCTCACGCAAGAGTCGGTGCGGCAAAAATGCTCGTCGATGCTTCGGCGGCGATAGTCACGCTCGGCAATGAGGAAAAAACGGATACTTTTGTGGAGGACGCTTCCATCGCACTCGAAAATATGCATCTCACGGCTTTTTCACTGGGCGTCGGCTCGTGCTGGATTCAGGGCAAGGGAAGAGAGGCTGAAAACGGCGAGAGCACCGAAGATTATGTCCGCTCAGTTCTTGGTTTTCCGAAAAACTTAAAGCTGATTGCGATTTTGTCGCTCGGAATACCCAGTGAATTCCCGAAAGCTTACACGGATGACAATATAGATTTTTCCCGTGTTCACAGGGAGAAATACTGAGATTTAAAATAAAAACGAAAATCGGCGTTGGTTTTGAAATCACGCCGATTTTTTGTGTGCCTGAAGTTTGTTCTTTGCGGTAAATTGCTTGTATTTGACAATTTGCTATGTTATTATTTAACTGACGAAAGTTGCGATTTGAAGCCAAGCGGCTTTTTGAAAAGAAGGTAGATTAAGAATAATGATTAAGGTGTTATTTGTTTGCACGGGCAACACCTGCCGCAGTCCCATGGCTGAGGGAATTTTCAGGGCGATGCTGCGTGCGGACGGAAATGAAAACATAATGTGCCAAAGTGCGGGAATTGCGGCTTTGCCGGGACAGGATGCGGCAGAAAATGCAATTAAAGCTATGGCAGAGGAAAATATAGATATTTCTTCGCACGAATCAAGAAGAATCACTCCCGAGGAGATTATGACATGGGATGTGTATTTTGTAATGAGCGAAACTCACGGATACATTCTCGAGAAGGCCGGTGTGCCGAGAGACAGAATCTACGTGGGCGAAACAATAGACGATCCTTTTGGCGGTGACATTGAGGTTTATCGCAAATGCAGAGACGACATCAAGCGTGCGGTCTCCGATTTTTACGGAAAGCTGAAGGCTTACGCTTCATGACGGAAATAATGCGTGAGGAACACATAAAAGCGGTGGCACGGCTTGAAAGAGAGTGCTTTTCCGAGCCGTGGAGCGAAAAATCTCTGCTTGACGAAATTGATAATCCCGACGCTTATTTTATAGTTGAAACGGAGAACGGAGAAGTAGTCGGCTATGCCGGCATGCACACTCCTTGCGGAGACTGCTATGTCGATAATATTGCCGTTTTTGAGAAGCATCGGGGCAAGGGCTATGGCGAGAGGCTCACTCTTTCGCTTATCGAAAAAGCAAGAGAGCTCGGTGATTTTATTTCTCTTGAGGTGAGACAGTCCAACGCTCCCGCAATCGGACTTTACGAAAAGCTTGGCTTTTCGGCGGTCGGAAAGAGGAAAAATTTCTACACATCCCCACGGGAGGATGCTGTTATCTATACAAAGTTTTTTAATTAAGGAGAGAAAAAAGAATGTTGATTCTCGGAATTGAGAGCTCCTGTGACGAGACTGCCGCTTCGGTGGTCGAGGACGGCAGAAGGGTTCTCTCCAATATAGTTGCAACTCAGGTTGAGGAGCACAAGCTTTACGGCGGTGTTGTTCCCGAGATTGCGTCAAGACGGCACAGCGAGGCAATCACGGGAGTTGTCCGTGAGGCGCTTTCAGCCGCTGACAAAACAATAGACGAAATCGATGCCATTGCCGTGACCTATGCGCCCGGACTTATCGGAGCACTTCTCGTAGGCGTGAACTTTGCAAAGGGACTTTCTCTTGCAAGCGGTAAGCCGCTTGTGCCGGTTCATCACCTGAGAGGTCATATCGCATCGAACTACATAACAAGCGAAGAGCTTGAGCCGCCGTTTCTCTGCTTGGTTGTGTCGGGCGGACACAGCCACATAATCAGCGTTGATTCTTACACCGAGCTTCATATTCTCGGCAGAACAAGGGACGATGCGGCAGGCGAGGCGTTTGATAAGGCGGCAAGAAGCATGGGAATGCCGTATCCCGGCGGAATTATGATGGATAAGGTGGCAGAAAACGGAAACCCGAACGCTTATAAACTTCCACGACCGAGCGTAGCGGGCGCACCGCTTGATTTCTCTTTCTCGGGACTCAAGACGGCTGTCATAAACATCATCCACAATGCCGAGCAGAGGGGCGAGACAATAAATGTTCCCGATTTGTCGGCTTCTTACAGAAAGGCTGTTGTAGACAGCTTAACAGGCAATTTCGTTAAGGCGGCAGAGCAGACGGGTTACAAAAAGCTTGTAATTGCGGGCGGCGTTTCCGCAAACTCGCTTCTTAGAAGAAATATGGAGAAAATCTGTGAGCAGAGGGGCTGGGAGTTCTATCGTCCCGATCTTAAGTATACAGGCGACAATGCGGCAATGATTGCAAGTCAGGGCTACTATGAGTATCTTGCGGGAAATACCGCAGGGCTTGACCTCAACGCCTGCGCACAGCGATCAATCGATTTAGGCTGATTCGGATTTTGTAGGATTTTACCGCAAGGTAATTTGAATATGTGAGAGGATAAAAAATGAAGAGATTATCAAAGGTGTTTGTCCTTTTTGTGGCACTCGCTCTGACAATGACGGTTTGCTCGCCGATTGTCGAGAAGACGGGTGTGACGGCTGTGGCAGACTCGACATCAATCAATTTTTACGGTGCTCTGAATGCACACACTCCGCTTTTGGCAACAGCCAAGGAAAACTCTCTTATCTATCAGAGAATAGGCAAAGGAACGACCGTGGAAATTCTTTCCGAAACCGGAAACTATTACTACGTTAAAGTTGGCAGTCTGACGGGCTATCTCCCAAAGAACAGAGTTAATACATTCAATGCCAATTTGATATCAAATGCCGATTTCAAGGTTGGTGCGGGACGTAGTTACAGGACGATAGCTTCGCTTTCTTCGGGAACAAATATATTTGTTATTTCAAAGAAAACAAACTGGAGCTATGTCATGTATAACGGACAGAAGGGATGGATTCCCAATTCCGCTATCAGAAGATACTCGATAAGCAAGGTTTCCACAGCTACCGACAGCGTGGCTACCTTTAATGTCAAGGCAAGCGTTCGCAGTGCCGCATCGTCCGCCTCCGAAAGCCTTACTTATTGCGGAGTCGGCACACAGGTTAAGGTTCTTTCAGTCGGTGAGAGCTGGACGAGAGTTCAGGTCGATTCAAAGGTCGGCTATGTTTCCACCAACTACTTAAGACGAGGAAACGGATATGTTAAATCCGCAAATACAAAATTAAGAGGCTCTGCTTCCGATACGGGAAGTGTTCTCTCGGTTCTTTACAGAGACGAAAGAATAACTATTGTAAATCAGGGCACCAAGTGGACTCAGGTTATCGTAGGCGGAGTAAGAGGTTATATTCTTACAAGTGCCATTGCCAAGGATAAGGTTTATTCTATAAGCGGCTCTGCTTCTGCAACTCAGATTTACACCGTGACGGCTACTGTTCCGCTGAAGAGCGGAAAGGGCTCAGGCTCAACTCTTGCTACCCTCGAAAAGGGCGATACGGTCTATTATGTTTCACAGTCCGGCAGCTACTATCAGGTTAAGTCCGGCACAAAAACAGGCTACGTTCCTGCAAGCAAGGTAAAATACGGCAACGCAAAAATTCTTGCAAACGATACTCCCGTTAAGAGAGTGGCTGCCGCTTCGGGCGATACCATCCGCACATTAAGTCAGGGAACAAGAGTATGCGTTCTTTCAATAGTCAGAAGCTGGGCGAAGATTCAGATAGGTGAAATTACAGGCTATGTTCAGGTAGGACTTTACGAGAAGGACTACACCGCAAACACAGACATAAGCCCCGACAGCCGGCTTCTCTTCACAACAAAGGCAACAAAGCTTTATAAGAGCACAAGCTCATCATCGGGCACGATTGCAAGCCTTCCCAAGGGAACAATTCTCAATAAGGTTTGCAAGAGCTCAAGCGGCGCATTCTATCAGGTTGTTGTCGCGGGCAGAATCGGTTATGTTTATGCAAAGGATATCAGCTACGGCAACGGTATCGTAAGAGCAAACGGCACTCAGCTTTTGAGCTCACCGAACGCATCTTCATCTGTTGTCAGAACACTCAGCAGATACAACAAAATCACCATTCTCAAGGAGAGCGGAGATTACTATTACATCACATACAGCGGAAAAACAGGCTATGTTCTCAAGCCGTTTGTCTGCAAGATAACAACGGGCTATTCTTTCTCGACTCTTGGGGCAAAGAAGCTTGTTATTAACGGAAATCTTTACAGCAGTGCATCGACATCAAGTTCTGTTAAGACATCAATTTCAGGCGGTCAGAGCGTATATGTAATCGAGAACAGCGGTGATTTCTACAAGGTGGTTTACGGCAACAGAATAGGCTATGTCCACAAGGATGCGTTCAACCCTGTTTCATCGGGCAGAACAAACGCAGATCTTAAGCTTTATTCTTCAACCGATTCAAATCATTCGACTCTCGCATACATTCCGTCAGGCTCATCTGTTTCTATCGTCAAGGACTATGATGACAACTGGATGCAGATAAAATATGATGGCAAGACGGGTTATGTTCTCTCAACTTATATCGACAGAACAAACAGCTCCGATTACACATGGAGAAACGAGAACGGCTACTGGTTTGCTTACGATAAGGCAGGAAACCGTGTAAGAGATGTCTCCGATATCGTAAGCGGCCCTTACAAAATCGTTACCTACAAGTACCAGTGCATTACCGTTGTTTACGCAAGATCAAGCGACGGCAGTTACAATCTGCCCGTTAAGGCTATGATTTGCTCACCCGGATACGGCACTCCCGAGGGAACCTACTATTCGCCGTCAAGCTTCCGCTGGTTGCAGATGGTCGGTGATACTTATGCTCAGTGGTGCACCGATATTATCGGAAGCTACCTTTACCATACAGTTCCCGATTGGACTCTCAACAATCTCGACCTTGAGGTTGACGAGTTCAATTACCTCGGCTCTATCCGCTCACTCGGATGCATAAGACTTCTTGCTTCCGACTGCAAGTGGATTTATGACAACACGAGTGCGGGTCAGGAGATTGAGATTACTCCGTACAACAATTCTCCTGTAAGCAAGCCTGCAAACATCTATGTTCCGAGCTGGCATTCTTGGGATCCGACAGATCCTACTGCTCACTACAAGTGTCTCGAGAACGGATGTCACTAAGTCAAGCAAAGTAAAATAGAATAAACGGATGAAGACGCTCTCAGAATTTGAGAGCGTCTTTTTGAATAATTTTATGTCTTGAAATTCATAAACTCGGGCTTGATATATTGCAACGATAGTTTTTTTTATGTTACAATTATCAATTGTACGGATTTAACTAAGATTAGTGTGTATCGATGAAAATCCTTACGGATAAAAAAGAGTAAATTACAACGAAGGGGAGAAATTTAATTGGAGAAGAAACAGAAAAAAAGCACTATACTGCGTTTTTTCCCGTTTACGAAGGGCTTTAGGGGAATGTTCTTGACGTCGTTTCTTTTGGTTCTTATAAGCGTCGTCGCAAACTATCTGACACCTCAGGTGATAAGAATAACGGTCGATTCTGTAATCGGAACAGAGCCGTTTGCACTGCCTGATTTTGCCGTTAACTTGATAAACAAAATCGGCGGAAGAGATGAGCTTGTGAAGCACATTGCAATTTGTGCGGCGGTATCTTTGGTGCTTGCGGTAATCACGCAGACGGCAGACCTTTTTGCAAGGCGGCTTCTTGCCAAGTCCTGCGAGGGCACCATTAAGAGAATAAGGGACAGACTTTTTTCGCACATTCAGCGCCTTCCGTATGAGTGGCATAACCGCAACCAGACAGGCGATATAATTCAGCGCTGTTCGACAGATGTCGAGACTATTCTGAGCTTTTTGAACGAACAGCTAACTGCCATGCTAAGAACCGTATTTTTGATAGTGGTTGCACTTATATTTATGATACCGATGAGCGCAAAGCTAAGCCTTATCGCAATAGGTTTTTTGCCGCTTACCATTGTCTATTCGTTCCTTTCGTATTCGCTTACGGCAAAGTTCTTTAAGGATGCGGACGAATGCGAGGGTCAGCTTACGGCGATCGCTCAGGAGAATTTCACGGGAGTTCGTGTGGTAAGAGCATTCGGAAGAGAGAAGTTCGAGCTTGAGAAGTTCCACGCAAAAAACGAGGAGTTCACGCAGAAATGGCAGAAACTTGGCAGAATCATGGGCTTTAACTGGGGTGCGGGAGATTTTCTCTCCTCTGCTCAGGCGATAGTCATTTGTATCGTGGGAGTTGTTTTCACGGTTAAGGGAGAGCTGACAAGCGGAGAATTTCTCGCATTTGTATCCTACAATTCCATGCTTATCTGGCCGGTGAGAAACTTCGGAAGAATTTTGGCGGAGCTTTCCAAGACGAGTATAAGCTCGACGAGAATTTTCGAGATACTCGACGAGGAGGAAGAAAAGGACTGCGAAAATCCGTACACGGGAGAGATTAAGGGCGACATAGAATTTAAGAATGTCAGCTTTTCTTATAACGAAAACGGAGAAACTCTCGATAACATAAGCTTCACCGTCAAGGAGGGAACAACACTCGGCATTCTCGGTTCGACCGGCTCGGGAAAGTCAACGCTTATGTATCTTCTCGACAGGCTCTATGAATTGCCGCGTGAAAACGGCAGCATAACCATAGGCGGAGTGGACATAAGGGACATGAAGCTCGAAAGCCTGAGAAGTAAAATCGGAATTGTTCTTCAGGAGCCGTTTCTTTTCTCAAAAAGCTTCAAGGAGACTATATCGGACGGTTCGCAGTATCACGACCTCGAGAGCGTGAGAAAATATGCTTCCTATGCGGTTATCGATGACACTATCGCAAATTTTGCCGAGGGCTATGACACTCAGATAGGCGAAAGGGGAGTCACGATTTCGGGCGGTCAAAAGCAGAGAGTTGCCATTGCGAGAATGCTCATGCAGGAGACTCCGATAAAGATTTTTGACGATTCCCTTTCGGCTGTAGATATGGAAACGGACGCCATGATAAGAGAGTCGATTAACAAAAATGTCAGCGGAACCACGATAATCATTGCGCACAGAATTACAACGATTATGAATGCCGATAAAATCATCGTTCTCGATAAGGGCAGACTTGTCGAGGAGGGCACTCACGAGGAGCTTATCCGTGAGGACGGATTCTATAAGCGCATTTACGAAACTCAGAAGGCACCGACCGAAGGAGGGGAATAAATGGATTTTAAATATGAGGATATGAAAGGCGTTTCGGGTTTCTCAACATGGAAGAAGCTCATGCCGACGATTAAGCCGTATGTGGGGCTTATGGCGAAGCTTGCCTTTTTCATGCTGCTTGCCTCGGCAGTGGACACATTTACGCCGCTAATGTCGGGCTATGCCGTAGACCTTTTTATCACAAAGGGCACGACAAAGGGACTTCCGATTTTTGCGATTGTGTGCGCCTTGGGCGGTCTTGCACTCGTGGTGAGTACCGTTATGATGGCAAAAATAGCCATTGATATCGAGATGTACATAAGCCGTGACTTGAAAAACAAGCTTTTTGACCACCTTCAAATTTTAGGTTTTGACTACTACAACACCACGCCTGTCGGAACGATACTTGCAAGAGCACTTTCCGATTCGGGAAAAATCGGAACGGTTTTTGCGTGGAGTATGGTTGATATCGTGTGGTCTGTTGCTTTTGTTCTCGGCTCGATAGTTGTCATGTGCGTTATCAACATTAAGCTTGCCGCTCTCATCATTGTGATAATCCCGTTTATCGGCGTTATAACCTACTTTTTCCAGAAGAAGATATTGGCGGCAAACAGAGAGGTTCGTCATATCAATTCCGAGATAACAAGAAACTTCAACGAGGGCATTTCGGGAGCGAAAACCTCGAAAACACTTGTTATCGAGAAGAAGAATGAGGAGCATTTTGAGGAGACAACCGAGCAGATGAGGCAGTCTTCCATCCGTGCCGTAACGATAAATGCGATTTATGTTCCTATAGTCTCGTTTCTCACGTCCCTTGCCGTTGCGTTCGTTCTGACAAAGGGCGGTTCATCGGTAATTCTTGGGGACATAAGCGTTGGCGAGCTCACAATCTTTTTCAACTACGCACTTGTCATTGCCGACCCCGTTCAGCAGTTTGCAAGGACGCTTTCAAGGCTTATTTCGACACAGGTAAATATCGAGAGATGCAATTATCTTCTTGAGATAGAGCCGCTTATCAAGGATAAGCCCGAGGTTGTGGAAAAATACGGAACGGTGTTCGAGCCGAAAAAAGAGAATTGGGAGCCGATTGAGGGTCATATCGTCTTTGACGACATAAGCTTTAAGTATCCTGACGGAACGGACTACGTTTTGGAGCACTTCAGTCTTGATGTTCCCGCAGGCACAACGGTTGCGATAGTCGGAGAGACGGGAGCGGGAAAATCCACGCTTGTCAATTTGGCCTGCAGATTCTTTGAGCCGACAGACGGCAGAATTTTGATAGACGGTGTTGATTACCGTGAGAGAAGCTCGCTTTGGCTTCACTCGAACATCGGCTATGTTCTCCAGACGCCGCATCTTTTCTCGGGAACGGTCAAGGAAAATATCCGTTACGGAAGACTTGACGCTACAGATGAGGAGATTGTGGCGGCGGCTAAGCTTGTCTCGGCTCATGACTCGATTATGAGAATGGAAAAGGGATACGACAGCGATGTCGGCGAGGGCGGCGACCAGCTTTCAACCGGAGAAAAACAGCTGATTTCCTTTGCGAGAGCGGTTCTTGCAGACCCGAAAATCTTCGTTCTCGATGAGGCGACCGCTTCAATCGATACGAGAACGGAACAGCTCATCCAGAATGCAATTTCCAAGCTTCTCGGAACAAGAACAAGCTTCCTTATTGCTCACCGACTTTCCACTATCCGTCAGGCGGATATGATTTTGGTGGTTAAGGGCGGAAAGATAATTGAGCGTGGAACGCACTTCGAGCTTATGAAGCAAGGCGGTTACTATGCTGATCTTTACAATAAGCAGTTCTCTGAGGAGAGTACAAAGAAAATCTTCGAGAGTGAAAATGCCTGATATTTGAAAGAAAACAGCCTATGAGAAATTTCATTGAAAAATTCTCATAGGCTGTTAATTTTGGCTTATTACAAAATGTGCGAATAGATCGATACTCCGACAACAGTGAGTATACCTGCGACAACGACAGCAAGGCTTGAAAGAGCACCTTCGATTTCTCCGAGCTCCATTGCCTTTGATGTGCCGATTGCGTGGGACGCTGTGCCGAGGGCGATGCCTTTTGCGATAGGCTCTTCTATGCGGAAAATCTTAAGAATGAGATCGCCGAAAACATTTCCGAGTATTCCCGTGACGATGATTACCGCAACCGTGACGGCAACATAGCCGCCTTGCTCCTCAGAAACCGCCATACCGATTGCCGTTGTGATTGATTTCGGTAAAAAGGTGACGTATTCTTCATGACTGAACCTGAATAAAAGAGCGAGAACAAGAACTGTTGTGAGAGATGTTACCGCTCCTGCTGTTACGCCGGCAATGATTGCTTTCCAGTTATTTTTGAGAATCTGAAATTGCTCATAAAGCGGAATCGCAAGGCAAACAGTAGCCGGGGTGAGAAGATAGCTTATATATTTTGCGCCTTCGTAGTAGGTGTCATAGTCAATTCTGCATACGATAACGAAGATTATCGTGATAATAATTGAAATCAGAAGCGGATTTAAAAACGAACGGTTCCATTTCTTTTTCAGGTACATTCCCGCATAGTAAGCGGCAAGAGAGATGACCGCACCCATAAAGGTGGATTCTTGAAGTAAACTCATAGCTCTGTCTCCTTATCCTGAGATTTTCTGACGATGAGCTGAGTGACGACTCCTGCCACGCCCATAACCAAGAAGGTGGTTACGATGGTTACGATTATATACGAAACCCAAGATGAACCGATTACCTCCCATGATTCTACCAGTCCCACGGCTGCGGGGATGAACATAACGGGCATAATCTCAACCAAGAATTTTCCTGTTTCTTTGACGCTCTCAAGCGGTAAGATTTTGGTTTGAAGTAAAATGAACAGCAGAATAATTCCGTAGATGCTTCCCGGTACGGGCAGCGGCAGAACGCTGTGAAGAAGATCTCCCGCAAAAGAGATGAGCAAAATAATTGTGAATTGCTTCAGATATTTCATATTTATTCCTTCTTTCCTCTGTTATGCCGGGATACGAAACGAGCATAACCGTATATTAAAATAGACCTCATTTTTCCATTCGTCAATAGGAAATTAAATTTTTTTTGGTAAATATGAAACAATTTCATACTTAGGCTTAGTGCTAAATCCACAAAGAGAAGATGTTTAATTTTGGAATTAAGAAATAAAAGCGAAAGTTCTGACAAAAGAAATGCACTCCGTTTTGTTCGGAGTGCACCAATAAGTTTACTTTAATTTAAGATCGTTTATGCAAAGCCCCGTGATGATTTTCGGGTAGAAGTAGGTGGATTTCTGCGGCATTTTCTCGCCTGCTCTTGCGACAGCGCCGATTTCTTCGACTCTTGTCGGATTGATGATGAATGCGCACTGGGCGTTCTTTGCGTCAACCTCGCTTATTGCCTCGTCAAAGGAGCGAGTGTAAACAAGGTTTTTTCCGCTTGCCATGTTTTCCTTGTCGATTCCCAAGAGCTTCTCGAGAATGAGGGAGTGAAGAACGGATACATCAAGGCCACGGGACGCCTCGCTCTTATCGGGAAGAACGCTTTCCATTACGCTCAAATCCTTAAGCGTGAGAAGTGTCCACTTTCCGTTTCCACCGTAGTAGCCGAATGCTTTTTTGCCCTCGTTATAAAGCTCTGTGAGCTTTTTCTCCATGTCGGAAACGTCTTCTCTTTCCTCTGCGAAGAAAAATTCCTTGCAGTCGTTCATGAGCTTTTCGCCGTCAAAGTTTTCAATACCCTTGATAAGGCGGTGAGTCGGGAAAACTACAAGACCGGGGTGAGCCATATCGACAAGCATCATCATGACGTAGTTTGAGCCCGGGCAGTAGATACCGTTTTCACGGCAGTAGTTTCTGAAATTGATTGCGGTTTCGTAGCGGTGGTGGCCGTCTGCGATATAGAGCTTTCTGTCGGCAAAGTCCTCGGCGATGGCGGCGATGGAAAGCTTGTCGTTTACTACCCACATGCGGTGAATGACAAGTCCGTTGTCAAACTCATATCTCGGCTTTGTTGTGGAAGCGAGGTTATCGAGCCTGTTGCTTGTGACATGCTTCTCGTCAATATATAGTGAATAAATCTGCGAGAAGTTGCAGAAGGTGGACTTCATAAGGTTAAGTCTGTCTTCTTTTGCCTTGGAGAGAGTTTCCTCATGCGGAAGGACTATTCCCGCAGAGAAGTCCTCAACCTGAACTCGGCAGATGAAGCCGCGAAGCTTCTTTGTTTCTCCGTGGTCAACCTGAGTTTTGAACTCCTCTTCGTAGATATAAATTCCCTCTTCCTCGTCGTGGGTCATGATATCGTTCTCGAGCCACTCGTCAAGAAGGCTCTTTGCCTCCTCGTAAGGATTCTCGCCCTTGGGGAGCTCAAGTCTAATCATATTGTAGGGATTGTTCTCAAGAAGTGAAAGTCGCTGACTTTCTGGTACAATGTCATACGGGGGACAGGTGAGGTCTTTGATGTCGCCTGCCTTCTCTGTGTATCGGACAGCTCTGAAAGCTTTGATTTCAGCCAAAATAATTCTTCCTTTCCTGTTTTTTTCTTTGGGGTGTTTGATTTGATTTTACAGTGAAACAGCACTTTAGTCAACTAAAATTTGAGGCTGAAAACGGCAGTCCCGTTTTTCTTGTGTGAACAATTTTATACGATAACATTCACATATCCGTCACTTTACCGTTATATCATATCAAGCGGCAAAAAATATATACGACACGAAAGGAATGAATATATATGATAGAGGTAAAAAACCTCACCAAGCGTTACGGCGGCTTTACGGCGCTTAATAACGTATCCTTCAGCATTGACGAAGGACAGGTTATCGGTTTTCTTGGCCCTAACGGTGCGGGTAAGTCCACGGCAATGAACATAATCACGGGTTATCTCTCGGCAAGCGAGGGCTCCGTGACGGTTATGGGCAAGAGCATTCTTGACGAGCCGAACGAGGTAAAGTCCATGATTGGCTATCTTCCCGAGATTCCGCCCGTTTACACGGATATGACGGTCAAGGAGTATCTTGGCTTCATGTACAATCTCAAAAAGGTAAAGATAAACAAAAAGGAGCACATTGAGGAAATCTGCGAGGTCACGAAGATAAGCGATGTTTACGGCAGACTTATCGGCAATCTCTCAAAAGGCTACCGCCAGAGAGTTGGTATCGCACAGGCACTTCTGGGAAATCCGCCCGTGCTTATTCTCGATGAGCCGACAGTCGGACTTGACCCGAAGCAGATTATCGAAATAAGAAACCTTGTGAAGAGACTGGGCAAAAACCATACGGTTATTTTAAGCTCGCATATTCTCTCCGAGGTTCAGGCGGTTTGCGACAGAATTCTTGTTATCAACCGAGGCAGACTTGTGGCAGACGGCACGGCGGAGCAGCTGCGCCACAGCCTTTCCGACGACCACAAGCTCACTTTAAGGGTTGAGGGCGAGGAGTCCGAAGTAATCGGCATTCTCAGGGCTCTTCCGTATATTAAGCGTGTCGATTCTCTCGGAAGCAAAGAAAAAGGCACGGTCGATTATCAGATTGAAAGTGTTGACGACAAGGATATCAGACGAGAGATTTTCTCCGTTCTTGCCGAAAAGAAGCGTCCTATCCTTGAGATGAGGAGCACGGAGCTCACGCTTGAGGAGGTATTCTTGAAGCTTACTTCAAGCGACGCGTCCAACATAGCTGATGAAGAAACAAACGAAGGGGGAGAAAACTGATGGGTGCGATATTTAAAAGAGAGCTGAAAAGCTATTTTTCTTCACCCGTAGGTTACGTATGCGTTGCGGCTATTGCGGCAATTTACGGATTTTTCTACTATAACGTCATGCTCACGGGCTCAAGCTCGTACATCACGAGTGCATACAGCTCGATTTATCTTTTCGGCATGATGATAATTCCCGTTATCACAATGAAGAGTATGTCTGAGGACAGAAAGAACAAAACAGACCAAGCACTTTTGACTGCTCCCGTGGGAGTTACTTCAATAGTTCTCGGAAAGTTTCTTGCGGCTTATATGGTTTATATAATCGCATCAACTATGGGACTTGTGCCTGCCGTGGTTCTCGAGTTCTTCGGAAATCCGCCATGGGGCATCGTTATCGGAAACTACATCGCAACTTTACTTTACGGCGGCGCAATGGTTTCAATCGGCGTATTTATTTCTAGCCTTACCGTAAGCCAAGTTATTGCGGCTATTTCAACCTTTATTGTTTCCGTGGCACTTATGTATGTCAGCAGCATCACATCTTCACTTTCGGGAACAACTGCGGGAAAGATTATCGAATTTCTTTCTTTCTCAACAAGATACAATGTTTTCACAACAGGAATATTCAGTATAGCTAACTGTGTTTATTTCATAAGCGTTATGGCGGTTTTCGTCTTTCTTACTGCAAGAAAGCTTGAGTCTAGACGCTGGAGCTGAGAAAGGAGGGGCGACTGATGTTAGAAAGTAAAAATACAGGCAAGGAAAATGAACTCGAAACAGAGGTTGACACAAATGTCAACGAAGAGATTTTGAACGGACTTGCCGAAAAGGATAACGAAAAGAACGATTCAGGCGAAAAAACGCCCGAAGAGCCGACAGAAACAGCGGCTGAAAACGAGGCTGATGAAGTTGAAAATTCCGAGGAATCGGAAGAAGCCGAGGACAAAAAATCGGCTGAAGAAACAGAGAAATTAAGCGTAGTCGAAGAAGAGCCGAAAAAGAAGAAAAAGAAGAAATCAAATCCATTCAAGACGGAGAAATTCCGCAGAGGTTCGATGGGATTTGCTTTCACGGTTGTTTTCATCGCACTTTTGGTTGTTGTAAACGTAATTTTCTCGGTTCTCGAGGATAAGTATCCGTCGATGAAAATCGACCTCACATCTCAGAAACTCAATTCGCTTTCGGAGAGCACGAAGAGCGTTGCCGAGAATCTGACATCGGATATTGAGATTTACATCATCGGCGAAGAGGACGCTGTCAGAAACGATCAGCTTTATTCAAGCTACAATGTAAAATATTCTCAGCTTGCAAACCTTTGCGACAGACTTGCCGAGAACGATAAGATTACCGTTAAGTATGTCGATCCCGATGCAGACCCGTCATTCATCAGCCAGTATTCGGACGATAATCTCTCGAGCGGTATGGTTCTTATCAAGAGCGACAAGAGATACCGTGTTCTCTCGGTATCGGACCTCTTTGAGATTAACTATGACGAGTCATATAATGCGGTGAACTACAGCAAGGTTGATGGTGCGCTTGCAAACGCAATGTACCTTGTCGATATGGATACCGTTCCCGTTATTGCCGTTGACACCGGCTACGGAGAGCTTTTGAGCGATGATTACAGAACTTCGCTTGACGATCTTCTCGAGGGCAACTGCTTTGAGATTAAGGAATTCAATCTTTTGACAGACGATATTCCCGAGGATGCGACTATGGTTATGCTCCTCACTCCGACAACTGACCTTACAGATGAGGATGTTGAGAAATTAAGCAATTACCTTTCGACGGGAGACATTTCCCACACGCTCTTTGTCACGGGATATCCGACAGCGGGCGAGCTTCCGAATCTTTCTTCACTTCTCGAGGAGTGGGGACTTAAGATGGAATCGGGCACCGTACTTGTCGAGACGGACACAAGCAAGACAATTTCTTCGAGTGCAACATATATGTTTGTAAATGCTACCGATGATATTCTCTCAGGAACATATTCAAACCTTCTTGCAATCAACGCAATGCCGATTGATATTCTCTTCGAGGAGAACGGCGACATTAAGACATATCCGCTTATCGAGACTTCTTCCACCGTTTACACATCAACGGGTGAAACTCAGTCTGACCCGGATACGGATACTTACACAGTAGCGGCTCTTGCTCAGAAGACAGACGGTGACGTGAAGAGAAATGTTGTTGCTTACGGCGACACAAATTCACTTTACGCTTACATGAGCAACTCGACCTTCGGCAATGCCGACTTTATTCTCGACCTAGTTCAGTACTGCACCGATACTAGCGACACAAGCGTAGGACTTACGGTTGAGAGCACTCAGACAACCACAAGAGACATCACCGCTTCTACGGCTACCTGCGTTATTGTCGGACTTTTCGTATTCACAATCGCAATTCCGCTTGTTATCGTAGTCTTGGGTATTGTGGTATTCGTCAGAAGAAGACATTTGTAATTTGAGGTAAGGCTCATGAAAAAGCAAAAAAGACTTATCCTCATTTTACTCATAGTGGTTCTTGTTCTTGGCGGCGTTTTGGCGGCACTGCTCCTGACGGGAAGTGACGAGGACGAGGGCGGCGAGGTTTCTTCGGAGCTCAGTGAAGAGGATACATCGCTCATCACGCACGAAGAGGGCGACATCGTCACGATAAATGTCAAAAACACCTACGGTAGTTTCAGCTTCTATCCGACTCTCGTCGACATAGATGAGGAAAGCTCCGATTCGTCAAGCACGGATACAACCGCAACCTACACCTATAACCTCACGGGCTATGAAGACAGAAATGTGAACACATCAACCCTTTCAACTGCCGCCATGGCTTTCTATGACCTCGATTACACAAAGGAAATCGGCGAGGTTGAGGATGAATCCGCATTCGGATTTGACGGAAGTATCGTGGCAAGCTGTGTCTACAAGGACGGCTCTGCAGAAAGCTTCGAAATCGGTGACGCTCCCTCATCGGGAACAGGCAGATACATCAAGTATAACGGCAAGGTTTATATCGCAAGTATAAACACAGCCTACACCAATTCCCTTGAGAGCCTTATCACCGCCGCTTCATGGGATATAGATTATCTCACAAGGGAGACAGAAAGTTCCGAAAGCAGCTCGGAGAGCAGTACGGACAGCAGTACAGAGAGCAGTTCGACAACCACCACCGAGAATTACTCGATACTCGAGAGCTTCAAGGTTGGGGGCACATGCAATTCCTCGGGAGTTGAAATCACTTATGACAGTGACAGCGAGACATATAAGCTTGTGTCACCGATTAAGGCGGACGCAAATTCCGATAAGGTGGAAACTCTCATAAGCTCACTTCTGAACTACGCCGCAAATGCGACGGTTGACCTCGACCCGACTGATGAAAAGCTTAAGGAATACGGACTTGACGATCCTTATGCAACGCTTGAAATCAAACTCAACGGCGAAAGCCACAAGATAGTTATCGGCGGACAGACGGACAACTCGAGATATTGCCGAATTGATGACGACAAGACGGTCTATTCGATTTTGACATCTAAAATTTCCGATTGGGCAGAGTGCAATGCGAGTGAGTACAGAGCGTCAAGCGTTCTCACCGATTCTCTTTCCGACATAAGCGGATTGAAATTAACCGTTGACGGAAAGTCCTCCGAAATCACGATAACGCGTGAGGAGGACGAGAGCAGTTCGACCGACAGCAAGGTTTATTATTCGTATTCTTCCTACGCTGACGGAGACGAGATTCTCTATTCGTATGTAAACGAGCTTTACACAAAGCTAAGTTCTATGGCTGTGCTTAACATCAACGAAATGCAGCACGAGAATGACGCTTATGTGACGGCGGAAATAAGCTACTTTGACGGAAGCTCAAAGAAGCTTGAGATTTATCTCTCAAGTGAAAACAACTCAAGATATGTAGTCTATATTGACGGAGAGTATTCATGCACCGTCAGAAGTACGAGCCTTAAAGAATTCACCGATGAATTCAGCGAGTATTTAGGCTAAACAGAACAAAGAAGAAAGCATCGTTCATAATCGAACGATGCTTTTGCTTTACCTAAAAAGAACGGCGCCGCTTAAGAAACGACGCCGATTTTTGATTTGATATGTCAAAATCCGCAAAAATCAGATTTCAGCGATAACCTCAACCTCAACGAGAAGGTTCTTCGGAAGTGTCTTGACTGCTACGCAGCTTCTTGCCGGCTTGCCTGTGAAGTACTTTGCGTAAACCTCATTGAATGCTGCGAAATCGCCCATGTCTGCGAGGAAGCATGTTGTTTTGATAGCCTTCTCGTAGGAAGAGCCTGCTTCCTTGAGAACAGCACCGAGGTTCTTCATAACCTGCTCTGTCTGACCGACAATATCATCTGCCTCAACGTTGCCTGTTGCGGGATTGATTGCAATCTGACCTGATGTGAAAACGAGGTTTCCTGAAATAAAAGCCTGTGAGTATGGGCCGATAGCTGCGGGAGCTTCCGGAGTGTAAATTGATTTTGCCATTGTAGTGCTCTCCTTAATGTAATTATTTCTAATATTATCATTATAGAGACTATAAATAATTTTTCAAGTTAAATATTCGAAACAGCAGAAAGATGCGGCTTTATTCGAGTGCTCTTTGTGCGTAAAAACAAAAGCGACAAAAGCAGAGCTCAGGATATCTGCTTTTTGCTATATTCGGGGAATATATTCGGGGAATATATGTCGTGTTCAAAAAAATATAATTTTAAAATATGTCGGCGGAAATAGCATATGAGTGAAAATATGTCGGATATTAAAAATATTTAATTGAAAAATATGACGGATATTAAAATATTAAATTGAAAAATATGACGAAATTACCAAAAAGCACAACATAGAACTAATCCAAAAATGTGATATAATACAAAAAGAATTCAGTGCATGTACAAATTTTATACAATTTTATTAGGTGTTTTGGAGGTTAAAAATGAATGATGAAAAACAAACATTAAAATTTGCGCCAAGAAAAGCCAGTGAAACGAGCAAAGCTTTTGCAATATTTCACGCAACTTCGGCAAGTGGCGGAGCAATGTGCATTGCGGCAATTCTTTCAACCTGGTTTTCTGTTTATATGACAGATACAATGATGATTCCGGCAGCGGCAGCGTCAGTAATCATGTTTGTTTCTACGCTTTGGGATGCGATAAACGATCCTATCATGGGTGTTCTTGCGGATAAAACCAGAACAAAGGTGGGAAGATATCGTCCGTATTTTTTGGCAGCACCGATACTGCTTACATTTTTTTCGGCAATGCTGTGGGTGAATCCTGATTTTTCCACAAGAGGAAAGATCATTTATGTGCTTATTATGTACATAGGTTATGGAATGACCGTCACTATGTACACAATGCCACAGACAGCAATTTTGCCGGCAAGCGTAAAAAGTAATGACAGAAGAAATCAGATTATAAGTCTTGGTGCAGGATTCTGTGCGCTTGCATTTACTATAGGATCTTCGTTCTCAGAGCAGATTAAAGGATTTTTTGAGAATACACTTCATATAGGAAATGGCTATGTTGCCATGGTTGTCTGCTGTGGAATTCTGGCTTGTGTTTCTTTCTGGGGACTGTTTGCGACATCCGATGAGAAATATGTTTCTCGTGTGGAAGAGCAGCCGGGACTTGGCGCTCTGCTCAGAGTTATGAAACATAAAGAGCTTTTACCTTTTATTCTGGTATGGGTTATGGCGTCTGTGGGATATGGACTTAATTTCTCATCAACTGTTTATTATATGATGTACTATATTAAGAGACCTGACCTTATTTCGGTTTATTTCCTTATCACTTCTGTTGGAGGACTGGCATCCATGTTTTTATTACTGCCATACCTTCTGAAAGTTTTTAAGTCAGGACATAAAGCACTGATTGTCACACAGCTGATTTCTGTTATAGGATATGGAATTCTGTTTTTTACCGGAAAGTTCAATCCTTACTATATGATTATCATGTCTGCGGTGGTCGGATTATTCTCCACTATGGAAAATGCATTGGTAAATGTTCTTGTTAATGATGCGATTGATTATTTGCAGTGGAAGGATGGTATTTCCGCTAATGGAATTATTTCCTCAATCAAAGGCTTTGCACAGAAATGTGGAAATACGATCACAAATGCAGGTGTTCTTGCAATTCTCAGTGTAGCCGGTTATGTTGCCGGAGATATTGAAGGACAGCCGGCAAGTGCAATGATGGCAATTAATATCATGAGATTTGCAATTCCTGTTATTCTCGGTATTCTGATGATTTTCTGCCTGAGATTTAATCCGGTTGAGAAGCATAAAACAGAAATTGAGGCAATGAAAGAGAAAATGTAAATAAAGTATAAAATAATGCTGGAGAGGACAAAACCTCTTCAGCATTGTTTTTTACGGAATAACTGTGGGTAAAAATGATGTGCCCCGAGAAGTCAGATAATTTAAGCGTAGCAGTTTCAAGGCTGCTACGCTTTTTGGATTAATCAAAATAAGGAAGAAGAACCTTGAGAACCTCGAGGTATCCGACAGGATAAATATGCATTCCGTCCTTGCAGTAGTCTTCCTTCATATTTCCGTTTTCTCCCAGTAAACAGGTAAAAACATCGATGTACTCGCAGTCGGTTTCTTCTGCCATTTTCTCGAGTTCTTTGTTTACTGCGATGATTTCTTCGTTTGTTCTCGCACCGAATGTGTTCTTTACCCGTGCGATGTCCTCGTCTGTGAACCATGATAGTTCACGGTTGACGGGATAATATGCCAAAACATAAATTTTGCACTCGGGGAGCTTCTCTTTTATCTCAGAGAGAATTTCTTTGTAGTCGGAGAAAAGCTTCTCTCTCGAGTAGTCGGGAGCGCTGATGTCGTTTGTGCCGATATTGATGAAAAGCTTTTTCGGCTCAAGCTCGAAAACGGATTCGTTAAGTCTCTTCTTGAGTCCGCCCATAACGTCGCCGCCGATTCCGCGGTTGTAGACAATTTTGTCGGAGCCGAGGCTCATGAGCATTTCGTTTATCGGAAACTGTTCGCAAAGAGATGAGCCTGTCAGTACGATCTCGTGTTTCTTTGCAAATTTATTGAGGTCGGAGAAAGCACGAACTTTTTGCTTCCACTCGTTCTGCATGATTTTTTTGAATTCCTGTGAAATGATTTCACTGATTTCTGCCATAATAAAAATCCTCGCTTATATAATTTGATGCAATTATTATATCAGAGTTTGTGATTCAGAGAAAGTAATCGACTCGGAAATCTGAAAAAGTATCGAGAAAATCGTAAATGATACAGAAAATACAGCAAAACAGAGCTGTTTCGGCTTAGCCGTTAATAAAAAACACTATATTTTTAGCTTGGATTGTGATATACTATTTCGGAATATGTATGTTTACTAAAAGAGTATCTTTTAAAGAGTGAATACAAGGAGAAAATTTTGAAAATACTGGGAATTGACCCGGGATATGCCATAGTCGGCTACGGAGTTGTGAATTTTGAAAAAATGAGATACCGTTCCCTCGAGCACGGAGCGATAATCACTCAGGCGGGCTCTGATTTCAACGAGAGACTCGAGAAGATTTACAATGCGGTTTGTCAGGTTATCGACAGACACCACCCCGACTGCGTATCTATCGAAAAGCTTTACTTTCAGAACAACCAAAAAACCGCAATAGGAGTTGCCGAGGCAAGAGGCGTGATTTTGCTTGCGTGCCAGCAGGCAGGCTTGAAAATATACGAATATACTCCGCTTCAGGTGAAAAGCTCCATTACGGGCTACGGAAAGGCGGAGAAATCTCAGGTTATGGAGATGACAAGGCGGCTTCTTTGCTTAAAGGAAGTCCCTAAGCCCGACGATACTGCCGATGCGCTTGCTCTTGCCATTACTCACGCTCAGAGTGCGGGAAATTTATTGAGGCGTTTTCCGGTCAGATATTAATATTGATTTTACGGGGAAAGATTATATTTTACGAGGATAGATTATGTATTACAGCTTACGCGGAAAGCTAATTCATCAGGAGCCGGGACTTGTGGTCGCAGAGTGCGGCGGAGTCGGCTACAAATGCTTTGTTTCGCTAAATACCCAGACCAAATGCCCGTCTGTCGGCAAGGAGGTCTTTTTGTATACCGAGCTTGTTGTCCGAGAGGACGCAATGGAGCTTTACGGCTTTATCAGCCGTGAGGAACAGGACTGCTTCAAGATGCTCACCTCAATAAGCGGAGTGGGAGCAAAGGTAGGCCTTGCGATACTCTCCGTTATGAGTCCTTCCGATGTTGCAATGGCTGTGGCAAGCGGCGACACAAAGTCCTTCACCAAGGCACAAAAGGTAGGCCCCAAACTTGCTTCGAGAATAGTAACGGAGCTTTCTGATAAGGTTAAGGGACTTTTGGCGGCAAGCACGGGAAGCGGCAGTGATTCACCTGTCGTTATCAACAATGCGTCCTCAAATGCCGCTGCCGCCGTTCAGGCTCTTGCGGCACTGGGATACACGGCAAGTGAGGCGGCTAGCGTAGTCGGCAAGCTTGATTCAAGCCTTAAAACCGAGGAACTTATCAGACAGGCACTTATCAAGCTTTCAAAGTTTTGATTGTTTTTGAGTGAGTTTTATTTGTGTTACTTTACTACTTGTATTTGTACAGAATGAATTAGGGTGATTATATGGCATTATACGATGATATGGATTTTGAAAACCGAATGGTCGACCCCGAATACAACGAGGTTGACGCAGAGGTTGACAATCCCTTAAGACCAAAAACCTTAAACGACTATATCGGTCAGGAAAAGGTTAAGGAAAATATGGCAATTTACATCGAGGCGGCAAGAAGAAGAAAAGAGCCGCTTGATCACGTTCTTCTTTACGGCCCTCCGGGTCTTGGAAAAACCACCCTTGCGGGAATCATTGCCAATGAGATGGGAACGAATATCAGAATTACTTCCGGCCCCGCTATCGAAAAGGCAGGCGACTTAGCCGCACTTTTGGCTTCGATGGGTGAGGGAGACGTTCTTTTTATCGATGAAATTCACAGACTTCCCCGTCAGGTGGAGGAAATTCTCTACCCTGCCATGGAAGACTTTGCGATAGACATTATGACGGGAAAGGGACAGGGCACCACATCCTACCATTTGCCGCTTCCGAAATT
This sequence comes from Bacteroides uniformis, assembly GCA_963611165.1. Lineage (GTDB taxonomy): Bacteria > Bacillota > Clostridia > Oscillospirales > Acutalibacteraceae > SIG603. Next base: position 89,171 of record CAVDQG010000003.1, read on the forward strand.
CACGCTCATCGGTGCAACGACAAGAGCGGGTCAGCTTTCCGCTCCGCTTCGTGACCGTTTCGGCGTTGTCGAGAGACTGGAGCTTTACTCCACGGAAAATCTCTCGAAAATCATCACGAGAAGTGCGGGAATACTCGGTATTGAGATTGATGCGGACGCCGCTTTGGAGCTTGCTTCAAGATCAAGAGGAACGCCGAGAATCGCAAACAGATTTTTAAAGAGAATAAGAGATTTTGCCGAGGTGATAAGCAACGGTGTTGTCACATACAACACGGCAAAAATCGCTCTTGACCGAATGGAGATAGACGAACTCGGACTTGATTCGGGTGACAGACGCGTGCTTAAGGCAATTATCGAATTTTACGGCGGCGGCCCTGTCGGAGTGGACACAATTGCTTCCGTTGTCGATGAGGAATCCGTCACAATCGAGGATGTTGTCGAGCCGTATCTTCTTCAGATTGGCTTCATAAAGAAGACCCCGAGGGGAAGATGCGTGACTAAATCGGCTTATCTTCATTTGGGACTCACTCCTCCTGCGGAAATGAATTCCGTACCCGAGCAGACTACACTTGAATAATTTGATTTTGTAAATAAAGGAATATACTATGAGACAAGCAGAATGGACAGATTACGAGCTTATCGATACAGGTTCGGGCGAAAGACTTGAGAGATGGAAGGACATTATCCTCATCAGACCCGATCCGCAGATTATATGGAAGTCGGACAAGAAAGACCCCAGATGGAAGAATGCCGACGCAAGATACAAGCGCTCCAATACGGGCGGCGGACAGTGGCAGGTGTATAAAAAAATACCTGACGCATGGAAAATCGACTACAAGGGACTTTCCTTCCGCGTCAAGACCATGGGCTTCAAGCACACGGGAGTGTTCCCAGAGCAGGCGGTCAACTGGGATTTTGCAGCAGAGAAAATCAGAAACAGCGGAAGAACGGGCGAGAACCGACCGAAGATACTCAATCTTTTTGGATACACGGGTTGTGCAACTCTCGCTTGCCTAAAGGCGGGCGCACACGTAACTCATGTTGACGCTTCAAAGGGAATGGTTCAGTGGGGCAAGGAAAATGCCGCTGAATCGGGACTTGCCGACAAGCCTATGAGATGGCTTGTGGACGACTGCTCAAAGTTTGTTTTGCGTGAACAGAGAAGAGGAAACAAGTACGACGGAATCATCATGGACCCTCCGTCTTACGGAAGAGGCCCCGGCGGAGAGGTTTGGAAGCTTGAGGAACAGCTTTATAATCTTGTTGAGATGTGTCTGCCGATACTTTCTGATGACGCGCTGTTCTTTATTCTCAACTCTTACACCTCGGGACTTTCGCCTGCGGTCATGGAATATCTTTTGAGCACGCTTATCAAGCCGAAATTCGGCGGAAGAGTTACGGGAGAGGAAATCGGTCTGCCCGTAACGAGAACAGGACTTGTGCTTCCGTGCGGAAGTACCGTTATTTGGGAAAAGTAAGAAAGAAGAAGCTTTATAAATGAGTTTTATAGAAGTTAAAGATCTCGTTTTCGTCTATAATCCCGAGGACGAGGACAGAAGAGAGGTTTTGCACGGGGTAAATATGAACATCGAAAAGGGTGAATTTGTCGCCCTTCTCGGTCACAACGGCTGCGGTAAATCTACGCTTGCCAAGCTTTTCAACGGAATGTATGTTCCGACAAAGGGAAGCGTTACCGTTGACGGAATTGCTACGGACAACGAAGAAAATCAGATTGAAGTAAGAAGAAGAGTGGGACTTGTTCAGCAGAACCCCGACAACCAGCTTGTTGCAGGCGTTGTCGAGGAGGATGTTGCGTTTGGCCCCGAAAACCTCGGCGTGCCGCCGCTTGAGATAAGAAAAAGAGTTGACGACGCTCTCAAAGCGGTAGGAATGTACGAGTACCGTGAGCACGCTCCGCATAAATTATCGGGCGGACAGAAGCAGAGAATCGCCATTGCGGGAATTATCGCCATGGCAACAAAGTGCATTGTGCTTGACGAGCCGACAGCCATGCTCGACCCAAGGGGCCGTGAGGAGGTTATGAGCACCATCAAGCGACTTAATAAAGAACAGGGAATCACGATTATTCTCATCACGCATTACATGGACGAGGCTGTTCAGGCGGACAGAGTTATCGTCATGGATGACGGAAGAGTTCTGACAGAGGGCGAGCCGAGAGCCGTTTTCTCGAATGTCGAGCTTTTGAAGAAGCATAGACTTGATGTTCCTCAGGCTACGGAGCTTGCCTACAAGCTGAAGAAAGAAGGAATTGACCTCGGTGGCATGCCGATGAATACGGCGGAGTGCATCGGGCTCATTGCGAAAGTTATAGGAAAAGAAAGTTAAGAAGGACAGACAAAAGGCATGTCAATATTAGAAACTAAAAATCTCACCTATACCTACGGAATAGGAACTCCTTTCGAGAAGACCGCCGTAGACAATGTTTCAATCAAGATAGAAAGCGGAGAATTTCTCGGTATTATCGGTCATACGGGAAGCGGAAAATCTACGCTTATACAGATGTTTAACGGTCTTATCAAGCCAACGGGCGGTCAGGTGCTGCTTGACGGCGAGGATATTTGGGCAAAGCCTAAAGAGATAAGAAAAATCCGATTCAAGGTCGGTATGGTTTTTCAGTATCCTGAATATCAGCTTTTTGAGGAGACGGTACTGAAGGACGTTTGCTTCGGCCCCAAGAATATGGGACTGAGTGATGCGGACGCTGTAAAAAGAGCCAAAGAGGCACTCGAATTCACGGGACTTCCCGAAAATCTCTGGGAGAAATCCCCGTTTGAGCTTTCGGGCGGCGAGAAGAGAAGAGCCGCTATTGCGGGAGTTGTCGCAATGGACCCTGAGGTGCTCATTCTCGATGAGCCTGCGGCAGGTCTTGACCCGATGGGCAGAGACGATCTTCTCGATCAACTTTTGAAGTACCACTCGGTTAGAAAGAACACGATTTTGCTGGTTTCTCACAGCATGGAGGATATCGGAAAGGTTGCCGACAGAGTTCTTGTTATGAACGGCGGCGATGCGGTTTATCTCGAGCCGACAAGAGAGGTTTTCTCAAAGGGAGAGAAGCTTCGTGAGATGGGACTTAAAATACCTCAGATTACTCACATTATGCAGAAATTAAAGGCTATGGGACTTGACGTCGACGAGGGAACTCTCAAGGTGGACGATGCTCTCGAACAGTTAGTTCCCATACTAAATCAGTATATCGGAAATGGAGGTAACGGCTGATGCTTCAGGATATAACCTTCGGTCAGTATTTCCCGGCAAAATCCTATATTCACAGGATGGACCCGAGACTGAAGATAGTTCTCACGATTTATTTTATCGTGCTCACGTTTTGCAGTAAGAATTTCGCCTGCATAGCGCTTGTTTATGTGGCTGTTATTGCTTCCATGGCGGCGTCAAAGGTTCCGGCTAAGACCTATATCAGGTCGCTGAAACCTATACTTTTTATCGTTGCCTTTACTATGATTATCAACCTTTTCTACGGAACGGGCGAGCCGCTTCTGCAGATTTGGAAGCTGAAAATCACCGTGAACGGCATTATGAATTCGGTGCTTATAGCCGTAAGAATTGTTGCGCTTATCTTTGTTTCTTCGGTGCTCACGTTCACTACATCGCCTACCCAGCTTACGGATGCGATTGAAAGACTTTTGAAGCCCCTTGCAAAGATTAAGGTTCCCGTTCACGAGTTTGCAATGATGATGACCATTGCACTTCGATTTGTCCCCACGCTTTTGGAGGAGACAGACAAAATCATGTCGGCTCAGAAAGCAAGAGGCGCCGACATGGAAAGCGGAGGAGTTATGCAGAGAATCAAGGCTCTCATACCTGTTCTCATTCCGCTTTTTGTTTCCGCATTCAGAAGAGCGTTCGACCTTGCTACGGCAATGGAATCCCGTTGCTACACGGGCGGCGAGGGCAGAACCAAGATGAAAATACTCAAGATTTCGAAAGAGGATATTTTTACCATTATCGGCTGTGTTGTTTTTCTGGCGGTTTTTGTGGTGCTTAATATCAGCTTGCCGAAAATAGTCAGATAATGGAAAGAAACATACTCATTAAAATATCATACGACGGATCGAGATTTCACGGCTGGCAGATTCAGGATAACGCCTTGACCGTTCAGCAGTGTTTTCAGGAATCAATCGCTAAAATTCTCGGAGCGTGCCCCGATATCAAGGCTTGCTCGAGAACAGACGCGGGAGTTCATGCGAGAGTGTTCTGCATAAGCATGCACGTGGATACTCCCGTGACAAACGAAAGGCTCAGAAGTGCGCTGAATCACTTTTTCCCAAGCTTTATGGCATGCCTTTCCGTGGAAACCGTGGCAGATGATTTTCACGCAAGATATTCTTGCCTCGGAAAGGAATACGAATACATCATCTGGAACAAAGAGGTGAGGAATCCATTCCTTGACGGACGGACACTTCACTACTGGTATCCGATTGACGAAAAGCTAATGGACGAAGCGGCAAAGCACTACATAGGAACGCATGACTTCACATCGTTCTGCACGCTTGACGCAAGAAAGCTCGGCGATATGACGAGAACGGTTTATAACGCAGGCGTCAGGCGTGAGGGCGACATGGTGATTTTCAGCGTTGCGGCTGACGGCTTTCTTTACAACATGGTGAGAATAATGCTCGGAACTTTGTTAAGGGTTCAGCAGAGAAAGTTTGTCCCTGACGATATTCCGAGAATACTCGAAAAAAGAGACAGAAAGGCGGCGGGCCCGACAGCCGAGCCGTGCGGACTTTATCTCAACCGTGTTTTTTACGACAAAAAAGAGATTGAAAGCATCTCTATCATTTGATTAGAAGAAGGATAAAATGGCAAGAGGCAAACATTTAAGACACGAAAAAAAGGTCGAAGAGGTTATCATCCGCGAGAGAAGCGGCTCGGGCTACTATGACAGTGACGACGACAGTTTTTTGACAGAAGACGAGGATACCTCGCCCGAGATTGTCACGGTCTACAAGGAAAGTAAAACAGGAAAGAAAAAGATTTTACTTCTCATTGTGCTTATTCTGGCACTTTTTATCGGCGTCTTTGTGTACATGATGAGAAGTACGGGAATGACGGCAAGCGATGTTATCGGCAAAATAAAGGTTGCTTTTATGGGCACGGGCGTGGGAGACGGTTACCCCGTGAGTCTGACGGGAAGCGATATCGGTTCTGGAGACTTTTTCTCCGTTGACGGAAATATAGTTACTTTGAGCAATACGGCACTTACCGTTGTTGACTCAACGGGCAAGCAGAAGTTCTCCGTTCCGCATTCATATTCTTCCCCTGCCGTAAGGGAGAACGGCGGCACGTATATCATTTACGACTGCGGCGGTACTTCTTACAGTACGGTGAGTTCTTCGGGAAAGAAAACCTCATATAAGAGTGAAAATAAAATTATAGCCGCAGATATTTCTTCATCGGGAAAAATCGCATTGGCTTCATTTCCGACGGATTATTCCTCACAGCTTCAGATTTATTCCGATAAGGGAGATTTGCAGTATACATATAAATTTTCGTCCGATTACGCATCGGCGGTGAGCTTTAACGACAGCGGCGATATGTGCGCCGTGGCATGCGTTTACACAAGTCTCGGCGAGGCTTACACGAGAATCGTGGTGCTTCGCTTCGACAGTGAAGAGCCTGTTTCACAGTATGTCTTTGCGGGCAACTTCGTCACATCGATTTACTGGAGCGGAAAGAGCATTTACGCTGTCGGTGACGAGGGCATAGCGGTGGGAACCAGCGACGGCTCATTTACGGAATACAGCTTTGAGGGAAAGAGCCTCACGGCACTCGCTTTTGCCGACAACAAGGCATATCTCGCAATTTCGGGCTACGCTCATTCGGGAGCTTCCACGCTTTTGGTTTTCTCCGGAACGGGCGAGCCGAAAACGCTTGACCTTTCATCGAGAATTGTTTCTATTTCCGCTGTCGGCAGTCAGGTCGCCGTTTTAGCGGGAAGCAATGTTTACGAATACAGCCAGAGTTCGCTTGAGCTTGTCGGCGTCGGTGACGCAGGAAGCGACTCTAAGGCGTGTGCGATACAGCACTCGGGAAATGTCTATGTGCTTGGCGGAAGGGAAATTCACCTGATTGTTTTGGATGACCCGACAGAGCCTAAGGCGACAGAGGAGCCGAGCGAGGTACCCGCTGCAGAACCGACAGAGATTCCTTTGGAAACTCAGGCACCTGCCGCTACCGATGAGCCGAGTGAGACAAGTTTTGACGAAAGTTCTCAGGAAAGTTCTTCCGATTCGGGTGAATCGGAAGAATCGGGAGATGAAGAGATTTCTTCCGAGGAGTCCGAGACTTCAGATACGGCTGAATCCTCAGAGGATTCGGTTTTGGCAGAATAAATAAGAAAATAAACGATAGACACGAAGGCGAAAAAAGGGGGTTATTTAATGAATTATATACTTGATATAATCATCGTTGTAGTGATAGCGCTTTTTGTTATATTCGGAGCAAAAAACGGAATCATCCGATCGCTCGGAGAGTTTGTGGGCTCTATTGCGGCGGCTCTTGTTTCTGCGGCAGTCGGCGGCAAGGTGGCTGCGGCAGTATATAACAGCTTTTTCCGTCAAAGCGTTATCACAAAGATAAATGCGGCAATGGCGGTAAATTCGGGAGACGCAACAAGCTATTTTTCGTCGCTTCCGACATTCGTTATCAGGTGGCTTTCCGAGAACGGAATCACCGAGCAGACGGTAAGCGAGGCGGTTCAAAGCGGCTCAAAGAATGCGGCTGCGGCGGTGGAGACGGCAATCAGTCCGTTTTTAATCGGAATAATCAAGGTTTTCTGCATAATCGTTATATTTATGCTTATGATGATTATCATAAAGGTGCTTGTGAAGCTTTTATCGGGACTTTTTGAGCTTCCCGTTCTCAAGCAAATCAATGCGATTTTCGGCGCAGTGTTCGGTTTTCTTGCCGGAGCTGTCGTGATTTGGGTTGTGCTCGGTGCGGTACAGTTCTTCAGACCGATGATGTCGGCTAATATGCAGGAAAAAGTAAATACAGCGGTGGACAGCTCGATAATTTATGAGACTGTCTCCGATGCAAATCCGTTTGAATGGATTTTTGACTAGAGAATTTGAGGTGAATGATGTCTGTAAATAAATCAATCAATAAGAATTTGACAATTCCAAATTTATTGTCCGTGATAAGAATAGTTATAGTGCCGTTTTTTGCCTACTATTTCATAAAGGGACAGACCTATGCGGCGATTGCGCTTCTTATTTTATCGGGAATATCGGATTGTCTTGACGGCTTTATTGCCAGAAAATTCAATCAGATTACCGAAATCGGCAAGATTCTCGACCCTTTTGCGGATAAGATAACTCAGGTTACGGTTGCGCTTTGTCTTGCGATAAGATTTCCCGCAATTTGCCCGTTCTTGATACTTTTCCTCGTGAAGGAGCTTTCTATGCTCGTCTGCGGAATTTATCTTATCGGTCACAAAAAGAGAAAGCCCGGTGCTTCGCTTTGGTTCGGCAAGGTGGCAACGGTTATGTTCTATATTTCTGCCGGAGTGATTTTCCTAATGGAAATAATCGCAGTTCCCGTGCACACCTTTAACTTGGTGTCAAACTGCCTTTTGTTCCTTACGGCTCTCATGATGACATATTCTGCAGTCGGCTACCTCAAGGTTTATCTTACCAAGCTTGACAGCAACGACGAGGCTGACGCAATCAACCTCAAGGAAGAGATGAAGGCTAAAAAAGAGGTTAATCCGCACGGAACCTCGGCGGGAAATTAAATTTCAGATTTGTTCACAACTTAAATCTGAATTAATGATATGATATTTATGTAATATTGATTTTGACTTCTTAATCTAAATACATTCAAATTAAGGAAAGGAAAGAGAAGAATTATGGTAATGTGCTGCAGATGCAAGCAGAGACCTGCGGTAGTCTTCGTGTCACAGGGCATGAACGGTCAGGATTCTGTCGGCTATTGCATAAAATGTGCAAAAGAACTTAATATAGGCCCCGTTAAATCCATGATGGACAGAATGGGCATTACAGACGATCAGCTTGACGAGATGAGCGATGAAATGAGCAATATCTTCGAGGATATCGAGAACGGTGACGAAAGCGCACTTGATGCATTTTTCCCGGGCGGAACTCAGTCACTCCCGATTCAGCAGATTTTCGGAATCAACTCTGACAGTAAAAAGACGGAAGAGAAAACAAAGAAATCTGACAGAGCAAGCAAAAACCAGAAGAAGAGAAAGACAATCCCACTTTTCTGCACTGACCTCACGAGAAGAGCAAGAGACGGCGAGCTTGACAATATAATCGGAAGAGAGAAAGAGACTGAAAGAGTCATTCAGATTCTCTCGAGAAGAACGAAGAACAACCCATGCCTTATCGGTGAGCCGGGCGTCGGTAAAACCGCTGTTGCCGAGGGCCTTGCACTGAGAATTGCGAGGGGCGATGTTCCGAGCAAATTAAAGAACAAGGAGATTCAGCTTCTTGATATGACGGCACTTGTAGCCGGCACGCAGTTCAGAGGACAGTTCGAGAAGAGAATCAAGAGCCTTATTGACGAGGTCAAAGAGGACGGAAACATCATTCTCTTTATCGATGAGGTTCATTCGCTTGTTTCCGCAGGCGACGCCGAGGGAAATATGTCGGCAGGAAACATCATGAAGCCTGCACTTTCCCGCGGAGAAATTCAGGTTATCGGTGCGACAACCTTTAACGAGTACAGAAAGTACATCGAGAAGGACGCCGCTTTGGAGAGAAGATTCCAGCCTGTTACCGTTGCCGAGCCGTCAATCGACGATGCGGTCGAGGTTATCATGGGTATCAAGGGATACTACGAGAACTTCCACAGAGTTAAGGTTAGCGAAAAGATTGCAAGAAGAGTTGTCACTCTTTCCGAGAGATACATCAACGACAGATTCTTGCCAGATAAGGCAATTGACCTTCTTGACGAGGCTTGCACATGCGCTTCACTTCGCAACAAGTATCTTGTCGAGTACGACAATGCCGTTGAGGCACTTAACAAAGGCAAGGATAAGCTTGAAAAGCTTGAGAACGCCGAGGAAAAGGACTATGAGGCAATTTCCGAGCAGAAATACAACGTCACCACACTTCAGAAGAAGGTCGATGATATAGACGCCGACAAAATCATTGCTGATGTCACCGAGGCTGACTTAGCCCACGTCATCGAGCTTTGGACGGGAATTCCCGCTTCAAAGGTTCAGGAGTCCGAGCTTGGAAAGCTTGCTCATCTCGAGGACGCACTTTCACAGAAGATTATCGGTCAGGACGAGGCGGTAAAGGCAATCAGCGCCGCTATCAGACGTTCGAGAGTTCAGATTTCACCGAGAAGACACCCTGCGTCATTCATCTTTGTCGGCCCGACAGGCACGGGAAAGACGGAGCTTGTCAAGGTTCTTTCAAGCGAGCTTTTCGATTCTCCCGAAACACTCATAAGACTTGATATGTCCGAGTACATGGAGAAGCACTCCGTTTCCAAGATAGTCGGTTCGCCTCCCGGATATGTCGGTTATGACGAGGCGGGTCAGCTCACGGAGAAAGTCAGAAGAAGACCGTACAGCGTTCTTCTTTTTGATGAGATTGAGAAGGCTCATCCCGATGTCATGAACATTCTTCTTCAGATTCTTGATGAGGGAAGAATCACAGACGCACACGGCAGAACGGTAAACTTCGAGAATACTGTCATAATCATGACTTCTAATGCCGGTTCAAACTCAAAGGAATCACTTTTAGGCTTCGGCAACACCGCAGAGGATATTTCAAGAGACAAGGCAATGAAGGGACTTCGTGAGTTCTTAAGACCCGAATTCTTAAGCCGTATTGATGAGATTGTCGTATTCAGACCGCTTGACGTAAACGACTTCGAGAAGATAGCAAAGCTTATGATAAGCGAATATGTCGATTCTCTTTCAGAGAGAGGAATCAAGCTTTCATGCTCTGATGAGGCATACAGACTTCTTGCCGAGAAGAGCATCGGCGGAAAGAGCGGCGCAAGAGATCTTCGCAACAATATCCGCCGTGAGGTTGAGGATGCAATCACAACAGAGATCGTCACACGAGGTGAGGACGAGCTCAGCGGCGTAAGCATAACGGCAGAGGACGGAAAGATTAAAATTTCCACAATCTGATTAATGTTTCATAACAGATTAAAATACAAAAAGTCCTTCTTATGAGGGACTTTTTTATTTTGCTTTCTTGAATTTGATACAAATATATTGTATCATTCAGTTGTATGATTAGTCTTAGACGAAGACTTTAAAAGGGAGGAATTTTTCATGCAGAATATACCAAATGTAAAGCTTGGAATTATCGCAGTCAGCCGTGACTGCTTTCCGATTGCTTTGTCCGAAACAAGAAGAGCCAACATCGTGAAGGCTTGTGGACAGAAATCACTTGATATTTATGAGGCAAAAACCACTGTCGAGAACGAAAAGGATATGCAGAAGGCTCTTGAAGAAGTTAAGAACGAGGGCGTGAACGCTCTTGTCGTTTTTCTCGGAAACTTCGGTCCCGAGACGCCTGAGACCCTTATCGCAAAGTATTTTGACGGCCCGTGTATGTTTGTTGCTGCGGCAGAGGGCGACGGCGATATGATTAACGGCAGAGGCGACGCTTACTGCGGAATGCTCAACTGCTCCTACAACCTCGGAATGAGACACCTTAAGGGTTATATTCCTGAGTATCCTGTCGGAACAGCAGAGGAAATTGCCGATATGATCGCAGACTACATGCCTATCGCAAGAACGATACTCGGCTTGAAGGATCTGAAGATTATCACATTCGGCCCACGTCCACAGGACTTCTTTGCTTGCAACGCTCCCATCAAGGGACTTTACGAGCTTGGAATCGAGATTGAGGAGAACAGTGAGCTTGATCTTCTTGTCTCTTACCGTGAGCACGCAGGCGACGAGAGAATCGCTGCCGTTTGCGAGGATATGGCTAAGGAAATGGGCGAGGGCAAGTATTATCCCGAGCTTCTCGAGAGAATGGCACAGTTCGAGCTTACACTTCTCGACTGGGCAGAAAACCACAAGGGTGCAAAGAAATATGTTGCATTTGCTGACAAGTGCTGGCCCGCATTCCCGAGCGAATTCGGATTTGAGCCTTGCTATGTAAACAGCCGTCTTGCTTCAAGAGGAATTCCTGTTTCCTGTGAGGTTGATATTTACGGTGCACTTTCCGAGTACATCGGTATTTGTGCTTCAGGCGATACCGTCACACTTCTCGATATAAACAACTCTGTTCCGCAGTATATTTACGACGAGGACATCAAGGGCAAGTTTGACTACAAGCTTACCGATACATTCATGGGCTTCCACTGCGGAAACACTCCGTCCTGCAAGATGTGCGAGGACAGAGCCGTCAAGTATCAGCTCATTCAGCACAGACTTCTCGAGCCGGCAGGAAGTGAGCCTGACTTCACAAGAGGTACTCTCGAGGGTGATATTGCGGCAAGCGACATCACATTCTACAGACTCCAGTGCGACAGCGAGGGCGTTCTTCGTGCATATATTGCACAGGGCGAGGTTCTTCCTGTTGCAACACGCTCATTCGGCGGCATAGGAATTTTCGCAATCCCCGAGATGGGCAGATTCTATCGCCACGTACTCGTTCAGAAGAGATATCCGCATCACGGTGCGGTCGCATTCAAGCACTGCGGAAAGACTCTCTTCGAGGTATTTAAGTTCCTCGGAATCAGCGACATCGCATTCAATCAGCCGAAGGGAATGCTCTACAAGACAGAGAATCCGTTCTGCTAAAAGCTAAGTAAATCAATCGGCGAAGGCGCATAGAGTGCCTTCGCTTTTGTTTTGGCTTAAATGCATTTGCCAATTTGCCGATTTGGTGTTATGATTAGCGATAGCCAATACTCTAAATTCAATAAAGGAGAAATGATAATGGCAGGAAAAAGAAATTTGAGATACTACGGATCCTTGTGGTTCGCCAAAGGAACGGCGGGGGTTCTTAAGCTTATAGGAAGAAAGGGCACAAGTATGCCGGGCTCGTGGGCAATTATTCTTTGCTCCGATTTCATTGGCAGAATGCCTAAGCCGAAGAAAATATTCTGCGTGACGGGAACAAACGGTAAGACCACCGTTGCAAACATGGTCGAGGATATACTCGAGAAAAACGGCGTGGATTTCATTTGCAACCGTGAGGGTTCTAACGTTCCGACAGGACTTGCCTCCACACTCATTGCCGGTTCCACCTTTTTCGGTAAGCCGAAGAAAGATTTTGCAATGTTTGAGGTGGACGAGAGAAGCTCACTTAGAGTGTTCCCGAACATGAAGCCCGATGTGCTCGCAATCACGAACATCTTTAGAGATTCGTTCAAGAGAAACGCTCACACGGAATTTATCTGCGGTATTCTCGAGAAGAATATCCCCGATGAAACAAAGCTGATTATCAATGCCGATGACCCGCAGTCTCAGGCACTGAAGAAAAACAATAAGCGTGTATACTTCGGAATCGACCGCCTCTCCTTTGAGGACAAGGAAACGCACAACATCGTGCGTGACGGCGCTTACTGCCCGAATTGCCACACGGAGCTCACCTATGATTTCACGAGATATCATCACATAGGAAAATTCCACTGCGAGAAGTGCGGATATAAAAACCCGACTCCCGAGTACAGGGTTTTGGCGGCTGACACCGAGAATAACATTTTGCACACGGAGATTAAGGGCGAGAAAGTCGACATGAAGCTTCTCAGCGCTTTGCCTATCAATATCTACAACCAGATTTTGGCTATTGCGATACTCTCCGAGTACGGACTTTCAAACGAGGAAATTAAGAAAGCCTTTGACGGACAGCAGATAGATAAATCCCGTCTTTCAGAGAAAAAAGCGGCGGGCAAAACTTTCATCAGACATCTTGCTAAGGGCCAAAATCCCGTTGCGTGCTCGAGAGCCATGGAGAACACCAAGAATTTGGCTGGCAACAAGGGAGTAGTGCTCTATCTTGACGACCATTTTGATGCGATGAGTTCGGTTGAGAATACCGCATGGCTTTATGATACCGATTTTGAATTTTTGAATGACGACAGCATAAAGCAGATTTTGGTCGGCGGCGCAAGACATGAGGACGTTCATCTGAGACTTCTTCTTGCGGGAGTTCCCGAGGAAAAGATAGTTCACTGTGAGGACAACATGAAGGTTCTCGAAAAAGCCGATATGAAGAAGTGCGATACTTTCGTTGTGTTCTATGATGTTTACACAATAGGACTTTCTAACGACGCTGAAAAATATCTGATCGAAAAGGCAGAGAAGGAGGCAAGCAATGGCTGATACAAGAATAGAGGTTCTGTTTCCGGAGTTTTGCAATCTTTTCGGTGACAGCGCAAATATAAGATATCTTCAGAAAACATTACCGAACGCAGAGTTTATTTTTACAAAGCTTAACGACAAGCCTAAGTTCCTGACCGAAAAAATGAGCCTTGTCTATATGGGTCCCATGACGGAGAACACCCAGCAACTTGTTATCGACAAACTTAAGCCGTACAAGAAAGAGATAAAAGAAAAAATCGACAGCGGACTTGTTTTTCTCTTCACGGGAAACGCACTCGAGGTTCTCGGAGAATACATCGACGACGGAGAGGGAAATAAAATCGATGCTGTCGGACTATATCCCTACTTCGCAAAGAGAGATATGTATCACCGCCACAACAGCGAGGAGCTTGTCACATTCGGCGATATGCAGATAATGGGCTTTAAGACGCAGTTCACCCAGTGCTATCCCAAGGACAAGGATTTTCCGTATCTCTTTGAGATTAAAAAGGGAATGGGAATGAATCTCGACACCAAGGGCGAGGGCTGGCACGACCATAATTTTATGGGAACATATTTAGTCGGCCCGATTCTTACGAATAATCCTAATTTCTGCAAGTATCTTTTGGAGCTTATCGGAGAGAAGGACGCAGAGCCTGCCTTTTTGGAGGCGGCAAAGGCGGCGTATGATAAGCGATTAAAGGACTTCATGGATAAGGTTGCCGACAAGCCTGCTAAATACCACTATATGTAATATTGTTTGTGCTATCATATCGCACAAATTAAAAGCCTTGTTTTTGTAAGAAAAATACATACTCATTCACTGTGAAAAGGATTATAATCTAAGTGAAAATGCTTTTGTGATAAAAGCAAAATGAGTATAATTGCATGTATTATTGCATAATTACATAAACAAGGCGTTTTGTCTTGTTCAAGGGTAAACACAATGAAAGAAAATTATTTGCTGAAAAACGAAACAGCACAGGAAATCTATAACAGCATAAAGGAACTTCCGATTCTCGATTATCACTGCCATTTGAGTCCGAAAGAGATTTACGAGGACAAAGTATTTTCGAATATCGGTGAAATGTGGCTCGGCGGCGACCACTACAAGTGGAGGCTTATGCGTCAGGCGGGCGTTGACGAGGAGTATATCACGGGAAACAAAAGCTGGCGTGAGAAATTCAAAAAATACGCCGAGGTTGTGTCGACAGCCGGCGGAAATCCGCTTTATGCTTGGAGTAAAATGGAGCTTTCCCGTTACTTCGGAATTGAAACGGAGCTAAACGCAGATACTGCCGATGAGATTTATGACGCGGCTTCAAAATATATCGAAGAGAATTCTCTTTCTCCGAGAAAGCTGATAGAAAAATCGGGCGTCAAGTATATTTGCACGACTGACGACCCTGCCGATTCACTCGAATGGCATGTGAAGCTAAAGGCTGACAAGTCTTTTGATACTGTTGTTGCGCCTGCTTTCAGACCCGATAATTTACTTAATATTCAGTCACCCGATTTCGTAGGGTATATCAAGAAATTTGGTGACAGAAACGGCGTTCTTATCAACTCGATGAAAAATCTCCGCATGGTCATAAGAATGAGCATAGATGATTTTTGCGATATGGGATGCAGTTTCTCCGATGTCGGAATAGAAGATTTTCCGACAAGGGTCTACTCCCGTGAGGAGGCAAGCGATGTTTTCTGGAGAGCACTGAAGGGAGAAAAAATATCCGATGCCGAAAAGGATATTTACATCGGATATATGTTTAATTTCCTTGCAGGCGAGTACAAGAAAAAGAACATCACCATGCAGCTTCATTTGGCGGCGGCAAGAAATGTGAACACGAAGCTTTTTGAGGAGCGTGGCAGAGATGTCGGCGGAGACTGCATTGCCGATGCCGTAAGCGGAAAGTCGCTGATTAATTATCTTAATACGATTTGCATGAAGGACAAACTTCCCAGAACGATTATTTATACTCTCAATCCGCAGATGAACGCTGAGCTTTCGTCGATTTGCGGCAGCTTCCGTGAGGTTGTGCCCGGTGCGGCGTGGTGGTTCTGCGACCACAAGCGTGGTATTGAGGAGATGCTTAAAAATATGGCTGAAACCTCATACATCGGCTCGTTTGTCGGCATGCTGACGGATTCCCGTTCGTTCCTTTCCTACGCAAGACATGATTATTTCAGAAGAATTTTGTCATCGGTGCTTGCCGAGTGGGTGGAAGAGGATGATTTCCCGATTGAGTCCGCAAAGGAGCTTGCTTACAGAATAAGCTACAAAAATGTGCATGATATCGTGAGCGAGAAAATCGAGGATTACAAGAAAAGAAGAATAAAAACTCTTTATCAGAATAATGATTGATAAAGATTTTAACATGGATGAAAAGTCCTCTGCTAAAAAAGCGGAGGACTTTGTTTTGATTTTAGTGATTTCAAAAAAATATGATTGACACCAAATGCGACACCATATATAATATAGTCAGAGGGTGTTTTGAATGTCAAAATGGGATAAACTGTTAAAGAGAATATATGCTTTATCAAAAGACATGAGGTTTGATGAATTGCGTAAGGTGTTGGAAAGCTACGGTTATGTGATGAATGCCCCGAAGAGCGGCAGTAGTCACTACACTTTCAGAAAAGCAGGGTGTATGCCTGTTACAATACCGAGGCATGAACCTATCAAAAAGGTATATGTAGAGATGGTGAAACAGATTGTGGAAAGTGAGGCGGCAAATGGTGAAAACGCTGAATGATTATTTGGCAATGAATTATCGTATGGAAATTGTAGAAGATAAGGAAGAGGGCGGCTTTGTGGTTTCCTTTCCCGAGCTCCCCGGCTGTATTTCCTGCGGAGAAACGGTAGAATCCGCCGTAGCGAATGCGTTGGATGCAAAGAAAGCGTGGTTGGAAGCGGCTATGGAAGACGGAATTGAAATCCATGAGCCTGACAGCTTAGAGGATTATTCGGGTCAGTTCAAGCTGAGAATTCCGAGAAGTCTTCACCGTTCCCTTGCAGAACATTCCAAGAGAGAGGGAATCAGTATGAATCAGTACTGTGTGTATCTTCTTTCCAAAAATGATGCAATCTATTCAAAATAATCGATAGCAGATGTCCCCTGCCGTTAAGGTTGGGGAATTCTGCGATTTTATTGAAGTTGTGAGAGTGAAAAAAGGTATCGGAGGTTTTATGGAAAATCTTGAGCTTGCGAAGAAATTATATGACGAGGGATATGAGATATTCACGAAATGCGGAGTGCAAAACGGAGTTAAGTCACTTGAGCCGATTAAAAAATCTGCAGAAATGGGCTATCCCGAGGCAAAAAAGCTATTGGCAAAGTTTTATAGAAACGGTGTTTATGTAAAAAAGGACGAGGAAAAGGCAAGAGAGCTTGAGAGATGAAAAAGCACTTGCTTTTTTGACAGTTTTTGTTATAATCTAAATGCGGCTGTGAAGAAAAATAAGCCTGTGTGGGTCTTAAGAGAGTCGGCGTTCGGTGCGAGTCGGCGGCTGAAGCAGGTGTTCCGTTTTCTGAGCCTCAATTTAATACTCGAGTGGGAAAATTTATTTTCCAATATGGGTGGCAACGCGGATCATTTCGTCCCATAATTCTTAAAGAATTAGAGGAGAATGGTCTTTTTTTATTGTTCAAAAATTATTTCGTGAAAACGAATTCGGAGGTAATCATGTTAGATATCAAGTTTTTAAGAGAAAATCCCGAGATTGTTAAGCAGAACATCCGCAACAAGTTCCAGGATAAGAAGCTTCCGCTTGTCGATGAGGTAATCGAGCTTGACAAGCAGAGAAGAGAGGCACAGCAGAAAGCCGATAACTTAAGACAGTCAAGAAACAGCCTTTCCAAGCAGATTGGCGGACTTATGAAGGAGGGCAAGAAGGCTGAGGCTGAAGAGGTCAAGGCTCAGGTTAAGGCTCAGGGCGATGAGCTCGCAGCTGCCGAGGCACTCCAGACCGAGCTTGAGGGCAAGGTTAAGGAAATTATGATGGTCATTCCGAACATCATCGATCCGTCCGTTCCGATCGGTAAGGACGACAGCGAGAACGTAGAGGTTGAGCGTTTCGGCGAGCCGTTCGTTCCTGATTTCGAGATTCCTTATCACACCGATATCATGGACAGATTCGAGGGAATTGACCTTGACGCTGCAAGAGATGTAGCAGGTAACGGCTTCTATTATCTCCAGGGCGACATTGCAAGACTTCACAGCGCTGTTATCTCTTATGCAAGAGATTTCATGATTGACAGAGGCTTCACATACTGCGTACCGCCTTTCATGATCAGAAGGAGAGTTGTCGAGGGCGTTATGTCGTTTGCCGAGATGGACGCTATGATGTACAAGATTGAGGGCGAAGATCTCTACCTCATCGGAACAAGTGAGCACTCCATGATCGGTAAGTTCATCGATTCCGAGACTCCTGAGGAGAAGCTTCCGAAGACACTCACCTCTTATTCTCCGTGCTTCCGTAAGGAGAAGGGTGCACACGGCATCGAGGAGAGAGGCGTCTATCGAATTCATCAGTTCGAGAAGCAGGAAATGATAGTTATCTGCAAGCCTGAAGAATCCAAGATGTGGTATGAGAAGCTTTGGAAGAACACAGTTGACCTTTTCAGAAGCATGGATATCCCTGTAAGACAGCTTGAGTGCTGCTCCGGTGACCTTGCAGACCTTAAGGTTAAGTCCTGCGATGTTGAAGCATGGTCTCCGAGACAGAAGAAGTACTTCGAGGTTGGCTCTTGCTCAAACCTCGGTGACGCTCAGGCAAGAAGACTTAACATCAAGGTTAAGGGCGCAGACGGCAAGAAGTATCTTGCTCACACACTCAACAACACTGTTGTCGCACCTCCGAGAATGCTCATCGCATTCCTCGAGAACAACCTCTGCGAGGACGGTTCTGTTAAGATTCCCGAGCCACTCAGAATGTACATGGGCGGCAAGGACAAGATTGTTCCGATCAAGTAATTTTTTGAAACTAAAGATTATTAAGGCAGTCCGACGGGCTGCCTTTTTGTCGTTGACTATGCTTGACTTTGTATCAAGGCTAACTTATAATCAAGGTGATTAAGACTTATTTTAGGTAGGAAGAAAAAATGGCATTAGGCTCGATAATTTTAGGAATAGTCGGAATAATTTTCACGATACTTTTTGTTTTTACGCAAAGCTTTGACTTTCTCGGAGTTTTGGTGAGTGCGCTCGGCATTTACTTTGCGCTCAGAACACTTCAGAAGCATCTTATGGACAGAACCGAAGCCGAGGAAAAGCAGGCAAAAATCGGACTTGCGGTCTCGATAATCGGTGCGCTTGGCGGAATAATCGTTTGGATTGTATACTGGCTGACAGTGGTTCAGATTCACTGAAAACTATGCGAATACACAGGGCTGAAGGGTGTTTTTTTACCTTTCAGCCGTTTTTTCTTGTGCTCAAAAACCGTGCAAGGTAAAGTTAACAAAAGCTTTGCTTGAATAAAAAGCCCCTTGGTGTTAAGATTAGTCTGTATTTTTATGTAAATCTATTATTTAAGGAGAATTGAGATATGAAGGAAAATATGAAAATATCGGCAATGTATGACCTAAGTCATACAAAAGCAAAGTCTTTGCTCGAAAAGCACGAGTATCCTTGGGAGGTTCTCCCCGAAATCGGCGCTTTTATTCTTGAAGTGGGCGCACAGCTTTCATCCGATGAATATGAGAAGCACGGCGAAAATGTTTGGATTGCAAAGGACGCAAAGATTTATCCGAACAACTACATTGCGGGCCCTTGCATCATCGGCCATAAAACAGAGGTAAGACCGGGCGCTTTCATCAGGGGCAACGCACTTGTCGGCGACAACTGTGTGGTTGGAAATTCCACAGAGCTTAAAAATGTAATTATTTTCGATAATGTTCAGGTTCCGCATTATAATTATGTCGGCGATTCTGTTCTCGGATTTAAGTCTCATATGGGAGCAGGTTCCATTACCTCGAATGTCAAGCAGGACAAGACAAACGTCACAATCAAATGCGGCGACGAAAAGGTTGAGACAGGCATGAGAAAATTCGGCGCAATGCTCGGCGATAATGTTGAGATTGGCTGCAATACCGTAATGAACCCGGGCACGGTTATCGGAAGAGGCTCGAGAGTATATCCGCTTTCTATGGTAAGAGGATTCGTTCCTGCCGGCTCTATCTACAAGAAGCTCGGAGAAATTTCAGAAATCAAATAAGACGTTAGGACGGAAAATATGGAATATGTTACCAAGCTGGTGAGCAGCTCCTACATGCAGTATGTAATGCTCGCCATGAGAGTGGTCACTCCGCTTATAGCACTCCTGATTGTTTGGCGATGCTACACCAGCTTTAAAAAAGGTCTCAGACGATATGACCCCGTGCTGATGCTCACGGAAATATCAACGGGCAAGAAATTCCCGATTCTCTATTGGGAGAACTCAATCGGAAGAGCGAGAACCTGTGATATTTTCATTCCCGACCAGAGCATAAGCCGAGACCACTGCGTTCTTCTCAGAAGAGACGAGGGCTGGTTTGTCTGCGACTCGGAGTCTAAAGCGGGCACCTATGTAAACGGTGAGAAAATCGAGGGAAGAAAGCTGGTCGCTCTTGGCGATGTCATAAGAATCGGCACAACGGAGCTTGAGCTTGACAAGAGCGATATCCCCGCAAAGCAGAGAAGAAAGATGTTCACGGGCTTTATGAAAACAGCCGCTTCGCCGACATCACTTCTCTTTATGGTCACTTTAGTTCAGATTTCTCTGACAATCCAGCTTATGTTCGGAACGGGAGAAATCACCTTTGCACCGCTCACATCTTTTGTGGCGCTGTTTCTTCTCACGTGGGTATTCTATTTCTTCAGCACGAGAATACTTCACAGATCCACATTTGAGCTTGAAACGGTGGGACTTCTTCTTTCAAGCATAGGAATTATGCTTTTGACGGGTGAGGACGCAGACGGTGTTCTCACGCAGATAATCGCAATGATTATCGGTATAGTTCTTTTCTCGGCACTTCTCATTTTCCTTGAGGACAGCGACCGAGTTACGAAGTACCGTCTGTGGCTTGCAGGCGGAGCACTGCTTCTTTTTGCAATCAACCTTGTTCTCGGTACAGAGCTGAACGGCTCGAAAAACTGGATTTTTATCGGCCCGATAAGCATTCAGCCGTCAGAGCTCATCAAGATTATTTTCATCGTTGTCGGAGCAAGTACACTTGACCATCTGCAGACAAAGAAGAATATCACGGAGTTCATCGTCTTTGGCGGCGCTTGTCTCGGATGCCTTTTCATCATGCGAGATTTCGGTACAGCTTGCATATTCTTTGCGGGCTTCCTTGTTATCGCATTCATGCGTTCGGGCTCTATCCGTACAATCGCACTCATTCTTGCGGTTGCTGTGCTCGGCGTTGTCATGATAATTTCCTTTAAGCCGTATGTTGCTCAGCGTTTTGCAGGCTGGCTTCATGTTTGGAATCACATAAACGATTCCCTCGGCTATCAGCAGACGAGAGCACTCACCTATATCGCAAGCGGCGGTTTATTCGGAATGGGTCTGGGAAGAGGTTATCTGCACTTTGTCGCAGCGGGTGACTCCGACCTTGTTTTTGCTATGCTTTCCGAGGAACAGGGAATGCTCATGAGTTTCACGGTGGTTTTTGCTATTTCACTTCTTATCATGTATACAAGAAGTGATGTTTCAAGAAGCCGCTCGACGCTCTATTCGATTTGCTCATCTGCGGCGGCAGGTATACTCGTTTTCCAGATGTGCCTGAATGTTTTCGGTACAACAGATGTTTTGCCGATGACGGGTGTTACGCTTCCGTTCATCAGCTCGGGTGGTTCGAGTATGATGTCAGTCTGGGGAATGCTCGCACTCATAAAGGCAAGTGACGAGAGAACTTACGGCGCAAAGCGTGCCAACCACAGGGAGAAAAAGCAGATTAAAGCCGAAATCCGTGAGGAAAAGCGTGCGAGAGTCTTGGCAAGAAAGAACGGCGAGGACTATTACGAAAACGACCGTGAGAGTTATATCAAGGATAAGGGTTACAGAAATAACCGTGACAACGGATATAATAATTCAGTCGATTATAACTCCTACAATAATTACGGCGGATATGACGATTATGACGATGAGCCGCATATCAACGAAGAAGCCTTTATGCGAGGCGTTCGGGGAAGAAATCCTTATGAGGGCTTTGATGAGTTTGAGGACGAGCAAAGTTTCACTCAGGAGGTAGACACGGACGAAAACCGTTCCTACTATGACCCGAAGGATTATGCCGGCTATGAGGACAGCCGTTCAGACCCCGGCAGACACTATGCCGAGGACGATGACGAGATTTACTCCGACTCGGAAAATGGAAGAAACGGCAGAAGATACAGATAACTAATATGATAAGAAGTTTAGATAAAAATGTGAAAGGAGTGGTCAGATGAGGACGGTTGGAAGAAGATCGGTAGTTCTCTACATTCTTTTAATCGGTTTTATTGGTGGCTTTTGTTACCTTTGCTTCAACATTGCCATGCACGGCTCTGACTGGGTAACTCAGGCGTATAACGGTCACATTTATGCCGACGACGCCACGGCGGTAACGGGCAATATTTACGACAGAAACGGCGTTCTTCTGGCAACGACCACGAACGGCGAGAGAATTTATAATGACGACCAGAGTGTGAGAATGTCGTTACTTCACACGGTAGGAGACAGCTCGGGATATATCGGAACGAGCGTTCAGTCACTTTTAAGAAGTAAGCTTGTCGGTTACAATGTTTTTACGGGACTTAACCGCACGCCGCTTCAGCAGCTTGGACTTAACGACATGAGCTTGACAGTTGACGCAAGCGTTTGCGCCACTGCATATAACGCACTCGGAGGCAATGACGGTGCGGTGCTTGTCTACAACTACAAGACGGGTGAGATTATCTGCAAGGTTTCTGCACCGGGATATGACCCTGGAGCCGTTCCGAGCGATCTTCTCGAGAATGACGCTTACGAGGGTGTTTTCGTTGATAACACGGTTTCTTCAAGCTACACCCCCGGTTCTATTTTTAAGATAGTGACTGCGGCTTGTGCAATTGAAAATCTTTCCGACTGGGATTCGAGAACATATTATTGTAATCAGACAACCTATTTCGGAGATGATGCTGTTACCTGTCTTGATTATCACGGGGAACTCAATATATATCAGGCAATGATGTATTCATGTAACTCCTATTTTTCACAGCTTGCGGTTGACCTTGGCTACGACAAGCTTATGAAAACGGCTGAAGAGCTGGGATTTAACAAGAGCCTTGATTTCTCCAATTTCACAACGGGAGATTCGAGCATTAACCTCACGGAGAGCACGAAAGACTCTGATATCGGTTGGGCAGGAATCGGTCAGTACACTGTTCTTGTCAATCCGATGCAGTATCTGACCGTTATGGGTGCAATTGCAAACGGCGGCAGTTACGCAGAGCCGTATGTAACAAACGCAAGCGTATTTGACGCACTTTCCTCCAATACTCAGATAATGAGCGAGTCCACCGCAAATTCACTCAAGGATATTATGAGATACACGGTGCAAAACTACTACGGTGACGATATGTTCCCGTCAGGCTGGGAGGTTTGCGCAAAGACCGGTACGGCTGAAGTCGGCGAGGACAAGGAGCCTAACGCTTGGATAGTGGGATTTTCTTCAAACACCGATTATCCTTATGCGTTTGTCGTATGCGTTGCAAACGGCGGCTCGGGCTATTCTGTTGCAGGCGGCGTTGCTTCTCA
This sequence comes from Bacteroides uniformis, assembly GCA_963611165.1. GTDB lineage: Bacteria > Bacillota > Clostridia > Oscillospirales > Acutalibacteraceae > SIG603. Next base: position 112,228 of record CAVDQG010000003.1, read on the forward strand.
GGTTCTTAATGCGATAGCTTACGGCTGATGCACAAAATAAAACAGGATATTAACTTTTTGATACCGCCGATTGTATTTCGGCGGTATTGTGTTATAATTTAGGTACACAATTTTCTAAAATAAGGTAGGATTATTAAAATGGCAAACACAAATGGCGGACTCAGCGTCAAAGATAAGATGAGTTACGCAGTCGGCGCAGTGGGTAAGGATATGGTCTACTCGCTCGTGTCGGGATTTATTCTTTACTACTACAACACGGTTCTCGGCATAAGCGGAACGTTCACGGGCGTTATGATGATGGCGGCAAGAGTTTTTGACGCATTCAATGACCCGATGATGGGAATCGTTGTCGAAAAAACTCACACGAAAATCGGAAAATTCCGCCCGTGGATACTTACGGGTACGGTGACAAATTCGCTTGTTCTTTTTGCGATGTTCTCCGTTCCCGAGAGCTACAAGGGTTCGTCACTCCTTATTTGGGCAACTGTCGCATATTTCCTCTGGGGTATGACTTACACAATTATGGATATTCCGTTCTGGAGCATGATTCCTGCCATCACCAAGACAGGCACGGACAGAGAGAACCTCTCCGTTATCGGAAGAACGGCTTCGTCTGTCGGTTATGCCATTCCTACGGTCACAACAATGCTTATTGTAACGAGAATAGGCGGAAGCGAAAGAGCCGGTTTCAGATTTTTAGCCGCTGTTATTGCAGGAATATTCATCATCACCGAGCTTGTCACATTCTTCGGGGTCAAGGAGAGAAGAGTTATCAAGCAGGACACACCGTCCGTCGGCGAGATGTTCAGGTCGCTTTTCTCAAACGATCAGGCAATGATAGTTGTAGTGAGCATCATTCTTTTCAATGCTTCTCTCTACATTACAACTCAGCTTGCACTCTACTTCTTCAAGTATGATATAGGAAATTCGGATCTTTATTCCGTATTCGGTGTTATAGGCGGAATCGGTCAGGTTCTTTCAATGGTAAGTTTGCCGATACTTCGAAAGAAGTGGTCGAGTAAGTCGATTTTGAGCGGTGCGATTTGCATCACGATTTTCGGCTACATCTTCCTTTTCTTGCTCGGAACATTCTCAATCACAAATGTTGCGCTTTTGAGCCTGAGCGCATTCATTATCTATATCGGCTTCGGACTTGCAACGGTTCTTACGACAATATTCCTTGCCGATACAGTAGATTACGGCGAGTGGAAGAACGGAAAGAGAAACGAGAGTGTTATTTTCTCCATGCAGACATTTGTCGTTAAGCTGGCAAGTGCTTTCTCCGTTCTCATTGCGGGAGTCGGTATCGACATAATCGGACTTGACACAGAGGCGGCTGTTCAGTCACCGTCAACTATTTTGGGACTTCGCATAATCATGATAGTTATTCCGATTTTCGGATTCTTTGCGGCACTTCTCTTCTTCAGAAAGAGATATAAGCTGACAGAGGAAAAGAACGCAGAAATTGCGGCGGAGCTTGCCAAGAGAAACGGCGAAAAATAAAATCAGACAATGAAAAAAAGCTCGGACTGTCTTAATGACAATCCGAGCTTTGCTTTTGAAATTTTGATTTAGGTTATTTCGTGTCGATTGATTTTCTGAAAACGACAAATCTGTCATAGAGATATTCTGTCGTGAAATTGAGCAGCATATTTATCACGGTCACGAGGTAGGAATTCCAGAGAAGTGTTTCCGCAAGGTAATTTCCGCCTATTGTGGTGAGCGGAGTGAACACGCAGTAATATGCGGCAACCTTGAGCATGGCGGCGGGAATGTTGCTTGCTGAATGAAACGTAAAATTGCGGTTCAAAGTGAAATTCCAGAGTATTGAGAGAATGAGCGCCGCAAGATAACGGAACCAATATCCCAGAGACGTGAACTGAGTGAGGAGAGTGAAGACGACAATTTCAATCACTCCCGCACTGACGGAGAAAAGCGTGAACTTTATCGTTCGCATAAGCTCCGAATGTTTTTTGGAACCTGTTTTCATGGGGATTATTTATCCTTTCTGTAAAGCTTTGGGTGAAACATCGGAACGGCTTTTCTGAGCTCGCCAAGTAAATTCTCGTACTCGGTTTTCAGAAATTCATATGAGTCGACATCAAGCTTAATTTCCGAGCATACAATCTCGAATTCGGTTTCGCAGTAGTACTGGAAATATCCCGTTTCCTTGAAGCCGTTTCTGAGGTAGAAATTCTTTCGGTGAATTCGCTGTTCGTTGTTCGGTGCGGATTCGTCCAAGGCTTCAAAGTCGAGAACGATTTGATAATCCCTGTACCTATCGAAAATTAGGCTAAGTGCCTTTGTGCCAAGCCCCAGAGAACGAAGATCGTTTCTTATTGCAAAGAACCACGCATAGGTGCAGAGCCCCTTTTTCATCGCTACAAAGAAACCGAGAAGCTCGTCATTATCGAAAAATCCGAGTATATCGACATCAAGCCCCATTTTCTGAAGCTCAAAGAATCTTTCAAGCGGACAACGCTCGTTTTTCGGAAATGCTTCGTTATTTATAGCGGTGAATGCGTTTTTGATTTCGTCAGGTGATTTTTGGGTTATATTTTCAATCCTTGTGATTTGTTTTGTGGTTTTTAAATTCATAAATCAGCAACCCTTTTTACCTGCCAAGTGGTCTGCAATGGAGCAAGCGGGAGCGTCGTCTGTCATCGGTCTTGACTTAAGACCTGCGTCCTCTGCTGTGAGGGAAACGCTTCCGTCCTCAAAGAGGAAACAGGGGATACCTGCATATCCCTTTTCTTTTGCTTCATCGAAAACAGGGCTGTTATCTCTGAGTTTTAAGAACTCCTTGAGCTTTAAGACATGAGACCCGATGTCGACATATTCATATTTATCCTCTTTGCCTTCAATCTGGTCGTGAAGATAGGAACAATCGGGGCAAGTTGGCATACCGTAAATTTTGATCATGATAATCTCTCCTTACTGTTATCTGATTTGACCGTTTCCGTGGATGATATACTTATAGGAAACGATTTGCTCAAGACCCATGGGGCCTCTTGCGTGTAATTTTTGTGTAGAAATACCGATTTCGGCTCCGAGTCCCATTTCTCCGCCGTCCGTAAAACGTGTGGATGCGTTGACATAGACGCAGGCTGAATCGATATTTTTTGTAAAGTAATCTGCACTTGCGATGTTTTTCGTGACGATAGCTTCGCTGTGTTTTGTTGAATAACGCTCGATGTGGTCGACGGCTTCCTCGATTGAGTCTACAATTTTTACCGACATTATATAGTCGTTATATTCCGTTGACCAATCTTCGTCCGTTGCCGCTTTGGCTTTGCTTCCGAGTAATTCGCAAACTCGCTTATCACCTCGGATTTCGACATTTTTCTCCTGAAGCTTTTGGACGATAATCGGAAGAGCTTCTTTGTAAATATCCTTGTGAACAAGAAGTTTTTCGGCGGCGTTGCAGACGGACGGGCGTGAGGTTTTTGCGTTGAACACTATATCTCTTGCCATATCGATATCGGCATCGGCGTCAACATAAATGTGACAGTTGCCGGCGCCTGTCTCGATAACGGGCACCTTTGAATTTTCGACAACGGAGCGAATGAGTCCTTTTCCGCCTCTTGGAATGAGGACATCGAGATAACCCTTTAGGTGCATCATTTCTGTTGCCGACTCTCTTGATGTGTTTTGAACAAGCTGAATGCTGTTTTCGTCAAGTCCTACGGAAGAAACAGCTCTTTTGAGCACATTTACGATAGCGTTGTTTGAATTAAAGGCTTCCTTTCCACCGCGCAGAATGCAAGCTGAGCCGGCTTTCAGACAAAGTGCGGCGGCGTCGCTTGTGACATTCGGTCTTGCTTCAAAAATAATTCCGATAACACCGAGCGGAACGGTGATTTTTTCGTATTTAAGTCCGTTGGGAAGAGTTTTTCCGTCAAGAATTTTTCCCAGCGGCTCTCCGGATGCGATAACCGCAGTAATACCCGCCGACATGGAGATTATTCTCTGCTCTGTGAGGGTGAGACGGTCTATCATGGCGTCGCTCATACCGTTTTTCTTTGCCAGAGAAATATCCTCGGCATTTGCTTTCAGAATTTCTTCTTTATTAAAGATAAGAGCGGTGCTCATTGCTGAAAGTGCCTCGTTTCGCAAGGAACTCAGTTCATTAAGCTTCTTAGCGGCTTTCTTAGCACGCTTTCCCATTTCGAGCATTTCTTCGCTTATGTCAAATGCTGCGTTTGTGAAGTTATCACTCATACTGTTCTCCGTTCTGCTTGGGGCATTTCCACGGCACGGCGAAAATAGTGCCGATATCTTTGCCCTCGAGCAAGTCATATAAATTTTCTGATTTGTCGCTTGAAATAATTGCGGTAACAACGCCTGCACCCGTTGCGATTTTTGCGGCGCTGACCTTCGTGGTCATTCCGCCTGTTCCGAGTGAGGTTCCCGAGCCGCCCGCCAAGGCTTCGATTTCGGGAGTTATCTCTCTTATATAAGGTATTCTCTGTGCGTTAGGATTGTTTTTCGGGTTTCCGTCATACATTCCGTCAATGTCGGTGAGAATTATGAGAGCGTCAGCGCCGACCAATTCCGCAACAATTGCCGAAAGAGTGTCGTTATCACCGATTTTGACGCCTTCGAGCTCATCGGTTGCAACTGTGTCGTTCTCGTTTACGATAGGAATGATGTCCATTTGGAGCAATTCCGAGAATGTATTTGAGGCGTTGTGTCTTCTTATCGGGTTGGATGTGTCGTCCTTGGTGAGAAGAACCTGTGCCACCTTGCGGTCATATTCTCCGAAAAGCTTGTCATACATAAACATAAGCTCGCACTGACCGATTGCGGCAAGTGCCTGTTTCTTTGCGTTGTCGTGAGGCCGCTCCTTTAGGTCAAGCTTTCCCATTCCTACGCCGATTGCGCCTGATGAGACGAGAATTATTTTCTTGCCTGAATTTTGAAGATCGCTGATCGTTTTGCAAAGCGAAGCCATTCCCCTGAGGTTAAGCTTGCCGTTTGGGTAGGTGAGAGTTGAAGTGCCTACCTTTATAACTATAGTATTTGCGTGCGTAATGTCCATAAAAATATTCCTTTACTTTAATTAGCTAAAGCATTTAACAGAATTTTACCACAAATAAGATAAAATGCAATATGGAAAGCTTGAATATTCATCGGTGACTTTGTATTATTAAGTGAATTAAGTAAATTTTAGGGAGAAATCTAATGAAACCACAAGAATTGATAGATTTTATGAAAACGCTTCAAGTGCTCAAGGACTCGACAAGGCACTGCTGGCTTCAGTCCGGCAGACAGGAGAGTGTGGCTGAGCACTCGTGGAGACTTGCCGTAATGGCTATGCTTGTCGGTGAGGAGATAGACGGAATAGATACTGATAAGCTTATAAAGATATGCCTCATACACGATTTAGGAGAGGCAATAACGGGTGATATTCCAACATTTAACAAAACAAAGGAAGATGAAATCACAGAAAGAGAGAAAATTAACGGCTTATTTGAAAGTTTGCCGGGTGATACAGGCAGAATGCTTAAAGAACTTTTTGATGAGTTCGAAGACCAGAGCACCCAAGAGGGAAGGCTTGCGAAGGCGCTTGATAAGATAGAAGCACTCGACCAGCATAATTTATCGGATATAAGGACATGGCTGCCGCTCGAATATGATTTGCAGTTAAGTTACGGCGAGAAAGAATGCAGTAACTTTAAGTACACCGAGAGCTTAAGATCCATAGTAAACAAACAAAGCTTAGATAAAATAGACAAAGAAAGAACGATAGACTTGTAAGATGCTACAAAAATAGTGCCAAATGATATTTACAGCACAATAAGTTGTGGTTTGTGAGATAAATACAAAAATAAGGAAAATAGTTGTTGACTTTGACGGCTTGATTTGATATTATAGCAAGGCACTCGGGAAACAGTGATGATTTAGCCGAGAGCGACACAATATCGAATCGAGCGGTTTCAAAGTTTTTCAAAAACAACTTGACAAACTGAAAGAGATTTGATAAAATAGACAAGCTGTTCAAAGACAGCAAGTCAAACAAAACTTAAGATTTTGAAAAAAAGTTTTAAAAAGAGCTTGACAAAATCGAAAAGGTTTGATAAAATAGACAAGCTGTTCGAAAGAGCGGCGAGTCGAATACCGAAAAGCTTCTGAAAAAAACTTCAAAAAAGTTCTTGACAAGAGCGAAACGGTATGATATAATAACTAA
>CAVDQG010000004.1:0-23211 GCA_963611165.1 Bacteroides uniformis
ATTATAAACCATATTGTGCCGAAAATAAAGATAAATTAAGACAAAAGCATGAATTATCGATATTTGATTGCATTCTTGCACATTAACTTAAAACAAATGTTCCTTTTTGATAGACATTTTAGGTCAAAAAGGTTATAATTAAATTAATTCAACAGCAAAATTTCAAACTCTAATGAAACAGAGACAGAAATACAGTTTAGGAACGGAGTTTAGAACGGAGTCAAATATGCCATCTTCACCGCTTGCAGACAGAATCAGACCGCAAACACTCGATGAGGTTGTCGGTCAGAAGCACATACTCGGAAAGGGAAAAGCCCTCAGAAGAATAATCGAATCGGGCGAAATTCCCAACATGGTTTTCTACGGCCCCTCAGGCGTCGGAAAAACTACCGTTGCTTCCATTATCGCAAAAAACACAAATAAATATCTTGTCAAGCTGAACGGCACAAACGCTTCAACCGCTGACATAAAGGACGCAGTCGCACAGGTGAACACATTAAACGGAATTAACGGCGTTCTCCTCTATCTTGACGAAATTCAGTATTTCAACAAAAAGCAACAGCAAACTCTGCTTGAATTCATAGAAAACGGAAGCATCACGCTCATAGCCTCCACAACAGAAAATCCTTATTTCTATGTTTATAATGCCGTGCTCAGCCGCTCTACCGTCTTTGAGTTCAAGGCTGTCGAGCCAAACGATGTTGAAGAAGCTGTAAACCGTGCTTTTTCGATTCTCGAAGAGGAACGGGGAGAAAAAATCGTTCTCGAAGATAATGTCTCAAAATATATCGCAACGGCTTGCGGCGGAGATGTACGAAAAGCCATGAACGCAGCAGAATTAACTGTGCTTACCGCCGACCAACAAGAAAACCTAGGCGGACTTTATATCACATTAGAGCTTGCCGAACAGCTCACGCAGAGAAGCGCCATGCGTTACGACCGTGAGGGAGATGATCACTACGATATTGTTTCGGCTTATCAAAAGTCAATGCGAGGATCTGACCCCGACGCCGCACTTCACTATCTGGCAAGACTTTTGGATGCGGGAGATTTGCCCTCCGCTTGCCGCCGACTGATGGTCTGTGCGTGCGAGGATGTCGGTCTAGCCTATCCGCAGTTAATCCCCATAGTAAAATCCTGCGTGGATATTGCCGAGGCGGTCGGTTTACCTGAAGCGAGAATACCGCTCGCCGATGCTGTTGTCCTTGTCGCCACTTCACCGAAATCTAATTCAGCATACAACGCAATCAACGAAGCGATGAGTGATGTCAAAAAGCACGGTGCTCTTCCCATACCGAGACAACTTCAGAATAAGCACTATGACGGAGACGAAGTTCAGAACAAGGGGCAGTTCTATATCTACCCACACGATTATCCGAATCACTGGACTTATCAGCAGTATTTGCCCGATGCTCTTAAGAATACGCAATACTATAAATTCGGCGACAACAAGAACGAACAGGCTTTCAAAGCCTACTGGGATAAAATTAAACATTAAGTATACTTGTTTTGTTCACATTTATGCTTTATACTTAAGGAGAAAGAAGGGATATAAAAATGAATCCATTGGTACTAAATACTTTTACTTATGGTATGTACGCAATCGGCGTTAAAGGGGACAACGGTCCTTCCGCTTGTATTATTAACGGAGTAACTCGAGTCGGTCACGGCTCTAAAGCAAGAGTAGCTATCAGCATCAATTCAGATTCCTACTCCTGCGAGTGCATAAAGAAATACGGATTATTCACAATTTCGGTTCTGTCCGAGAAAACAAACGGCGCCGCTATCGGCGCACTGGGCCTTGTTTCAGGCAGAAATACAGATAAGCTCAAGCACTTAAGACACAGAGTTCTCAACGAGGGCGTTCCTGTTCTCAAAGAAGACACCTGCTGTTGGTTCCTGTGCAAAACAGAAAGCTGCACCGAAGCCGAAGACCAGACGATTTTCGTTGCAAAGGTTATTGCGGGCAGTGAAAAATACAACGGCACTCCTATGACCTACAAATTCTACCGAGAGAATCTCGGCGGATTTGCTCCGTCAAACTCCCCCGTTTACATCGAAGCGGCAGAAACCACACCCGACACGGGAAATACATTTATCTGCTCTGTCTGCGGTTATGTTTACGACGATCCGCTCATGCCGTTCGAGGAATTGCCCGATAATTGGCAGTGCCCCGTCTGCAAGATGAGCAAAAAAGCTTACATCAGAAATATCTAATTTAGAAACAACGAGTCCCTCAAGGCATTTGTCTTGAGGGATTTTCTCATGTCCTAATTTTACAAATAAAAAGAGCCCGACTATTGCCGGACTCAATTTTTTGAAAAGAAATGTAATATCGGGTTATCTTTTTTTATTCTCCGATTTTCTTCTGCAGAAGCGTAATAATTCAATAGTGCAATGGGCAGACGCCTAAACGCCTGCCAATTGCTAACACTACATACAAAAAATAATTGGAGTACTCATGTTAAATATTTGTAATAATCGAATTATTACTTGACTGTTGCGTAGAGGAAGCTGAACTGCCATGCATCGATGATGTAGTTGCTTACCTTACCGGAAACAGCGTATACGCCTGCTGCGGAATAGATGCAGGAGATTGGCATCTCATCGAGGAGAAGCTGCTCGCACTTATAGAAGTCTTCCTGACGAGCCTCGAGATCTGTCTGAGCGTTAGCGTCCTTGATTAATGCGTCGTACTCAGCGTTAGACCATCTTGTGGAGTTGTTACCGCCACCTGTGATCCACATGTCATACCATGTCATAGGATCGTTGTAGTCGCCGAGCCAGCCTGTGATATCCATTACGTAGTTACCTGCAGTTCTCTCAGCGGACTGAGCCTTTGTCTGCATCGGGTTAACTGTGATCTCGATACCGAGAACAGTTCTGATAGCCTCCTGGAAGAAAGCTGCCTGGTTCATAGCAACATCGGAGTCACCGCAGTTCATGGAAAGATGAGCTGAGAGGTCTTCCTTTGTGCAACCGAGCTCCTCAAGAGCCTTGTCGAGATACTCGTTAGCCTTAGTAGCATCAGCGTCAGCGCTTCTTACAACACCGTCTGTGCCGATCTTAGCTGCGAGAGCCTCTGAATAGGAAGTTCCGTCATAACCTGAAACAGGAGATGGAACGAATGTGTTAGCTGCAACAGAAGCATCCTTACGGATAGCTGTGATGAAGTCGTTTCTTGAATAGCAAGCATCGATAGCCTTTCTGAGGTTAACGTTGCTCATGTACTCATCCTCGCAGTTGAAGAGGATGTGGTACTCAGACTGAGTTGTATACTCAACAGGAGTGAAGCCCTCTGCCTTGAGCTGAGCTGTCTGGTCGCCGGAAAGGGAGATAACATCAACCTCGCCTGCCTTGAATGCGTTGAGCTTTGTATCAGTTGTTGTGTACATCTTGTAGATGAGCTTATCGAGAGAAACTGCATCTGCATTGTAGAAGTTTTCGTTCTTTTTGAGAACAATCTCGGAATCGTGAGTCCATGTGTCAAGAACATAAGGACCGGAAGAGATTGAAGTCTCAGGAGATGTGCAGTACTTGTCTGCGCCAACCTCGGTGTAATACTCCTCGTTAACAGGAAGCATGCAGCCCTGGCTTAAGAGAGAAGTGAAGTATGGGATCGGAGATGCAAGTGTTACCTCGAGAGTTGTGTCATCGAGAACCTTAACACCGACGTCTTCCCACTCGCATTCGCCGTTGTAGAAAGCCTCAGCGTTCTTAATCTGAGCTGTGCTGTATGCGAAGTAAGCATACTCAGCACCTGTGGCAGGTGTCAAGAGAGTCTTCCAAGCAAATGCGTAGTCGTTTGCTGTGAGAGGTGTGCCGTTAGACCACTGCATACCCTCGCGAAGGTGGAATGTGTATGTAAGACCGTCGTCGCTGACATCCCAGCTCTCAGCTGCGTCACCGACAGGCTGGTCGTTCTCGTCTGTCTTTGTAAGACCTACCTGCATAGCGCCTGTAACTCTGCCGTCAGCAACATATGTGCCGAGGAGGGAGTTGATGGAAGTAGGCTCCATGCTGATATCGATTGTGAGTGATCCGGCCTCTGCTGTGCCAGGATAGAGTTCTGCGTTCTTAGCTGTAGCCTCGTCTGTGCTCTCAGCTGTCTCTGTGGACTCTGTGGACTCTGTTGTGCTCTCTGCTGTAGTGTCTGTTGAGCTATCAGAAGTTGAGGAGGAGCTTGAAGAGCAACCTGCAAAACTTGTCATAGCAATTGTAAGAGCGAGTGCAAGAGAGAGGAACTTTTTAATCTTCATAATAAGATTTCCTTTCTTTTCCCGATATAACGGTTTGTGCTTCGAAAGAAGCATTGTTATAATAAACTGTACCCTTAGGGCAAGGTCAACAGGCAAATATTCACAAAATAGTCACATTTATTTCGTATAATCTTTACATTGACTGTTTACTTAAGTCTCAATATAAAATGTATATTGTAGAATTACCGAAAATTTAACGGAGATTTTTCATGGACGACAAGCTTTTATCGTGCGGAGAATTCGCAAATTATTGCTCAATCACGCGAAAAACACTTATTTTTTACGACAATAATGACATTTTAAAGCCCTATGAACTGAGTGAAACGGGCTACCGCTACTATCACCCAAAGCAGATAATGATGGTCAAGATGATTAAAGCATATCAGACCGCAGGACTTTCTCTTGACGAAATCAGAAATATTCTCTATTCAAACAACAAGTCAAGCTTCTCCGATGTTGCGATTAAACAAGCCGAAATTCTTAAAAAACAGATTTTCGAGCTTGAAACCACAAGGCTTATTCTTCTGCAAACGGTAAAGAACGAAGAAATTCTGAAAAAGCATCCGCTTAACGAGCTTTTCTTTGAAAAAAGAGAGAAAACGGGAATCATCTCCCGCCCATACAGCAGTGATGTCGATTACTATGAGCTTAGGGGGCCTGTCGGCGGCGGATGTTACATCGTGAAAGACGAACTCAACAATTCTCCCGACTCTGTTTTCCGACTCCCGATGTTTTCTGATGAGAAGTGCAACGGCTACATTCCCGAGGGCGAATATGTGGCGGCAATGATTGGAACATTCACTGTTACAGACGCTATCAAAAAATTCCGCTCGATTATCTATGACGCAGAAATTTCAACGGACAGAAAATTCTATTTTATTGATATGTCTAACGATATGATTATATCCAATAAAAAGGAAAGCATACTCAAAATTATGGCAAAGGTAAAAAATCAAACTTAACCAAAAACCGTCATTGACGTTTTTCGCCAATGACGGTTTCTTTCTGTCAGAAATATTTATTTTACAGCCACAAAATGCTTTCTGAGGCTCGTGCCGTCAGTTCCCGGCGCACGGTCGGTAATTTCAGACACAACAGGCGTGAGATTAATTCCTGCGTTCATGAGAAGTGCACCCGAGTAAACCTCTCCCGTCTCTTCATCCTTATAAAGCGTATCGGGGTCAAGTCCCTTTAATTTAAGAATGAAGAAAGGTGTCCTTCTCTGTCTCATTGTGAAGACAACCGCCAAGGTCTCGTCCTTATTTTCGCTTACATACTGCCAAGCACAATGGTAATTATTTTCGGTCGGCTTAATCAAACGGTAGAAATCACCGAAGTGAATAAGATCGTAGTACTTGTGATAATCGGCAACCTGTGCCTTTACAATCGCCTTTTCCTCATCGCTTAATTTGCGTGGGTCAAGCTCATAGCCGAATGTACCCATCATAGCCATGTCGCCCCTTGCCTCAAGCGAGACTCTCGGTCTTGCGGCAACGTGTGCGCCCATCGAGGAAATCGGATAGCAAAGCGATGTGCCGAACTGAATTGTCGCACGCTCGATTGCGTCGGTATCGTCGCTTGTCCAAATCTGCGGTGAATAATAAAGCATACCTGCGTCAAATCTTCCGCCGCCCGAAGCACAGTTCTCAAAGAGAACATCAGGGAAAGCCTTGGTGAATCTTTCCATGAGCTCATATGTACCGAGAATGAAGCGGTGAAAAATTTCTTTCTGTCTGCCGGGCTGAAGAGTTGCCGAAGCAGCCTCCGTGAGCGAACGGTTGTAGTCCCACTTGATGTAAGAGATATTGTTATTGCTGAAAACCTCGCTCATCTGCTCGAAAAGATTATCGACAACCTCAGGTCTTGACATATCGAGAACCAGCTGATTTCTTCCTATGCATCCGTCTCTGCCGTCTACGTGCAAGCACCAGTCGGGGTGTGCCCTGTAAAGATCACTGTCCTCGTTGACCATTTCCGGCTCGTACCAAATGCCGAATTTAAGTCCCTCGTCATTTACACGCTTGATTAAATCAGAAAGTCCGCCTCTGATTTTGTTCTTGTTCGGATACCAGTCTCCGAGTGAGGATGTGTCATCGTTTCTCTTGCCGAACCAACCGTCATCCATGACGAGCATCTCGATGCCGAGCTTGTGTGCCTCCTTGGCAAATTCGACAAGCTTGTCATCGTCAAAGTCAAAGTAAGCAGCCTCCCATGAATTGATGAGAAGCGGACGCTTGACATCTCTCCACTTTGAGCGAATGAGATGCTTCATATAAAGCTTGTGGAAAGTCTTGGACATTCCCGTCAAGCCCTCGTTCGAGTAAACCATGACAACCTCAGGCGTCTGGAAACTGTCGTCAGACGCAAGATACCATGAGAAAGTCTCGGGATTTATTCCGCAAACAAAGCGTGAGCAGTCTCTTGAATCGCAGTCAACCTCCATGACGAAGTTTCCGCTGTAAACAAAGTTAAATCCGTAAGCCTCGCCGAAATCCTCTGTTGCGTCACTTCCGATTAAAGCGGCAAACGGGTTGTGCTCGTGTGAAGAGCCGCCACGCTTGGAGTAAATCCCCTGCTTGCCGTGCTCAAGCGGTCTTTGTACCTCTTTTCTCTCCTCGAACCATTCGCCGTAAAGATGAACAAGCTTGTAGTCCATGGACGGAAAATCAACAGCAGCTGAATGAACCTTTTCAAGCACCATACCCTCATCGGAATTATTTTTTACTCTGACGCTTCTCGTCATGGCAGAATATTCCTCGAATACAGTATAAATGAGCGTTACCTCTGCATTTGTTACTCTGTCCTCGCAAACAATCTCGAGCGTAGTAGCCTCGTCCTCATTTGCATAGGTTGCCGGAAGCCCCTTAAGTTTTGGCTTTCCTTTATATATCGTGTGAGATTTGTATCTGATATCGGTTACATCATTGCCCATGTGATTTTTAATCTGAAGTGCACTTGTTCTGAAGTCTCCGGATCCAAAAGTCGGATACTCCATCGGTGCAAGGTCGGGCGAAAACATCTGATCCGTTCCGTAAATCGCATTAATCTTGGGATTTGACGGGTGATGCGAAGCATACATTCCCTTGTAAGCAAGAGCCTTGACGTTCATATCGGGAATTTTTGCACCGTAGTAAAGATGAAGTAAATAACCCTCGTCAAACACCTGAATTATATAGCTTGAGCCCTTGGTATCGAGCTTAAAAAGCTTCTCTTTTTCGTTATAAATTATCGACATATAAAAATCCTCCTCATAAATGAGTTTAGCCGATTTCGCACACATTTTTCATCTTTCGGCTACGCTTACATTACCACAAGCGTTTAGATTTTACAACATAAAAGTTACAGGTTTTTAATTATTTTTAAGAATTAATAAGAATCGAAAATATTGTCTTTTTAAGCCCTTTGCGAGTGTTTAAAATTTCATATTTATGTGTTATCATTTAATTAATTCAGTTGTAATTTTAATTTACGAAAGGATGATTTAAAATGAAAATTAACATTTCAGAAGCAGTAAAATATATCGGCTGTGACGATCACGAAATCGATCTCTTTGAAAGCCAGTACATTGTTCCGAACGGAGTTTCTTATAACTCATACCTCATCATGGACGAGAAAATCGCCCTTATGGATACCGTCGACAGAAGAGCAACGGACGAGTGGTTCAAGAACCTCGAAACCGAACTTGACGGAAAAACTCCCGATTACCTTGTCGTGCACCACATGGAGCCAGACCACGCATACAATGTTTTAGCCGTGTGCAAAAAGTATCCCGAGATGAAAATCGTTTCAAATGCAAAAGTATTTGCAATGATTCCAAAGTTCTTTGACGAGGATTTGTCCGACAGATATGTAACCGTCAAAGAGGGCGATACTCTCGAGCTCGGAACTCATACACTCACATTCGTCATGGCTCCGATGGTTCATTGGCCCGAAGTTATGGTCTCCTACGAAAGCAGTGAGAAAATTCTCTTCTCGGCGGACGGATTCGGTAAATTCGGCGCACTCGACTATGACGACCCCGAGGGCTGGGACTGCGAAGCAAGAAGATACTACATCAATATCGTAGGAAAGTACGGCGCTCAGGTTCAGGCACTTTTAAAGAAAGCGGCAACACTTGATATAGCAACAATCTGCCCGCTCCACGGCCCGGTTTTGACAGGCGATTTGTCACACTATATCAAACAGTACGATACATGGTCAAGCTACCGACCGGAGAAAAAAGCTACAACAATCGCTTACGCATCAATTCACGGAAATACAGAAAAAGCCGCTAAGAAATTTGCAGAAATTCTCACTTCAAAAGGAGAAAAAGTTAAGCTGTTCGATTTAGCGCGTGACGATATGGCAGAGTGCATCGAGTCTTGTTATGAGTATGATAAGCTTGTGCTGGCATGTCCAACATATGACGGAGCACTTTTCCCGTGCATGGAGGATTTACTGTATCACCTCAAGATAAAGAATTTCCAGCAGAGAAAAATCGGATTCATTGAGAACGGATCGTGGGCACCTATGGCAGGAAAGCTAATGAAAGCATATTGCGAGGGATATAAAAACTGCGTGCTGGTAGAACCGACAGTAACAATCGCATCGGCACTGAAGGAAAGCGATACACCGAAGCTTGAAGCACTTGCTGATGCAATGCTTGCAGAATAAAGCACAAAGCCAAAACACAAAAGTTTTTGCCACGCTTTTTTCAAAAAGCGTGCGGGTGTGGGCAGAGCCCACAAGAGAAAAATTAAGCAGTAGAGAAATAACAAAAAGCAGAGCGAAACGATAATAATAAAAAAGAGATAGGCTGTCAAAGTTAACCAAAATGCAAAGCATTTTAGAACGCGTAGCGTTCGTGGTTGGGCTTTGACAGCCGACCTATTTACACCAAGATAAATACCAAATAAGAAAAAAACAGGCTCAGAGAATACGTCAAGAATGCGAAGCATTCGCAGACGGACATTCTCTGAGCCGACTTATTTACACCAAGAAAAATAAAGAACACTAATCCCGTAGAGGCGGTCTTTGACCGCCATTGCACCTTGCAACTGTCTTAGTAGCAGGCACCTCTACGATTTTGATTTACATTCAGAAAATTTAAAAGAGCCAAACGCAAAAAGAGCATTGACCTTTCACCGTCAATGCTCTTTTTTGCAAATTGATTAAACATCAAATATCCGTATTAAGAAAATTCCAGTCTCCGATAATCGGTAACTTCTTTGCCTGACCGTTAACAGCGTTGATAATGCCAAGCACAACAAACACCATAAGGATTAAGGTGGCAATCGAATAGATAAATCCCCAAATACCGAGAATCAGTCCGGGGCCAAGCAAAAAGCCGAGAAGCTTGTCGGCTAAAACCAATACCGCCTCGCACAAAAGAAGATTTAATCCCTGATTAATGTGGAACTTCACATAGGATGAATCTCTCCACATGAGAAACGGAATTAGCCATAATACCGTAAGATAGCAAAATACTGCCTTGCCCTTATTTTTCTCTATATCGTTGTAATCAAACTCACTCATAGTAGTCTCCTTTTATATGTAATTAAAATGTAACTGCTCCGTTCTTGTTGAAGAGATTTCTCACTTCTTCGAGCAACTCTTTGTGGTTCGGATTTTTTAGCTCAGGATCATCCGCCAACAGCATGTCAACGGCATCCTTTGCATCGTTTAAAATTTCAGTATCATTATAAATATCGGCAATCTCAAGCTTGTAGTCACCGTGCTGGCGTACCCCGAAGAAATCGCCCGCTTTTCTCAGCTTCAAGTCCATGAGTGCAAGCTGAAAGCCGTCAGATGTTTCACACATGGTTTTAAGTCTTGTCTGAGCCGCCTCATTTTGAGCGTCGGAAATCAAAATACAATACGATTTATACTTACCTCTGCCGACTCGTCCCCTTAGCTGGTGAAGCTGAGAAAGTCCGTAAAGCTCCGCATTTTCTATCATCATTATCGTAGCGTTCGGCACATCAACACCTACTTCGACAACCGTTGTAGAGACAAGAATTTTCGTCTTGTTGTCGGCAAATTCACTCATTGCTTTTTCTTTCTCGTTCGGCTTCATCTTGCCGTGAACCACACCGATCCATTCCTTCGGAAAATAGCGTTCGAGCATCTTCGCATACTCATTGACGCTCTTCTTGTCGGAATCGGAATCATCGATGAGCGGACAAATGATATAGGCCTGTCTACCCTTTAATATCTCGCTCTCGATGAACTTATAAACCCCGACACCTCTCTCACTCGGAAGTTTGCTTCTCGAGGTTCTGCGAACGGTCTGAATCACCTGTCTGCCCGGCGGCAGTTCGTCAAGAACAGAAACATCCAAATCGGCATAGATTTTAAGTGCCAAAGTTCTCGGTATGGGAGTTGCCGACATTACGAGAGTATGGGGCGTTTCTGCTTTTTCTTCAAGCTGAGAACGCTGGTTTACGCCGAAACGGTGCTGTTCATCCGTTATTACCAAGCCGAGGTTATTGTACTCGACCGCATCGGCAATGAGTGCATGCGTTCCCACGACAAGCTGTGCCTCTCCGCTTTTTATTTTTGCCAAGGCTTCCTTTTTTGCCTTACCTTTAACAGAGCCCGTCAGCAAAACAACATTGATTTTGCACGGCTCCAAAAGTTCGCTTAATGAAGAAAAATGCTGTCTTGCGAGGATTTCCGTCGGCGCCATAAGTGCCGCCTGTGCTCCGCTTCTTATCATATTGTAGCAAAGAGCCGCCGCCACTGCTGTTTTACCCGAACCGACATCACCTTGAAGAAGCCTGTTCATCGTGGTTTCGCCCATCATATCGTCGACCGCATCCTTGACCGCACGCTTCTGTGCACCGGTCATTTCAAACGGCAAGAGATCTGCAAAGTCACTGCTGTAATCTTTTTTCAGCATGTGGCAGTTTTTCGTTTTCACTCGGTTTCTAAGCTTGATAAGTCCAAGCTCAAAGATGAAAAGCTCCTCGAAAACAAGTCGGTTTTTGGCAATTGCCACTTCTTCTTTTGTTTTGCCAATATGTATATTTTCGACCGCATAACGCTTTGTGCAAAGTTTATATTTATTGCGTATCTCTGTCGGAATCGGGTCAGGCAGTGAGTCTGGCAAAAGCTTTATCGCTTCGGCAATCGCTTTCTTCACCTCATACTGCTTGAGACCGCTTGTAAGATGATACCATGGCTCAAGCTCCTGAGCTGTGCTCTCCTCATAGTAGACGGGTGAATCCATAGTTAGACCGTAACCCTCGTCCTTCACCTTTCCTTTGAAGAGATAATCCACTCCCGCTTTGAGATAAAACGGACAGTATCCCGCAAAATGATAAGCACTGCCCGATGCTCGGTAAAAGAGATTTATCTTCATAGCCGTGTCACCGTCGGTGATGTCCGTTTTGTAAATCACCGTACCGTTCGGCGTGACCGTCTGAGACAATGCGGAAAGCGGCATCGCCTTCACTATATTTTCCTCATTCGGTACGCAGTCTCTTATTGCACGCACGTCTGTCCAATCGACATATCTGAAAGGATAATGCCGAAGTAAATCGCCGACTGTCTCCGTTCCGAGCTTTATGAACAGCTTTTCCTTTTTTTCGCCTATACCCTTTAATTCTTTAATCGGCGTATTGAGAACATCTCCGATAACTCTCACCCTCTTCTCTTTCTAAACAAAAAGAGGTCACATGAGCAATGTGACCCCGATAAATGCAATATCTATTACTCGACTGAGAGAATGTAGTAGTAAACAGGCTGGCCGCCGTTTACAAGCTGAACCTCAAGGTCTTTGCCAAACTTCTTGGAAATTCTGTCAGCTACGGACTGAGCCTCTTCCTCGCTTGTGCCGTTACCGTAGATGATTGTGATGAAGCCTGTGGACTTTGTGATCATGTGCTTTGCAACTCTGTAAAGAGTATCTGCAGGGCTCTTCTCGACAAACTCCATCTTGCCGTTGACAAGACCTAAGATGTCGTTCTCGCGAATCTTCTTTCCGCCGTACTCAGAATCTCTTGCGGCAAATGTAACAAGACCTGTGCCTGTTGCTCTTGCGGCATCCATCATGTTCTCACGGTTCTCGTCTGTCTCTGCTGTGTCGTCAAATGCGAGCATAGCGCTGATACCCTGTGGGATTGTTCTTGTAGGAACAACAACAACTCTTCTGTCCTCAACCATAGGAATTGCCTGCTCTGCAGCCATGATGATGTTCTTGTTGTTGGGAAGAACATAGACAATCTTTGCCGGTGTAGCAAGAATAGCCTCGAGAATATCGTCTGTGGACGGGTTCATGGTCTGACCGCCGCTTACGATATGAGTGCAACCTAAATCCTTGAAGAGCTCCTGAACGCCCTCGCCTGCAGCAACGGAAACAAAACCGAATTCCTCTTCCGGCTCTGCCTTAGGAAGCTTCTCCTTCTCAGCCTCTTTCTTAGCCTCGAATTCCTTCTTCTTCTTCTCGTTCTCCTCGGCAGCCTTTCTGTGCTGTTCCTTCATATTCTCAACCTTTACCTTGAGAAGCTGACCGTACTCGAGAGCCTTCTGGATAGCAGTTCCGGGATTCTCTGTATGAACATGAGTCTTGATGATGTCCTCATCGTCTACGACAACAACGCAGTCGCCGATTGTCTCGAGGAAAAGTCTCAAATCGAGCGGATCCTTGTCGCACTCGGGATCTCTTCCGACAATGAACTCTGTGCAGTATGTGAAGTTGATAACCTCGTCAAATTCAGCGGCAACGCTTGCAAAGAACTGAGCTGTTTCCTCGTCCTTTGTGAGAGCCTCTGCCTCTTTTATCTCCTCGATGATAACGCCGTCCTTAAATACGGAGAGCATACCCTCGAAAATGAGAAGAATACCCTTTCCGCCTGCGTCTACAACGCCTGCCTTCTTAAGAACAGGGAGAAGGTTCGGAGTATCGGCAAGTGCCTCCTGTCCGCCCTCGCAAACAGCACCCCAAACATAAAGTGCGTCATGATCAAGCTCAGCGGCATTTGTGCCCACCTCGCTTGCTACTCTCGCAACAGTAAGAATAGTACCCTCTGTCGGCTTCATAACTGCCTTGTAAGCAGCCTCAACACCGATGGAAAGAGCATGAACGAGTGCGTGACCGTCAGCCTCTGTCATTCCCTCAAGGCCCTTGGAGAAGCCTCTGAAAAGAAGTGAGGAGATAACGCCTGAGTTTCCTCTTGCGCCTCTGAGCATTGCGCTTGCGGTCTTCTTTGCTACCTCTGCGACTGTTACGTCATCAGAGAGATTAACAAGCTCATCTCTTGCAGCCGTGATTGTCATGGACATATTTGTGCCTGTGTCTCCGTCCGGAACAGGGAAAATATTGAGGTCATCGACAAGCTTCTTGTTATTGAGAATATTGTTTGCGCCAGAGATGACAGCATCTCTTAAAGTAGCACCGTTTATCATTTTGATACACCTTTCTCCGATTTCATTATCGAGTTCAGTTAAATTTTTCGCTTTCAAAATACAAAAGTTAACATCATAGTTGAGGTCATTTTAACACAACTCATCAGAAAATACAAATATATTTGAAATTCGAACGGCTGAAAATCCGCAAAATTTACATTTAATTTACAATTTATGACCAATGTTCATTTTTAAACCGCAAATAAATCCCTCCGCCGTGAGGCAAAGGGATTGTTTACTTCTATAATTTTTATTTTAAGCTGAATCTTTCGACGCCGAGGCACAAGCCTGTTTTCGGGTCAGCTTCAATCAGCATGCAGTCCATGTGAGACGGCCCCTGCTCGTAGTCAAAGCGAACGGGGAGCTTGGTGCGAAGTTTCTTGATTACAAGCTCTTTCTTTACGCCGAGTATCGAATCGGTGCAGCCCGTCATGCCGACATCGGTAATGAATCCCGTGCCCTTTGGCAAAATGCACTCGTCAGCTGTTTGCACGTGCGTGTGAGTTCCGAAAACCGCTGTCACTCGTCCGTCGGCATAGTAGGCAAGAGCTTTTTTCTCACCTGTTGCTTCTGCGTGAAAATCGACAATTTTGATTTTCGGAAGATCGTCACGCTTCAAAATCTCGTCAAGCTTGTCAAACGGACTGTCAAAATTATCTATATACACCTGACCGATCAGATTGATAACGCAAATCTCGCTTCTTCCCATATCGAGAACACAAACTCCGCTTCCCGGAGCACCCGCAGGGAAATTTGCAGGTCTTATGCAAATTTCGGTTTCGTCAAGATAATCGTAAATCTCAGGGCGTCTGTAAGTGTGATTTCCAAGAGTAATTACGTCAACACCGCTGTCGAAAAGATATTTTGCCGAAGACGGTGTAATTCCGTTTCCGTCAGAGGAATTTTCACCGTTGCATATAACGACATCGATGTTCTTTTCACGTCTGAAGGAAGGTAATTTATCTCTCAAATGACGGCAGCCGTTTCCGCCGACAACATCACCGATTACAAGTATTCTCATTCATGCTCTCCTACTTCTGTTTATTCTTTTCTGCTACTGATTATACTATTTTGATAAGACAATCTCAACATTTTAATTTATATGAAAGATATATTTTCCTTTTGTTCACATTTCTCTGATTTTAATGTGCTATTCTTGGTTCACAGGGCAATACAAACACATTAAATGTTTGCAAAACAAAAACACTATACGATATATAAGGAGAACGGATATGAACAAAACATTTATACCGCAGATTTTCAGATGCAAAAGAGACAATTTGACAATTAAGGGCAATGTATACGGTGCAGACGAGAGCGTAAAAAAGCCTGCCGTTATCATCAGCCACGGATTTTTGAGCAACCGCAAAAGCGTTAGAAAATACGCTAAGCTTTTAGCTGACGCAGGATTTGTCGCATTCACCTTTGATTTTTGTGGAGGTGGAATCATGTGCGAGAGCGAGGGCAAAACAGAAGACATGACGGTTTTCACCGAGCTTTCAGACCTTGAGGCTGTTGTGGATTTCGCACTCTCACAGTCATATGTCAGCGGAAGCAGAACCGCACTAATGGGCTGCAGTCAGGGCGGTTTCGTATCGGCAATCTATGCCGCAAGACACCCCGAAAAGGTAGAGAGACTCGCTCTTTTCTATCCGGCATTTTCAATTCCCGATGACGCAAGAGAGGGAAAGATGATGTTTTATAAATTTGACCCCGAAAATATTCCCGACCTTCTCGGCAAAAATCCCATGAAGCTTGGCGGAGAATATGCAAGAAGCGTAATCGACAAGGAGTTTGATGAGCTTATCGAGGGCTATGACAGCGCCGTTCTTCTCGTCCACGGCGAAAAGGACGCTGTTGTCGACTGCGTGTATTCCTTTGAAGCGGAAAAGAATTACAAAAACGCAAAAATGGTGCTCATCGAAAACGGCGCTCACGGCTTTGAGGGCAACGAGGATATTAAAGCTATGCTTGCACTTCGCAAGTTCATGGACGATTGTCAAGATAAAAAGCACGAAAGTCTTCTCTGGGACACCAACAATTCTGAGCTTCTTCTTCACACCCCCGTATTTGATATTGTGAACGAATCAAAATCTTCACGCACGGGAATTGACGGAGACTATGTTGCAATCGAAGCACCGAACTGGGTTGTTGTCGTAGCCGTTCACGATGATAATTTCGTACTCGTCAGACAGTGGCGCCACGGCGAAGAGAGAGTTACCCTCGAGTTCCCGGGAGGAGTCTGCGAAGGCGGCGAAAATCCTAAAGATACCGCTCTTCGTGAGCTTTGGGAGGAAACGGGATTTAAAGCAAACAAAATCACAAGACTTTGCACCGTCAGTGCAAACCCGGCTCTTTTCAGAAATCATTTCAGCGTTTTCCTTGCGGAAGACTTAGTTCAGACAAAGGAAAGACAGCTTGACGAAGACGAAATACTCGATTTTGAGGAGATGCCGATTGATGAGGTTATCGCAAAATACGGTGACGGTGAGCTCACCCATGCCTACATGGGAACCGCACTTGCGTGTTATTTCAGACATTTAAAAGAAGCTAATGGTGATATTGTAGAAAATTCCGAGGAATAACTCCTAATTTTTGTTGAAATAAATCCAAGCTTAGTATATAATCAAAATATAGCATATCAAATTCATCAAATTTTGATATGCTTGTCCGAATTGGGATTTTTCACTTCAAACTTAAAAAGCGAGGTTTTTATAATGGCTGATTTTGAAAACAATGTAACAGAAAACTATGAGCCGAGCATCGAGGAGACCTACGGCCCAAGAAGAAGCATAGCTTTCATCGGTTCCGAGTGCTATCCGTTCGTCAAGACAGGCGGTCTCGGAGACGTTATGTATGCTCTTCCGAAGGTACTTGCAAAGCAGAACTGCGATGTCAAGGTTATCATTCCAAAGTATGCTTGCATTCCGCAGAAGTGGCAGGACAAAATGGTCTACAGAGGATCGTTCTATATGGATCTCTGCGCAGACGGAAAGAGCTACTATGTAGGAATTATGGAGTATGTCGAGGACGGCGTCGTCTATGACTTCATCGATAACGATGAGTTCTTCAGCTGGGGCAAGCCCTACACGGATCTCGTTGTCGATATTCCTAAGTATTGCTACTTTGGCAAGGCTGCTCTTGCGGCACTTAACTTCATGGAGTGGATTCCCGACATCATTCATTGCCACGACTGGCAGGCAGGTCTTGTTCCGGTTTATCTGAGAACTCTCTTTGCAGAAACCGAGCTTAACCGTGCTAAGGTTATCACAACAATTCACAACCTGAGATTCCAGGGTATTTATAATGTAGACACAATCAAATATTGGTCCGGTCTCCCTGATTATGTATTTGACTATGATTGTCTCGGATTCGGTGACGGCGCCGCCAATATGTTCAAGGGCGGTCTCGCTTATTCCGATAAGATCACAACCGTCAGCGCAACTTATGCCGAGGAAATCAAAACTCCTTTCTTCGGAGAAAATCTTGACGGCCACTTGAGATTCCACGAGGGAAAGCTCTGCGGTATTGTAAACGGTATCGATGTCGAGCTTTGGAACCCTGCTACCGACAAGCTCCTTAAGGAGAACTATGACAGCGAGAATGCCGTACAGAAAAAGAAGCTCAATAAGCTTGCTCTTCAGGATGAATTGGGTCTTAACAAAGATGAGGACAAATTTGTCATCGGTCTTGTCTCAAGACTTACAAACCAGAAGGGTCTTGACCTTGTAAACGCAATTGCAGAAGACCTCATGGACGGCAACACACAGGTTGTCATTCTCGGTACAGGCGAACCCGAGTACGAGAATTCCTTCCGTTACTTCGAGAGCACTTATAAGGGCGACTTTGCCGCTTGTATTCAGTATGACGAGGCAAGAGCACACAGAATTTACGCAGGCTGTGACGCTATGCTCATTCCGTCACTCTTTGAGCCGTGCGGACTCACTCAGCTTTACTCCATGAGATACGGTTCTGTTCCGATTGTCCGTGAGACAGGCGGTCTTAAGGATACCGTTGAGCCGTACAATAAATTCTTCGGCTGGGGCAACGGCTTCACATTCATAGACTACTATCCGCAGAATCTTCTCGACTGCATCAACCGTGCAAAGACTCTCTATTTCGAGAACCGTCCTGCATGGGATGAGATGGTTGTCCGTGACATGAACAAGGATGTTTCATGGGAGAAATCCGCTAAGCAGTATAAGGATCTTTATTTGAGCCTTACAAACTGGTAATATCTTAATACGAAACCAAAATCCGAGGGACTTGCAAAAAGCAAGTCCCTTATTTTTTCTGTTAGCATAAAACATATGTGAAAATCTGCGTATTTTCCACTAATTATTATTGACTTTATGGATAATATCTGTTAAAGTTATTGCAAGGAGTAGTGCAAAGCAATGCTTTTTATTTTGTTTTGGCACAAAAACGGATGTGGTTCTCGGCAGATGGTCGGGAAAATTTTTCACAATAGAGGTAAGAACCATGGCAATCAATACTTTCAGCTATCCGACTTCAAACAGCAACATCAAGCTTCGAGTCGCAAGAGGACATTTTGCAGCAAAGCACAGCCATATCAACTATTACATTGATTTGACCATGACAAAGCATAGACTCTCCGAGGCAAGAGAAGCGGCAATAGAGCTTGCAAGAGGATTCAGAAGCAGTGCAATCGTTGACACCATTCTTTGTCTTGACGGCACAGAGGTCATCGGCACATGCATGGCAGACGAGCTCACAAAGCACGGCATTCAGAGCATGAACGCTCATCAGACAATTTATGTCGTCACACCTGAAATGACATCGGGCAGTCAGCTTCTGTTCCGTGAGAACACCGTTCCTATGATTACAGGAAAAAATGTTATCGTTCTCGCCGCATCCGTCACAACGGGATACACCGTTCAGGCGGCTATCGACTGCATTAATTACTATGGCGGCACCGCTCAGGGTGTTTGCTCTATCTTCACCTGTGTCAAGGAAGTCAGCGGATTCAAGGTTAATTCGATTTTTGACACCGAGGTACTTGACGATTACTCGTCTAAGCCCGTTTCCGAATGCCCGCTCTGTAAGGCGGGAATTAAGCTTGACGCTATGATTAACAATTTCGGAATTTCAAGCTTCTAAAAAACTACATCGGAGCGGACTTCTGTTCGCTCCGTTTTGCTTTTTTCTTCACTCTTTTATGCGGCTGTGTTACAATATCGTAAGTATAAAACAGAAAGGCTGATATAATTGCAGAACGAAAAAGAAAAAAGCTTCATCTTAAACGAGAAGCTTTCGGAAACTGAAATACATTCTAAAATAAACGGCTACGGCCATGTTCATATGAAAGCGGCTCAGAACCGATATATGCGCTTTATGCCTTATTTGGCTGAGGCTTTCCCCAAGACATCCGCACGAAAAGGAATAATCGAATCGGAGCTTTACGATATTTCCGATTTCGCAAAAGAAATAAATGAGTCCTTTAAGGGAAAACTTTTTCTTAAAGACGATGCCCACCTGCCTGTCGGTCAAAGTGTCACCGCCAGAGGCGTAATGCACGAAGTACTTCACATTGCAGAAATTCTTTTGCAGAAAAACAAATTACTCTCCCCTACCGAAAATTACTCAAGGGTTAACTCTGACGAAATCAAAGAATTGTTCTCGCACTACAAAATTTATGCGATCGAACTCGAAAACCTTGCACTCAGTGCGGGAGTTCTTGCGGCAAGGCTCGGATTTGAAACGGTAATTTATCTGCCTGAAAACGAAAATCAAAAGATAAAAAGCATATTACTTAACGAGAAAATCAAGATTAAAGAATATAAATCAGATTATCTCTCGGCTCTTAATGAAGCTAAAAAAGTCTGCGAAAAGGAAGAGAACAGCTTCTTCATCGGAAAATCTGACAGCGAAGATCTCTTTTTCGGTTATTCAACAGCCGCACTCAGACTGAAGGTTCAGTTGAATAAAGCTCATGTGACAGTTGATGAAAATCATCCGCTGTTTGTCTATATTCCCTCGTTAATTTCCGAGGCGGCAAGCGGAATAGCATTCGGTCTCAAGCAGCTTATGGGAAATGATGTACATTGCTTTTTGTTTCAACCGAGCGATTTAACAAACGGAACATCTGAGTTTGTGAAAAGCATAAGCGAAAATATAGTTTCAGGCACTTTTACCGTAAGCGATGAAAGTATGCAAA
Source organism: Bacteroides uniformis (assembly GCA_963611165.1). Classification (GTDB taxonomy): domain Bacteria; phylum Bacillota; class Clostridia; order Oscillospirales; family Acutalibacteraceae; genus SIG603. Next base: position 19,825 of record CAVDQG010000004.1, read on the forward strand.
GTTTTTCTGAAAAGCTGAAGCTCAAAAAAAGCATAAATCTTAAACCTGTTTCTTGCATGGGATTTAAAGCGATTGAAGATTTTTCGAATAAAGACTTTCAAGGCTATCTTGAAAAGCACAATTTACTTGATAAGCTTGATAATTCGTCTCACATCGTCTGGGCGGCATACGGCGATCAAGATTTGACCGTGTAAGCTAAATCAATTTGGTACAGAAAACGGTGATTTTATGAGTGATACAAATAAAAAAAGTGTAACCGTTACAAGAAATGAAATCGTAATTCTAATAAACAAAGCGGTAGAAATGCGTGACAAATCATATTGCCCGTACTCAAACTATTCTGTCGGTGCGGCTTTGCTTTCTGCGGACGGTGAAATTTTCCCCGGATGCAATGTCGAGAACGCATCCTCCCCGGCCGGCATTTGTGCCGAAAGAACCGCTTTTTCGAGTGCAGTCGCAAGCGGAAAGCGAAGCTTTAAAGCTATTGCGATTTGCGGAGGGAAAAAGGGTGAAAAATCCAATGAGTTTGCTTACCCTTGCGGAATTTGCCGACAGGTCATGACAGAATTTTGCACAAACGACTTTAAAGTAATCGTCGCTACGGATACCGACAATTTCAAGATTTATTCTTTGGACGAGATCATACCCTTTCCTTTTAAGCTTAATTAAACTTGAATTTCTTTTACAGAAAGGAGATCGCTTTTATGAGAATGTATGACATTATCGAGAAGAAAAGAAACGGATGCGAGCTCACGGAAAAAGAAATTTCATTTTTCACAGACGGTTTCACAAGCGGTGAAATCCCCGACTACCAAGCCGCCGCTTTGCTCATGGCAATTTGCCTAAACGGCATGAGCGAACGGGAAACCATGGCATTAACTCTTAACATGAGAAATTCGGGTGAAATCATCGACCTTTCAGAAATAGACGGAATCAAGGTAGATAAGCACTCGACTGGCGGCGTCGGAGACAAAGTCACTTTGATTGCCGCACCCATTGCCGCCGCATGCGGAGTTCCCATCGCCAAAATGAGCGGCCGTGGGCTTGGTTTCACGGGCGGCACAGCCGATAAGCTTGAGAGCATCGAGGGCTTTCGTGTTAACCTCAGTAACGAGGAGTTTATAAGTCAGGTTAGAAAAATCGGAATCACCGTTTGCGGTCAGACAAAAAACCTATGCCCCGCCGACAAAAAGCTGTATGCACTTCGTGATGTGACCGCAACCGTCGACAGTCTTCCGCTTATCGCATCAAGCATCATGAGTAAAAAGCTTGCCGCCGGCGGTGACAAAATTCTGCTTGATGTCACTTTTGGCAGCGGTGCATTTATGAAGAACATTTCCGATGCAGAAAAATTGGCAGACACCATGGTAAAAATCGGCACGGCTCTAGGCAAAGAAACCGTAGCCGTCATAACAAACATGGACTGTCCGCTCGGCCGTGCTGTCGGAAACCGACTTGAAGTAAAGGAAGCTATAGAAATGCTCGGCGGCACTGCGACAAGAGACCTATGGGAAACCGCTCTTTTGATTGCCGCAAATATGATTTATCTCGGCGAAAAAGCAAATAGTCTTGAAGAAGCGAGAGTTCTTGCGGAGAAAAGCATTAAAGACGGCTCGGCACTTCAAAAGCTTCGTCAGCTTGTCATCGCTCAGGGTGGTGATGTATCATATATCGACAATCCCGAAAAGCTTGAAGCCGCACCTGTTGCTTATGAAATCAAAGCCGAAACTTGCGGTTATATTAACAGGATTGATGCGCTTGCAGTCGGCAAAGCATCCGTAACACTCGGTGCCGGCCGTGAAAAAGAGGACGACAAAATCGATTTCGGCGCCGGTATTTATTTAAACAAGAAGCCGAACGACTGCGTATTTAAGGGCGACACCGTGCTCACGCTCTATTCCGGTTCAAAAGAAAAGTGCGAAAAAGCGGCTGAATTACTCAAAAATGCTGTTACCATAAAGTAAATATTCAAACGCAAAAAGCGGAGAGAATTTTTTCACTTTCTCTCCGCTTTTATTGCACTTTAAATTGTTATTTAAGAAATTAAACCTTCTCGGGAGCAGGGTACTCAGTGCCGAATGTCTCGACTGTAACCTCTTCCATTACGCAGTCATCGTAAGGTCTGTCCATGTAGTCTCTCTCGGAAGCTACGATAGCGTCTGCTACCTCCTGACCCTCGGTAAGCTTACCGAAAGATGCATACTGACCGTCAAGGTGCGGTGCGTCGGCAACCATGATGAAGAACTGGCTTCCTGCAGAGTTCGGTCTCATGGAACGAGCCATGGAGATAACTCCCTTTGTGTGCTTGAGGTCATTCTTGAAGCCGTTTCCGGAAAACTCACCCTTGATGGAATAGTCGGGGCCGCCCATACCTGTTCCCTCAGGGTCGCCGCCCTGAATCATAAAGCCGGGAATAACACGGTGGAAAATAGTTCCGTCATAAAAGCCGCTCTTGACGAGTGAGATAAAATTGTTTACAGTATTAGGGGCAACCTCAGGATAAAGCTCAACCTTCATTGTGCCCTTATTTGTCTTGATGGTAACGATAGGATTTGACATATCATATTCCTTTCATGCAAAAATTAAATCAAATAGATTTTTTATTTAGATTAGTATATCAGCAATTTTTTAAATAATCAAGTAACACAAAAGGAGCTTAATATATGAAACTTGTAAGCTGGAACGTAAACGGACTTCGTGCCGCCGTCGGTAAAGGCTTTTTTGATTTTCTCGAGAGCGAAAATCCCGATGTAATTTGCATTCAGGAAACAAAAATGCAAAAGGAACAAGCAAATTTCGAGCTTAACGGCTACCATGAATACTGGAATTCAGCCGACAAAAAGGGATATTCGGGAACTGCGATTTTCTCTAAAATCGAGCCGATAAGCGTAAGCTACGATATCGGTGTGGAGGAGCACTCACACGAGGGAAGAGTTATCACGGCTGAATATAATAATTTCTATCTTGTTTGCGTTTACACTCCGAACGCACAGAACGAATTAAAGCGCATCGACTACCGCATGAAATGGGAAGATGATTTCAGAGCATATCTTGTTGAGCTGAAAAAGACTAAGCCCGTCATCGTGTGCGGTGATATGAATGTTGCCCACAATCCCATTGACCTCAAGAACCCCAAGCAGAACATCGGCAATGCGGGATTTTCCTACGAGGAGCGTGGAAAATTCACGGAGCTTCTCTCGAGCGGCTTTGTCGATACCTTCCGCCATCTTTACCCGGACACAGTCGACGCCTACTCCTGGTGGAGCTACCGCATGAAAGCGCGAGAGAGAAACGTCGGTTGGCGTATCGATTACTTCCTCGTTTCAGAAGATATTGTCGAAAGTGTCGAAGACTCCAAAATCTTAGCTGATGTCTTAGGCTCCGATC
>CAVDQG010000004.1:23221-42482 GCA_963611165.1 Bacteroides uniformis
ACCCTATTGTACCGTTTTGAACTCAATGTTTTCGAGACAAGTACAAAACGAAAAAATTGTTTTTTATTTTATCTAATAATACATTCAAGAGGAGGAAAAATAAAATGGCACATTTTTATTCCGAACCAAGCCACACCTTCAGTGAGTATCTCCTGATTCCGGGCTACACTTCCGAGGATTGCATTCCCTCGAATGTTTCTCTTAAAACTCCGCTCGTAAAATACCGCAAGGGCTTTGAGGAGCCAAGCATCTCCCTTAACATCCCTATGGTATCCGCAATCATGCAGTCTGTTTCCGATGACAAGCTTGCTGTTGCTCTCGCAAAGGAAGGCGGAATTTCCTTCATTTACGGCGCACAGTCCATCGAGTCCGAGGCAGCCATGGTCGCAAGAGTTAAGAACTACAAGGCAGGCTTCGTTGTTTCCGCCTCTAACCTCACTCCCGAGAATACTCTCGGCGACGTTCTCGCTCTCAAGGCTAAGAACGGCTTCTCCACTGTTGCAATCACAGACGACGGCACAGCTAACGGAAAGCTTCTCGGCATTGTTTCAAGCCGTGACTACCGTCTCTCAAGAATGACAACAGACCTCAAAATCAAGGATTTCATGACTCCTCTTGAAAAGCTCGTCACAGCTCCCGCTACAAGCACACTTCACGAGTGCAACGATATCATCTGGGAGCACAAGCTCAATTCACTTCCGCTCATTGACGAAGAAGGCAGACTTCAGTACTTCGTTTTCCGTAAGGACTATCAGGAGCACAAGGAGTTCCCGCTCGAGCTTCTTGATGAAGAGAAGAGATACATCGTCGGCGCAGGTATCAACACAAGAGACTATCAGGAAAGAGTTCCCGCTCTCCTCGAGGCCGGCGTTGATGTTCTCTGCTTAGACTCCTCCGAGGGTTACACATGCTGGCAGGCAAACGCTATCAAGTGGGTTCGTGACACTTACGGCGATTCAGTTAAGATCGGTGCAGGTAACGTTGTTGACAGAGACGGCTTCCTCTTCCTCGCAAGGGCAGGCGCAGACTTCGTTAAGATTGGTATCGGCGGCGGCTCAATCTGCATCACAAGAGAGACAAAGGGTATCGGCCGTGGACAGGCTTCTGCTGTTATCGAGGTTGCTCAGGCAAGAGACGAGTACTTCCGTGAGACAGGCATCTATGTTCCGATTTGCTCAGACGGCGGTATCGTTCACGACTACCACATGACTCTCGCTCTCGCAATGGGCGCAGACTTCATGATGCTCGGCAGATACTTCGCAAGATTCGACGAGTCTCCGTCAAACAAGGTTCTCGTAAACGGCGTTTACATGAAGGAGTACTGGGGCGAGGGCTCCAACAGAGCAAGAAACTGGCAGAGATATGACCTCGGCGGTTCTGCAAAGCTTTCCTTCGAGGAAGGTGTTGACTCCTACGTCACATATGCTGGTTCTCTCCACGATAACGTTGAGATGTCACTCTACAAGGTTAAGTCCACAATGTGCAACTGCGGTGTAACAAACCTCTCCGATCTCCAGAGAGACGCTAAGCTCACTCTCGTTTCAAGCACATCTATCGTTGAGGGCGGCTACCACGATGTTGTTCTTCACTCTGGCTCTTCCTCTCAGAGATAATTAATTTTCAACAAATCTCGGATATATGTTAAAAACTCAGGCGTTCGCTTATGCGGACGCCTTTTTTTGTCAGCAAAAAAGCCTTCGCACAAGCAAAGGCTTTTTACTGATATATAATCTTTATTTTGTTTCTGCTTTGTCAAAAAGCTTTGCGACAACTATGCATATGATTATAGTGATAAGCATATCGGGCAATGTGTTTCCGACAACGGTATCAACATTCATCAGTATTCTGTATATAACGAAGCCAACAAGCCAAACTATAAGATTTTGAATGCAAAACTGCTTAGTCTCTTTATTTCTCTTCAAAATGAAGAAATCCGCAATCTGAATTGCTATCATGGGAGCGAATACCGAACCGATAAAATAGAGGAACTCCGTAATATCGTCAAGTGGGAAGATAATTGCTCCGACTGTGCCGATAACTGTGACCGCAACAGCGATAATTTTGCCGTCAATTTTCTTCGACAACGATTCGCATGAAATACCAGCCGAATATGCATCGAGGAAAGTCGTCGTTACAGTCGAAAACACTACTATCAGAAGTCCCGCAACTCCGAGACCTGCCTTGACCATAATTTGTGCAATATCAGATTCTTCCGTGAAAATAGCCGCCCCCATTCCGATGACATACATCCAACAGCTCACAACGCCGTAGGTAAGCGCACTTGCGGCTGTAGCCTGAAACGGCTTTTTCGCTTCACGGGTATAATCGCTGATTAACGGAAGCCATGAAAGCGGCATTGCCACAGAAAGCTCAACTGCCGTACCGAAGGTCATTCCCTCTCCGCTTATATTTAAAGCGTTTCCTTTGCCGAAAATCAAAAAGCTGAGTGCAATAGTAAGAGCGAAAAGAGCCGCCATGGCAACTGTGTTAACCTTTCCGAGGTTTTTAATGCCGATTAATATCCAAAGAACTATCAGTAATCCGATTATTATACACCACACCCAGTTGCCGATACCAAAAATACCGTTTACAGCAAGTGCGCCGTCATAAATCATGATTGCCGTCCAGCCTGCAAGCTGAATGATATTCAGAACGGAGAAAAGCAATGCACCCTTGCTTCCGAAACTCATTTTTGCGGTCTCCATGGCACTTTTTCTCACCGTGCCGCCAATCAAGCCGGAGAAGAAAAGCATGACACAGCCGATAATATGTCCGACAATAATTGCGAGAAGTCCTTTTGAAAAACCAAGCGGAGCAAAATATGTGCCCGTGGAGATTTCAGCAATGGAAACCGCCGCACCGAACCAAATCAATCCGTTTTCAAAAACAGACGTGCGTTTTTCTTCCATTTCACTCTACCCCCTTAGCGTACTCTCCCGAGAGGGCAAATGCGTGATTCATCGGGCCCGAGCCCTCACCCAAATCGAGCATTGCACCAAGTGCATCGGAAATATAAGCCTTTGCCCGTCTTACAGATTCTTTAAGAGTAAATCCCTTTGCAAGATTTGATGCAATCGCACTCGAAAGCGTGCATCCCGTTCCATGCGTGTTCGGATTATCGATACGCTTTCCCTCGAACCAAACCGCTTCACCGTCCAAATAAAGCAAATCGTTTGCATCGTTGACGCAGTGACCGCCCTTGACCAAAACAGCGCAGTGATATTCGTCACCGATTTTCTTTGCAGCCACAAGCATGTCTTCTTCGTCTTTTATTTCAAGAGCCGAAAGCACCTGTGCCTCGGGAATATTGGGTGTGATAAGCGTTGCAATAGGAAATAGCTCGTTAATCAGAGAATTCACCGCATCGCTTTTCATAAGTGCAGAACCGCTTGTCGCTACCATTACAGGGTCAACAACAATATTCTTTGCCTTATAAAATTTCAGTCTCTCTGAAATAACGCTTATCAGCTCGGTCGAAGATACCATACCGATTTTCACGGCATCAGGATAAATATCCTCAAACACCGCATCAATTTGCTCTTTCAGAAATTTCGGTGTTGATTCCTCTATTGCTCTTACGCCGGTTGTGTTCTGTGCGGTAAGTGCCGTTATAGCGCTCATCGCATAAACACCGTTCATCGTCATTGTTTTCAAATCTGCCTGAATACCGGCGCCTCCACTGCAGTCACTTCCTGCAATAGTCAATGCTGTTTTCATTTTCATGATAAAAACTCCTTTCGTTATCAGCATCGTTTTATTCAGCGACAAAAGATGGTGCCCCCAATCTGCCGCTTAAGCTTCTGAATTGTAGAAGCTTTTTTACTTTCCCGTCTTGACCATATCTTCCGATAGTTTTCTTAAAAGTCGGCACTCTTTTTCGGTATCGTCTGAGCCGAATATCGCACTTACCAAGGCAACTCCGTCTACTCCGCTTCCTGAAAGAGCGGAAATATTCGATTTATTGATTCCGCCTATTGCAACTACGGGAATATCCACGGCAGCACAAATATCACGAAGTGTTTCTTTTGCCAAAACATTTGCGTCAGCCTTTGTCGATGTAGAGAACACTGCGCCCACACCGAGACAATCTGCTCCGTTTTTTACAGCTTCGAGTGCCTCCTCCACCGAATGCGCTGAAACTCCGATCATCATGTCGTCGCCGACTTTCTTTCTTACCTCTGCGGCTTTCATATCGTCCTGACCGACATGGATTCCGTCAGCGTGGCATTTAATCGCAATTTCTACATTGTCATTTATGAAAAACGGCACGCCGTACCTTTTGCAAAGTGCTCCTATCTCAATTGCTTCATCAAGAAAAGCGACATCGTCCAATTCCTTTTCACGAAGCTGAACGCAAGTCGCACCGCCCTTTAATGCAGACTCAACCTGTTCATAAAGATTTTGTTTTCCTACCCATGCTCTGTCCGTTACGGCATAAAGAAGCATGGCTTTTTTATCGCACTTCATAATTTGCGCCTTTCTTTAACATTTCGGGTGTCATATTGTAAATCGCATCAATAATGTAATTTCGGTAGCTTGAGTTTCCGTCTGATTCATTAAGTCTCTCGTAAGCAATTTCACCGGCATAACCCATGGCGCACACAGCTGCCGCCGAAGCCTCAAAAATATTGTCGGGATTTGCACTTATAAAAGCCGCCGTCAAAGCAGAAAGCTGACAGCCCGTACCCGTAACCGAAGACATCATAGGATGACCGTTTCGAATGCAATAGGCTTTTTCGCTGTTTGCAACAATGTCAATTGCTCCCGTGATAACGATAACCGCTCCGATTTTTTCCGAAAATACCTTTGCAAAAGACACAATCTTATCAAGGTTTTCTTCTGTAACCTTATCTTCCGCATCAGCGTCAACGCCCTTTGTTGTACCACTGCCGTTAGCCAATGTCTTAATCTCCGAGATGTTTCCGCGGATAACGGAAAACTTAACCTCTTCCAAAAGCTTAAGCGCAGTATCTGTTCTGAGTCTCGAAGCACCGACTCCGACAGGATCCAACACCACGGGATGATTAAGCTCATTCGCACGCTTTCCAGCCAAAATCATGGATGAAATTGTGCGTTTATTCAGCGTGCCGATGTTGATATTAAGACCCGAGCAAATTGAAGTAATCTCTTCTACCTCTTCCTCATCGTCAGCCATAATCGGAGACGCTCCCGAGGCGAGTACTATATTTGCACAGTCATTAACGGTAACATAATTGGTAATATTATGAATGATGGGGGATTTTTCCCGTACATTCTCATATATTTTCCGAAACATTTGATTTCTCCTTACATTGATAAAAATGTATCCGCAGAAAAAGACAACAAAAAAGGAGCTGCCGATTTGGCAACTCCTAAATAGCTAAGCTTTCTCAAAATCCTTGCATGCTCTTATAAAAAGAAAACAGCAAAGAATTAAGCATCCCTACGTTGGCATTATCCAAATCAGGTTCTCGGTCGAAGGTCGCACCTTCCTCTCAGCCTGTAATACAAGCTCCCGTTTTTATTCATTTTTCAGTGACACTATATTAGTTTATACACCTATTATCACAAAATTGCAAGTTATTTTCAAAGCAATGAACTCACAGTGCAAATTTCTCGCTTGGAATCTCAGCGAACGGGCCTGCAATCACACTGTCTGTTACATTACCGAAATAATCCTCGTTAAACGTGATACTGCTTCCGTCAGGATTTTCGTATCTCTCTTCCGGCTCGAATGCCATGCCGAGATCTTCCGTGTGAAGAAGCTTTCTTGCTTCGGCAAATTTTCCGAGGTCGGTATTAAGGAAATATCCCTCGTCGGTTTTCTCAAGCTCAAGAGTGATTTTCTCGTCAATAATTTTTCCGTCTTTCTCTATGTCGCAAGGCTTTGCTCCGTTGAAAAACATATTTCCGCCCGTCCAAACAGGAAGCGGAATATAATAGCGATCGCTTGGCGCACTGCCCATTCCGCAGTAACCGTCGAACTCCTTGTCCCACTGCTCAAAGGTCTGATAGCCGTTATACGGTACCGTTCCCGTGATGACATTGCAGTCGTCCCATTCACCAAAACCGCCCTTGTCCATAACCGCTTTCATAAACGGGTGAATCGGCTGTTGAACGAATATATTGTTGTATATTCTCATATCGCCGTGAAGTATTGTCATAAAGCCCGCAACAGCCGTGCCGTGCTTCTCGTGATACGGCGTGTATCTCGGTGAAATTTTCGAGAGAGTTCCGTTGTTAACTCCCTTTCCGACTGTCGTGAATGAGCCTGCAATCAGGTTATTTACTATCGCAACACCCTGTGTGGCAAGCTTGAGCGCCCTTGCGGAAAGAAATACATTGTGATCAACAAGCGTGGGGCCGTGAGAAACTTCGATAAATAAATCCTCACCCGTGCCGCTCATTCCCTCGGGGCACATGAGAAATTCATACGGCAAGGTGTTGTCGTGGAAGAAGTTTCTCGTTACTCGTGTTCCCTGAGCCTGCCAGTCGAGCCAAATGCCTCTTGTGCAGTGATGAATGTGGTTGTTTTTGAAGACGCAGTCAATCGCCGCATGCATCTTAATTCCGCCGATTTCCGCTCCTGCGAGATTCTGGCGGTTGTTGATGTTGTGAATATGGTTGTTCTCTATCAAAGAGAAAACTCCGCCGAGATGACCGACTATGCCAGTCTGTCCACAGTCGTGAATGTCATTATTGCGGATGATGTGCGAGCCGATGTTCTCCTTGCTCCAACCCTCTCTTTGTGCCTGACAAATGCAGTCACGCTCTGTCTGAGTTCCGTCCTTGTATTTCTGCTTCAGCCACTTGTTGTCGTTGTTCTCCTGAAGATATTTTCCGAGTGAAATTCCGCTGCACTTAGAGTTTGAAATATCGCAGTTCTCAATTATCCAGCCCTTAGACCAGTGCGGGCCGATCATTCCCTCCTGATAAGCCGTCGGAGGTGCCCACTGAGTAGCCGCCTGAGTTACAGTAAAACCGTCAAGAGTGATGTAGCCGTTTCCCTCTGCCTGAGGATAGAAACAGTTTCTTCTGACATTTATCTCTACACATTCGGAAGTAGGGTCATAATCATGGAAATTCGCATAAATAACCGTCTTGTCCTCTTCTTCATTCTGCTCTGTGTACCATGTGTAAACAGAAAAATCAGGATCCCAACTTGCCTTTGACTTCACGGGATTTTTCACTTTGTCAAGCTCTGTCACTTCATACATAGCCTTGCCGTTTAAGTAAACCTCACCCGTATGAGCAATGTATGTCGCAATAAACCAGTCGCCTCTGACAAGAGTCGTGTAGGGATTGTAGTCGCCGAAAAGCGAATTGTCGATTTCAGTCTTCCAAATACCGCCATCGAGCTTTTCCCAAGATTTTACTTCTTCAGAACCTTTGATAATCGCCTTCAAAGGCTCAAAAGAACGATAAACAATTCTCTTCTCGGGAGTGCCGCCTCTGAGAGGATTGACATTCTCACGGTAGACGCCCGGCATAACAATAACCTCATCACCGGGCTCGGCAATTTTAGCCGCAGAATTGATAAGTTTAAAAGGATCTTCCTTAGTACCCTTGCCGCTGAATTTGCCGTTTTGTGAAACATAATATATCATAAAATACACACCTTTCCAAAGCCAAAGCTTTTGTATACATTTTATGCTTTTTGACCAAAAAAATCAATAAATAATAATGAGCGAAAGGCAATGAGTTAACGGCAAAAGTTTTTGCCACGCTTTTTACAAAAAGCGTGCGGGTGTGGGCAGAGCCCACAAGAAAAAAGCGAAGCACAAAGAGAAATAACGAAAACAGAGCGAAGCGATAATTAAAAGGATAGGCTGATAAGGGAAACCAAAATCACAAAGTGATTTTAGGGCGGAACGCCCGTAGTTGACCGAAACAGCCGACCGATTTACCCAAAGAAAAATACAGAACGCAAAGAGCCAGAAACACAAAAATTTTTGGTTTCGCTTTTTTCAAAAAAGCGAACGGGTGTGGGCAGAGCCCACAAGAAAAAAGCGAAGCACAAAGAGAAATAACAAAAACAGAGCGAAGCGATAATTAAAAGGATAGGCTGATAAGGGAAACCAAAATCACAAAGTGATTTTAGGGCGGAACGCCCGTAGTTGACCGAAACAGCCGACCGATTTACCCAAAGAAAAATACAGAACGCAAAGAGCCAGAAACACAAAAATTTTTGGTTTCGCTTTTTTCAAAAAAGCGAACGGGTGTGGGCAGAGCCCACAAGAAAAAAGCGAAGCACAAAGAGAAATAACAAAAACAGAGCGAAGCGATAATTAAAAGGATAGGCTGATAAGGGAAACCAAAATCACAAAGTGATTTTAGGGCGGAACGCCCGTAGTTGACCGAAACAGCCGACCGATTTACCCAAAGAAAAATACAGAACGCAAAGAGCCAGAAACACAAAAGTTTTTGGTTTCGCTTTTTTCAAAAAGCGAACGGGTGTGGGCAGAGCCCACAAGAGAAAAGTGAAGCACAAAGAGAAATAACAAAAACAGAGCGAAGCGATAATAAAAAAAGTTAGGCAAAGGAAAACACGACAAAAACGCGTAGCGTTTGCAGTCGGGCATTTTCCGAGCCGACCCGTTCACATATGGAAAAATTCAAGCCATAAAAACCGTTTTAAGCTAATTATTAATTCTTGAAACACTAAATCGGAGCGAAACATTTGCAGACGGGTATTATATTTTGCGGATTACTTGCACGAAGAAAAATACAGAACACAAAGAACCAAAAACACAAAAAAGGACGAGGCAGTATTTCCGCCTCGTCCGAAATTCTTTTTGAGATTTTAAATTAAACAGTCTCAACTCTGATTGTGTTTGTGGAGCCTTCCTTACCGCTCTTACCGCCTGTGAGAACAAGACTGTCACCCTTCTTGAGGTTGAGTACCTTCTTAGCATTCTCAATAGCAAAGTAGAACATAACGTCAAGGCTTGAGAACTCCTCTGAAAGAACAGGTGTAACGCCCCATGAAAGGTTGAGCTTTCTCCATGCCTTTTCGTCTGTTGTGATACCGATGATGTCAATCGGGCAACGGAAACGGCTAACCATTCTTACGGTGATACCTGAAATTGAGGAAACAACAATTGCTCTTGCGTTGAGGTCAATAGCCATGGAGCAAGTAGCATGAGAAACAGCGTCAACCTGATTTCTGATGGTGTAATCTGTCTCCTTGAACCAGTTCTTGAAGTCGATGTTCTCCTCGGCTACGGTGCAAATCTCTGCCATAGTCTTAACAGCCTGAACAGGGTATTTACCTGCGGCAGACTCTCCTGAAAGCATAACGGCACTTGTTCCGTCGTAAACTGCGTTTGCAACGTCACTTGCCTCAGCTCTTGTCGGTCTCGGATTGTGAATCATAGACTCGAGCATCTCAGTAGCAGTGATAACTCTCTTGCCGAGCATACGGCACTTGGAGATAAGTTTCTTCTGAAGTGACGGAAGCTCCATGAACGGAACTTCAACTCCGAGATCACCTCTTGCAACCATGATACCGTCTGCAACCTCGCAAATCTCATCGATATTGTTTACGCCCGTGCGGTTCTCAATCTTTGCGATGATGTCGATTTTGGCACCGCCGTTCTCATTAAGGAACTTTCTCATGTCAACGAGATTCTGCTTTGTCGAAACGAATGAAGCGGCAACGAAATCAACATCGTTCTTGATGCCGAAAAGAAGATCGTTCTTGTCCTGCTCGCTTAAGAACTCATTCTTGAGGATGTGGTCGGGAAAGTTCATGCTCTTGCGGTTGGAAATTGTTCCGCCCGAACGAACCGTGCAAATAGCCTCAGTGTCGGTAAGCTCATCAACAACGAAATCAAGAAGACCGTTGTTTACCAAAACGGTGTCTCCAACCTTCAAATCGTTCATGAGGTTCTTGTAAGAAACAGAACACTTTGTCTTGTCACCGATGATATCCTCTGTTGTAAAGGTAAACTTTGAGCCTTCTGTAAGCTCTGCCTTGCCGCCCTTGAATTCGCCTACACGGTACTCGGGACCCTTTGTATCGAGCATAATTGCGATAGGCATATTGAGCTCAGCTCTTACCTTCTTTATCATATCAATTTTCTTCTGGTGCTCCTCGTGTGAGCCGTGAGAAAAGTTAAGTCTTGCAACGTTCATTCCCGCCTCACACAGCTGGCGGAAAACCTCCTCTTTCTCGGACGCAGGGCCGATAGTACAAATAATCTTGGTTTTTCTCATAAAAAACTTCCTCTCTTTCACTGATTATAAGGCATAATCTTTTCTAAATACATTTAACTCTTTCTAAGCTCAAATACAAACTGCCATTTGTGAAATTCAAGCTTAACTCACATACCTTTGAAAGTCCTCAAAACTTTCGCAGTCTAATTATAACTGTCAAAGCAATTTTTTTCAATATTTATGACAAAATCGAAAGAAAAATTGTAAAAATAAAGGCGAACCGCCAAAAGTGCTCGCCTATATTCATTTTATACACTTTGCTATCGAAGAATTGACATAATCGAGCAATAATTCGTTCTCCGGCTTTACCGCCGCACCGTAGTGCTGACCTACAACCTTTTCGTCCATAAGCACAAATCCACCGACCGCATACTCAGAAATCAGATTTTCGTCACAGCAAACGGCAGACACGATATTGTCTTTGAGAGCCGAAACCGCCGCATCCAAGTCGACATACTCGAAAAAGAACGGATAATCTTTATTTTTCTCAAGTGAAGAAAAATACGTCTTTAAATTATCCTCCGACGTTGTGCTTCTTACCACGGCAACATTTTTATTTGTCAGGTCACTCACATTTGAAAGCTTTGATTCTTCAGAAACCAGAATAGCAAGATAATCCGTGTAGTAGCTGTCAGAAAAACTGATCGTTTGCTTTCTCTCGCTTGTAATCGTGTAATTTGCCAAAAGCAAATCAAAGTTTCCCCACAAAATAAGACTTTCTCTGTCCTCCGTTGTGACGGGAACAAACTCGACAAGTCCGTCCTTCTCTGCTTTTTCTGCGGTTACACCGAAGATTTCCGCAGCCGTCTCATAGGCTATATCCGCTTCAAGACCGCTGTATTTTCCGGATTTTTCGTCATATTCAAAAAGTGATGTCGACTCTTCACTGCACCCTACCGTGAGATAGCCTCGCTCCAAAATATTGTCAATAACAGTAGCGTCAAGCTCAGTCTCGCTTTCGGATGACTCCTCTCGTGAAACATCGGATTTACAGCCTGTAAGCAATGCGACAGCAAACAGAAAAACAAAAGCTAAAATCAGCCTTCTTTTCATTTTAATCACCCTCTTAATATCTTACATCAAATTAAAGGATTTAAGTACAAATATCCACAGCGTAAGGCTTACGCTTGAAAGCAAAGTTGAAAGCACGACTATATCGGAGCTTAAGACCGAATCGCCCTTCATGTTTCTCGTCATGACATAACTTGCAACTGTTGTCGGTGAACCGAGCAAAATGAGAATCGCAACAATCTCAGAATCACGAAATCCCATATAAGCGGCTATTGGGAGAAAGACTGCAGGCAATAGAATCAGCTTGATAAAAGTTGCGGCACAAGCTGGCTTCAACTTCTTGAGTGCCGCACCGCCCGAGAACGAAGCGCCGACCACAAGCAGAGCGACGGGAGACGCCGTGCCGCCGACCGTGGAAATTGTCTTGGTGAGAATAGTCGGCAAGCTGATTTTGAGAAGTGCAAACGGAATTCCCGCAAGAATGCCGAGAATAATCGGATTTGTGATAATTCCGATTAGCGCCTTTTTGATTGCCGCACCGACGCTTACCTTTGCTTTCGGAAGAAGATTTCCGTCCTCGTCAACATGTGGCGAGAAAAGAAGAATTAGTACAGAGAAAACATTAAAAAGCGGAACGGCGGAAACTATCATCATAGGCACCATTCCCGATGAGCCGTAGATATTCACGGCAAAGGCTACTCCGAGAATTGCCGCACTTGAACGGGTTGCACCTTGAGCGAATGCACCGATTAATCCTCTGTTCTTTCTGAAGAACACAAATGACAGAGCCCATGTCAGCGAGAAAAACACTATCGTGACCAGTGCGCAGTAAATCGCAAAGCTTGGTTTGAAATCACTGTAAAGATCCATCTTCGAGATAGAATCAAACAGACTGAACGGCAGAGCGCATTTAAAAACATAGTTGTTGGCGGCTTTATTGTAGGTATCGTTAAATATTCCTACCTTATTTAAAAACCAGCCGAGCAGTATTATCAAAAATACGGGCAGAGTTGCGTTGAGCGCAAATACAAAATTTTCCATTATTTACCTCGGTATTCTTATCTTTTTCATTCATTTGCTCAAAAAATAATAGCACAAGAATTCTCAATTATCAAGAAAACCAAGTCACAAACCGAGCGTTACAATCAAGATTACCGAGTAAAGCACCATGGAAACTGACGCTATCATCCCTGCAAGAAAAAGTATTTTGTTTATAAGTCCGTCAGAGCGGCAGAGATTTATCGAAAACCCCGTCTTTATGGGATAGAGCAGTCTGACTCCTTTCTTATTCAGCACATCAATCACCTGATGCGAAAAGAAAGCCGCCGCAAAATAGCGTGCGCCGATCGGGAAAGAAATCGCAATGCAAGAATACAAAATTCCGAGACACAAAAACGAGTGCATAAAGCTTCTATGAGGAGTCTGCTTTCCGATAAGGCAAACGGAAATGAAAACCGCCGCACACAAAATCGACCGAACCAAGCCGTTGTTTGAAAGGAGCCTTTCTCTTAGTCCCAGATGAAAAAAGTATTCGGCACCGCCAAGCAAAACACAAATGCCGAGAATGAAAAACATAATCATATTGGCTTGCTTTCTTGAACTTGAAGTGCCTGAGTCAATATCACATATAACCGAGCCGACAAGCGCCATGCCTGTGCCGATTATCAAGGTGGGAACATCCGTCGGAATGAACATCGCAAGGCTTGTCGCTGTTCCGACTGCCGCATGAGTTTTTTGAAGCATATAATCTCCTATTGTTTTATGTAAATTTAAAAGTAATAGGAGTATAGCATATTATCGAACAAAAAGCAAACAGCAGAACCGATAATTTCGATTCTGCTGAAAAAAGCTTAGTTAAATTTGAGGAATTTATGAGCTGTTTTGTAGGAAAGTGAGCAAATCTCCTGTCCTGCTCTTCCTGGAAGGTTGAGGAAAGTTACAACGCTTAGGTGCTTGAACTTTCTTGCAAGCGGCTCATCAATCTGATAGAGCTCCTTCCAGAATTCTCTCATCTCTCTGTCGGTTTCCTTGGATTTATTAAGTCTGCAGAAAAGCGAGCTTAAGATAAACATAAGTCTCAGGTGATGATAAAGACATCTGTAAAGGTGCGGTTCGGTATTCTTAATATCGAGTATTCTGTGTGCCTCGAAGCAAAGCTTGGTTACCTTGAGCTGCTGAGCATATCTCTTGAGAAGAGCTTCCTTGGCAACGGACTGGCCGTCTCTGCCGATGAGGTAGTAGTAGAAGTCAATGTTAAGATACATAATCTTCTTGGCATACGGAATGGAGTAATAAACATAATAGTTATCCTCGTAGAATGTATGCTTAGGAAGCACAAGACCGTTTTCTTTCATGATGCTCGTCTTGAACATGCAGGAATGCAGAGTTAAATTCTGGCTCATAAGGAACGGCTTTGTCTGCTCCCATGAAACGATTTTGTGTTCGGGGAAAATAGAACCGTACTTAATTCTTCTGTGAATGCCCTCGCCCTTTATATAGTAAAGGTAGTTGCACACAAAAAGATCGGGCAAATTCTTTTCTGCCGTACCGCCGATAATGTCAAGTAACTTCTCGAGTGCATCCTCACCGACCCAGTCGTCAGAATCGACAACCTTGAAGTATTTTCCCGTAGCGTGAGCAATGCCCTGATTAATACCCTCGCCGTGGCCGCCGTTCTCCTGATGAACAACCTTGACGATGTCGGGATATTTCTCTGCATACTCGTCGGCAATTTCGCCTGTTCTGTCCTTTGAGCCGTCATCGATAATGATAATCTCTACTCTGTCTCCGCCCTTAAGTAAGCTCTCGATGCAAACACTCATATAATCAGCCGAGTTGTAGCACGGAACTGTAAAGGATATCAATTTTTCCATAAATCTTTTACCTTTCAAATTTAATCGTTTTGAAATTATTCGATATATTTTAACACATAAATGACTTTCGGTCAAATTTAAAAGTGCCGTTTTTTGCCGTCAAAATGCCGAATTTCGCAAAATTCACACAATATTCAAATAAAAATCAATTTTAAAAGCTTTACAATTTGAGTCTTTATATTTTAGACTATGAAGAGTATAATCAAAGAGCAGATAACCTCGCCTTGCAAGGAGGGGGCATCCGAATAGATTTAAATCTATGTCTGCCGTTTTAAGGAAGGTGTGTCAGTATGCTAAAAAGTCAGGAAATCAGAGCGATTGCTCCCGAGATGGATCCGCTGAGAATAGGTATGGGCTGGACGGTCGAAGACCTCGAAAAGCCGCAAATTTTAATAGAAAGCACCTACGGTCAGAGTCACCCCGGCTCTGCTCATCTGCTCGATTTTGCAAATCTTGCCTATAAAGGCGTTCATGATGCGGGCGGCAAAGGCGCGCTTTACTTTGCAACCGATATTTGCGACGGAATGAGTCAGGGTCACGACGGCATTAATTATTCCCTCGCTTCACGAGATATAATCGCCGACCTCATCGAAATTCACAACAACGCAACAAGCTTTGATGCAGGTGTTTTCATCGCAAGCTGTGATAAATCCGTTCCCGCCGAACTTATCGGCATCGGAAGAATAGATATTCCCGCAATTGTTGTGACCGGCGGTGTTATGGAAGCCGGCCCGAATTTACTTACGCTTGAGCAAATCGGAAAATACAGCGCCATGTATGAGCGTGGAGAGATAAGCGAAAAGGAGCTCACATATTATAAACACCATGCTTGTCCATCTTGCGGAGCGTGCTCCTTTATGGGTACGGCTTCCACCATGCAGATTATGGCTGAAGCACTGGGACTTATGCTTCCGGGAAGTGCGCTCATGCCGGCGACAAGCCCCGACCTCAAAGACTTCGCCTACAAGGCAGGTCTTCAGGCTGTGAAACTTTCAAAGCTTGGTCTTAAAGCGTCCGATATTTGCACCCGTGAAGCATTTGAAAATGCAATCATGGTGCATGCGGCTATTTCAGGCTCTACCAATACTCTTCTTCATATTCCCGCAATTTCCCGTGAGTACGGAATTGAAATTGACGGAGATTATTTTGACAGAATGCACCGTGGTGCTCATTATCTTCTCAATATCCGTCCCGCAGGCGAATGGCCCGCCGAATATTTCTATTATGCAGGCGGAGTTCCGAGAATTATGGAGGAAATTAAATCAAGTCTGCACCTCGACTGCATGACCGTCACAGGAAAGACGCTCGGCGAAAACCTTGAAGATTTGAAAAAATCCGATTACTTCGAGAAGTGTGACGAATATATGGCACGCACGGGACTCAAGCGTACCGATGTCATCAAGACTTTCGATAATCCAATCGGAACGGACGGAACAATCGCCGTTCTCAGAGGAAATATTGCACCTGACGGATGCGTTGTTAAGCACTCTGCCGTACCAAAGGAGATGCACAAAGCGATTCTCAAGGCAAGACCGTTTGACTGCGAGGAAGATGCAATAAGTGCAATTCTAACTCACAAGATTAACCCCGGCGAGGCTGTTATAATTCGCTATGAAGGCCCTAAGGGCTCGGGAATGCCTGAGATGTTCTACACCACAGAGGCAATTTCCTCCGACCCGGAGCTTGCTGCATCTATCGCACTTCTGACGGACGGAAGATTCTCGGGAGCAAGCAAGGGCCCGGCAATCGGTCACATCTCACCCGAAGCGGCTGAGGGCGGCCCAATCGCCTTAGTCGAGGAGAACGACATTATCGAAATCGACATCAAGGAGAGGATTTTGAGAGTTATCGGTATTGACGGGGAAAGAAAAACGCCCGAAGAAATCGATGAAATATTTGAAGAAAGAAGAAAATCATGGGTGCCTAAGGAACCCAAATATAAAAAGGGCGTGCTTAAGCTTTATACCGAGCATGCCGCTTCACCAATGAACGGAGGTTACATGAAGTAATGGCTGAAAACAAAAAGAGAAAACGTAAGCCAAAAAGGAACAATCAGCAAATCACATATGTACTTGACGAGCCGATTGAAGTAAAGGATCACAAGGTACTCAAAAGAGTATTCATGGGAATTTTCTTTTTCATCGGAACGTTCATCATCCTTGCCGCAGCGGTGCTCGTTATGAACGTGCTTCACAGCGACAGCGTGAACCCCGAGGAGCTTAGCACAAGCTTCACGGAATTCCTCTCATCGTACAACGAATATCCCAATTTAAGGGATTTACCGAGCGGTCTTGAGGTGAGTTCGGCAGAGTTTGTCTCGAGAGGAACATCCTACACTCTGACGGTTAAAATCAAAAACACCGACAAAGACCTCGCACAAATCAATATTCAGATGTACTATCCTACCACTTTTACAGAACTGACGGGCGCTAAAAATCCGTTCGTTTCATACGGCACGGATAATGCAATCACGATTGAGGCAGGCAAGGAGTATGAATTCACCGTAACGGGAGCTGTCAGCGGCAATATATCGGAAGATAAATTAAAATCGTCTATTGAGGCTGTTTATATCGAGCTTATCACAACCCACCGTGACAGCGGCAGAATTATGCAGCCTATTACATTCAGAACAGTTTCATAGGGAGGAACATCATGAAGAATATAGAAGAATTACTGTATAACACAGGTATCATTCCCGTTGTAAAAATAGAGGACGCTTCAAAAGCGGTAGAGCTTGCAAAAACCTTTGTTAAGGGCGGACTTCCCGCGGCAGAAATCACTTTCCGTTCCGATGCGGCGGCTGAGGCAATTAAGCTCATATCAGAAAATGTACCCGAGTGCTTCGTCTGCGCAGGAACTGTTCTCACACCTGAGCAGGCTGAAACAGCCGTCAAAGCCGGTGCCAAGGCTATCATAAGCCCGGGCACCAACCCTGAGACGGTCAAGTGGTGCATCGAAAATGACATCCCTGTTTTCCCGGGATGTGCAACCCCGAGCGAGGTTGAAATGAACATGAGAATGGGGCTCAAGATTGTTAAGCTGTTCCCGGCAGAGGTTGTCGGCGGCGTGGGAATGCTCAAAGCATTGAGCGGCCCATATGCCTCCATGAAATTCATGCCAACCGGCGGAATCAAGCTTTCAAATGTCAAGGAGTATCTTTCTTTGCCAAACTGCATTGCTTGCGGCGGAACATGGATTTCTCCCGTTGACGCAATCAACGAGGGTCGTTTCGATGAAATCGAGAACAAAGCCCGTGCGGCGGCAGAGCTTGTCAGAAGTCTGAGAGCATAAAATTTAAATATGCAAAAAAGTGCGTGTGAAAAAGCTATCTTTTTTCACACGCACTTCATTTATCTATTGATTATTTTGCTGATATTTTTAAGCTCTATTGAAATTGTGCCGTCAGGATTATTGATGAATTCGATATAATCCGAGCTGTCGGCATAATCCGCAGGAAAGCTGATTTCAATTCCCGTATCGGTCTTGATTTTCTGCTTTACTTTCTGCTTCTCGGCATAGCTTCTGTCAACGCTTACCTTTTCGGGCAACTTCGATTCGTTCAGCTTCTCACGGAACTCACTCTGCATATTGCTGTTGTTTCCGAAAACCGTTTCTGCCGCATCCTCAAGGTCGAAATATTCTCCCTCGGCTGAGCTCTCATAAATGAAGCTTCTTGCCTTTGCCACAGCCTGAGCGGTGTTCTCGCCATGCTCCTCGGCTACCTCGGCAGCCGCCTTGCTGACAGCCTTTATAACCTCACGGGAAGAAGCCTCTGCCTCAACGCCCAAAATATCGTCACGAAGTATATATGCCGCCTGACCGTTTCTTACTCTCTTCTTCTCACTGTAAATCACGGAGAAATTCTCGAGGTTCACCACGGCATATGCATCCGCTTTACCGCCTGTCGAGAGTATCGCACGGTGCACGATAACCTCCGACTCGGGGCCGTCAGACGTTGTGAGGACATTGTGTGTATAAGCTGTTTTATGATTAAAAATCATTATCGCAATGTAAGGGACTTCATTCTCGTTGAATTCGGCAGTCAAAAAGTCGCACGAACTCGGCTCGTCTGTTTCCTTAAGCTTATTAAAAAGATACTGACCTATACTTCCCGATAAAATAACAAGGTCATCCTCTGTCTTTCCGCTCTCGGCATAAGCCTTAGCCGTCTCGAAAAACGCACTGTCCGGCTTGAAGCTTGCCTTTTTTCTGTCGGGGTCTTTCATAATTTTTTCGATATGCTTATTAATAAATTCTCCGTTTGCCGGCTGAACGAAATTCAGGCAAGCCTTGGAAAGCACGCACATATCGGATGAAAAATCAAAAATATGAAGACTTGCTTTGCTAAGTATCATACGCTTCCCCTCAGGACTCCGCAATTATCTCGTACATTGCCGGAGCGTCCTCTTTCTTGGCATACTCATTGACGGAAAGCACCTTTGCCTTTACGCTTTTAGCACCGAGCTGGAGTTCTATTTCATCGCCTATTTTCACATCATAGCTTGCACGCTGAACTCTTCCGTTCACGATTACTCTGCCTGCGTCGCAAGCCTCGTTTGCTACCGTTCTTCGTTTGATTATTCTGGAAACCTTAAGATATTTATCAAGTCTCATATTATCCTCCAAAAAAACAGGCTCGGAAAAACTTCCGAGCCGCATTTATCATAAAGAAATCAATTAGCCGTTAACAGCGTCCTTAAGTGCCTTACCTGCCTTGAAAGCCGGAGCCTTTGAAGCTGCGATCTCAATTGTCTCCTTTGTTCTTGGGTCACGGCCTGCGCGAGCTGCTCTCTCACGAACCTCAAATGTACCGAAGCCGACAATCTGAACCTTCTCGCCTGCCTGAAGCTGCTCTGTGATTGTATCGATAACAGCTGCTACTGCCTTCTCTGCATCACTCTTCTTAACATTTGTCTTCTCAGCAACTGCTGCGATTAATTCTGTCTTATTCATTATTATGGTCCTCCAAAATAGATTTGTATTATTAGCTTATTAGCGACAGCGAATTGAATTATACTACGAACTAATAAGTCTATATTTCTGTATTAGAAAAATAATTTCAAAAAATCGCCTAATTATCGGGTTTTTTCAGAAATTTTGTCCGATAAATCTGTTTGTCTCGTCATAGAGAGATTTTTCGGCGTCAAAAGAGTTTTTAAAGGCTATTTCCGAAATGAGAA
>CAVDQG010000004.1:42492-94178 GCA_963611165.1 Bacteroides uniformis
AGCATTTGACCTAAATCCTTTTCGTCCAAATTCTCCTTTTCGGCAAGCTTTTTCAAATCGCTCTGCGGATTTTGCGAGTACTCGACTCCAAGCTTCGATGCCTTTTTTACAACCTTTTGACCACGCATAAGTGCGGGCATTGCCTTAGAAACGGACATGAGCATTTCTTTGTCGGAAGACTGTCCCTTAGTCTCCTTCTTGATGGCATCCCAGTTGCTCCAAACCTCGTCGACATTCTTCACCGCTGTATCTCCGAAAACATGTGGGTGACGAATTATCATCTTGGCGGCAACATCATTCACTACATCACTGAAATCAAAATTGCCCTTCTCCTCCTCGATAACGCTGTGAAACACAACCTGAAGGAGAACATCTCCGAGCTCCTCACGCATCATCTCGGGGCTTTTCTCATCGATAGCCTCGACCGCTTCATAGCATTCCTCGAGAAAATCCCGACGAATGCTCTCGTGAGTCTGAACGCTGTCCCAGGGACATCCGTCAGGGGCTCTGAGCTTATGCATTACATCTACCAAATCATCTATGCTGTACTTTTTCTTTTTTACAGAAGTATTCATATTTTACCTTATCCAACCGTGTTTTTCAAGTGTATTTACTATTTTTTCTCCCTTTGGCATCATAAGCATATCATCCTTGGGAATCGCCCTCAAAAGTATGACTGCGGGAATATAAATCACAACAGCAAAGACTATTGCGACACAGCAAGAAATTCTTGCGCTCACGCCGAATGTGACCATCAGGAAATTAACACCCCACGCACAACCGCATGCGATAAGAGCACTTAAGGTAGGTCTTAAGAATGTATGACTCATGCTAAGCTTGACGCCCGTGATTCTCTTAAGTGCGATAACCTCGACAATGGTAAGGAACAGATAACAGAAAAGCGAACCGAGACCTGCGCCCTGAACATTGATAATCGGAATTCCGCAAAGAGTATAGTTGACAGCTATCTTGATGACAAGACCGATCACAACAAGCTTAACGGGAAGATCTGCTCTGTCGACCGCCTGAAGCATTGAAGTTATCGGGGTGCTAAGTGCCGAGAATATCGAGCCGATACCGAGAACAATAAGGCATCTTCCGACAATATCGGCGGCTCCGGTTGAGCCGTAAAGAAGATAAGCTATCGGCTTTGCAAGGAAAGTGATTCCTAGGCCGCACGGAATCGTGACGATAGAGGTCATTCGCATTATGGTCTCAATGCTCTTTTTGATATCCTCCTTGTCTCCCTTCGCCCAGGACGAAGCGAGAGCAGGAAGCGCACTTACGCCGAATGCCGTTGTGACGGTCGGTACGAGCATAAAGATAGTCAAGCCGTTGTTATAACAGCCGTAAAGGAAATTCGGAATAGTGCTTAAATCAGCAAGGTTTTCCGCAGGAATTGAACCGTTGTACATATTAAGTATTAACTGAGAATTGTTCTCGACAACCTCACCGAGTCTTCTTAAGAGAAAACTCGAATCGACAAGCCCCGCAAAGCTTGAGACAAGCGAACCTACTGCAATAGGCACTGCAACTTTAATAAGCTTCTTCGCAACGATTTTTCCGCTTTCGGCAGGCGGCGACTGCTGATACATTTCTTCGGTGATTTGTGTTCCACGGCGGTGGTAATAAATCCAGCCGTAAATCCAAGAGAAGAAAGTACCGATTGTGACGCCGAGAATAGCGGCTGCGGCGGCAAACTGATAAGTTCGAAGTATTGCCGTTTGGCTTGTAACCTCAGCGCCTAAAAATGTACCGTAAGTATTGAACTCATTCGAAAAATACTTGACTGTAAGAAGTGCTCCCGAAAGTCCGAAAACAAACTTACAAAGTGCCTCGATAACCTCGCAGACCGCCGTAGGCGTCATATTTGAAACGCCCTCGAAATATCCCTTGTAGATAGAGCCGAGACAGCAGAAAAATATTGATGGTGCAAGGCAGACAATCGAATAGACCGCACCTTCGTTTTGAACGTATCTTGTGTACGGTATCGCTCCCAAAATCATCAAGAGCGTACCTACAGTACCCGTTACCAAGAATATCGGCAACGCAACTCTTTTGACCTGACGCATCTGGTTATAATTGCCGAGCGCCTGATTTTCTGCGATAAGTCGTGCGATTGCAACGGGAAATCCCGCCGTGGCAAGGCTGTAAAGAACGGCATAAAGGTTATACGCTGTTCCGAAATAGCCCATGCCGTTTTCTGAAATAATGTTTGCAAGAGGTATCTTAAACAAAGCTCCAACCGCCTTGACTATCGCAAGACTCAATGTCAGAATGAGTGCACCCTGAATGAAGCTCTGTTTAACTACCTTTTGACTTGATTTACTTTTTGGCATATCATTTATCCTTATTCTTATCAAAACAAAAAGGGGAATCGAAGCATAAAGCTCCTTCCCCTAAATGTTATTAATCAAAATAAATTTTAACTGCGGATTACTCCTCTGTCGGCTCCTCAGCCTTCTCTTCGGCAACCTCTGCAGTCTCCTCAGCAGCCTCTTCTGAAGCTTCCTCTGCCGGCTCTTCGTCGGTAACTATTTCAATCTCGCTCTCGACATCAACCTCGACAGGCTCCTCGGCTGTTTCTTCGACCGGCTCCTCTACCTCAGGCTCCGGATGCTCAATCTTAGAGCCGCAGAATGAACAGAATGCGGAGTCAATCGGAATCTGTCTGCCGCACTCCGGGCAAACAGCCTTGTTCTCAATCTCTGCAATCTGCTTTGCAATTGTGGAAACCTGTGCATAAAGATCGTCAATCTCAGCAATCTTGAGAGCAATTTCCTCCTCGGAGAGGTCTCCGCTCTTCTTTGAGTCATAAACATACTCGCCGAGCTCGCCGTATCTCTTGGAAATCTCGGAATTAATCTGGCTGATTGTAAGTCTGAGCTTAGAAACATCAATAACCTTGTTGACCTTCTTGCCTGCTACATCAGCATAAGTTTTTACACTTGCGTAAACATTGTCAAAAATACCCATAACTTGTATCTCCTTCACATATAAAAGTCGCTTATTAAGCATTATGGCTGTTAAATCCACATCTGATTGGTGGAATAATCTGTAATTAGATTATATAACAGTCATTGGCTAATTGCAAACTTATTATAGCTTCTAATTGTTAATTTTCGGTTAATAGAGCCGTTTTTTACTTATCAAGATCGTATTTCGGCCCCAAAAACTCTCTTAACATACTCTTTGACGGGACAAGCTGGGTGGCAATCGGTTCAAAACGCATAAGCTTGGAGTCGAGATCTCTTGCCTTGCGGTAAGCGGGGCTGTTCTCCTCGATTTTTCTCAAAACAGGAATTGCGGGAACTCTCATCACGCACGGCTCGTAAATGTGAATTGAATTTACTGTGTAATCGGCACTCAGGCGATAAGGTCTTATGTACTTATCCTCACCCGCAACAACATCGTCCCACATTAAAATGGTTTCCTCGGCGTCACTTCCGCGGTACTTCATATCACGGACAATTCTTCTGACAAGACGAATGTCGGAAGCGTGAATTACCTCGCCGTTGATATCCTCCAAATCCTGCTTAACGCTTACATAAAGCTTGATGAGCTTATCGGACGGTATTCCCTTTGTGAACATGGGGTTAAGAGCATGAAGTCCCTCCATGATAATCATGTCGTCTTTCTTAAGCTCGATAATCGTGTCCTCACCAACGGCATGCGACACGCCGAAGTCAAAATGCGGAATGCGTATGATTCCCGAGCAAGCCGCCTCAGCCAAGGTAATTCTTATTTTCTCAAGGTCAAGAGAATTTACCGTCTCGTAGTCGGGTTTGCCCTCAGGGGTTTTCGGGGTGTTTTCTCTGCCGAGATAGAAATTATCCATGGAAACGATATAGGCATTCACTCCGAAATTTTTGAGATAGGTTTGAAGCAAATGAGCCGTAGTCGTTTTGCCTGAGCTTGACGGGCCGGCAAGCATGCAAATTTTGATTTTATCGTGATGAGCACGGATATTTCTTGCAATGTCTTCGAGATGATCTCTGTAGGAATCCTCTACCTCGGTAATCATTTTCAGCGGATTGGAAACCGCCGCATCGTTAATCTGCTCAAGGTTGTTGATATATTTAATGTAACCGCTTGCGAAATTGCTCATAGAGATTCTTCACTCCATCCTTTCTCGAAATGATTTCATCAAATCTGTCAAGATAATCATATGAATATTTGAAATTGAAAATTCTCTCAAGTCTGTCAGAATACGGATCCTTGATTTTGCTTACGCCGCCGGCTCCGCACGCCACAACTGTCTGGCTCTCGTCCATGGTATAGACATTGTACGCACAAGCCGTGCCCTTTTTCGCCCAGCCCGTGTTCTCGAGATTTCCTATCATTCTCGACTGACGATAGAGATAGTATGGCTCGTATCCTTCTTCCGAAAGTCTCTTCACGGAATAATCTATCATCTCGTCGGCGATATTTCCCTTGCCGTGGTAATCTCTTGTCTCTTCCTCGTGGAAAATCTTTGCACTGCGCTTAAGTGCGAGCGAATGCACCGTGACATTCTCGGGAGCAAGCTTAATCACCTTTTCAAGTGTATCGACAAAGCTTTCGTAGGTATCCCCCTGAAGTCCTGCAATTAGATCCATGTTTATATTATCCATACCGACCTCACGGGCAAGATGATAAGCGTCTATGACATCCTGTGCGGTATGCTTTCTTCCGATATTCTCGAGAACATTATCCTGCAAGGTCTGCGGATTTATGCTGATTCTCGTTATACCAAGTTCTCTCAAAGCCTCAAGTTTCTCACGGTCGATGGTATCGGGTCTTCCGGCTTCAACCGTGAACTCCGTGCATGCCGACATATCGAAGCACTCATACACCTTGTTTATAACCATTTTCAGTTGTTCGGCATTAAGCGTGGTCGGTGTACCGCCGCCCATGTAAGCGGAAATCAAGCGAAGTCCCGTTTCCTTGGTCACTTTTGCCGTGTATTCAATTTCTTCGAGGAGCTTATCGACATAAGGCGCAATAAGCTTTTTCTGCTTCTCGATGCTCTGTGAGACAAAGGAGCAGTAGGCACACCTTGTCGGACAGAACGGAATCGAGATATAAAGACTGAAATCGTTCTCGTCTATATTTTCGACTATAGGAGACTGCACACGGCTTATTCTTCTCAAAAACTCTGTCTTTTCTTCGCTGACAAGAAATTTGTTCTCGAAAAGAGAGACTGCCTCTTCTTCACCGAGTTTTTTCTTGTAATCTGCAAAAAGCTTGACGGGATGAATACCCGTGAGCATTCCCCACTTGGGCATATAGCCGCAGTACTCCGAGAACGCAAGGAAGATTGTGCTTGTTATATTATATTCCTCGTCACTGTGGTCAGTGAGAGTTCTTTTTTTCGTGAGATTCTTTCCGTTTCTCTCAATAGAGCAAATGTAATCATCGCCGTGGATTTCGGCAACAATTTTGTTGTTGTCGTCAGAATTTACCTCCTCGCCGATTAAAGCTACCTTTAGCTCGTCATACGGGAAAAAGAGTCTGACCAAATTTCCCGCTTCGTAGTGGAAAAAATCATCGCTTATAAATAATATCATTATGAAAACATTCCGTTCATGTAAGGATTATTTGAAATTTCGCTCTCAAGCGAAGTGCTTGAGCCGTGGCCCGGGTAAACCGTCAGCATGCCGTCAAGCTTTCTGAGGCGCTCCATAGACTTCATCATATCGGAAAAGCTACCGCTCGGAAAATCGGTTCTTCCCACCGAACCCGAGAAAAGCGTATCACCGCTGAAAAGAACATTATCGGCAAGAAAGCAAACGCTTCCCTTTGTGTGACCCGGAGTGTGCAAAACCTCTATTTCTGTATTGCCAAGCGTGATTTTCTCGCCGTCAACCAGAGTTTCATCGGCAGAAAAGCTTATTTTCTCGCCTCCTGCTATGTACGATAGGTTTATATCAGCGTCAAGAAGACCTTTTTCATCATCCTTATGCACAAGAATTTTCGCGCCTGTCAGTTTTCTCAGTTCTTCTGCAGAATAAACATGGTCGAAGTGGCAATGCGTCAGAAGTATCAGCCTGATGTCATAATTATCTGCAAGATACTTCGGCGTGTGACGGATTAAATCTGGGTCGATAACCGCCGAATATCCCGTTTCTGTGTCTGTCAGAATATAACTGTTCTCGTCAAGCAGTCCGTCAGAAAACAGCGTTGTAACATTAATACTCATTTTAGTTTCTGTCTATTGAAATAACGCCCTTAATCTTCATAAGTCTGTCGATAACCGCCTGTAAATGGTCGAGGCCGTTAATCGAAATTGTAGCAGAAATGAGAGCGTTTGATGTATTTTTAATCTCTCGTGAATTTAAGTTGTGAATGAAAATATGCATAGCGGAAAGCTGCATGGTGACATCTGCAAGAAGTCCCGCACGGTCACTCGCAACAATATGGAGCGTGCTCTTGAAGTCCTCCTTGACCTCGCCCTCCCAGTGAGCGGCTACCCAGCGTTCGGGTTCGGGGGTCTTTGTCATGTCCTTGGGAACATTGGAACAGCTTCTCTTATGAATGGAAACTCCGAAGCCTCTTGTGATAAACCCTATAATTTCATCACCCGGAAGCGGATTGCAGCAGCGTGAGAATTTGATAAGGCAATTATCGATACCGTCGACGAGAACACCGCCGGCCTTTCTCTTGCTGATGCGCTGTGCCGGCTGAGCCGCCACGATTTCCTCGGGAGCCTGCTCGACATTTGATTTATTTAAGCGCTGATATTCCTCTTTGACACGGGGCATTACCTTGTAAAGCTGAATTCCGCCGTAGCCGATAGCGGCATAAAAATCGTCCTCACTCGTTGCACTGTGTCTCTTTCCGATGGAATCAAGCATATACTGCATGAGCTCGTCACTCATGACTATACCGTTGCGTTTAAATTCCTTCTCAAGCTCGGTTTTTCCCTCAAGGATATTCTCCTCTCGCTTTTCTTTCTTGAACCAAGCACGGATTTTGTTTCTTGCTTCACTCGTTCTGACAAGGCTTAGCCAATCTCGGTTCGGGCCGTGGCTTGCGTCCTTAGTTGTGATAACCTCGATTATTTCACCCGTTTTGACCTTATAATCAAGCGGAACTATTCTCTTGTCAACCTTTGCGCCAACCATTCTGTTGCCGACAGCCGAATGAATCGCATACGCAAAATCAATTACGTTTGAACCTGCAGGCAAGCTGATGACGTCTCCTCTCGGAGTGAAAACGAACACCTCATCGGGGACAAGATCCGATTTAATCGAGCTGATAATCTCGGTGACATCCTCGCTGCTGTCTTGACTGTCGAGCATCTGATGAATCCATGCAAGACGCTTTTCGAGGTTATCGTCCTTGCCCGTGCTCTGCAAACCAAGCTTATACTTCCAGTGTGCGGCAATACCGAATTCAGCTGTGTGGTGCATGTCCCATGTTCTTATCTGAACCTCAAAAGGAATACCCTCTTTACCGAAAACAGTTGTGTGAAGCGACTGATACATATTTGCCTTAGGCGTGGAAATATAGTCTTTGAATCTGTTCGGAATCGGTCGGTACATATCGTGAATAACACCGAGAACATTGTAGCAGTCGGTGATGGTTTCTACGATTACACGGACAGCAAAAATATCATAGATTTCGTCAAAGGTTTTGCCCTGAACGAACATCTTGCGGTAAATTCCGTGAACGCTCTTAACTCTTCCCTCAATGTATGCGCCGGGGATTATATCCTCAAGTCTTTCCTTAATTTCAGTCTTTGTGTTGTTGATGAAATTCTGGCGGCTTGTGGATCGTGACTCAAGGTTTGCGACAATCTCGTTGTAAGCAACGGGATCCATATAGCGAAGAGAAACATCCTCCATGTACTCCTTGACAGCACGGATACCTAATCGGTCGGCAATAGGCGCATAAACCTCAAGGCACTCGAGTGCCTTATCACGCTGTTTCTGCGGCGTCATGTATTCGAGCGTCGAAAGGTTGTGCATTCTGTCGGCAAACTTTATGATGATAACTCTGATATCCTCTGCCATAGCCATGAGCATCTTGCGGATATTCTCGGCTTGAAGCTCCTCACGGGAAGAAAACGGAATCTGAGAGATTTTCGTCAGACCGTCAATCAAAAGTGCAATGTCTGCGCCGAAGCTCTTCTTAATCTCGTCAAGCGTCATATCCGTGTCCTCAACGACATCGTGAAGAAGACCTGCTATGACGGACTGGGAATCCATGCCCATTTCCACAAGCAAATATGCAACGGAAATCGGATGAATGATATACGGCTCACCTGATTTTCTCAGCTGTCCGTTGTGGCACTTCTCGGCAGTCTTATAGGCACGCTCGATATTTGCCAAATCATATTCTTTATCACTGCTCTTGATTCTGTCAATCAGCTCTTCATAGGTTCTTGTTTTTACTTCCATACATTACACCCCTTCTTCCTTGTAAACGGACAACATCTCTTTTTACCAAAGTATATATAGAAAAGCATTTTACAGCCTTTTTAGTATAGGTGATTCAAATAAATCAGTCTTTCCCTTTGTCGGTAAAGCCGTTATGCTCAGTGCCTCGCCGTACTGAGCCTCGGCGGTAAGCCCACGCTCATGGAGTACATCGAGACAAAGCCTTAATTTTGCAAGGCTCATGTCGCTTGGCATTCTCGACAAAAGCGAAGTCAGACCGGCTCTCCAGCCGGATACTCTTATCAGCTTATAAAGCGGAATAAAATCCTCTCTTGTCGGCTTTATATTCTCTTTCTCGGCGTCGGTAAGCTCCTCGCCGCGCCTGAACTTCTCGTAAATTCTCCACGATGAAATGAGCTCGCTCATATCCTGTCCCGAAATTTTAATTTCCTTCACCTGTATCGTCAGGCTCATTGCTCCTCGGAACATTTTATTTTCAAGCGAAACTGCCAAATCAAGCGTATCGCCGATTTCATACGGAAAACTTTTTTCGTCCATAGAGAACCTCATGCACGAAACTCCGATATCGCCTCTTGTCAAATTAAGCCTTAAGTGATTTCCGCCGCCGAGTGCGTTTATGCTCTCGAGCTTCATTTTATAAAGGCCGAAAAGCGGAGCGGGATTGGACGCTCCGAACGGCTCCAAAACGCTTATGCTCTGCGGAATTGCAGTAGTCAGTGCCGCAGGCAGCAGCTTCAAATCAACCGTGATTGTCTGTGCCGGCATAACGGGATAATGAAGTCTTGCGTAAGCGTTCATCGAGTCTCTGAAAGCGGCAATGTTTTCGGGGTCAAGCGTGATACCTGCCGCCATAGGATGTCCTCCGAATTTCTGAAGAAGATCCTTTGAATCGGTGATTGCCTCAAAAAGATTAAAGCCCTCAACACTTCTTCCCGAGCCCTTTGCAACTCCGTTGTTCACCGCAATAATCATGCACGGCTTGCCGTAACGCTCCGTTATTCTTGCGGCTACTATTCCGACAACACCGTGGTGCCAGCCCTCGCCGCCGACCACAATTACTCTCGAGTATTTAATTTCATCGTTATTTTCAATCGACTCAATAACGCTCTGAGTGATTTGCGCCTCAACCTCTCTTCGGTTCGTGTTGTCAAGACAAATCTGCTCGGCAAGGGAAATTGCCTCATCCTCGTCTTCTGTTATGAGAAGTCTGACAGCCCTGTCGGAATCTCCCATTCTTCCCGTTGCGTTGATTCTGGGTACAATCGTAAATGCAACCGCCGTCGATGTGAGGTTTCTCTCTGCCGCACCCGATTTCTCAATAAGAGCACGTATACCCACTCTGTCGGAATCCGCAAGCTTTTTCAGTCCTTTTTTGACAATTCTTCTGTTCTCGCTCACAAGCGGAACAATATCGCCGATGATACCGATTGAAGCGATGTCGGCATATTGCTCAAGAAGCTCCTCGGGATCGCCGATTTCTGTTTCTATCGCCTGAATAAGCTTGAATGCAATTCCCGCACCTGAATAATCACGAAATTCAAGATGTTCGTTGCCCTCGACATACGGGTCAACCACAGCTGTGGCATCGGGCAAAACCTCATGCGGTCTGTGGTGATCTGTGACAACGGTCTCTATTCCAAGCTCTTTTGCGTGAGCAATTTCATTCACGGAAGAAATTCCGTTATCCACCGTGACAATAAGCTCAACTCCCTGAGACTTCAGAAAATCGACAGCCTGCATATTCATGCCGTATCCCTCGCCCTCACGCTTGGGAATATACCATATTACATTGGCGCCGTTCTGCTCAAGGTATGTATACATGATTGCTGTGGACGTCACACCATCCGCATCGTAATCACCGAAAATCGCTATTTTTTCAAAATTTTCTATTGCACGCATTATTCTGTCGGCAGCCTTGTCCATATCCTTTATCTCAAAGGGGTCAGTAGGAATTTCCGTTCTGCCGAGCAGATCATCAATCTGTTCGCTTTGCGTGAAGCCTCTCACCTGAAAAAGCATGG
Organism: Bacteroides uniformis; assembly: GCA_963611165.1. Classification (GTDB taxonomy): domain Bacteria; phylum Bacillota; class Clostridia; order Oscillospirales; family Acutalibacteraceae; genus SIG603. Next base: position 52,898 of record CAVDQG010000004.1, read on the forward strand.
CGAGCACGGAGGGAAGCTGATACTTCTCCACGAGTGAAATCACCTGTGCCTTGTCAAACGGGAGAACCTCCCAGTTTTTTATATTCATATTATTCTCTCTGCTTAGGTTTTACTTTTGATATGACGTTATTTTAGCACCTTTTGTATTTCATTACAAGAATTTCTGAAATCAGAAGCCTCAAACACAGATTTAACCTCATTTTAATAGCAAAAGAAAAAGAGCACTCCGAAGAGTGCTCTCAGCGTGTTTTAAAAATTTTGCGGTATGTGGGTTTCTTGACAGTCAAATATTTATTTCATTTTCTTGGCTACGATAATAAACCTGTGATACCGGCACTCAGGATATTCCCATTCCTGTACTCTCGGATATGCCTGATTTGTATAAACCGTTTTAAAATCCAATTTTTTAAGCTCAGCCGATTTATTCTCGAGATTATAATCGGGTTCAATGTCCGACTTATATTCTGTCAGTTCCTCTCTGTCACGGGAACCGATTTGCTCGGTAATAAAGTGACCGCCCTTTTTGAGCACTCTTTTGACTTCATTCGCATCGTACGGTGAATGGTAATTCAGTACAAGGTCAAAGGTTTCGTCGTCAAAATCGAGTTTTGTACTTTCTTCCTTGACACAAATGCCGTATCTCTCGAGAAGCTCCGCATAATCACAGCTTTTGTCAGCCGTCACGGCAGTGAACGCAAAATCGTGGTCAAGCGAAAGAGTGAATTTCTCGTCCTCGATTCCCATTATAAGCAAATTGGTGTTTGGCTTCACGAACTCCATGAGCCGCTTTTTGTAGTCCCAAGGAAGTTTTGGATCTATATGACGAACCATCATGTGTTTCTGTCCACCTTATGGAAGGTTTTAAGGTTACCCTCTTTTTCGTGACGCTTGATATACTCAGCCTCAAGGTCATCGACACTTATTCCCTCGTTAGCCATGAGAACGGCAAGGTGATAGATAAGATCAGAAAGCTCGCCGACAGTATCTTCCTTTTTTCCGTTCTTGGCGGCAATGATAACCTCGGAGCACTCCTCGCCGCACTTCTTTAGGATTTTGTCAATTCCCTGCTCGAAAAGATAACAGGTATATGAGCCCTCCTGCTTTTTCTCTCGTCTTGTTACAGCGGTTTCGTATTCCGCACGAAGAATATCTATCATATAATACCTCACTTAATTTTTCTGTAGAAGCAGCTGTGTCTTCCCGTGTGACAAGCCGCACCGATTTGGTCAACCTTGATTAATAATGTATCGTCGTCACAGTCGCTTGTGATTGAAATAACCTTCTGCAAATGACCCGAGGTTGCGCCCTTGTTCCAGTACTCCTGACGGGAGCGGCTCCAAAACCAAGTGTAACCTGTTTCGAGCGTACGCTTTAACGACTCAAGGTTCATGTAAGCGAGCATAAGCACCTCGCCGGTTGAGTTCTCCTGAACGACCGCTGGAATAAGCTCTGCTTTTTTGAAATATCTTTCAAGCTCATCGGTAACATTTTTTTGGAGAATAGTTCCGCTAACCTTTTGTGAAGAAATTACAGCGTCATCAAGGCTGAGTGCGCCCGAATAAATTGCCTTGCCTGCAATTGCACCGTAACAGCCGAGTTCGTTAAGCTTTACTATATCGTCAAGCTTGCTTACTCCCCCGCTTGCAATAATGTTGCACGAAACCGCATCGTTAAGCCTTTGAAGCTGATCGAAATTCGGGCCGGAGAGAGTTCCGTCCTTTGAAATATCGGTGAAAATGATGTACTTAACTCCGATATTCTCCATTCTCTTTGCCATTTCGATGTAGTTCACGGTAGATTTCTCCACCCAGCCCTCAGCGGCTACCATCTCGTTGAGTGCGTCGATTCCGACCGCTATATGCTTGCCGTACTTAGCCGCAGCCTCTCTGACAAGCTCTGGATTTTGCAGAGCCGCAGAGCCGAGAATCACTCGGTTTATGCCCTTTTCGAGATAATATTCAATCGAAGCCATGTCACGGATTCCGCCGCCTACTTCGATATTAAGCTTTGTGTTATTTCTTACATTCAAAATGAGCTCGTCATTTATCGGCTTTTTAGCTTTGGCGCCGTCCAAGTCTACCATGTGCATCCACGCCGCACCGTCATGCTCGAAGCCCTTTGCCGTTGTCACCGCATCCTCGGCAACCTTTTCGGCTGTGGAATAATCGCCCTTGTAAAGTCGGACGCAGCTTCCGTCCTTTATATCAATTGCGGGAAGAATAATCATACTTTTTCCTTTCCGAAAAACAAGGCAGCCGAAATTCTCACTGCCTTGTCAATATCATCATAATACGCCTTTAGTGGAAATTACCTTTCCGCTTTCGTTTCTTCTTGAACCTGCTTTGAGTGCATAAGCAAAGGCTTTGTACATAGCTTCAATCATGTGGTGAGAATTTTTACCGTACTCGCACATGATGTGAAGTGTGATACCCGCATTTTCTGCAACCGCACGGAAAAATTCCTCGGTCATGCAGGTATCGTACGAGCCGCATCTCTCCTCAGGAAACTCTCCCTTAAAAACAAGAAACGCTCTGCCGCTTATATCGAGTGCACAAAAACCGAGCGCCTCGTCCATGGGGACATAAGCCGAACCAAAACGCATGATTCCGCTTCTGTCTCCGAGAGCCTCCTTGATAGCCTGACCGAGCACGATTCCCGTATCCTCGATTGTGTGATGACAATCAACCTCGAGATCGCCGACGGTCTTCAGCTTCAAGCCGAATCCACCGTGATGAGCGAATGCATTCAGCATATGATCAAAAAAGCCGATTCCCGTTGAAATATCAACCTCGCCGCCGTCCATATTAAGTGAAAGTGAAATCTTGGTTTCCTTTGTGTTTCTCGTAATTTCAGATGTTCTCTGCATGAAATCACTCCTTGTTTTCTTCAAGAAAATTCTCAAAGAATTTAATAAGCTGAGCATTCTCGGAACGGTTGCCCGCCGTAATTCTTATGAACGCACCGAAATATCTGATAATGATTCCCTGTTCCTTAAGATAAAGGAATGCGTCGGCAGCATTATTCATCTTAATTGTGATGAAGTTTGTATTGCTCTTGAGAACTGTCATTGCTCCCGGATATTTCTCGCTTAGCTTGTCAAAAGCCTCCTGAAGCTCGGCTGTAGACTGAATAATCTGTCGGAAAGCACATTTGCTCTCTGCCTTATGCTTGAGAACCACCGCTCCGAATGCCTGAGTGAGGCTGTTCACATTGAACGGAGATTTTATCGCCTTGATAATATCAGTAAGTCGCTTGTTTGCAACGGCAAATCCGCATCTAAGTCCAGCAAGTCCGAATGCCTTGGAAAGCGTCTTTAAGATAATGAGGTTGTCGTAATCGTTCACCTCGGCAAGAAGCGACTGATCCCAGAAATCCATATAAGCTTCGTCGAGAACGACAAGAGTATCCGGCAGAGAAGTAATGATTCTTCTCACTTCTTCTCTGTTTATTCCGATTGAAGTGGGGTTGCACGGATTCGAGAAGATGAGCATTCTTACCTTTTCATTCTGGCAAACGGAAATGACCTTATCTACATCAACGGTGTAATCGGAGTTCTGCGGAATAACTACCGCTTCTGCTCCAGCCAAATGTGCATAAAAATTATACATAGAGAAATCATATGCAAAAACAGCATATTTCTCTCCCGACATCAAAAATCCGCCGCAAATGATATTGATAAGCTCATCAGAGCCGTTGCCTGCGGCAACGTTCTCTGTGTTTAGTCCGTAGTAATTAGCATAAGCCGCGCAAAGCGCATCGGCTGTCGGATCGGGGTAACGGTTATATTGAAGGCTCTCAAGCTTTCTCATTGCCTCACCGAGAACATACTCGGGAACACGCAGAAAGCTTTCGTTTGAGTCAAGCTTAATGCTGTATTCGTTCTTGCTCGGATCGTAAGGGCGAAGATCTCTTATCTTCTCGTTTAATTCGTACATATTACTATACCTGTTCCTTCTTACTTGTTTTGCCAATCAAATCAGCTGTTCATGTCCTCTACTCGTACTTCAATCGAGTTGGCATGAGCCGTAAGGTGCTCGCTCTTTGCAAGCTTGATAATATCAGCCGAAGCCTTGTTAAGCTCATCCTTTGTATAATAAATGAAGCTTGATTTCTTGATAAAATTATCGACGGAGAGCGGCGAGAAGAATCTTGCCGTTCCGCTTGTGGGAAGAACATGGTTCGGGCCTGCGTAATAGTCTCCGAGTGGCTCGGGCGAATAGTGACCGAGAAAAACAGAGCCTGCGTTGTCAAGCTTGCCGATATACTCCATCGGATTTTCACAGCAAACCTCGAGGTGTTCGGGGGCAAGCTCATTTGCAAAGTCCACCGCCTCGTTTATATTCTCGCAAACAATGATAGCACCGAAATTATCGATAGATTCACGGATAATCTCTTTTCTTGAGAGATACTGCATCTGACGCTCGATTTCATCGCTCGTCTTCTTTGCAAGCTCCTCATCGGGTGTGATAAGAATAGCCGAAGCCATTCTGTCGTGCTCCGCCTGGCTCATAAGGTCTGCACCGAGATATTTCGGATCGGCACTGCTGTCCGCAATGATTAAAATCTCACTCGGGCCTGCTATCATATCTATATCAACCGTGCCATAAAGCTGTTTCTTTGCAACAGCAACAAAAATATTTCCGGGACCCACTATCTTATCGACCTTCGGAACGCTTTCCGTACCGAAAGCAAGTGCCGCAACAGCCTGTGCGCCGCCCATAAGGAATACCTTGTCTACTCCTGCGATATAAGCCGCCGCAAGAACCTCGTTATTAAGCTTTCTGCCAAGTCCCGGAGGTGTAGCCATGATAATCTCACCACAGCCCGCAATTTTGGCAGGAATGATGTTCATGAGAACAGAAGAAGGATAGCTTGCAGTGCCGCCGGGGACATAGACGCCAACTCTGTGAAGTCCTCTTACCCTCTGACCCATGATAACTCCCGTGGGATAGGTATCGATTCTCGACTGCTGCTTCTGGCGAGCGTGGAAATCTCTGATGTTTGCCGCCGCTCTCTCAAGTGCCGCAATAAAATCAGGGTCGCACTTCTCTACATATTCCTTAAGGTCATCGCTTGAAAGCTGTGTCTTTTCGGGTACCCAGCCGTCAAACTTAAGTGAAAATTCTCTTACCGCCTCATCGCCTCTAGCCTTAACTTCGGCAATAATGGCAGAAACGCTCTCCTCGACCTTTTTATCGTTATCCTTAACTCTCGACTTGAGCTCTGCGATAAATTCCTCGCAAGTAGCTCTGTCGCCCTTCTTAATTCTGATCATGGTGCATCTTCCTTTCCTCTTTAGACAGATTTTATCATATCCGCCGTATAAATAAAAGTAAAATCACGAAAATATGCTTTCAAATTGAATAAAAATACGAATTTTTCTCAAATTACCGATTCAAGTCTTGCCGCAAGGTCTTCGATTTCCTTTTTTCGAAGCTTAAGGCTTGCGGAATTGCAGATAAGTCTTGCGGATATATCGGAAATAAACTCCTTAACCTCAAGTCCGTTTTCTCTGAGTGTGGTTCCTGTTTCCACAATATCGACGATACCGTCCGATAAGCCGAGAAGCGGAGCAAGCTCGACAGAACCCTCGATTTTAATAACTCGAATGTCCATTCCTCTTGACTCAAAATATTTCTTGGCAACATTGGGATACTTTGAAGCAATTACCTTTGAGGAATATCCCTCGTAGAAATCCTCGCCCTTTTTGCATGCAAGTGCAAATTTACATCTGCCGAAGCCGAGATCTAAAATCTCGTAGAAATGACTTCCGTTCTCCATGATGGTATCCTTGCCGACTACACCCAGATCGCACACGCCGTTTTCTACATATGTGATAACGTCTGCCGCCTTCGAGAGGACAACCTCTATTTCACCGTTTCCGACAGGCAGTATCAGCTTTCTTCCCTTATCTCGCACACTTGAGCAATCAAGACCGATTTTCTCGAGTGCATTCACTGTATCCTTTTCAAGTCTGCCCTTAGTGAGGGCTATTCTAAGTGGTTTCATTACTCAAGCGTTTCCTTTCCGATATAGATGACCTTTTTGATTCCCTTTTCCTCTGCGTAAAGCCGAGCCTCCTCACGGGTCGAGAAAACCGAGCTTTCGCATTTAAATCCCTGACTTGTCAGCTCGTTTAATTTAATCTGAGCCTCTACCTCGTAACCGTCGTCACCGTGGACAAGAACATCGCTCTTCTGCAAACTCACTTTCTTTGAGCCAAGCGCAATTGCCGTAAGGGCGTCTACATCAACTCCGAATCCGACAGCCGGCATGGGAGCGTTAAACTCACTTAATAAATTATCGTATCTTCCGCCCATGAGAACCGCATCGCCGTGACCGTAAGCATAAGCCGAGAAAACAACGCCCGTGTAGTAGTCGTTTCTCTGGACAAGTCCGAGGTCTACGATGATTCTCTCGCCAAGACCAAGCTTCTTGAGTGAATTATAAAGATTTTTGAGATAATCGAGAACCTCTCTTACATCCTCGTCGGGCATGTAACTTCTTGCCTCCTCGAAAACCTCCTCGCCGCCAAAAAGTCTCGGAAGTCTCTTGACCGCCGCTACGTAAGGCGTCTGCTCCAAGGTATCGAGAAGCTCGCCGAGTCTTGCATAGTTTTTTGATTCGATAACCGAACGGATTTCTTCCTTTGTCTCCTCGTTGACGGGAAGCTTGTCTGCAAGAAGCTTAAATACAGCCGCATGGCCTATCTCGATTCTGAAATTATCCGTGTCTATGCATGAAGAAAGAACGCTTACAGCTGTTGCGATAACCTCAGTGTCGGCACGAAGTCCCTTTGCGCCGATAAGCTCGATTCCCACCTGAGAATTTTCGTCGCTTCTTCCCGAGAGGTCTTTTCTGTTGCGGTAAATGCTCTGATTGTAAAAAAGTCTGATTGGAGGCTTCAGATTCTGAAGTCTTGTCGCCGTAAGTCTTGCTATCGGAAGCGTCAAGTCGGGGCGAAATACTATAAGCCTTCCCTTGTTGTCGGTCGACTTATACATCTCGTACTGCGGAATTCCAGCATCGTCAAGATCGAACACATCGTAGTACTCTATACCGGGGGTGATAACCTCGTTGTATCCTCTCGAAGAAAAAATCGAAGTGGCTTTAGTTTGAATTCTTCTTTTTTCTATGCACTCCTCAAAAAGGACATCCTTAGTTCCCTCGGGAGTTATCATATAATATCTTTTCATTTTACCTTCACTTATACTCTTTCTTTTTATTTTAGGGCGTATGACATAAAAACATTGTCTGTGCTAAAAATAAATTTTCTTGTATGTTTGCACTTTAGTGTAGTAGCGTGCTAATATACTAACATACACAAAAGCCCGTGTCAATATAAACTTATCGGCACGGGCTCTTTTTCAGAACTTGGAAATATCTCTTTATATTCTTCTTGCGTCAATTATTTTTGTCATCAGAAGAAAGAAATCTGACTTGAATCGGGCAAATCGCCGAATGCTCCCGCATTCTTCAGAACATCGATAACCGATTGTCCTGCTCCCGACCTTGCCTTGAAATCATCAATGCTGATGAAGTCGCCGCCGTCTTTTCTTGCCTCGGCAAGACCCTGTGCGGCACCCACGCCGACACCCGAAAGTGAGGAGAACGGAAGTCTTATCTTGCCGTCCTCGGGAAGGAACTTTCTTGCGTCGGACTTGTATATATCAACGGGAAGGAAAGAAATTCCCCTTGCCAAAATCTCGTTGCAAATCTGAAGATTGGTGTAAAGGCTCTCGTCTGTGGCGCTTGCCTCTCGGTTTGCCTTTTTCTGCTCTATTCCTGCCATTCTCTGAATAACAGCCTGCTTGCCCTTGACAACCGCATCGGCGTCAAAGTCCTCACCTCGAACGGTGAAATATGCACAGTAGTACTCAAGCGGATGATAAACCTTGTACCATGCATAGCGCAGTGTGGAAATCATGTAAGCCGCCGCATGAGCCTTAGGGAACATGTACTTGATTTTGAAGCACGAATCGATGTACCATTCGGGAACACCGTGCTCTCTCATTGCGGTCAAATGCTCCTCTGTGAGAAGCTTTCGTGCGTTACCCTTACGGGTAATCTCCATGATTTTAAACGCCATTTTCGGCTCGAGACCCTTGTGCATGAGATAGACCATGATAGAATCTCGCGTTCCGATAACGTTAGAAATCGTACATGTACCATTTCTGATGAGGTCTTGTGCGTTTCCGAGCCAAACATCGGTACCGTGGGAAAGACCTGAAATCTGAAGTAAGTCGGAGAAAGTTTTCGGCTGTGCTTCAATAAGCATTCCTCGTGCGAAATCCGTACCGACCTCGGGAAGCGAGAGCGTACCCGTCTGAACTCCGCCGATATCCTCGGGCTTTATTCCGAGTGCCTCAGGCGAGGTGAACAGTGACATGACCGCATCATCGTGCATGGGAACATCCTTGATTGAAATTCCCGTGTATTCCTCCAGATATTTACAAACTGTCGGAGAATCGTGACCGAGCTCGTCAAGCTTTGTGATGGTATCGTGGATAGAATGGAAGTCGAAGTGAGTTGTAATGTTGTCCGACTTCTGATCGTTTGCGGGATGCTGAACGGGGCAGAAATCATAGACCTCCATTCCCTTTGGAATGACAACCATTCCGCCGGGGTGCTGACCTGTTGTTCTCTTTATTCCCGTGCATCCTATAGAAAGTCTGTTTTCTTCCGCTTTAGAGTAAGTGACGCCTCTCTCCTCAGCGTACTTCTTTACGTAACCGTAAGCCGTTTTGTCGGCAACGGTAGAAATCGTACCGGCTTTAAAGACATTGTCTCGTCCGAAAAGAACCTCCGTGTATCGGTGGGCGCTTGCCTGATATTCGCCCGAGAAGTTAAGGTCGATATCAGGCACCTTGTCGCCGTCAAATCCGAGGAAGGTTTCAAACGGAATATCGTGGCCGTCCTGAAGCATATGAGTTCCGCATTCGGGGCAGTCCTTCGGCGGCATATCAAATCCCGAGCCGTACTCGCCGTTGGTGAAAAATTCGCTGTGACAGCACTTGGGACAGACGTAGTGCGGAGCAAGCGGATTAACCTCAGAAATACCGGACATACTCGCAACGAACGATGAGCCGACCGAACCTCTCGAGCCGACAAGATAGCCATGAGCTTCACTGTCGGCAACAAGCTTCTGTGCCGTCATATAAAGAACGGAGAAGCCGTGCTTGTTGATTGAGCCAAGTTCTCTTTCAAGTCTCGCACGAACAATTTCTGGAAGCGGATCGCCGTACTTTTTCTTTGCTCTCTCCCATGTGATGGAGTTTAGCTGTTCCTCTGCGCCCTCGATGAACGGAGGGAAGTTTCCGTCAGGAATAGGCTTGATTGTCTCGCACATATCGGCTATAAGATTGGTGTTCTTAACAACAACCTCATAAGCCTTTTCCTTACCGAGATAGCTGAATTCCTTGAGCATCTCGTTTGTTGTCTTGAAATATAGCGGCGGCTGAGTATCGGCGTCCTTCATGCCCATGCTTGCCTGCAGAATTGCTCTGTATTTCTCGTCCTCGGGATTTAAGAAATGAACGTCTCCGGTTGCGACAACGGGTTTATTCAGTTTTTCACCGAGTCTTACAACCGTTCTGTTCCATTCACGGAGCTGTTCTTCGTCGCATCTGCCGTCACGCACCATAAAGTAGTTGTTGCCGATAGGCTGAATTTCAAGAAAATCATAGTAATCGGCAATTCTCACAAGCTCGTCAAACGGCTTTCCGTCCACAATTGCTCTGAAAAGCTCGCCCGCTTCGCAAGCCGAACCGATAATAAGTCCCTCTCTGTGCTCATTAAGGTAGGACTTCGGTGTTCTTGGGTGTCTGCTGAAATAATCAAGGTGACCTGCAGAAATTATCTTGTAAAGATTCTTTAGTCCGACAAGATTTTTGACAAGTATTATCTGATGATAAGTAGGAAGCTTCTTCGGGTCTCCGCCTGCCAAAGCCGCATTAATCTCACCGACAGTATGCACGTTATTATCATCCACAAGTCTTTCGCAAAGATTGATGAATATATCTCCGAGAACGGCGGCATCGTCTACGGCTCTGTGGTGGTGGAATTCGGGAAGCTTCAAATACTTTGCGACTGTATCAAGCTTGCCGTTTTTTAAGTCTGTAAGCTGAGATCTTGCCATCGTGACCGTATCTATATATGTATAGTCAAACGGAATTCCGACACGCTCGCCTGTTTTTCTCATAAATCCCGTATCAAATCCGGCATTATGAGCGACAAACACAGGATTCTCTCCGCAGAACTCATAGAACATTTTTAAGGCTTCGGATTCCTTTGGTGCACCTGCTACCATTTCATCGGTTATGCTTGTGAGCTCGGTTATCTTGTCGCTTATATGTCTTTCGGGATCTACAAACGTATCGAATCTGTCGACTACCTTTCCGCCCTTGACCTTAACGGCACCGATTTCGATTATTTTATCATTTATATTTGAAAGACCCGTTGTCTCGAGGTCAAAGCATATAAATTCATCCTCAAAGCTTCGGTTATCGTCTCCCGTAACCGCCGGAACAAGGTCATTTACAAAATAAGCCTCACAGCCGTAAATAATCTTTATCTCGTTGCCGGCTTTTTTCAGCTTAGCCGCTGCATTCATGGCATCGGGGAAAGCCTGAGCAACACCATGGTCGGTGATTGCGACAGCCTTATGACCCCATTTCGCCGCACGGTTTACAAGGTCGCCTGCCGACGACAGAGCGTCCATGCTCGACATATTGGTATGAAGATGGAGCTCAACTCTCTTCTCGAGTGCATCATCGACAACATTTACCTTTTTAGCCGTACCGATTGCATAGGGACGCATGGTGTTCTCACGGTCGTATTTATCGTAGCTGTACTCACCTCTTACGACTATTGTCGAGCCCTTTGAGAGAGTATCGAGATCCTTGCACTGGTTGGCATCCTGAATAATCTTGAGGGTGATTGAGCCTGTGTAATCGGTAATCTCGATATTGTAGATTTTTCTTGCCTTATCTCTTGTTTCCTTGGATTCAATCGCAAAGATATCTCCCCAAACATTTACCTTGCCCGACTCGGGAGTGACTGTGTTTATGGGGACAATCGGCTGCTTTGTGAGATTGCCGATAAGCGGTCTTATCGTCTCGGGAATTATCTGAGGATATAGGTTTTCGCCCTCACGCACGGAGATATTTCTCTTTGCCGCCTCGTCCTTAAGGCTCTGCTCATACCTCTGCTGTTCCTCGATAAGATGCTCTCTTCGCTCTTTCTCTTCCTTTATATGCAGTCTTTCTATGCTTGATTCGCTTGCGCTCTCAACTCTTGTTGTACCCGTGAATCTAATTTCGCAGTTCACTCCGAACCACTCTGCAATAAGTGCTTTCATTCTGCGGTCGGTTTTCTGAGTTTTTAACAAATCCTCGCCGCCGTGGGAAAGCTCTATTTTAAGAACTCCGTCCTCATATGTGGCAACAGCGTCGCTGAAAGTGCCGTTCATTGTGGCGTCGCTCTCCTTGAGCTTCATTACAACCGAATTGAGAACATTTGCGCCGAAACTGTTTTCGGGAAACTTTGGCGAAACACTCAGCTTCTTTATGCCAAGCTTTTTTTGCAAAAGACTGCAAAGCTCGAGAATATCGCTGTATTCCACAAAAGCACCAAAGACGGAGTATAAAACTACTCCGCCCGTGGTTTTATTGACGACAAGCCTCATCAGCTTGCCGTCCAATAATTCGTCCTTTAATTTTACTTCATTTAATTCCTGTTCAAAAAAATTTCTGAATGTATTCAAATTAAATTACCCTTTACAGCTTGTCGATTTCTTCAAGAAGAGCATCCAAAAGCTGCTCCTCGGGAACCTTTCGGATTACCTCGCCTTTTTTGAAAATAAGTCCGACTCCTACTCCACCCGCAACTCCGAGGTCTGCCTCGTGAGCCTCTCCGGGGCCGTTTACGACACAACCCATAACAGCTACGGTGATGTTCTTCTTGCATGTTGAAAGTGCTTTCTCAACCTTGTTGGCAAGTCCGATTAAATCTATTCTTGTTCTGCCGCATGTCGGACAAGAAACGAAAACTACGCCGCCCTCAAGTCCGAGTGCTTTCAAAATATCGTGGCCTGCCTTCGGCTCTTCAGTCGGGTCGGCAGTCAAAGAAACTCTAATCGTATCTCCGATGCCTCTCTGCAAAAGCGAGCCGATTCCGATTGCCGACTTGATGACGCCCATGTGAGCCGTCCCTGCCTCGGTAACGCCGAGATGAAGCGGATAATCGCACATGGAGCTCATAAGCTCATATGCTTCGATTGTCGTGACAACATCGCTTGACTTAATCGAGATTGCAATATCATCAAAATCAAATTTATTTAAAAGCTTAACGTGATACATCGCACTCTCGCAAAGTGCCTCGGGAGTTGGCGAGCCGTATTTCTTAAGAATATCCTTTTCGACAGAGCCCGAGTTAACTCCGATTCTGATTGGAATATTTTTCTTTTTGCAAATGTCCGCAACAGCCTTTACTCTCTCGTCTCCGCCGATGTTTCCCGGATTTATTCTTATCTTATCGATACCTGCTTCTGCTGCCGCCAGAGCAAGACGGTAGTCAAAATGAATATCGGCTACAAGCGGAATATTTATTTCCTTTTTGATTGCCGGAATCAATTCCACTGCTTTCATATCGGGAATTGCGGCACGGATGATATCACAGCCCGCTTTCTCGAGTGCTATCGCCTGCTTAACGCTTCCCTCAATGTCCGTTGACGGTATGTTCAGCATAGACTGAACCGCTATCGGTGCGCCGCCGCCCACGGGAGTATTTCCGACCATAATCTGCTTTGTAAGCTTTCTCTTTATCATAATAACCCTCTTATTTGAATATTCCTATGATGTCCTTACATGTTACAACTGCCATAAACGCAAGCAAAATTGCCATACCTGCGGTATTCACCCATGCTTCGTATTTCCTCGGAACAGGCTTCTTTCTGATTGCCTCAATCAAAAGGAAAACAAATCTTCCGCCGTCAAGTGCGGGGAACGGAAGAAGATTGAAAACACCGAGGTTAATCGAAATGAGCGACATCATCATAACGATATTGTAAACGGCATCGGCAATGCTTGTTTCAAGACCCGTTGAAGCCGCCTCAGTTATCGCCTGAGCAACGCCGACGGGACCCGACACATCGTTGAAGCTGTATTTTCCCGTGACGATTCCTTTAAGGCTTAAGACCACCATTTTCATCATCGACCAGGTGTTATCCACACTTTTCTTGATTACTCGAAGCGGAGTCTTTTGAACGCCGTAAATTTTAAAGTCGATAACAACAGACGTTCTTCCGCTGCTTTCGTAGGAATCAAGCTTGATGTTATCAAGGTATATTTTTTCGCCGTCACGAACAAGAACTATACTGCAAGAATCGGGATCGGCTGAGCCGAAGCCGAAGCTTAAGTCTGTCTCGGTTCTTATTCTGTAACCGTCCACGGAATAAATATAATCTCCGACCTGAGCACCCGCCGCCTCAAGCTTTGAGCCGTCTGCAAAAGCCGCAATCTGATTTGTCGCAAGCAGACTGCTCTGGCAAACCAAAACGCTCATAAGCACAAGACCGAGAATGATATTCATGCACGCTCCCGCAACCACAACTATCATTCTCTTCCACACGGGCTTGTTGTTGAACGCTCCGTCATCGGGGCTTTCTTCGTCCTCGCCCTCCATGGCGCAATAGCCGCCTATGGGAAGAAGCCTTAAGGAATAATCCGTTTCGCCCTTTGTGAATCCGAATAATTTAGGCCCCATTCCGACAGCAAATTCGTTGACACGAATGCCGGAAAGCTTAGCCGTGAAGAAATGCCCGAACTCGTGAATGAAAATGATAAGTCCGAAGAGCAGAACCGCTATGATAATCAGAAGAATATTTAGCATCTAAAAAGTTATCCTTTCAAAAAGACTATTTGACGCTGTCCAAAACAAAGGCTCTTGCTTTTCTGTCAGCCTCGAATATACTCTCGACTGTGACCTCATCGTCAGAATTCTGGTTATCCATAGCCGCAGTAACCAGCTCGGCAATGTCTGTGAAGCCTATTTTTCCGGACAGGAACAACTTAACAGCCTCCTCGTCGGCTCCGTTGATAGCGGTAGGAGCCAAACCGCCTCTTCTCAGTGCTGTCTTGCACGAAGCAAGGCACTTGAATGTTTTTTCATCGGCAGGATAAAAGCTTAGCTTGCCGTAATCCGTGAGATTAAGCTGCTTGACGGGAGAAACATATCTGTTCGGCCAAGTCAGGGCGTACTGAATAGGAATTCTCATATCCGGCACTCCAAGCTGAGCGATAACAGAATTATCGTCATACTCAATGAGTGAATGAACGATGCTCTCACGGTGAACTATTGCGTCAATATGATCGATATCTACATCGAAAAGCCAGCGTGCCTCCATTATCTCAAGTCCCTTATTGAACATGGTAGCCGAGTCTATTGTGACTCTCGAGCCCATATCCCAGTTGGGGTGATTGAGTGCCTGCTTCGGGGTTACATTCTTTAACTCTTCAAGCGTCTTGCCAAAGAACGGGCCACCTGACGCCGTGATAATCAGCCTTTTTAGCTGTTTCTTGTCGTGACAGCCCTGAAGGCACTGGAAAATAGCAGAGTGCTCACTGTCAACAGGAAGAATCTTTACTCCCATTCTCTTAGCCTCTGCCGTAACGATGCTTCCGCCCGTTACCATGGATTCCTTGTTGGCAAGAGCCAAATCCTTGCCCGCACGGATTGCCGCAAGCGTAGGCAAAAGACCTATCATGCCCGTACAGCTGTTAAGCGTGATATCTGCTTCATTCAAAGCGGCAATCTCGCAAACTCCGTCCTCACCGCCGAGGACTTTTGTATCGGTGTCGGCAATTTTAATTTTTAGCTCCTTAGCCTTTTCTTCATCGAAAACAGCCACCGCAAGGGGCTTAAATTCTCTTACCTGCTCTTCGAGCAGCTTTATGTTGGAATGTGCCGCAAGACCGACAATATTAAGTTTATCGTCCTCGCTTGCGGTATTTTTAACTGTTCTTACAACATCGGCTGTCTGAGTTCCGATAGAACCCGTAGAGCCGATTAATGATAAATTCTTCATTAGTGTACTCCGAAAATACAAAGTAGCATATAAACGAACGGTGAAACAAAAATTACGCTGTCAAAACGGTCAAGTATTCCGCCGTGACCGGGAATAAGCTTTCCGTAGTCCTTAATTCCCTTTTCACGCTTGATGATAGAGAACGAAAGATCTCCGACAACAGAAACAAAACCGCAAAGGAAACCGCTCACTGCCAAAACGATATAGTGGATTTCAGCGTTTTCGGGCGAATAGAGCTTCGTGAAAAGTATACCGCCCAAAAGCATAGCCACGATGCTGACGACTATTCCGCCGACAAAGCCCTCGACTGTCTTTTTGGGACTTATTTTCGGGCAAAGCTTGTGCTTGCCGAGAAAAGAGCCGCTGAAATATGCTCCCGCATCGGCAATCCACGGGCCGAGAATCGCAACCATTGCGTAGAAAATGCCAAATTCTGCGCTGATATTTCTGATAGAAATAATCGTGTTAAGTGCGACTGTTACGAGAAGATTCATGGCGTAAACGGGAATCATCTCCGTGAATTTGATTATCTCGTGGTGATGAATAACCGTGAAGAAAATCCAAAGCGTGTATATGCAGACAAGCAAAAACAGTCCCCACGAAGCAAAGCCGACAAACGGTGAGACCGCCGCAAACAAAACGCTCGGCACATATACCCATTTCTGCTTATCCATGGAAAAGCACTTGCATAACTCGTGAGCACCCACCGCACACATAAACGCAATGAGTATATTAAGGAATAACGGAAAAACGCCGTTCAAAAGCACCGTTAATATCAAAACGGCGCAAAGTCCCGCACCGGCAAAGATTCTTGTTTTCATGGTGAACTAATCCTGTCCTTTACAATATAGATAAATCCGAATAAATCAAACTCCGCCGAATCTGCGGTTTCTCTCAGAATAAACTCTGATGCACTCGTCAAGATCCTCCGGCTTGAAATCAGGCCAGAGAATATCGCAGTAGACAAACTCAGAATATGCCGACTGCCAAATCAGGAAATTGGAAAGTCTCTGCTCTCCGCTCGGTCTGATGATGACATCAGGGTCGGGCTGATTTTCCGTGTAAAGGTGAGAGCCAATCATTTCCTCGTTTATATCGCTCGGCTCGATTTCTCCCGACTTCACCATCTCGGCTATCTGCTTAACCGAATAGACAATATCGTCTCTTCCGCCGTAGTTCATGGCAATATTGAGAACCATTCCCGTTTTATTTGCAGAAACCTCCTCAACGTCGTGGATAAGCTTCTGAAGACCCGCATTAAACTTTGTGGTATCTCCCAAAAATCTAACCTTGATATTTTCATCAAGAAAGTCTCTGAGTGCTTCCTCAAGGTACGACTTAAAAAGCACCATGAGCGCACTAACCTCGGGGCCCGGTCTTGACCAGTTCTCCGTTGAAAAAGCATACACCGTGAGGTACTTTATTCCGATTGAAGAAGCGTATCTTGTTATTGTTTTGAAGACGGCTGCTCCCGCCTTGTGGCCTGCGGAACGGGGCAAATTTCTCTGCTTTGCCCAACGTCCGTTTCCGTCCATTATTATTCCGATATGAACGGGAAGACGAAGCTCCTCCGTCTCCCCGTTTTTCTTAGTAAATATCATAGTCTGTTAGATGGACATGAGCTCTTTTTCCTTAGCGGACTGAACGCTCTCGACTTCCTTGACCATCTTGTCGGTAAGCTCCTGAACCTTCTTCTCGCCCTGCTTCTGCTCGTCCTCTGTAAGCTCGTTTGCCTTTTTCTTCTTCTTAATCTCGTCCATTGCGTCACGGCGAACGTTACGGATGTGAACCTTGCACTCCTCTGCCTGCTTTGCAACGTCCTTTACAAGCTCCTTACGGCTGTCCTCTGTGAGCTGTGGGAAAATAAGACGAATAATCTTTCCGTCGTTCTGCGGATTGATTCCGAGGTCAGACTTCTGGATAGCCTTCTCGATGTTCTTGAGCTGAGAAGCGTCATAAGGGCTGACTGTAAGAACTCTCGGCTCCGGAACGGAGATAGCAGCCATCTGATTGAGCGGAGTAGGTGCTCCCCAGTACTCAACAGTAATCTTATCGAGAACAGCAGGATTAGCTCTTCCGGCTCTGATTGTCTTGTAATCTGCTACGAGATGGTCGATAGCGGAGTTCATTCTTCTCTTTGCGTCATCAATTATTGCTTTCATGGTAAAAAATCCTTTCGGTAATAATTAGGTAATTAATTTTAACGTAAAATATTTTGTGATTTAGTCTTGAGGATGCTTAAAATCAATCCTCTTTCCAGTCGATTGTGGTTCCGATGTCCTCGCCGTTTACTGCTCTTACGATATTGTTCGGGTCTTCAATGCTGAATACATAGAACGGAATTTTTCTGTCATTGCAGAAAGAAGCCGCTGTCATATCCATAACCTGAAGGTTGTCCTGAATAATTCTGAGATACTGAATGTGGTTATATTTCTTTGCGTTCGGATTCTTCTTCGGGTCGGAATCATAAACACCGTCAACCATAGTAGCCTTGAGAATAACCTCTGCGCCGATTTCCGCCGCACGAAGTGCCGCACCGGTATCTGTCGAGAAGAACGGCATACCTGTGCCTGCGGCAAAGATAACCACCTTGCCCTCCTCTAAGTGCTTCACGGCATTGTCACGGACGAAAGTCTCGGCAACCTGCTCCATGCAAAGAGCCGACATAACCTTTACTTCAAGTCCCATGCTCTCAAGGATATCCTGCAAACCGAGTGAGTTGATAACAGTAGCGAGCATACCCATTTTGTCTGCTCTTGTTCTCTCCATCTCGCCGCTTGATCTTCCTCTCCAGAAGTTACCGCCGCCGACAACGATAGCGACCTCTACGCCGCTTTCGACCAAATCCTTGACGGGAGCGACAATCTTAGCCGCCGTGTCAAAATTGATACCGAAACGGTCGTCGCCTGCCAAAGACTCTCCGCTGAGCTTTAGGAGAACTCTTTTATATTTAGGAGTCATAATTTGCACTCACCTTTCTTTTAATTACAATTTCAGTTGTAATCATTTTACATTATTTATGCTTGCTTGTAAAGACAGAAAGGTGCAAAAAGTCCCGGGCACCAAATTCCCGGGACTAAAAGCGTTGTTGTAAATTAGAAATGTTGTAAGTAGAATTGTTGTAATGTAATCGTTTTAAGTCTGATTACTTGACCATGTTTGCGATTTCCTCAGCGAAATTCTCCTGCTTCTTCTCGAGGCCTTCACCCTTCTCGAAACGGACAAACTGAGAAACCTTCATTGTGCCGCCGACTGACTTTGCGCACTCGTCGACATACTGCTTAACTGTCTTAGCGGAATCCTTAACGAATACCTGGTCTACAAGGCAGTTCTCCTTGTAGAACTTGCCCATCTTACCGGAAACGATCTTCTCGAGAACAGCCTGTGGCTTGTTAGCCATCTTAGGATCGTTCTTCATGATCTCGATCTGGATCTGCTTCTCGTGCTCGAAAGCCTCAGCCGGAACGCTTGCCTCGTCGAGGTAAGCAGGGTTCATAGCTGCAACCTGCATTGCAACGTCCTTACCGCAGGTTGTGAGTGCCTCTGTACCGGATGCATTCTCGTCAGCGTCGAACTTAACGAGAACACCGATTGTGCCGCCGCCGTGTACGTAAGCTGCGCAATCGCCCTCAACTCTCTCGAAACGGCGAACCTTGATGTTCTCGCCGATAACGAGGATAGCTTCCTTGAGCTTAGCGTCGATTGTCTCGCCGTCCTCAGCTGTGCAAGCGAGGAGAGCCTCAACGTCAGCCGGAGCATTCTTGATAACTGCATCAGCGCAAGCCTCAACAAAAGCCTTGAACATATCGTTCTTAGCAACGAAGTCTGTCTCTGCATTGACCTCGATTACAACGCCGACCTTGCCCTCAACCTTAGCGAAAGCAACACCCTCAGCTGCAATTCTAGAAGCCTTCTTCTCCTGAGCTGCAAGACCCTTCTTACGAAGGTACTCTGTAGCAGCTTCCATATCGCCGTTACACTCGGAAAGAGCCTTCTTGCAGTCCATCATACCGCAGCCTGTCTTAGCTCTGAGCTCAGCGACATCTTTTGCTGTAAAATTCATAGTGAATTCTTCCTTTCTGTAATATCAGGTTAATAGTAAGAAACTAATAATTACTAAAAATTACTCAGCTGCTTCCTCTGCCTGCTCCTCAACTGCAGCAGCGCCCATCTGACCCTCACGGCCCTCGATGATAGCGTCAGCCATTGCACCAGCGATAAGCTTTACGGCACGGATTGCGTCGTCGTTACCCGGAATTACGTAATCAATCTCATCAGGATCACAGTTTGTATCTACGATTGCAACGATCGGGATACCAAGCTTGTGAGCCTCGGAAACAGCGATCTTCTCTTTTCTTGGGTCAACGATGAAGAGTGCGCCCGGCATCTCCTTCATGTCCTTGATACCACCGAGGAACTTCTCGAGCTTCTCAATCTCAAGGTTGAGCTTAGCTACTTCCTTCTTCGGAAGAAGATCAAATGTACCGTCCTCAGCCATCTTGTTGAGCTGAGCGAGTCTTGCGATTCTTGTGCGGATTGTTGTGTAGTTTGTGAGCATACCGCCGAGCCATCTTGCGTTTACATAGTAAGCGCCTGCTCTTAATGCCTCTTCCTTAACGGACTCCTGAGCCTGCTTCTTTGTACCTACAAAGAGAACGCTCTTGCCCTCTACGGAAATGTCACGAACGAAGTTGTAAGCCTCTTCGAGCTTCTTAACTGTCTTCTGGAGATCGATGATATAGATACCGTTTCTCTCTGTGAAGATGTACTCAGCCATCTTAGGGTTCCATCTTCTTGTCTGATGACCGAAGTGTACGCCTGCTTCAAGAAGCTGCTTCATTGATACTACTGCCATGTTTGTTTCCTCCTGTTGGAATAAAATTAAAATTTTTTCGTCCGCCGGGTCTGGCAAATCGGGCTGCCCTGTGGGCTGTTGACCGAAAACCTCGGCGTGTGAGTTACCAATTTATTCTACCACAAGCCGCATTCTAATGCAAGAAATAAATTCCTCAAATAATCAATAAATTATCGCATTTATCTTCTCTTAAAACTGTCTTTTTTGTCACAAACCCTTTTAAATACAAAAAGTCCGCCCCCACTTTCGGGAAGACGGACTTGAGTTTAAGCTTATTTTTTTGTCTTTGTCGGATTAAAACAAACATAAAGTACGATTGCCAAAATCGCACTGAGCGTATCAGCCACCGCCTGAGACATAATCACTCCCGTGTAGCCGAAAAGCTTGGCGCAAACAACGATAGCCGCAAGAAATACTATTCCCTGTCGGCTTATCGACAAAATAAATGCGGGAACTACCTTTCCGATTGCTTGGAACACAACAGTCAAAAGCATCACGACAGCCACAAATACCGTGGTAACGCACTGGAATCTGAGCATATCGGAGCCGATTGATATTAAAGCGGTATCTTTCAGGAACAAACCGATAAACTGATTGGAAAACAGGAATACAACAGCCGAAACCGCAAGAGAAACTCCGCAAAGAAATGTCGTGCAGAATTTGAGGAGCTTGCCGAGAAGCTTTTTGTCTCCTCCTCCGTAAATATAGCCGAAAAGAGGAACACCGCCGAAAGCAAGTCCCGTGATTATCATGGTGGGAATCATATTGACTTTGAAGCTTATTCCGAGTGCCGCAATTTTATCGTTGCCGTACGGCAAAAGATACTGATTGTTGATCGCCATAGTCACGCTGGACATAAGATTTGCAATGGCGGCAGTGAAGCCGACTCCGATTATCGAGCCAAATTCATACTTATTGATTTTGCATTTGTTCGGCTTAACGGAAAAGTCCTTGCATTTCCTCACGACAACAAAGAAGCAGTAAACAACACTGCAAGCGTTGCCGATAATTGTCGCAAGAGCGGCACCAAACGCTCCCATGCCGAATGTGAAGATAAAGAGCGGATCGAGTATGATATTGATAACCGCACCCGCAATTGTCGAAATCATCGCATTTGTCGATAATCCCTCACAGCGAATTAAATTTGAATGCACGAAGCTCAAAACCATAATCGGAGAACCGATTGCCATTACCGTGTAATAGTCGCTTGCGTAGGAGATAGTCTCTTCTGTCGCACCGAGCAAAGAAAGTATCGGCGTCTTGAAGATGACCGTAACAAACGAGAGCAAAACACCTACCGCAGCAGCCGAGTAAAAGCAAAACGAACTTACTCTGCGTGTAGCGTCAATATCCCCCGAACCAAGCTTACGGGATACGAGTGAGCTGCCGCCCTGACCGAAAATGTTTCCGAACGCCATGAGCGCATTAAAAAGCGGCGTGCAAAGCGACACGCCCGCAATCAGATTTGTGTTGTTTGTCAAGGCAACAAAATATGTGTCCGCAAGATTGTAAATCAGCGAAACCATCATGCCAAGCGCCAGCGGCAGTGAGAGCTTGAAATAGCTTTTGTAGAGATGATTTGTGTCAAATACAGAATTCATATAATTTCTCTCTTTTCTTTTTTCTTTCGTCTGGTAATATTATATTGTTTTAAAAGAAAAATCAATGTGTCATATGTCACATACAAAAAATTTCAAATTATTCAGTATACATTTTATCCAAAGATTGATTTAATATCTCTTTTAGTGTAAAATCATCTCTGTTCGCGAAGTTATGCCGAAAAATCGTGGCGCTACCGTTTGGGGTGTACACATTTAAGCACGGCTCACTTCATTTATTTGGCAAAAAATATTTTTGCCATACAAACAGCGTTGTATCCGACAAAGGGCGGAGCAACAGCAGGAGGTAAAATTTAATATGAATACGAATGTCAGAAACAGCAAGCTTGTCACGCTCGCACAGCTCGGACTTCTCGTCGCAATCGAGCTCGTCATGAAGGCAGTGGGTCTCGGAAGTGTTCCTGTCGGCCCTCTTTACATGAGCTTTCTCACTCTTCCGATTGCAGTCGGTGCGATAGTCATCGGCCCTCTCGCAGGCGGAATTTTGGGCGGTGTTTTCGGTGCGGTCAGCCTTTTTGATGCAGTTACGGGCAAATCCCTCATGGGCAGTGCACTCTTCCAAGTAAGCCCCATTAACACGGTTATTCTCTGTGTCGGCTGTCGTGTACTCATGGGCGTATGTGTCGGTTATATCTTCAAAGCTATCTCAAAGCTTGATAAAAAAGGCACATGGTCTTACATTTTGGGCGCAATGTGTGCTCCCGGACTCAACACGGTATTCTTCATGGGATACTTGGTGCTTGCTTTCTACAATTGTGAATATATCCAGAACATTGTCGCATCAAACGGTGCCACAAATCCTTTCATGTTCGTCATTCTTCTTGTCGGCGTTCAGGGTCTTGTGGAGCTCCTCGTTTCGGGAATTCTCGGCGGAATAGTCGCCCGTGCGGTCGCAAAGTTCGTAAAGTAATCAACAATCAAAACCGAGGCTGAGGCTTCGGTTTTTCTTTTTGTGATTTTTCTTTTACAAACCAATTCATTATGTTATAATCTAAATCATCGGTGTCCCGTTATATAACAAGAGGGATATTTGCGATATTTGCACTTAAAAAGAAAAAGGAAGAAAGACCATGTTATCAGATAATTTATACGGATTCAGTCTAGTTCAGTCAAAAGAGTTGCCTGAAATCGAGGCAACCCTTTACAGAATGGTTCACAATAAAACGGGTGCAGAGCTCATCTGGCTCGACCGTGACGACGAAAACAAAACCTTCGGAATCGCTTTCAAGACGTTGCCGTTTGACGACAGCGGTGTTTTCCATATTTTGGAGCACTCCGTTTTGTGCGGCTCCGAAAAATATCCGGTTAAAGAGCCGTTTGTGGAGCTGATGAAAAGCTCGCTAAACACCTTTCTTAACGCTCTGACATTCCCCGACAAAACCTTTTACCCCATTTCAAGCAAAAACGACAAGGATTTTGTCAACCTGATGAGAGTTTATCTCGACGCCGTATTCCGTCCGCTTATTTACTCAAGACCTGAGATTTTCTCTCAGGAGGGCTGGCACCTCGAGAAGGACGAAGACGGAAATTACAGCTACAAGGGAGTTGTTCTGAATGAAATGAAAGGCGCTTTCGCAAGCCCGGACGAGCTTGTCGCAAACAGCTTAAACGCTTGCCTTTTCCCGGACTCACCCTATCGTTTTGTTTCGGGAGGAGATCCGACAAAGATTCCGACACTCAGCTACGAGACATTCATAGAAACACACAGAAAATTCTATTCGCCGAGCAACTCTTACATTTTTCTTGACGGCGATCTTGATATCGAAAGCACGCTCAAAATAATCGACAGCGAATATCTCTCCCACTTCGGCAAAACAGAAAGAATTGCCGTTCCGCCGATGCAGAAGCCTGTAAAATCAACCTACGAGGGAATTTACGAGGTGAGCTCCGATTCCGAGCTTGAGGGAAAGACAAGGCTGACAATAGGAATGGCTGTCGGCAGAATAGACGACAAATTGAAGCTTCGTGCGCTCAATATTCTGTCAAGCTACTTAAGTGGAACAAACCAGTCCCCTCTCTCAAGAGCAATTCTTGACGAAGGCTTGGCAGAGAATATCACAATGAATGTAAACGACAGCGTACTCCAGCCGTGGTTTGCAATCGATATTCAGAATATCAAAGAAGAAAATATCGAGAAAATCCAAAACACAATCGAGAGCACTCTCGATAAGTTACTTCATGACGGTTTGGATTACTCCGAGCTTGACGCTATCATGACCAACAGCGAATTTAAGCTTCGTGAGCGTGACTACGGCTCATATCCAAAGGGACTCATTTTTGCTTTCGATGTTCTCGACTACTGGCTGAACGGCGCCGATCCGTCAGGCAAGCTTGAAGTCGGAGATATGTTCACCGAGCTTCGCAGTAAAATGAAAGAGGGTTACTTCGAGGAGTTAATCCGTGACGAGATTCTTCACAATCCGCACGCATGCCGACTGATTTTCAGACCGTCAAAAACTCTCGGCGAGGAGAGAAGAGCCGCCGAGCAAAAGGAAATCGACAGCCGTATCGAGAGAATGAGCGAAAAAGAAATCCTTGCCGTAGACGAAAATCAGGAGAGACTTCTCTCTTGGCAGGAAAGTGCCGACAGCGAGGAAAGCCTTGCCACACTTCCGAAATTATCCGTTGATGATATTCCCGCCGAGCCGGAAAAAACGCCGACCGAGGTAATCGAATACGGCGGAAGAAAAATTCTTCTGCACAAAATCAACACGGGCGGAATCGTCTATGTCAGATTGTATTTTGACGTGAGCGGTCTTAGTGAAGAAGAACTTTCCGTTTTAAGCTTCACCACAAATCTTCTGGGAAAATCTGCTACAAGCAAGCATTCCGCAGATGAAATCATCAATAAAAAGAGACTGCTCTGCGGTACTTTCTACAATTACTTTAATTTCTTCACCTCAGCCAAGGACAGAAATGTGATTAAGCCGTTCCTCTGCACCTATTTCAGTGCCCTCGAGGACAAGCTTTTTGACGCTCTCGATTTTGTACTCGAGGTCATGACGAATTCTGTCTTTAAAGAAAAGGACATTAACGATTATCTGCGCCAGCTTAAATCAGCCTATTTCGAGCAGATTATCATGTACGGAAATGCCGTTGCCGTTCAAAGGCTTTCGGCTCAGTCCTCTGCTGTCGGTGTGTACAACGACCTCACAGACGGTATCGCTTTCTATGAATGGCTCAGAACACAATCCGAGAACTGCGATTTAACTAATCTGGGCGAGAACATGAGCAAAATTCTCTCAAGCGTAATAAGCTCAAACGGCGTCACAATCAGTATTGCAGGCACTGATGAATACGAAAGCTTCGCAAAGAAAACTCTTGAATCGCTCCCGAACACACCACTACTGCCAAAGAACGAAATCAAACCTTGGGGCAAGCGAAACGAGGGAATCATCGTTCCCTCAGACACATGCTTCGCCGTAATGGGCGGTTACACCGAAAATACAAATTCAGGCAAGCTTCTCGTTGCCTCTCAGATAGTAAGCCTCTCGTACCTTTGGAACACCGTCAGAGTTCAGGGCGGAGCATACGGAACGGGACTTATCTCTCGTGACGGCGGCTTTACCGCATGCTACTCCTATCGTGACCCAAACAGCGAGAACTCGATTGAAAGCTACAAGGGCGTTCCCAATTTCTTGAGAGCCTTTGCACAGAGCACCGACAACCTCGATGATTTCATCATCGGCACGATTTCCAATTCGTCCTCACTCATGACACCGAGATCAAACGCTCAGACGGGCGACCGTTTCTATTTCTCTGACAGAACATGGCAATCAAGATGCGACACAAGGCGTGACCTATTAAGCACCTCGCAAAGCGACCTTATGCTTATAGCTGATTCTCTGGAAAAGAGCATTTGCGGCGGCAGCATCTGCGTCATAGGCGGAAAGAAACAAATTGACGGAATCGAAAACCTCGACAATGTCTTTGAGCTCAAAAACTGATATAAAAAATCAAAACCGAGACGATAAAAACCGCCTCGGTTTCTTTCCTTTTCTCGGTTAGTTTAGTCTAACTACTTAACTAAAAAATAAACTATCCTAGTGCCACATCGAGAATCATCATCACGCTGAAGCCAACGGCAAAGAATATAGTTCCTGTGTTGCTGTGTTCTCCCCCGCTCATCTCGGGAATGAGTTCCTCCACAACAACATAGAGCATTGCACCCGCCGCAAAGCTTAATAGATACGGAAGAGCAGGAATCACAAGCCCTGCCGCAAGTATCGTAAGAAATGCGCCAATCGGCTCCACTGCGCCCGAAAGAACGCCTCCGACAAAGGAATAAAGCTTGCTCTTCCCCTGTGACCGAAGCGGCATGGAGATAATTGCCCCCTCGGGGAAATTCTGAATGGCAATTCCGATTGAAAGTGCCAAAGCACCCATTGCGCTGATTTTAGCGTTTTGGCTAAGATATCTGGCATAGACAACTCCTACCGCCATTCCCTCGGGAATATTGTGAAGCGTCACTGCAAGCACCATCATGGTGGTTTTTTCAAGCTTAGACTTGGGGCCTTCGCTTTTTTCGCTGTTCATGTGCAAATGTGGGATAACGTGGTCAAGTGCCAGCAAAAACAGAATACCTATCCAAAAACCTACCGCCGCCGGCACAAAGGACAGCTTGCCGAGGCTCTCTGCCTGCTCAAGCGACGGAATCAAGAGACTCCAAACCGAAGCCGCTACCATAACCCCCGAGGCAAAGCCCGTCAGGGCACGGTTTACTTCATCGCTCAATGTCCGTTTCATGAAAAAGACAAGCGCCGAGCCGAGTGTCGTTCCGAGAAAAGGAATAAGAATGCCAATGAGAGTTTTCATTGATTTTGCAAGATTGAAGTTTCAATCTTTCCTTTCTTGGTTTTATGCGTTAATATTATACCAGAAAAGACGATGCATTTCAATCTCCGATATTTTTATTTATATCCGCTTATTTTATGCCAAAGAACAGTGTTTTTTCCGTCTAAACGACAAAATTTGAATAAATATAATATTTTATTTGACTAAAGCACTTGCGTGTGCTAAACTTTTATCATATTGAATGAACGAAGGCGTTCTGCATTAATCTTGCAGAGCGCCTTTTTGTATTTTAGGAGGAAAAGAATGAAAGAGCTTATCAGTCATACCGAAAACGTCAACGAGCTTCTTGCCCGATACGGCGTAAAATTCGGAATCTACAAGAACGGAAGCTTCAAGGAGCAGCTCTTCCCGTTCGACAGCGTTCCGAGAGTTATAGCTCACGATGAATTTGATTATCTCGAGAGGGGACTTAAGCAGAGAGTTAAGGCACTCAACCTGTTTTTGAAAGACATTTACAGCGAAAAGAAAATCGTTAAAGACGGAGTTGTTCCCGAGGAATTTGTCTTTGCTTCAAGCGGTTACATGGCAGAGTGCGAGGGAGTGACGCCGATTAAGGACATCTATTCTCATATTTCGGGAATCGACCTTGTAAAAGGAAAGGACGGCGAGTGGTATATTCTCGAGGATAACCTCAGAGTTCCGTCTGGTGCATCCTACCCCATGATAGCAAGAGAGCTTTGCCGCCGCTGCTCACCGCACACATTTACCAACACCAAGCTTGAGGATAACAGAAACTATGCCGAGCTTTTGAAGCACACGATGGACTATGTAAATGTTGGCGGAGTTAATGTAATCATGACCCCGGGCAGATATAATGCCGCTTACTTCGAGCACTCATATCTTGCAGAAAAAACAGGTGCACTTCTTGTCAGCGGAAACGAGCTTACAGTAGATGACGATAAGCTCTACTACATCACGGCAGACGGCAAAAAAGAGAGAGTAGGCGCTGTTTACCGCAGAATTTCCGATGAGTACCTCGACCCGATGAATTTCAACCCTGAATCTCTCATCGGTATTCCCCATGTTTACGATGTTTTCCGCAAGGGGAATGTTGCTTTGTTAAATGCACCCGGTAACGGCGTCGCTGACGACAAGGGTATTTATTATTTCGTTCCTAAGATGATTAAATATTATCTCGGAGAAGAGCCGATTCTTCATAACGCACCGACATATCTTCCGTTCTACGAGGAGGATATGAAATATGTTCTCAATAACTTCGACAAGCTTGTCCTTAAAGACGTTGCCGAGGCAGGCGGCTACGGAGTTGTATTTGGCAGCTCAATGAGCGCTAAGCAGAAAGAAGATTTCATCGCACTTCTGAAGAGCGAGCCCAGACGCTTCATCGCTCAGGAGGTTATCGACTTTGAGGATCTCGATATTCTCGATAACGGCGCTGTCGTACCGAGAAAAGCCGATCTTCGTGCTTTTGTGCTCACAAGCGAAGAACCCGTAGTTTGGAAATCGGGTCTCACAAGATTCTCACGAAACCCCGATTCGTTTATTGTTAACTCATCTCAAGGAGGAGGATTTAAAGACACATGGGTATTATCTCGATAGAACAGGCAGACAGACTTTATTGGCTCGGAAGATATTCCGAGAGAGTATATTCGACCATTCGTCTCTTTTTCAAGAGCTTCGATTCAATGATTGACGCTGAGGAGGACGGCTATGTTGCGTTCTGCTCAAGCATAGATATTCCGAATATATACAGCGACCGTGCGGATTTTCTCAAGCGATATCCGTTCGACGCAGAGAATCCCGACTCGATTATCAGCAATCTTAACCGTGCATATGACAATGCGATAGTTCTTCGTGACAGCATCTCGACCGAGGCTCTCTCCTACATTCAGCTCACAATTTATGAGATGAACAAGGCGGCTTCCTCAGACGCTCCGCTGTTCGAACTACAGCATGTTTTAGATGATTTACTCGCTTTCTGGGGTATCATAGACGACAGAATCGACAGCGAACATGTAAGAAATATCATCAAAGCAGGAAAGAGAATCGAGCGCATAGACCTCTATTCAAGACTTGAGGCTCCCGCCGGAGAAATCAGACGAGATGTTCACCGAATGGTTCCGAGAGTCACGAAAAGCGGACTGTCGTACAACGAGGATAAATTAAATATTGTAAAAGAACTGGCGGAAAAGGACGAAATGGATTATTATAGTATCGTATCAAATGTAGAACAGATCTTCTAAAAAGAGGTACGATATGAAGTTAGAATTTGATTACCGAATGAATCTATACTACTCCTCACCGGTAAGCAAGTGCCATTTCACCATAAAATGTATCCCCAAGGATACCGCACGTCAAAAGCTTTTAAGTCATACGATTGAATTAACGCCGCATGCACCTTATTCTGTCGGTGAGGACTCAAACGGAAACAAACAGATTTACGGACGGGTAGACACTCCTCATGATTTCTTCAGCTACCGTATTTTCGGAGATGTTGAAATTTATGAGAGCGACTTTGAAGAAACCGCTAAAGAGGGCCGAATTGCACTTTACCGTTATCCGTTCGGAAAATGCATTCCGAAAGAAGCACTCACCGCATATTTCAGCACTTTCGGTTTATCGGGATTTGAAAACGATCTTGATAAATCCCTTTATATCATGCATAAGCTACACGGTGACTTTTCTTATGTTCCGAAAGCAACCGAAGTCACAACAGACGCCGAAACCTCATTCAAAATGGGAGTCGGCGTTTGTCAGGATTATGCTCACATTCTGATAACTCTCCTCAGAATGGCTAAAATTCCCGCACGATATGTCTGCGGACTTTTGGTCGGCGAGGGAGAAAGCCACGCTTGGGTCGAAGCGCTCGTCGGTGATAAGTGGATAGGACTTGACCCCACTCACGACTGCCGTGTTTACGAGAATTATATCAAGCTTGGCGACGGCAGAGACGCCACGGAATGTGCGATTAACCGCGGAATACTGCGGGGCGGCGGCGCTCAAAGACAAGAGATAAGCTCAAGGGTAACTTCCCCCACGCTTATTTCACAGTAAAGGAAGAATAATATGATAGAAACAATAGCGTCGGTAAGACTTCCTGTTGACGAAACACTTAACATCAGGAAGAACCGTCTCATGCCCGAAAAGGCAGACAAACCGATGAAACGCATAAGCATCGTCACGGGTATCCACGGTGACGAGCTCGAGGGACAGTTCGTTTGCTACGAGCTGCAAAGAAGAATAAACTGTCAGAAAGACAAGCTTACGGGAATTGTAGACATTTACCCGGCAATGAATCCGCTCGGTATCGACTCGATAACAAGAGGAATTCCAGCTTTCGATTTGGATATGAACCGCCTTTTCCCCGGAAATGCCGACGGAAACATGACGGAATATTTAGCCGCTAAAATCATTGAGGATGTCAGCGGCTCTGACTGCGTGCTCGATGTTCACGCAAGCAATATCTACTTGACCGAAATTCCGCAGATCAGAATTAATCAACTGCACGAAGAACAGCTCGTTCCCCTTGCAAAGGAAGCAAATGTAGATTTCATCTGGGTTCACGGCGCAAGCACGGTTCTCGAATCCACCTTTGCTTACAGTCTCAACAGCACGGGCACACCTGTCCTCGTTGTCGAGATGGGCGTCGGAATGAGAATAACTCAAGAGCTTGGCAATCAGCTTGTTGACGGCATTTTAAATCTCATGAGCAAACTCGGAATTTGGCAAGGTGAAACAAAAGCTCCCCGTGTTCCGATTATCTCGAGAGATCAGGACGACGTCAGCTTTTTAAATGCTAAGGCGGGCGGAATTTTTATTCCGTCGGTTAAATGCTGGGTTCTTCTAAACAAAGGCGACTTAGTCGGAAAAATTGTGGATCCGCTTTCAGGCGAGGTACTCGATGAGGTAACCGCACCCGTGGACGGCATTCTCTTCACGATAAGAGATTTCCCCGTTGTAAACGAGGGCTCGCTCATCGGCAGACTTCTTCGCAAGGAGGTGTGTCTGCATGAATAAACGCATTATCTACGAAATGAGCGGTCTTTACCGTGACAAGTTCCGCATAACGGGATATGAATTCGGCGAGGGCGAAGAGTCAGTCGCAATAGTCGGCGCTTCACGAGGAAACGAGGTTCAGCAGATTTACTGTGCCTCAAAGCTTGTAAAGAAATTCACTCAGCTTGAAGCAGAGGGTAGAATCGCAAAGGGCAAAAAAATTCTTGTGATTCCAACGATGAACCCATCCTCCATGAACATTCAAAAGCGATTTTGGCCGACAGACAACACCGATATCAACAGAATGTTCCCCGGCTACGATTTGGGCGAAACCACGCAGAGAATTGCGGACGGTGTTTTCAAAGAGATAAAGGACTATAAGTACGGAATCCAGTTCACTTCTTTCTATATGCCGGGCGACTTTGTTCCGCATATAAGAATGATGGACGAGGGATTTTCCACAACCGAGCTTGCAAGCAAATTCGGCTTGCCGTATGTCGTTGTGAGAAAGGTTCGTCCGTACGACACCACCACGCTTAACTACAACTGGCAGGTTTGGGATACAGAGGCTTTCTCGCTGTACACAACAAGCACGACAAAAATCGACCCCAACGGTGCCGGTCAGGCAGTTTTGGCTGTTATGAGCTTTCTCTCCTCTCAGGGAATACTCAAGTACTCGGGGCCTGTCGGTTATAAATCGCAAATCGTTTATGATACCGAGCTTGTCTCCGTCAAGACAAACGAGTCGGGTATATTCGAGCCGCTTGTAAAGGCTGGCGATGCAGTGAAAATCGGACAGCCGATTGCAAATATAATCCACCCATACACGAGCGAAACAAGCGAAACCCTGTATGCACCAGTTGACGGAAAGATATTCTTCATTCACAACGAACCGCTTACTTATGCCGACACGGCTGTTATCAAAATAGTCAGATAAAATACTTTCACAAAGCAAAAATCTCAGACAAGCTCAATCGCTTATCTGAGATTTTTTATACTCACTTTTCAACTGATTAATGTGATTTGTTAATAATTTGCTCTGTTACAGTAAACTGCCGTTCTCTCCGTGCCCGACAGCGTGCATGTATAGAGCACGAGGTCATAACCGCTGTTCTGCACAGCATCTACATTTTCGGGAGCCACTGTATCGAGTTTCTGCACGGTATAAGAATATACCAAGCTGAGAGCATCGGTGAAAACCACGCTGTCACCGCTTGTAAGATTATCAA
Source organism: Bacteroides uniformis (assembly GCA_963611165.1). Lineage (GTDB taxonomy): Bacteria > Bacillota > Clostridia > Oscillospirales > Acutalibacteraceae > SIG603. The sequence goes on from CAVDQG010000004.1 coordinate 84,494, forward strand.
GCTTTCCGAAATGTGCCGTGTAGTTGTGACCTGCTATAACCAAATCATCAGAAAATACAGATCCGAAATTTCTGCACGGCGCAATTTTAAGTCTGTCATAGTCCCACTCGGACATAACAGGCAGTCTTATGCTTATTTTTGGAATCTCGATGTAACCGATATAATCATACCCGTCTATTGTTACGGTCGGCATTTCATCGGATTGGCTTTCTGAATTATCCTCAGATACCACAATACTCTCACTCTTCTTCACTTCAACCACTTCGTCAAGCTCTTCAAGAACCTTCCCGGCACTTTCGCCTGCCGTCTTACTCTCGTTTTGATTGTGAAGATAAAATCCGAAAGCAGAAATCAGGCAAATTAAGCCGACTGCAATTATTATTGTACCTGTTTTTTTAGCCATTCTTCTTTTTCTTCTTGAGAATTAAAATTCCGACTATTACCAACACAATACCGCATCCGCCGAAAATAAATATCGGCATATTGTTTTGACCCGTCTGCACAAGACTTCTCGTGTTGGTTATTGTTACGACCGAACCGCTCTTGGAATAAGACGGAGTGTAGCCATTCGGGATATTGCTCTCGAGAATCTGCCAGTTACCGCCTGATTCAAGGTCTTTCCACGTGTAGCTCCAGTTGTTCTCGGAGTTAAGTTCTATCGTCTGATATTCGCTCGCTCCGTTATAAAGCGTCACGGTAACGGCACTCGGTCTTTCGCTCTCTTTGTCGCCGCTCCACGATTTATTCACCGAAAGAGTTGTTTTCTCCCCATTTGGAGTAGGCGTCGGAGAAGGATTTTCTATAAGCTTATTTGTGATTGTCGTGACATTGCCAACCGTGTCATAGCTTACTTCGTATCCCTTAGGCACGCTCGCCTCCTCGACCGACCAAGAATGGCCCTCGAGAAGTCTGTCAAAGGTATACGCCCAGTTGTTCTCGGCACTGAGTTCGGCAGTATCAGCCACCTCACCGTCCTCGAGAAGATTTATCGTCACGCTCTCGTTCTCGTGGTTCGAGTTTCCGTCAGACCAGAGCTTCCTTGCCGTGAGCTGACTTTCGCTGTAAGCTTCGACATGGAAAATCCAATCGACATTGCCAATGTTGCCGGCATACATATTGCCAAGCTCAATCGGCACGCTGAGTTCTGCCGTGAGGGTGGCTGACTCACCGCTTCTGAAAGTTCCGAGATACTTAAAATCCGTCAGCGAACCTGTTTCATCGGCAGTATCGTCATATATGAGTTCTGAACCGTTATATACCTTTAAACCAAGCTTGGAAAGAAAATCAATCTCATAATCTTCGTTTACATCTTCAACATTTGCTTTAAGGTAGAGATTAACAAAATCGCTGTCCTTTGCGTTGTTGGTGAATGTGATTTTCTCCGTGAGAACATCGCCGGGCATAACATACTTGAAGCTTGCAAACAAATCTCTGTTACTGAAATCAAAGCCGTCCTGTAAGCCGTTAAAGCTTATGTTAGAGTCTGCCGAAGCCGTCAAAGACATTCCGAAAACGAAAGTAAGAACGAACAAAAAGGAGATAAAAGCTTTTAATTTTTTCATTTTTATCACCTCAGTTTGCGCTTAAAGTTCCGTCAGAATTCACGGTAACTCCCCACTCGCTCTCCACAGTCGTGGACGGATTCGCCTGAATTCCCGCACCGACAATATTGACTCCGAGATAAAACTGAAGTGCGGACGCCCATTCGGAAGAATCGGTATTATAGTCACCGTGGGGACCCTTGTCGGATGTCGGTGTGAGAGTGTTTATAAGATTTTTCGTGGAATCGTCCGAAGCTACCTTGTACTTATAGTACCAGTAGCCGTCCGAGCCTTGAATCCAGTCTGTCGTATTGTAAGAAACGGTGTAGTCGATGTTTTCATACGGCGGTTCACCGTAAAGCATATCTCCGTTAGCGTTTACCCAGTTAAATACTACGGTAGCACGGATATATGCGTCGGATGAGCCCGTATTCTTAATCGTCACATTCTTTTTTGTGTTGCCGTCAAGCTCTTCATCTACCTCTACGCTGACAGTTCCGACAGTGAAGCTGTTGTTCAGCATATCGGGTTTGCTTGTAAGCCATGCAAAAGTACCGCCGACAGCGACAACTGCCAAAAGTATGGCGGAAGCCACCAACACAACCGCTTTTTTGTTAAGATTTTTAACCCTATCGGTTTTCATTTGATGACCCCCTTTTACTTTGTTGTTGTCTTCTTGATACTGCCGTCAGACTGCCAGTTATTTCTGACGCTGTCCTCGTCACTCAGCCACTTATTCTCGTTTAATGAGTTAGTGAACGTGACTACATTAACATCAGAAGTCCAAGCTCGCCTTTCTTTCAGCGTTACGCTTATCTTGCCGTTTGTTGTAATATTTTCCGAGTTGTTGGAATCGGTCGCAGTAGGACTGTCGCTGTAACGCCAAGACCAGTCCGTAAGCTCCGTAATCGTATACTCCTGGTCGATTCTCAGTCTTGAAATAACTATCTGATCGCCTGCCTTGAGCGTTACCGTCATATTCGGATTATAGTGGCCGTCACAAGTAATTTTAAAGAGGAAAATATCGTCAGAATCGAAGCTGCCCGATTTATCAACCTCTTTTTTGATTGTCAGAAGCGTGTAGTCATAATGGGTCTTTTCCCACTCGCCGACATATGTGACATCTGCACTTCCCATGGTTTGGGTTGTTCCGTCAAGAGTTTCAGTGCCGACTGTTCCGTCTGCGTTTTTCAGCTTCCAGCCCTTGAACGTCCACGTCCATGTGCCGTCGTCAAGCTTACTGTAAACATTACTTACCATGTAATCGTCATCGGTGTAATACAAATCAGCGTTCGGAAGAATTGCACTGCTCGGAACGTCACCGCTCCACTCATAGATAACGCTGTACTTCGGCTTTTCAACCCATGTGCCGATTATAGTCGGCGAGGTCTTAGCCGCCATAGTCTTTGCCCAGCTTGTGTTACGTGTGAGCGTAATGTCCTGTTTTTCGTTTCCCTCGGAGTCGGTATATGTAATCTTCTCGGAGTTCGTGCCGTCAGCCCATGTCCAGTGGTCAAGATAATATTTCTTGCCGTTTGAGTTGTCCACATAAGTGGTAGCACCCGTGTAAGCGTCAAGACCGTACTCTGTAGTCGGCGCAACCTGCTTTGCGCTCGGCAAAGTATAACTGTAGCCTGCGCAGTTATTGTTTACAATCTCGCTCGGCGTGCCCTCTTCCCAGTCATATGAAACAAGTCCGAAAATATCAGCCACCGCAGTTGCCTCGGAGGTATTGCCGTAAGTTCCGCTTGAATATTTTGACGAATAAGTATATTTCAGGTCAACCTCATTGACAAAATGACCGCTTGTGTACTTGTATGCATCGTCTACATTAATTGTATACGGACAATAATAAACAAACTCCTGTCCTGCAGTATCGAGCAAATTATCGTTGTAGTTTACAGTATAGTCAATCTTTGCATCCTCGAGTGATGCCGAGGTGTAGTTGACATCAGCCGAATATGTCTTAACGGTAATCTTATATAGTAAAGTGTCTCCAAATGTGAACGAAAGTCCGTCTGTATATTCGCTGTAATCCTCGTATCCTTCAATGTCAAGATTAGCCGTCACATCTCTTGTCACATTGTCAATACCGTTTTGAGCACCGTATTGGTAGCCGACTATCGTCTTATCGACTGTCGGAAGTTTTTCAGCATAGAATGACAGATTCGTAGTGTTCGAGCTTCCCCAGCGGTCAAACTTCATCGTACCGTCACAGCCGATATCCGCAGCCGACTGAAAAACAGTGCGCAAGGTGTCTAAAGTTACATATTTTCCGATATCGGTCGAGAAAGTAGAGCCGTTCTCCGGCCAAGCGTCACACTCGGAAATATCGTTTGTGTACTGAAGTGAATAGTAGTTACCAGCCGAGTTGGTAGCGCCCATCTCGGAAAGTGCATAGCCCTCGTGCGGCTTTGCATAGAACGAAATGAAGAATCCGCCGTTTAATTTATCCTGATTGACAAGCTCGCCAGTGCCCTCAACCTTTATGAGGTCAGAGCCGTTAATCGAATAGTAAACATCGCAGTTCTCAATCGTGTCGATGTTAAATTTGAAGCTGTTGGAAACCTGCCATGAGCTGTTAATCGTAGTCGGATAGACGTGAACGTTAATAAGCGTTGTGCCGACAATGATTTTTGTCGAGCCCGTCAAATTATGATAGTTACCGACAAGCGTGAGCGTGCCGTTTTCGTAGCTGTAGCTGTTGAAAAGACTTGTATCGCAGTAGTTCATATCAAGCTCGCCCGAAAGTCCCGAGAGAGCCGACTCATCGCCCGCAATAACAAACATATTCTTGGTGTTCTCGATAACTATCTCTTCCACCTCGACGGTGTAAGTTATTTTTCCTATTATATTTCCGTCGGCATCGGAAGCGGTAGCTACTACCACTGCTTCGCCTGATGTGTCAGAAGAAGTAATCTTACCTGAAGCGTCAACCGTGATGATATCGTCACCGCTTGTTATCTCATAATCTACGGTGTAATCTTCACTGAGCCCCAAATCACCTATCGCATCGAGAGTGCTCTCGGAATTAAGTCCGATTTGAACGGTTTTCTTTGCGTCAATTGCACTCACGATAACATCGTAGACATTAGAGCCAAGCGTCACCTCGGTTTCGCTCGGCTTAACTCCCGTGAAGCTTACGCTTGTGAAATTTGAAACCGTGCTTTCCTTTTTGTAGAGATACCAGACGGTATTGTCAGAAGTATTTCTCGAGAGAGCATTATCACCCGTGTTGTAAAGACCGCAGGTCGTACCGTTTGCGAAAATCATAAATCCGCCATCCGACTGCGACTTAACATCAAGCACGAAAGAAGCGTCCTGATGTTCGTTTGCGACTCCGTTTTCATCTGCAGAAATGTCAGTAGCAAGAGTTAAGTAACCGCTCGTCTTTCCGTTTCGGCTGTTCTGAATGTAATAAGTGCTGTCTCCGTCCGAAGTCTTTGTGAATGTCCAAAGATAATTCGTGAGGTCGGTGTTATCGGCTAAGCTTACGGAGTGAAGCGGGAAAGTGTCGTATCCCGTGGAATAGTTGTACTCGGAGAACTCATACAAGGCTAGTCCTGAGGTAGCACCCGAAACAGGCATAATAACATACTGCTCACCGCTCTCAATCGAGCTTACCTGAGTGTAGGTTACTGTGCTGTTTGAAGTCTCATGAGCAACAGCAAACTTAGCCACGCCGTCACTCGTTATATAGGTATCTTCGGTTGCTCCGATAAGCTTGTCATTGGAAACGGTAATCGCAGAGGAGGTCTCGCCGACTGTCAGATAAGTCGTGATGAAATTCTCCGTATCGTCCATATCGCTTAATTCGCAGATACCGACCGTTGTGAGGTTCGGCGTGTGGAATGTGATATATGAACCGCTTATCTCGCCCGCAATAAGTCTTATGGAATCGTTTTTATCGAGAACGAATCCGAAAACCTTTTTGGAATCCCAAGAAGACGGAAGATTAATCTTGACTGTTCCCTCGCCCGTGTATGTGCCGTCATCTGTCTCACAAGAAACCTTGAATGCAACAAAGCGGCTTACATTCGAGTTGTTCGTGCTGAATTCATCAAGCTTGGTTATAACCTTGCTTGTAAACTCGACATTATCGGAAGAAACAGTGCAACCAACCTCGGAATACCAGTCCTCGTCAATATCGGGGTTTACATCGCCTACCTCAAATGTAGAATCATCATCAGAGCCGTCAACCTCGGTTTTAGCGGCTTCATCGTCGGCAGTAGTGACAATAAGCTCATCACCCGTGAAAACGGCTGTACCGAATGAACTGTCTGAATTCTCATAGAGACAAGCGACAAGATTATCACTTGTTTCCGTAAGGCAAGAACTCATAAAAGTACCGTCTGTTACTGTTTTTGTGTTTGAAAGAGACATTCCGCTTTCGTCTGCGGTAAATGTATAGATGCTTCCGCACGAAGAAACCAAGATTATCTGTTTTCCGTCAGAAGCAGAAAGCGAATAGGAAATTGCCGAAATCGCATAAGCCGAATTTGCCGAAACTCCCGTATCGACTGAATCAGACCAACCGCCCGAGAAGCTGTAATCAGCATAGACAAGGCTGTTTCCGCCCGCGAAGAAGAAGCGGATGCTTCCGTCCGCAAGTTCGATCGCCGAAGCATTGCTTGTAGCAAATGGAGAATCTATTCTTAACCAGTCAGCACCGTCAGATGAATAAACAAACCCCAACTGAGAATATCCGTCCGCATAGCTGTAAACCGGGAAAATCATCGTTCCGCCCGATGTCACAAGACCTCTTCCCGATGTGCTCAAGAGTGCCTGTTCGGAAGTATTTTTTGCGTTAATGAGCATCGGCTCGCTCCATGAATATCCGCCGTCTGTCGAAGAACTTACGCAAAGGTAAGCCGTTCTTGTAACTTTAAATGGGCTGTCCTCAAAGAAAAGATTGCTTGTTTTCTTTTCGTCACTAATCGGAGTAGCACTCGGACTGGGGCTTGCACTCGGAGTGGGTGTAGGTGTAGCCGTGGCAGTCGGTGTCGCTGTCGGCTCATTTGTCGGAGCGGAAGTTACCGTGGGTTCTTCCGTTGGCTCGGCAGTCGGTTCCGCCGTGGGCTCTGCTGTTGGCTCGGCAGTCGCTTCTGAGGTCGGCTCAGGTGAAACTTCACCGCTCTCTTGTACATCCGTCTCGGATGAAGTGCCCTCATCGACTGAGCTTTGATCGAAAATTATATTCTCTGCCGTTTCTTCGAAAATATCAGCCGAAAAAGGAATTTTGCCTATCATAAGCGATCCACTCGGAGAATCCACCGAAACGCTTGTTTCTTCGCCTGATGCTTCACTCGATGTTTCACTTGTCACTTCTTCCGACTGCTCTGTCTCATCTACGCTTGGTGTTGCGGTCGGTGTCGGAGCCTGCGTTGCTGTCAGCTTTTCCGCTTCGTCAAGAGACTTGTCGGAATATTCGAGATTAAAACTCTTATCAACATAAAGTCCTGTTTTCTGACCGTCAGCCGTGTAAATATAATAATCGGATAAATTGAGATAGTAGCCGTAGGATTCAAAATCATCGGAACTTAAAAGAAGATTTCCGTTATCGTCAAATGCACTCTCCGTGCTCGGTGATATACTTCCCTCACCGCTTAAGGAAACACCGTAAGGATAGAGATTCGAGAGCATATAAACAGCATTGCCGTTCGCAAGAAGCGTTGGCGAAGTAAACGCTGTGGATTTCTCGCCGTTATATGTGTCGGAATTATCGCCAAAATATTCTGCGTAATTTACGCTCCAGCCCTCGCCGCTGTCGGAAGAAACTGCAGAAACGATGTCCGTTCCGCCGCCGTCATAGGCAGAATTTCTCCTCGTCTCAGCCGCAGAGACCAAGTTGCCGCTCGAAAGAGTTACCAATGCGGGAGCGTGAATAAATGAGTTATCACCACTGCTAAACGGCACGTTCACTACGGGTAAATTTATATTTTCATCTGAAACATCCTCAGCGGAAACAGGGGAAATCGGTGCACACTCAAGCATGAGCGTGAGAGCCATCGCAAGCGAGAATGCTCTCTTTTTCAGCTTTTTAAGTTTATTCATATTCTTCCTCCCCGTAGCCTTCTGGCCAACCGTCCGCACTCAAAACGTCATCGCCGTTGTTTGCGGACTGAACCGCCTCGGCGAATACCTCAACACTGCAAACAGCGCCGACATATGAGTTATCCATATCCTTTGAAAAGTCTACCTTTGTAAAAATCGGCTCGGTCACTTCATCTTCGGATAACTTTTTGCTGTAGTAATAATAACCGTCTTTGCCGTCAATCCAAGCGCCCTCATTGATGTCAAGCAAGATTAGTCCCGTATCACCATCAGAGTCTGAATTAAGGCTGATATTTTTCTCGATTCTCACACGAACCCATGCGTCGGATTTTCCCGTGTTTCTTATTTCGACGACTTTTGTCACACTTGTGTTTGGCAGTACACCGTCAACATTAGAAAATTCTATTGTTTTTTCTTCGTCAGCCCACTCGGAAATTGCAATGTTCACGTTACCCATCGTGATGACGTTATGAGCGGTATCCTGAGCATTGTAAAAAGCGGCAGTGCCGAATGAACAAATCGCAATAAGCATTGCCATGACCGATAGAGCAAAGAGTTTTTTCTTCACGGTGTAACCTCCTGTCGGAATATGCTATAAAATATAAACACAAAAGTTTTTGGTTTCGCTTTTTTCAAAAAGCGAACGGGTGTGGGCAGAGCCCACAAGAGAAAAGCGAAGCACAAAGAGAAATAACAAAAAACAGAGCGAAGCGATGATAAAAAGCCAGGCTTGGAGGCTAAACCAAAAATGCGAAGCATTTTTAGGGCGGAACGCCAGTAGTTAAGCCTTCAAGCCGAACCTTTCGTACAAGAAAAACACAAACAGAAAAAAACAGTTTAAAACAAAAACGAACTAAACCACCTTGGTGGTCAGGCGACCGAAGGTCGCCCCTACGGGAATGGCGGTAATTTCACGGTTATAAATCGAGAATGCACAAGACCGTGTATTCGCTAATTATTAATTATTATTTATTAATTATTAATTCAAAAGTCGCCCTTTCGTCTTGAAACTGTCTTTATCTCTTTGGTAAGCTTAACAGACAATTATGCAAAACGAGGATAGAAGCTTTCTACCCTCGAAATGTGCAAATTTGAAAAGAATTTTAATAATTAGTCCTTAACAGCTTCCCATGCTGCGCTAGCAGTCTCGAAGCCGTCCTGCTGGATAGCATAAGCTTTAACTGTGATGTTTGCATTACCTAAGTTGTTCCAGCCGTTAACATTGTTAGCTGTGTCGGAGAGAGTAAAGCTTGAGAAAACAACAAGTGTTGTGTCTGTCGCAGAAGCGACTACTTCCTTGTAGTAAACACCGTCATTGCCTTCAAGAGCAGTCCACTGGTTTGTATTTGTTATCTGAGAAGCGATAGTGTTGTTTGTAGCCTCGAAACCTGACAAACCGTTCTCAACCTTAACGAATACATAGCAAGGCTCGCTGTTTGCGGCAACTGTAACTGTCGGGTCTTTTGTGTATGTGTGACCCGGAACAAGGTCATAAGAGTTAGCATCAACTCTGTCTGCTCCCTCAACAACAGTACCGTACTTATCTACCTTAGCCTCATCGAGTGTGATGCTTACATTACCGACTGTGAATGTGTTGGTAACAGTATCTTTGCTTGTGAGGTAAGCCATTGTACCCATGACAGAAGCGACAACGAGGAGAACTGCGCAAAGAGTGAGGGCAATTGCCTTTGTTTTTGTTTTCATAGTGAAAACCTCCAAAATAAAAATTTTTATTACTTCTGTGCGGAAGCGATATAGTTTTCCGTTTTTCCGTACAAAAATAAAAATAACCGAAACAAGTCAAAACGCCGATACCGTAAAGCCAAATACACACATATCATATGTTGGATATTTTGAAAAAACAATACCACAACATCAAATACAAGTGCGGCTTTACGAACACCCCTAACTGTTAAGGACATAGTTTTGCCATGTGTCGATTAATTTCTGAAAGTGAAAGACGTTTAAATTATTTGAAAGTGAGTGAATAAGAATTTCTGATTTAATCAGAAACTCTTATTCGGTTGTTTGTGAAAGTGAAGTTGAAAGTGATAAATAAAACAGAATAATGTTGCTTCACGGTTATATAT
>CAVDQG010000005.1:0-89198 GCA_963611165.1 Bacteroides uniformis
TCTGAGAATAACAGAGTAGGAACCAAGAATGCCGAGTACCATGAAGTAACTAACACAAGAGAAACAGAAATATAACTAAGCACGGCATAGGTTGTATTTATAATCTTGAAAATCAGATTTGCTTTATGTTCGGAATCAATTAATTTGATTTCATCTGCTCCGCCAGAATTCATGCAAATCTTATTTATTCTTGCAGTATAAATTAAATACGATAGATAAAGAACACAGCTAAGAAAAAGTATTGTGATTATTGTTAGACAAGACACAGTCAACATCGCTCCCGCTATTTCAGCCATTGTCTCACATCCGCTTACTATGAAAACTTTGGAATTAGTATCCATACCCAACAATCCGTCTATTAAATCGTCTGTTGAAAACGTAAATTGATAAACAAAAAAATCATTCAAATTTTTGATTCCTATTCCGAAGTAATCAAAAAAGCTTATATCGCCAGATACATACGCGATAAGTGCTGCCAAGCCGTAAATTGCACCGCCAAAAAGCAAAACAGATATAACCAAACGAAGAACTGTCTTCCACCTTGCGCTGAAATCATATATCTCACCCGTAGCAACACTCTCACAAGCCGTATAAGTCTTTTTCGCAAAACCTGCTTTTTCAAGCAAAACCCACGCATCGAAAACATCTTTCATTTTTTCGTATGCGCTTTCGTCACCTGCCTCGTACGCATTTTTGTATTTTATCATCAGGTTGTCGCATGCTCTCTTTGCTTCCGGATAATCCGCATTACTATTGATTCCTAAAATCTGATATGCATTTTCAATTGTCATTGTCATGGTATTCTTCTCCTCAATTAAAAAAATTAAGTGTATTCGTTCGTTATTTTTCGCTTTTTGTTCTAATCTGTCTTCATTTTGTTTTTCTCCAACTTTTGTGGTACATTTCTTGTCTGCATTATACTTTACGATACACCAATTGTCAATATTATTTTATTCCGAAATTCGTGATTTTAAAGCTACACTTTATTTTTTTGCTATATCACTCTGTGCAAAATGCGTAATTGGTGTATCCATCTAATTGTTATGTAGCTTGTCTTTGCCTTTTTTGTGTGTTTTTTTTATTTTGATAAGATTCCGATAAACTAAAAAAATCTCACCGACTTTGGTGAGATTTTTTTAGTTATTTATAATATTGTCTGCTTTGCAAAAGAACTTCTCTTAATTCATCTTCTAACCCTTTTTCAACTTCTTTAATCAATTCTTTCGGAATTTTAAATTGTTTATTACTTTTCTCGTATTCCGTATAATAAACGCTACGAACAAAACTTTCTACCTTATCTTTCACTGTGTCATCTATGTTTTTAACTGCTCTGCCTGTTGAAACAATATCAAAGAAAAATTGATTTCTTCTTTCATTCCACTGCTTGTTTACAACACTCTTAAAATAACTAAAAGCAGCTTTGTTTTCCTCAATTTCCTCATCATGGCTTTTAATGTAAAAATCTACGGCAGCTTCGACCATTTTGTTCATAGACATTCCAAGAAACTTTGCACTTTCTTTCCATCTGTTTTTTTCAGACATTTTTCCTTTATTTATATCTTCCTCGGAGAGTGCTTTTAATTTTATTCTTACAACATCAGTTGTTTCCATGGCTTTCTTAGAAGCTTCTTTGTTACTTTCTCTTATTTTTGCTCTTTTTTCTTTTTCTTCGTCCGTCAGGTACTTTTCTCTCTCTTCAATCTGTTTTTTTCTATGTTCTTCAAACGCTTCTTGGGTTCCGTATCTAGGCATACACTCACCGCTTTCTTCTTTCCTTATATTCTCGTTTGAGAATTAGTATACCACATTTACACTTAATTTTAAAGCAAGAAAAAAGCGAAGCCTTAAGACTCCGCATTCTTTCAATTTAAAAACAATATCAAATTTTTCTGATTGCTTTCTTTACTTCCTTCTTGATTTCTTTTTCCTCGGAGATGAACATCATCAAAAAGCTTATCGAGAGAAGCACACAGCAAACCCAGATTGTCTTTAAGCCTATCGCATTTGTCACAAGGCTTCCGACTCCCGCACCCACTGCAAATACTCCGATTACCGCAAAGTATGTGAGGGCTTTCTTCAGGACAGCCTTGTCCTTAGAACGAAAATACGCACACAGCGATTCCGTTCCAGACCTTAGATTTCCGATGCACATAGTGCTTGCGTACGCCTGACCTCTCACCTTTCTGAAGGTCTGCACCTGCATTGCACACACGAACGAAACAAGTGCGTTTGCCAGCATGTTAAGGCTCTCCGGAATATACGCCACAAAGAAAAGCATAACTATCTCGCCCACAAGAATCAGCTGTCGCCAATGGATTTTCTCGTAATTTTTAAGCTTGATGTGAACCTCTTCAGCTACGAAAATTCCCAGAAAAAACGAGATAATCGGCACGAGGTACTTCACAGCCGTGAGAAAATTTCCCTCGAAAAGATTGGTACTGAACAGGATTACATTTCCCGTCTGAGCGTTTGCGTAAACTCCGCCTCGGCCGATAAATGTGTAGGCATCCTGAAATCCGCCCGACAGTATGATAAAGAACGCCGTTCTGAATCTGTCGGACATTTGATAATTTCGTTTCATATTATTTTTTACTTCTTTCTTCACGCTCAAATGAGCTTTACAATTATTCGCTTATATATTATAATTCAAGTTGTATCATATGTATAATGTATGTTAGATATAGAAAATATATCATATTGGTATGGTGGATTTATGTACATAAGCTTTGATTATTATAGAATTTTTTACTATGTTGCAAAATACGGAAACATCTCCGAGGCGGCAAAAATACTCATGAGCAATCAGCCGAACATGAGCAGAACCATAAAAAAGCTTGAATCGGAACTTGGCTGTGCTCTTTTCACACGCTCACGCAAGGGAATGAAGCTCACAACCGAGGGGCACCGCCTCTACGGTCACATAAAAATCGCAGTCGAGCAGATAGAGCTTGGCGAAGCGCAGATAAGAAACTTAACCGACATGGACAGCGGAGAGATTATCATTGCCGCAAGCGAAAAGGCACTTCACTGCCTTCTTTTGCCCGTCCTGAAAAAATTCAGAACCCTGTATCCGAAGATAATCATTCGTATCAGCAACCACTCCACTCCTCAGGCGATAGACGCCCTTGCCGACGGTTACGCAGATATCGCTGTCGTCACAACACCGACAAGCATAGGCGCTTCACTCGAAGAAACTGTGATTAAGCCGATAAAGGAATTTGCGGTGTGCTCAGGTCAATTTCCCGAATTAGCCGAAAAAGAAGTCACTCTAAAGGAGCTCACGCAGTATCCGCTTATCACACTCGGACGTGACTCTGTCACAAATAAATTTTATCGCAATCTTCTGGAGTCTCACGGGCTTTTGTTTGAACCGGACATCGAGGCTAACACAGCCGACCAAATTATCCCCATGGTTGAAGCGGGACTTGGCATCGGCTTTGTTCCCGATGAATTTTTGAAAAATCACAACGATGTTTTCAAAATCAATCTCAAGGAAGAAATTCCCGAGAGAGAAATCGTCCTCGTCAAGCGAAAGGATCAGCCGCTTAGCACCGCCGCCAAAGAGCTTGAAAGATTAATCTTTGCAGAAATCGAGCATCCGACAAACAAAAATTAAAAAAGTAAAAAGGCTGCTTCGGCAGCCTTTTTTGTTCAATCGGTTATTTGCTTTGCGACCACAACCAGTCGGCTGTTATCCCCTGAATACTCACAGGTTGAAAGCGTGATAAGCTTGTCACCGTACTTAACCTCAACATCTGTATCGTAAAGTGCAAGCGATTTGCATTTATCGACATAGGCGTTAAAATCTTCCTTGTCGCTTGAATCCACAAATTGATAATACTTGAATTCGTCTGTATTCTCATCATAAACCGTAGTTTTGAAGACAGCGAAAATCTCGTACTTTCTCTTTTCGTGAAGCGTATAGAAGCTGAATTCCTTGTGCTCGCTCCAAAAATCCTTGTCCTCGAACTTCTCAAGCTGAGCAAACATAACTCCGACCACCATATTATGACCGTACACGATTATGTTATCGCTCGGTCTGTCCACATCACAATTTTCCGCTACATAAGGACAGCCGTAATCGGAATATTCCTTGTCAAATCCCTTGTGCAAATAATAATCGGGGTCATCCTTTGTCTGCATGACGGGATAATTTATGTTTGTATCGGGAATATTTATCCATGCAATCAAGTCAGAATTCTGACTGTAAAGCTCGCTGAGCTCCGGAATAATCGCATTTTCGTCGGTCTCACTGACAGCGGAATTTTCTTCATTTTCCTTCGTGCTATCCGTTTTATCGGAAGTACCGCTTTCTTCGCTTTCTGCCGACTCGACTATTTTTGCGAGTGCGTCATATTTGCTTGTGTTGTCGTGCGCACCCTTATAATATTTGAAAATCTTCCAGCCGCTGAAAGCCGCCGTACAAATAAAAATCAAGGTAAGTACTATTCTGATTGCTTTTCGCATTTCACTTCTCCTTTTGCTTTCTGATTTCAAAGTATACCACAAGCCAAAAGCAATAGCAAATCTCATTAGAAAAGACAAAAGTAAAGACCGAGAAAATCGTTTTTTGATTCTCTCGGTCTGTTTTTCTTGTATTTTTCAATCAGTTCTTAACGAAGAACTCATCATACCAAAGAATAAAGCTGTAGAAAGACCAAATCTTCTGCATGTTCTTTTTCTTGCCTGCCTTGTGGTCGTCAAGAAGCTCCATAAGTGCATCGGTGTTGAAGAATTTCTCTGATGACTCGGAGAGGAATGCCTTCTTAACCTTCTCGTAATACTTATCCTGCTTGAGCCAATCGTTAAGCGGAACAGGGAATCCAAGCTTCTTCTTGTTAGCCGTTTTCTCGGGAAGCTGCTTTAAAGCGGCGCTTCTGAGTGCAATTTTTGTTGTCTCGTTGTGAGCTCTGTACTTAGACGGAATCTGAAGAGCAAGCTCGAGCATCTTCTTATCAAGGAACGGAACTCTGAGCTCAAGTGAGTTAGCCATACTCATTCTGTCAGCCTTAAGAAGAATGTCATAAATCATCCATGTCTTCATATCGACATACTGAAGCTGAGTCGGCTCATCAAGGTGCTGGTCTTTGATCTCATCAAAATACTGCTTGGAGTATTCCTCGGGAAGCTTTGATGTAATCTTTCTCTTTAAGTACTTCTGTCTCTCAGCGGGATCGGTGAAAACGTAGTTTGCACGCATGAAACGCTGATACGGCTCCATTGCGCCTCTTACAAGGAAGTTTCTGCCCTTCATCTGTGGGAACTTTCTTGCGAGTGCACCCGCCGCCTTTCTTATCGGCTTTGGTACCTTTCTGCAGTAATCGTCAAAGTGACCGCCCTGAAGATACATGGGATATCCGCCAAAAAGCTCGTCTGCACCCTCACCAGAAAGAACAACCTTAACATACTTTGCGGCGTTCTTTGCGAGGAAGTAAAGCGGAATTTCCGCAGGGTTCGGAAGCGGCTCATCCATGAAATACTGGATTTCGCTTACGGAATCGAAAAATTCGTCAGCGGAAACCTTGTTGAGAATATTTGTGACGCCGATAGTCTCGGAGAATTCCTGAGCATACGGGTGCTCGCTGTATTTCTCCTCATCGTAACCGACTGTAAAGGTCTTTACCTTTTCGGTTCCCTTGAAAACCTCTTTGACAACATAGGAGCTGTCAACGCCGCTCGAAAGGAAACAGCCTACTTCAACATCGGCAATCTGATGAACTCTGACGGACTCGCTGAATTCCTCTGTGATAGCCTTCTCCCAGTCCTCAAGCGACTTGGAATTATCAATATTGTATCTGATGTCATAGTATTTCTCGGTTTTTACCTTGCCATCCTTGTACTCAAGGCAGTAAGAACCCGGAAGCTTATATACATTCTTGAAGATGGTTTCTTCAGTTGGAATATACTCATAAGAGAGATACTCGGGAATTTTGCTCTCGTCAAGCTCTTTCTCGAAGCCGGGATGAGAGAGAAAAGACTTTATCTCACTTCCGAACATAAACTCGCCGTTCTTGATGTAGTAATAAAACGGCTTGATTCCGAAAATATCTCTTGCGGCAAATATCTTTTTCTCTTTTTTATCCCAGATGCAAAAAGCAAACATTCCGCGAAGCTTATTCAGCATGCTCTTGCCCCACTGCTCGTAGCCGTGGACAAGAACCTCGGAATCGGTCTCGGTATAGAATTTATGACCCGCCTTAATGAGCTCCTCACGAAGCGGCTGGTAGTTGTAGATTTCTCCGTTAAAAACAAGCACCATTGACTTGTCTTCGTTGAAAATCGGCTGTCTGCCGCTGTCAAGACCGATGATAGAAAGTCTTCTGTGACCCAATGCGATGTTCTCATCGATATAATAATCCGCATCATCGGGACCGCGGTGAGCGATCCTGTCTGCCATTGCCTTGATTACCTCGGAATGGTCAAACACCTTTTCAGAGCTGACAAATCCCACGAATCCGCACATAAGATTACCTCCGTTAATCCTTCAAGCTCTTATTTCCGAAATATCTCTTGTACTTCTGGAAATAATGAAGCTGGTTCTTTGCAAACTGGATGGTTCTTTTGAGATTCTTATCCTTATCATAGTAGTAAGAATTAACCATCTTTCCTTCTTTTATAAGCTTTCTTGCCTCTTCCTTGACCTTCTCGTCCTTTGTGTACTTGAAGATTATCTGCTTTGGGATAATGGAATAGAGCACCTTGTTTGTTGCTACCGTCAATCCCATCGGCTTATTGTAGATAATATCGTCAGCGAGCCACTTTGAGATATTGTAGCCTGCCGCCGTGACGAAATAAGAGCTTCTGCCCTGACGCAAATTCATCTCGAAAAGCTTGTACTTTCCGTCACGCTCGTCGTACTTCATATCGAAATTGGCAAAGCCGACATATCCGATTCCCTCAAGGAAGTTAATCATCATCTCGTTTAATTTCTCGTCATAGCCGTTGATAATTGCGGCATACGAGCCGATTCCCTCGGGAGAATGCTCCTCGAGAACCGCATTTCCAAGTGCGATAAGCTTAACCTTTCTGTCCTTTCCGACATAGGCGTTCATAACTCTCATGCGGCTGTCGTCACCCGGGATAAACTCCTGTAAAATGAGGTGATCCTTGTAGCTTGAGCCGTAAATAGCGTCAAGAATTGCATCGTACTCCTCTTTGTTCTGAGCAACGAAAACCTTTTTCTTATGCGGGAACGAGCAGTTCCAGTAAGCCACGGAGTTCGACGGCTTGATAATGCACGGGAAATCAAACGGAAGCTTTACTGTTTTATAATTCTCGTAGTTACAGGTTGTCGTCTTAGGAAAAGCAAAGCCGTGCTCCGTACAAACCTGATAGAAACTCTCCTTGATGGAAAGCTTCATCAAAAGCTCCTCGGAAATGCACTCGAATTCGTAAACGCCTCTGAGTTTATCCTGATTGCGGACAAGCATCTTTATGTAGTTGTCACCGCACGGAACGAGAAGAAGTTTCTCGCCGGGATAATTCTTGGCAAACTCGAGCAAGGTGCTTACGAAGACATCGTCCTCCTCAAGTCTCGGCTCAACCTTTTTGACCTCGACTATCGAGCTGTTTGTACAAACGGGAAGTATACCCTTGCCGACCGCAACACTTTTTATTCCGTATGCCTCGTGAAAACCTCTTGCCATACCGTAAACATTAATGTCGCTTCCGAGAAGCACGGGCTGAAAATCTTTAGACATAAATCAAAAACCTCTTTTTATTTCTCTTCAATGAAGAATCTTTTATACCAAACAAGGAAGGTATAGACTGTCCATACTTTTCTTGAATTGTCCTTTTTAAGAGCCTTGTGTTCATCAAGAAGCTTCACAAGAAGATCGGTGTTGAAGAATTTCTTTGCCGTCTCGTCTGTAAAAGCGTCCTTGACGATATTGTAATATTTATCCTGCTTGAGCCACTCTCTTGTCGGAACCGGGAAGCCGAGCTTTTTCTTTGTCGACCACTTCTCCGGCATACGTCTTGCGGCGGCAGTTCTCATAGCGTACTTTGTTGTTGTGCCGTTCACACGGTACTTAAGCGGAATTCTCTGAGCAACCTTCATGATCTCTCTGTCGAGGAACGGAACTCTGACCTCGAGAGAGTTTGCCATGCTCATTTTGTCGGCTTTGAGAAGAATATCGCCGACCATCCACATGTTGATATCGAGGAACTGCATCTTTGTGACAGCGTCCTTGTCCTTTACCATATCGTAATAAGGCTTGACCATAGCGGCAGGGGACTTTGCGTCTGTCTTAATCTTGAGAAGATTTTTTCTCTCCTTCTCTGTGAACATATAAGCGTTTCCGATAAAGCGCTCCTCAAGAGTCTTGCCGCGGCGGACAATATAGTTAATGCCGTGAACCTGCGGAAGGTGTGAAGCCGCCTTGCCGAGAACTCTTCTCAAGCCGAACGGAAGCTTGTCGTAAGCTGTCAGATCGAGCGGCTCGTGGTAGATGTTATATCCGCCGAAAAGCTCGTCTGCGCCCTCGCCCGAAAGAGCTACCTTCAAGTGCTTAGCCGCCGTGTTGCAGACAAAGTAGAGTGCAACGGCTGACGGGTCTGCCAAAGGCTCGTCCATATGATACTGAATCTTGGAGAAGTTGCCCCAGAAATCATCTGGAGTGATAACTCTCGAGATATTCTTAACGGGAATGAGCTCGGAAAGCTCCTTAGCGTAGCTTATCTCGTTGTATTTCTCTCCGTTGTCAAATCCTACCGTGAAGGTCTTGTCGACATTCGCAGAGCATGCAACATAAGAAGAATCGACTCCGCTTGAAAGGAACGAACCAACTTCAACATCGGCAATCTTATGAGCCTCAACGGAGTTGTCGAAAGCTTTTTCGATGGTATCTGTCCAGTACTCGAGGGACTTATCCTCCTCGGCATTGAAATCAGGAAGCCAATAGCGAACCTTTTTCATCTCGCCGTTCTTGTATATAAAGTAATGAGCAGGAGTAAGCTTATAAACATTCTTGAAGAAGGTCTCCTCTCCCGGTGAATACTGGAAGCTGAGGTAATTCTCAAGCTGTCTTTCGTTTAACTCCTTCTTGAAATCGGGATGAGCAAGGAAAGACTTAATCTCTGAGCCGAACATGAAGCTATCGCCCATCTGAGCAAAATAGAAGGGCTTGATTCCGAAATTGTCACGGCAGCCGAAAAGCTCCTTTTCCTTTCTGTTCCAAATAACAAAGGCATACATTCCTCTGAGCTTCTTCGGAAGACCCGTACCCCACTCCTCATAGCCGTGAACCAGCGTCTCGGAGTCGGTATTGGTGTAGAATTTATGGCCTGCGTTAATGAGCTCCTCACGAAGCTCCTGATAGTTATAGATTTCTCCGTTGAAAAGGAGAACAAGATTTTTGTCCTCGTTATAAATCGGCTGTCTGCCGCCGTCAAGGTCGATAATGGAAAGACGTCTGAATCCGAGAGAAATACCGTCATCTACATAGTAGTCTGCGTCATCGGGGCCTCTGTGAGCAATTCTGTCGCACATATCCTTAATGATTTCTGCATGGTTCATTTCTTTTTCGGTGTGAATGTAACCGGCAAATCCGCACATATACATTTACCTCTTTTCTTTTTACTTCTTAGTCTTCTTTCTTTTGTCAGTCCGTCAGGCGGACTAAATGTTTCTTTTACTATTGATTTTTTACGCTATAAATTTTAAAATACCTATAAGCTTTTGTTTTTGCTTAATATAATTCTGAGATTTATCTCTGAATATACCAAGTAATTATATTACAATTCTAATTTATTGTAAAGTTAATTTAATCACGAAAGGTTTTTTTGAATGAAATCTTATGTAATCCATCTTATCCGCCATGCTGTCTGCGAGGGAAACCTCGAGGGAAGATATATCGGCAGAACCGAGTCCCCCATTGCCGACGAGGGAATAAATTCTCTTCTTGAGATTAAGCAAAATGCCGAGTATCCCGAGGCTCAGGCTTTCTATGCAAGCCCCTCCACGAGATGCGTCGATACCCTGAAAATCCTCTATCCGTGGGCAGAACCCGAGGTTATTCTCGAAATGGCTGAGTGCGATTTCGGTGACTGGGAGAACAAAACCGCCGAGGAATTAAAGGACGATCCGAAATTTTCCGAGTGGATGGCAAAGGGACAGAACGCCGCACCGCCAAACGGCGAAAGCAGTGCCGTGTTCATGCACAGAGTATGCGTTGGATTTGAAACTCTTGTTAAGAACATGATGTTCACAGGCACAAACAGCGCTGTACTCGTAACCCATGGCGGAGTCATCATGACTATTCTTGCGGCTTACGGACTTCCGAGAGCCAAGCTGACAGACTGGATGTGCGACCCCGGCTACGGCTACTCCATTCGCATCACGCCGTCGCTTTGGACAAGAAGCATGGTTGGCGAGGTATTTCAGCTTTTACCGATACCGAACGACCAAAAGAAAGAGGAATTAGGCCCCGACAATTTCTTTGATATCTGATAAACGGAGGAAAAACTTATGACTATTGATTTTTTAAGCACAGGATATGCCGCTATCGAGCATTTTAACGGTGGTGAGGGAACATTTTTCGCTAAAATCGTCAATGACGGACTCAACAAGATAATCAGCGGAAAGCTTGAGCCTGGCTCTACAATCGGAATGCACTGCCACGCTACCAACTCGGAGATTATCTTTGTTGTCGAGGGCGAAGGCACTGTCAAAACACCTAACGGCGACGAAACCGTCAAGGCGGGTCAGTGCTCCTACTGCAAAAAGGGCGAATCTCATTCCCTTTGCAACACAGGAAGCACCGTCCTCAAATTCTATGCTGTTGTACCCGAGCAGTAAAAACACCCAATAAAGCAAGCGAAGCGACTCCTTTAAAGGGAGTCGCTTTTTTTGTATCAGAGTATTTTGTCAAGCTCATAGACAGACTTAACGTAGATTTTGAACGAAGTGAACCAGTCCTCAAGGCAGTTTACCTCATCGGGGCCGTGTGCTCCGCCGTGTCCCTCAGGCAAAAACTCGGGAGCTTTACCGTTCTTAAAGCCGGGGCCGAAGCTCATAGCGTTGGGGATAACTCGGCTGTAAGTTCCGCCGCCCATGCTGTACGGCTTTGCGTCCTCACCTGTAAGCTCGTTATAAACCTTGAGAAGCGTCAGAACCTTCTCGTCCTCTGGGTCGATGTAATACGGACTTGCAACAGAAATGTTTATGAGACCGGAGCCGTACTTTTCACCGAGTGAAGACAGCTTGACTGTAATTTCCTTGGGGTCGGAAGAATGTGGATATCTTATGTCAATTTCAAGCTGAGCGCTGTCGCCGTGCTTTCTGATTACACCTGCGTTAATGGTCAGCTTGCCCATTTTCTCGTCCTCGTTGTCAATGCCGAAGCCCTCACCGTACGGTGAATAGAATCCGTCATAGATAAACTTAACTCCGCCAAAATCAAGCTCTGTCTTGCTCTCAAGCTCGGATGCGACCTCGGAGAGATAAACAAGAGCGTTTTTCTTTCCCTCAGGAGCAGCCGCATGACCGCCCTTGCCGAAAGCGGAAAGCTTTACATTTCCGTCCTTAAGAGTTTCAAGCTTGATGTTGTCAAACTCAGCGAGCAAGTCAGCCGCTTTTTCAGCGTCAATTCCGCTTATGACCATATAAGCCTCATCGGGAATTGCATTTCTTACATTACCCGCAAAAATATCGACAACATTCTTTCCCATAGGGATTTTGAATGCGGCGTCATAGCCGCCCTTCTGAGCAAAGCAGACAGGGAAACCGCAGTCGGCAACGATTGAGAACTTAGGCACAACGCCCTTAAATTCATTCACATACCACTTGAAGTCAGCCATACCCGTTTCCTCGGCACAGCCAGCCATAAGTCTTAATGTGTTGTTAAGCGGAATATTGTTTTCCTTGAAAAATCTCATGAGGAACAGGCATGAAATTGTGGGGCCCTTGTCGTCGCTTACGCCTCTGCCGATTAAATAGCCGTCCTTTTCGCTCATCTCGTACGGCTTGTAAATCCAGTGGTCACCCTCGGGAACAACGTCAAGATGGCAGGCAAAGCCGATTTCCTCTTTGCTGTCACCGTAAATAATCGCACCGCAGTATCCCTCGTAGTCCTCAGTCTTAAAGCCGTAGTGCTTGCCTCTTTCAAGTGCAAAATCGAGCATCTTTCTGCAGTCCGGACCATATGGCGCATTTTTTTCTGCAAGATCTGCTCTTGAAACAGACGGGTGAGCGACCCACAAGCCGAGCTCTTTTTTCATTTCTTCCTTGTGAGACTCAAGCCATTCTTCCAAAAGCTTATCAAATTCTGTATTAGTCATCAGAGTAACCCTTTCTTTGAAACGGATTTTTTAATTAATAAATATACGCTGATTTTATCACTAAGTGAAACTTTAGACAAGGTGTTTTATTTTGATGCGTGCGTCGGCACTATATTTTCTCAAGCTTAGCCTTAAAGCTGATTTTTCTGTTTGTGCTCAAATCATCGAATTTAATCACATAACAGCCTTTGTCACGCATAATATCGATTATCTCGCCCTCACCCATTACGCTGTGATGTATCCTCGTTCCCACCGTCATAATCTCACTGAGAGCAAGGCCTTGAAGGCTTTTATCACTGCTTACGATTATCCTTTTCGTCTCGTCAAGAAGCAAGGGGTCGAGCTCTTTCGCATAGCGGATAAGCTCTTTGTCAATGTTAAAGATAAATCTCGACGGATACCTGAAAGAGCCCTCAAGATTTTTCCCCTCGGGCTCGGTGATGCAGAGCGATTTTTTCGCTCTTGTCAAAGCGACAAACGCAAGGCGTCTTTCCTCCTCCATCTGCGCAAGACTGCTTGTTTTTCTTGACGGAAAAATGCCCTCGTTCATTCCCACAAGAAACACATGCTCAAACTCGAGTCCCTTTGCCGTGTGAACGGTCATCATTTTGACCTTTCCCGTTTGGTCGGGAACATCGCTGTTTGTCATGAGTGCGATTCTCGTGAGATACTCCTCAGCACTGAAATCCTCACCGCAGCTTTCTTCAAACTCGGTTATCGCCTGCTTCAGTTCCGCTAAATTATCGAGCCTTGCCTGACTTCCCTCGAGACGAAGGCTTGCCTCGTAGCCGCTTTTATCCAGCACAAGACCGATTAAATCGGAGAGCGACATAAAGTGATGCTGTCCCGAGAAATCCTCGATTAAATCGACAAAAGCGTTTGCTCCCGTCCCCTTGAAAATGTCGGCGTCAAGGTTTCTCTTCATCGCATCATAAAGAGAAATTTCCTCTTTCTCTGCAGTCTGTTTCAAAAAGCTCATGCGCTTCTCGCCTATGTTTCTCTTCGGTTTATTGACAATTCTCTCAAACGACAAATCGTCCTTGTAGATTATCATTCTGAGATAAGAAACCGCGTCCTTAATCTCCGTTCTCTCAAAGAACTGCACTCCGCTGTAAATCGAGTACGGAATTTTTCTTTTTATGAAAACATCCTCCAATTGCCTGGAGAGATAATGCGCCCTGTAAAGTATCGCAATACTCTCGAACGGAACGCCTCTTTTCGTAAGCTCCGTGATTTCATCGGCGATATATTCAGCCTCCTGTTCGGCTGTGTCGGCATGAAAATAAACGGGCAAAGTGCCGCTTTCATTCTGTGCGACAAGATTTTTCTCCACTCTGTACTTATTCTTTGATATGAGAGAATTCGAAACTGCGATTATCTCGGGCGAAGAACGGTAATTTTTGTTCATCAGGATAGTTTTGACACTGGGAAATTCCTTGTCAAACTCCATGATATATTTAACATTTGCCCCACGCCATGTGTAAATCGTCTGGTCGGGATCTCCGACAACGAATAAGTTGCCGTGCAAGGTGCAAAGCACCCTCATCAAATGATACTGCTGAGCGTCAATATCCTGATATTCGTCAACCATGACGTATTCAAGCCGCTCCTGCCACTTAAGCTTGGTTTCTTCACTTATCTCGAATATATAGAGAACAAAATTAATCAAATCGTTGTAATCAAGCGCAAAGCACTTTTTCTCCTGATAGACATATCCCCAAAAGATGATTTCATCGACTGCGCTCGCTCTCATGTATTTGTCACGAAGCTCATCGACAGAAAGCGACAGCATGGGCTTGTAATAGAGCGGTTCATAGAGATTTTTCTTCATCTCTATCATATCTCTTGCCTTTGAAAAGGTCATATCACGCATGGTAAGTCCACGCTCGTCATAGACAGTCTTCAGCATGGCGTCAATATCCTGATTATCAAGCACGATGAAGCTTTTCGGATAATGAATTATATGAATATCCTCGTGAAGCACGGTATCGCAAAAGCTGTGGAAGGTGCTGATGTATCCCGTGTCAGAGTCCCCCGAGAGCCGTCTGATTCTCTTTTTCATCTCATTTGCAGATTTATTGGTAAAGGTAACGCAAAGGATGTTTTCGGGCAAAATTCCGATTTCATTCACAAGATAAGCGTAACGGTATGCAAGCGCCCTCGTCTTTCCCGAGCCCGCTCCCGCAATAACTCTGATGTACCCTTCTGTTGATGTGACCGCCTCCAGCTGTTCGGGATTGAGTCCGCTTAGATAATTTTCTTCAATATCCATAACACACCTTCTTTCAGACATTTCTTTTGTTCTTAGATTCCATTTTTAAATTATTCAAACAGATTTTCTCCGATTTAACAAGGCACTTACTCCCTATTATCAAGATTATAACAGAAAAGCTCACGGCAATAAAGCCGTGAGCGAAATTTTGTTCTGAAAATTTGTTTGCTTTAATTTTTCAACCAATTTATCTTATCGGTTGATAAAGATTTATTCTTTCTCGCCCTCAAAGTCCTCGGGATTAACATAAACCGTCTTGTAGTTGAAATAATTCACCATTCCCGGCTTTGCGCCTACGGGCTTGTGAACATTTCTGATTTGCGTGTAATCAACGGGAATCTGCGAGGACTCCTTAGCCTTGGAGTGAACAGCGGCAAGCACGGCGGCATCCTCCATCGCCTTGTCGGTAGGAGTTCTTCCGTCAGTCACAAGTACGGTGTGAGAACCTGGGATATTCTTGGTATGAAACCAAATATCGTTGTTGGAAGAGTCCTTCATGGTAAGCTTGTCATTTTGACGGTTGTTTCTTCCCACAAGGACAGAAAATCCGTCTGATACCTCAAAGCGAAGCGGCTTTCCGATTTGCTCCTTTTTTTGGGGATTTTTATTACCGTTCTTGCGGTTCGTTTTCGCATCATTTGACTTGACATATCCCTGAGCCGCAAGCTCCGAGCGGATTTCAGCCAAGTCCTGCTCCGTTTTCGCCTCGGTGAGTGCGTAAAAAACAGACTCGATATAGCCAAGCTCCGCCTCACTCAAAGCAATTTGCTCCTGAAGCTTGCTCTCTGCTGTCTTTGCCTTGCGATAGTCCTTGTAGTACTTTTGAGCGTTCTGAGAAGCCGTCCATGCGGGATTAAGCTTAATCTTTATCATAGGACAGCTTTCATCGTAGTAATTCATAAGTTCCACGCTTGAAGCGGATTTTGGTATCGCATACAAGTTAGAGTTGATGAGGTCTGCCTTGATTCTCAATTCGTCTCGCTGAGCGCATTCTTCAAGCTCCGCACGCTGATTGTTGATTTTTCGTGCGATTCTCTCCTCACGGTTTGAAAGAAGCTTGAGTAAATCCGCCGACTTTGCACGCATTCTGTCGGCAGCATCACGCTCCTCGTAGAAATTATCGAGCAAATCCGAAAAAGGTGTTCTCGATTCGCCGACATATCTTTTTACCGTCATTGCCGAGCCGTACTGCGTGATATTCATAAACGCAAAGTCCTTTGGCTTTTTCAGTCTCGGGTCAATCACGGTGACGGGTGTTCCGTCAAGATTTTGTGCTCTGTCCTTTAGGTCACGAAGTGCAAACATAAGTCTGCCGAAGTCCGCGTCCGTCATATCAGTTGTGACGACCTCGTTACCCCGTCCGACCAAATGCTCAATCTCACGGCTTATAATCGGACTTATACCCTGAAGAACAGCCATAAGTGCCTTTGAGAGAGTCATAGCCTTCGGAAGCGACTTTACCGCCTTGATTATATCGCTGATTTCGGTATCGAGTATGCAAAGCTTATCCTGTGCCGGCGGATCACGGTAGATGATTCCCGGTAAAATGAGTCTTTCGGAGCTCATTTCCGCATCAACACGCCTTAACGCATCAATAACCTTGCCCTCCTCGTTTACGAATATAATATTACTGTACTTTCCCATTATCTCGCACACAAGCGAAAGCACAACATGATCGCCGAGCTCATTCACAGAATCGAATTTAAGAGTCAGTGCCCTTTCAAGTCCCTTCTGCTCCACTTCGATAAGCTTAGCCGACTGCAATCTCTTTCGCATGAGCATGCAGAGCATAGGCGGCTGCTTGGGATTTTCGGGCTTGGTAGCCGTGAAATTAACTCTTGCGGTGTTCGGTCTTGCCGAAAGTAAAAGCTTGAATGAACCGTCAAAGGTTCTCATAACAAACACAAGCTCGTCCCTCGAGGGCTGATAAATCTTATCAACTCTTCCGCCGAGCACATTATTTTCTATTTCTGCCTTTAAATGCCGCAGAAAAATTCCGTCTAATGCCATTTTTCTTTCCTTTACATCATTACGGGATCGTCCTCGTCCGCAGACAGAACGAACTTCGTATCATCAATTTTTGAGAGCAGATAATCTTTAAAGCCCTCTGCGAATATCTTTTCCGTTGCGTAGTGCCCTGCCATGAACACGGGATAAGATCTTTCATACGCAAAAAGCAATTCGTGATGCTTAGCCTCTCCCGTCAAATAGGCGTCGCACGAGGCTACCGCATCAAAGATAAATTCTCCGCCTGCTCCAGAGCAGAAGCCGATTTTTTTGATTTTTTTATTTTCTGTTCCTCGGGTGAAAACAGTATATGGAGCGTTCAGTCTTTCTTTAACAAGACCGCAAAATTCTCTTGCCGTCAATTCGTTTTCAAGCTCAGCCGTGAACATACACTCGCTGTTTTCGTCACGCTCAAAGTTAACAAGTCCCAGTCTTTCACTGAGGCTCTTGTTGACTCCGCACACGAGAGAAACATCCAAGTTTGTGTGACAGCAAATCGCAGAAATTCCCGACACTGTGAGTTCATAAAGTTCCCTTGATTATCCTTTTTGCGGGATTAAAAATTATCGGATGATGACTTATAATCAAGTCCGCACCGATTTTCTTTGCCTCCTCCACAACGGGAAGAGAAATATCCAGTGCGATAAGCGCTTTTTCCACCTTAGCGTCGGGATTTCCCACAAGTATTCCTGTGTTGTCAAAAGACATCGACTCAGAGAACGGTGCCGCACCGTCAATTATTTTATATATATCCTTTACCGTACTCATATTTTATATATCTCCTCTATTTTTGAGACAAGGCCGCTGATTCTTTCTGCTTCGTCCGTCGCTCCTCTGTGCCTTGCTCCGAAAATCCTGTTATTAAGCCTTTTGATGACTTTCTTCGCATATTCACGGGACAATTCGTCATTTGGATTTAATTTTCCGACATAAACTTCCTCTTCGCTGATTTTTGACTTTTCTTTGCCGCCATAGGAAACGCACATAACGGTGTAAAGCTTTCCGCTGTCGACACACGCTTTCTCTTCTTCTATGACAAAGCCGTTCTCTGAAAGCCAAATTCTAAGCTCCGGCTCCGCTGTCATCGGCTGCAAAATAAGTCTGTATTTCTGATTTTTCAGAAACTCAGCATTTGAAATTATTGTCGATATCAGTTCGCCGCCCATTCCTGCTATCACGGCGTCGTCAAATGAATCAGCGTCTATATTTTTGAAACCGTCCGACAAAATACACTTAACGTCAGCACTGTATTTTGCCGCATTTTTTCTTGCATAAGAAAGCGGCGCCTCTCCTATGTCGGCTGCGATTGCCGATTTAACTCTCCCGTTTTTCATCAGATAAACGGGAAGATAGCCGTGGTCTGAGCCGATGTCGGCAAGACGGGAATTTTCTCTCACAAACGAAGAACAAAGAAAAAGTCTGTTACCTAAAGTGAACATATTTATCTACTACCTCAAAATTAGCTTTTTTACAAAAATATCCGGGTCATCAAACGTGACCCGGATACAGGTTTTCATCAAAACAGATTACTGCTCAGCCTTCATCTTTGCAAAGCACTCGCTGCAGTATACTGGGCGGTCTTCACGTGGCTTGAACGGAACAACTGCTTCCTTGCCGCAAGATGCACAAACAGCCTTGAACATCTCTCTTGCTGGCTTCTCGCCGCCGTTCATAGCTGCCTTTCTCTTGTCACGGCATGGCTTACATCTCTGCGGCTCATTTACGAAACCTCTTGATGCATAGAACTCCTGCTCACCTGCTGTAAAAACGAACTCGTTTCCGCACTCCTTGCAGACTAAAGTCTTGTCTTCGTACATTTTGATTTACCTCGCTTTGAGTAATAAAGATATTATCCTTCATAAAAGCGGGTAACTCCACATTTACACGCCCTATAAAAGGAAAAAATTATTTTAAGGCTGTTCGCCGGCCTTACTAGAAAGTCATTGCCTCAGCTTTTTTCTCACCCTTTGCAGTGCGTTATCGAACTGCTTTGTTGTTATTCCGAGAATTTCTGCTGTCTGGCTGCGCTTGTAACCGCTTAAATAAAGGGCCAATACCTTTTTCTCAAAATCGGACAAGGATATATGGATCTGATTTAAAACAGTAAGGACACGCTCCCTATCCTCTACAAGAGCCTCGGGAGTATCCGCAAAATTTATTTCACCGACGTCAACGTCGTCAAGTGAAACCGTATCGTTGAGTGAAACATTTTTTCTGCTGACGTGGCTGCGCACTTCGTTTTTCAGACGATTCAGGATACAAACCCCGGCATATGCGCCAAAGGTAACTCCTTTACCCTCGTCATAGGACTTTGCGGCGTTATAAAGCCCGAGCAAAGCCTCCTGTCGAAGATCCTCGTCATCAAGCGACCAAGAGCTTTTTACCTTTGCCACCTTAGAATTTATAAGTCCCAGATATCTCGAGGACAAAACCGCAAATGCTTCAGGATCATCACAGCGATTGCACAGCTGTTCATCTGAAAGTTCATTGTAGTCAAAAGGCATCAAGGGTACACTCCTAATTTTCTATGGTTGAATATTAACACGATTAACAAGAGAAGTCAACACTTATAGTGCAAATTTGTGACATATTTTTTTGAAATTCCGCCACAATTTTACTTAATTTGACAAAATAACCTCTCTCAAGCTCAAAAATAATCAAAGAGTCTTGATAAACTCGCTTAATGTCACGGCAACATCATCGGTGATAAAACGAGCCTCTTTTTTCGTCTTTTCATTACCGCTTGACATGCAGTAGCTGAACTTTGAACCTCTCATAAGACCGATATCGTTTTCGTTATCACCGAAAACCATGGTCTCGCTCTCGTCACACGGAACATAATCCTGAAGAATTTTGAGAGCCGTTCCCTTATGGACATCTTTGTGGAAGAAATCGAGCCACTGTCTGCCGCCCATCGCACAGGTGAGGTTTGTGTAGGTTCCGTCCTCGCAAAGCTTATCAAAATAGGAGTGAATTTCCTCGCTGATTCCGTCGGGATAGAACATGGAAATTTTGATGAATCCCTCTTCCACCTTCTCAAAATCATCGACTATCGTTGTCACATTCTGAAGATTCTTGATTATTCTGTCCTCGAAAACCTTAGTTTTCGGCTTTATATAACAGGTGTTCACTCCCGAAACCAAAGCTTCACCCTTGTCGAAGCTCAGAATGCGGTTTATTAGGTCAAGTCCCTCATTTCTGTCGACCGTATCTTTAAATACAATCTCTCCGCCGTGCACGACAAGTGCGCCGTTCTCGCAAACATAATCGATTTCATCAGCTACGGGCGCAAAGATATTTCTGATATTTGCGTACTGTCTTCCGCTTGCCGCCGCAAATTTAATGCCGTGGCTTTGAAGCTCTTTCACAAGCTCGATTATCATCGGATCGATTTCGCTTTTGTTGTACTCATTTCTGATAAGCGTGCCGTCAAGGTCGCTTGCAATAAGCTTAATCATAGTTATTTCTTCTCTTTCTTTTTATTTATCACAAATTTAATTTGATCATCACAATTCTCTCGACCAATATTTTCTGTCGAGACTTCTGTACTGAACGGCTTCCGCCATATGCACCGCCTCAATTTTCTCGCTCGAATCAAGGTCGGCAATCGTTCTTGCCACCTTGATAACCCTGTCGTAGGTTCTTGCGGAAAATCCGAACGACTCGAAAGCCCTCTGCATAAGCTTGTCTGCACCCTCGCTCAGCTTTGCCGTCTCACGAATGAGGGCGGCAGTCGCATTTGCGTTACAGGTGATTCCCGTTCCCTCGTATCGCTTAAGCTGGATATTTCTTGCCGCCTGTACTCGCTTTTTAATCTCCGCCGAGCTCTCCTCTCTGGCGTCTGACTGGAGCGAAGCATATTCAACGGGCGGAACTTCAATATGCAAATCGATTCTGTCAAGAAGCGGGCCTGAAATCTTTCCGAGATAACGGCTGACGGAAACAGGCGAACAGGTACATTTTCTTGTCGGATGTCCGAAATATCCGCAAGGGCACGGATTCATAGCGGCAATAAGCAACATAGAGCACGGATAAGTCACAGCGCCAGAAACTCGAGAAATCGTCACTTTGCCGTCTTCAAGCGGCTGACGGAGAATTTCCATGGATGTCCTCGGAAATTCGGGGAGCTCATCGAGAAACAAAACTCCGTTGTGGGCAAGGCTTATCTCACCGGGGTGCGGAATTGTTCCGCCGCCAGAAAGACCGTTTGCGCTTATCGTGTGGTGAGGGGATCTGAAAGGTCTGACTCTGATAAGCGGAACATCAAGCGTACCCGCAACCGAGTGAATCCCCGTTGTTTCGATAGATTCCTCGAAAGTCATATCGGGCAAAATGGACGGAATTCTCTTGGCAAGCATGGATTTTCCCGAGCCCGGCGGGCCTATCAAAAGCACATTATGACCGCCGCTTGCGGCTATTTCAAGTGCTCTTTTTGCGTCCTCCTGACCCTTTACATCGGCAAAATCGGGCTGATTTACGCTTAAGTCCGTGTTGCTCTCGATAAACACAGCGGGAGCGATATTGATTTCACCGTCCAAATGACAGACAAGCTCCTTGACATTTTTGACGGGATAGACCTCTATCCCACGCACAACGCTTGCCTCTCTTGCGTTTGCTTCGGGAACATAGATTTTCTTGAAGCCGCTTTTCTGAGCATGAACCGTCATCGGCAAACAGCCACGAACAGGCCTTACCGCTCCGTCAAGCGACAATTCTCCGATAAAAACGCTGTCGTCCGTGTCGGCATAAAGCTCGCCTGTTGACTTAAGAAGCGCTATGAACTGCGGTAAATCGTAAACGGGGCCCTCCTTGCGTATGTCGGCAGGCGCAAGATTAATCGTAACTCTCTGCTCGGGATACTTGAAGCCGTTGTTTAAAAGCGCAGAGCGCACACGGTTTCTCGATTCCTTGACCGCCGCATCGGGCAAGCCGACTATATCAAACGCAGGCATTCCTCGGCTTATGTCGACCTCTACCTCAACGGTAAAAGCGTCCAAGCCGTAGACGCCCATGCTGAAAGATTTCTGAACCATTTAATTCACCTATCCCTGAATTTCACTTAATGTCACAGTATTAAAGGAGAGCGAATATTCACCGTAATTGTCGCTGTCCTTACAGATATAGAGTATGTTTGCATCGCTGTCCAAATTCCACAGCACGGTATCGCAGAAAAGCGAATCCTTGCTTGTGTCGACAGTCAAAGAAAATTCACTCGCAAAATATGCGTCCCGTCCCGAATGAAAAGCCGCACCCAAGCCGACTGTCTGGGCTCTCGAGGAAGACATCATAAAATAGTCAAGTCCGACTCCGCCGTTCTTTTGATTTTCAAGCACGGGATCGAAAGCATAAAATTTACCGTCAATTTTTGCGGCAGAAAAATAGTGAAGACTTCCGTCTGTAAGATTACATGAAATCAGTCGGCACTCGACATCGAGCTGATTTAAAAACCATGTGAAAATTCTTGCCGAAGCGAGATCCGAACCGCTTTCATACTGCATGGTTTCGAGCATACCGTCCGTGCTGTCGTCAAATGAAAACGAAGAGACATATTTATAGACGAGCGTTGTTATTTCGAAATCGGTCATCTTCTCTTTGATACTGTTATTGGTGCAGAAATTCTGAAAGAAATTATCGATTTCACTGAGATTTGATTTTATTTCTTCTGAGGAAGCAAGATAATTCACCGAGTTATTCTCGATATTCACATAATCTGACACGGGAAGTGCAGAAACACAGCCGAGAATTTTTGAAGCCGCATCATCGGACGAAAAATCAAAGCTTGTGTCTCCCTCGTTCAAAGTCTTTGCAAGCTTTTTGAACTCATCAAAGTTATCGCCAAGATAATCGGAAACATCGTTTGTCACCGCCGCAAAATCAGTGTTAACCACTGTCGGCACGGGGCTAAGCTCTATTTTTGTCTTCTTTTCGGTGGTTTCTGAACTTTCCTCTGCTTCGGAATTTTCGCTCTCCACAGCCGCCGTAGGCTCGGGCGTTGCCGAAAAGGTCGGCTCTTCCTTGTTAAAAAGTGAGCATCCGGAAAAAACAAACATCAAAGCCGCCGTCAACAGCAAACAAACCGTTCTTTTATAATTCATCATATCACCGTCCGCTTTGCAGAGAATTTCTTGCTGCAATCACTCGATTGTCCGAGCCGAAAAATCTCATTTGGCGATAATAGCCGAACATTCTCGAGACGATTCTCTGCGAATAGGTTTTCTCAAGCTCCATCACATCTCTGTTGGTTGAGATTATCGTGGATTTTTCGTTGGCTATTCTCGTATCTATAATGTTTGTAAGTGCCGCAAGCGTGTAATTCGTCAGGTTCTCAGCACCCAAATCATCTATTATCAAAAGATCGGCTTCAGAAAGAAGTGCTATTGTTTTGTCTCTCTCGTCAGAAAATCTCTCGCTTTCTATCTGATTCACAAGGCGAAAGGCTGAGTCGCTAACTACGCTGTAGCCTTTTTCAATCACAACTCTTCCTATCGCTGTTGACAAATGAGTTTTTCCCAGTCCCGTGGGGCCAATCATGATTATTCCGTTAGCACCCGGTTTAAATTCATAGGCGAACTTCTTGCAGTCCTCGAGATTTTGAAGCATAACGGTGTTGCTGCTGTCGAGATAGCGCTTAAAATCGAAGGTCTCGAAGCTTGCGTTTTTGAGTGTGCTCTTTTTGTTGAACTCCTCGTAGGCAACGACTTTACACATCTGCTTGAAGCACTCACAACGGTTTCCGCTTGAATCATAGCCAATGTCCTTACATTTTGGGCAGCTGTACTGCGGCGTGATGTCTGCTTTTGTCATGCCAGCCTCTTTTAGTATTTCCTCTATTCTTGCCTGAAGTGCGAGGTTCTCTTCCTTGACCTTCTCCAGCTTCTCTTTTACGTCCTTACCCTTGGTCATGGCAATTCCTATTTTTGCGAAGGTCTGCCCTTTCTTTCTGGAGAGCTCCCTTGCCTCGGGATATTCCGAGAAAAATTTCTCCTCGTTGTAGTCGGCTTTCATCTCGGCATTTCTGCGGTTTTGAGCTATTCTTTCAGCCGCAATCTCTCTTATTTCCCTGCTGTATGCCATTTTTTCTCCTTAATTATTTTTATCTGCCAGTGCCTTGTACTTCTCGACAAGTGCACTTTCGTTTTCTTTTGTCATGTAGTTGTAGCTTGTAAGTGAAGAAAGCTCGTCCACATTATAGGAGGATTCGTTCTTCTTTTTGCTTTCTCGCGTTTTGGTTTCACTCGATGTAATATCACTGAGTGAAGTATATCCCTTATCGTGCCATTTCTTAAGTATTTTATTAATGTACGACCAGCTTACCTTGTTTATAGTATCCACGCACCTGCTGTAAGCCTCGGAGATAAGCTCATCGGACATACGCCATTCGTTTATCCATCTGTTCATGAAAGTCTTTTGATTTTTGCCAGGCGCTTGATCCTTTATTCCGAAAATTCTCGAAACTCTTCTCCAATCCAAGTTTTCTTTTTCAAGCTCCTTCGCTCTTTTTTCGGCGGCTTCGTAAGTGATGATTCCGCTGTCAGCCCACTCCTTTGCCACCTTGTTGAGGTATGAAACATTTGCAGAGCCGTTTTTTAAACAGTAACTAAAAAGCATCATAACGCACTCGCGTTCCATGCAGTAATCGTCCACACAGCTCACGATAATCCCCTGAAGCTGACCCGTCATCTTTCCGCCCAGCATAGACTCTATCGCTCTGACAAGCTCCAAAAGCTTAGGGTCGGCGTTTATTCTGTCAGAAGCATAATACGGGTCTATCGCACTCGGAACAGAGTTTACCGCAACCCTTCTGAGTTGCTCTATTCTCTCGCTCTGAGTCTGATAAGTTTTCTCTGACGGTTTTTTGTCTGTTTCGGATATGTCTTCATCGATTGTCTCTTCGATTTTCACAGCTTCCTTTGCGATATCGATTTTCTTTGCGGATTTCGGTTCTTCTTCCTCTTTTGCGGGAATCACCTTTTCGCCCTCTATTTTGAGCAATCCCTTTTCGTTCCAATAATCAAAAGCTTTCTTGTAATCCTCGCCGTTTATTCCCGTTTCGGTACAAACAATCTCCTCATCAAAAATTCGGTTTGGATGACGGAGCAAATAGAGAATAAACTTAAGCTGGCTCTCGTTTGCCGACCTCAAATATCTGTCTGTCAAAATATTCGGAACAACGAACACGCCGTTCCAAACTCCGAGATCAAGTCTGTAATCCATAAAACACCCGTCCTTCTTCCTCTCTCAACTTCATTTTCATTCATACATAATTAATTAGATTTTAACACAGAACTCCGAAAATTGGAATACATTAGTTCGGTTAATTTACATTTACCGTATTTCAAGTGAAAATGCTGTGCCGAAGCAGAGAAAACCAGGTGTTTTATGCTTAATTTTGCATTTATTTTTCACCTGACATCTGACTTTTTGCACTTTTTTTGTTAAAATATAATTGTACTTCTATATATTAGAAAATCCGTAAAACAATTACATAACGGGAAGGTGAATATATGAAAAAGTTTTTCAAAAAAAGTATTTCACTTATTTTGGCATTCTGTCTGATTGTCTCGGCAGTGCCGTCCTTAGGTTCTTTGACGGCAAGCGCCGCTTTTACCGTAACGGGAAAAGCATCGTCAAAAATCACCGTGCGCTCCTCCAAGAGCACATCGGCATCGGCGGTCACTACCCTTTCTTCGGGCGTTTCATTTGAGCTTACCGCAGTTTCTTCGGACAACAGCTGGTACAAAATCAAAACGCTGAGCTCTCAGGTAGGCTATGTCCTTTCAAGTGAAGTCAAGCTTAACGCTAACTACCGCACCACGGGCAACGTTAATCTTCGCAAATCAGCAAGCACAAGCTCCGATATACTCTCGTATGTCTCAAGCGGAACAGACGTGACCGTTATCGGTTCAACAGGCGGATGGTACAAGGTAGTTACCTCGTCAAATCAAATCGGCTACATGGGATATAAGTATTTGCAGGCAATTTCCGTTTCGACAGGTAAATATCAGGTTTCGGCTTCTTCTCTCAAGCTGTATAAATCACCTACGCTCTCGGCAAATTCGTTCTGTACACTTCCGAAATATTATGTTTTGAGCGTCACGGATGTTTCCAATGCTCTGTGGTACAAGGTTAAGCTTTCGGACGGAAAATTGGGCTACGCTCAGATGTCGTCACTCACAAAAGTGGCAGACAGCACGGCTCTCACTCCCGCAGGCAATTCTCTCTTTGTCACAAAAGGCAATGTTTACCTCAGAAGCGGAACGAATTCTAAGACAACCGCACTCGGAATCATTCAAAAGAATACCATAGTAAGCGTTACCAATACATCAAACGCAAACTGGTACAAAGTCACGGTACCGGGCGGAAAAACGGGCTACATAGCATCGAGATACCTCACAAAAACAGCTTACAGCTCATCGGCCTCCACTGCTACGGCAACACCGAAGCCGACAGCAACCCCCACTCCGAAGCCTACAACTAAGCCTACTGCTACGCCGTCTTCTTCCTCTACAAAATATAAGGTAACGGCAACTTCTGGTCTTAACCTCAGAAAATCGGCTTCAACATCTTCTGCGATACTGGAAACTTTAAGTTACGGTTCAATCGTCACTTTGGTAGACGCTTACAGCTCCTCTTGGTACAAGGTTAAATCATCAAGCGGAAATGTCGGCTATGTAAGCACGGAATACATTGAGAAATACAACGGCTCATCAGGCGGCTCTGACAATACCGGTTCGGGCACAATCAAACTTCCTCGCTACCAAAGCTACTACCTCGGTGACGGCTACTACACAAGCTCCGACACCTCGATAGCAACGGTAAATAACGGCTTTGTCTACGGCAAAAAACAGGGCACATGCACAGTCGGCGGTAAGAAATTCACCGTCACCGCACCCGAGGCTGTACGCTACGGCTACACCTCGCCGAACGCTCCCGTATCGGGAAACACCTTTAATTTCGTTGCCGTGACAGACGCTTCAAAGACAGCTGTAAAATTCGTTATTCAGGGCGGAGCGACTTACTCCACAACGAGTTACACAACGGAAAAAAGCTCGGCAAAAAACGGCTACGCCAACAACACCACAAGAATCTGGAAAAAATCAGCTAAGCTTTCCGCAGGTAATTACACCGTTAAGGTATACTCAAAGACAAGCTCTGGCTGGTCAAGCAGTTATTACACCATGACGGTACATGTCACAAAGTCATCGGCTACGGCATACACGACTGCAAATCATTACGCAAGCGACAAAATCTTAAATATCATCGCTAACTTTGAGGGTTATGTTCCCTGTATTGAGGACGATCCTCTCACAAGCAGCAGAACGCCTACTCTCGGCTACGGTCATGTAGTTTATAAGGGACAGTATTTCTATAACAACCTCACAAAAACCGAAGCTTACGCAATGCTGTGCGACACGGTGAACGCTGGCTACTTCACCTCCTCGCTAAACTCCTTTGTAAGCAAAAACAGTCTGCAAATCAATCAGGCTCAGTGGGATGCGCTCCTCTCCTTAAGCTACAACATCGGCACGGGATGGCTAAGCGGAACAGACACCGCAGACTGCCTACTCCATTCACCGAACTTCAAGAATATCGAGAGCAAGGTTAAGACCTCTTCCATTTCCGCTACCGTTGTGCTCAGCGGCTATGCTTATACGAGCTCCAGCACAAGCTCCACACGCTACAGCATCTCGGCAGGTCAGACGGTCAAGGTCTACGGAACTGCCGACAAGACAAGCTCGGGCGGTGTCGTTTGGTACAAAATGAGAGTTTATGCAGGCGGAAAGATGAGAACCCTCTGGACTCCGGGAAACCTTAAATTCCCGTCATCGGTTGGCTACACCAAGAACCTTCGCTATATAGACTCCACACTTATCGCAAATAACCTTCTTCAGTGGCACAGTGCGGGCGGAGTGTGCATCACGGGTCTTGTTTGGAGAAGACTTTCCGAGGCTAAAATATTCCTCTACGGGGAATACGCCACAGCATCATATTCTGCACCGAACTATCAAAAAAATACATATAAATTCATTTTCCCGTCTTGCGTCAAGCGATTGGAAAATTATTAAGTGATTTAAACTTTATCGGCTCTGTGAAAATCAGAGCCGATTTTTTATTTGTCCTTTTTTCTTGACAGTCACAAAATTAGAGTCTATAATCAAAATCAAGCATAACAAACCAAATAAACCGATGATTGTGAGTAGTAACTGTGAGGTAATCTCAAAGAGAGCCGAATTAGGTGAGAATCGGCAGACGAAACCACAGCGAATGGACACATGAGGGCACTCGGGAAAGAAGTATCGGGTGACGTTCGCCGCGTTAAGGCTTTGAGTGGATAGGACTTTTCCTGTCAATTTGGGTGGTACCGCAGAACTTCACGCTTCTGTCCCTTGTTTGGGGACGGAAGCGATTTTTATTTTTTATCACATTAAAGCATTTAAGCATAAAACTAAAAAGAGAGGATAAGATTATGGAGTACAAATTTGCTAACAGAATTTCATCGCTTAAGCCGTCTGCAATTCGTGAAATTTTCAAGTATGCGGCAGACCCGTCATATATTTCGCTTTCAGCAGGAAACCCAGCACCCGAGGCATTTCCCGTCAAAGAAATATCTGAAATCAGCGCAAAGCTGCTTGAGGAAAATCCGATATTGGCACTTCAGTACAACCAGACAGAAGGCTATCCTCTTCTTCGTGAGGAATTGAAAAAATACCTCAAGGAAAACCACAACATCGGCAGAGAGTCCGACACTCTCATCATCACAAGCGGCGCTCAGCAGATAGCAGACCTCCTCACAAAAGCTACCGTCAACGAGGGCGATGTCGTCATCAGTGAAGCTCCTTCCTTCATCGGCTGCCTCAATACTTTCCGTGCATACGGCGCAAAGCTTGTCGGCGTTCCGATGGAGAGCGACGGCATGAATGTCGAAAAACTCGAGGAAGCTCTTAAGAATAACCCTAACGCAAAATTCATCTACACCATTCCGAATTTCCAGAATCCGTCAGGAATCACAATGAGCCTCGAGAAGCGTCATGCGGTTTATGAGCTTGCCAAGAAATACGGAGTGCTAATTTTTGAGGATAACCCATACGGAGACTTAAGATACAACGGAGAGTACATTCCTCCGATTAAATCCTTCGATGAAGACGGCATAGTAATGTATGCAGGCTCTTTCTCAAAGGTCATAAGCCCGGGTATGCGTGTGGCTTACGTTTACGGCCCGACCCCAGTTGTTCAGAAAATGGTCATCTGCAAGCAAGGTGCCGACGTTCACACCAACATCTGGTCACAGGTTGTTTGCTATCACTTCATGCACGACTATGACTTCAACGCACACCTCGAGAACCTCAGAAAAATCTACACAAAGAAGAGACTTGTTCTTCTCGATGCAATGGAGAAAAACCTCACACCTTACATCACTTGGGATAATTTTGACGGCGGTCTCTTCGCTTGGTGTCATCTTCCCGAGGGCGTCGACATGCAGGACTTCTGCATGAAAGCCGTAGAAAGAAAGGTTTGCGTTGTCCCGGGAACAGCATTCCTCACAGACAGCTCTGAAAAATGCGACGCTTTCAGAATCAACTTCTCAACGCCGACAGACGAGCAGCTCGTCAAGGGAATTGAAATTCTCGGCGGCTTGATTAAAGATATTATGAACGAAAAATAAGAACGGAGATTTTTACAATGGAAAACCAGACCCCTAAAAAAAGAGTACTGAGCATGGTTCAGCCGACAGGTACATTTACAATCGGCAACTATTTCGGAGCACTTAAGAATTTTGCCGCACTTCAGGATGAATACGAGTGCGTCTATGCAATGGCAGACTTACACGCAATCACCGTAAGACAGGAGCCGAAGCAGCTCAGAGAGAACGTATATAAATCCTATGCGCTCACACTCGCTTGTGGCATCGACCTCAACAAATCCATTTTATTTTTGCAGAGCCAAGTTCCCGAGCACAGCCAGCTTGCATGGATACTCAACTGCTACACTCAGTTCGGTGAGCTCTCGAGAATGACACAGTTCAAGGATAAATCGGCTAAGCACGCTGACAATATCAATGCCGGACTTTTCACATATCCTTGTCTTATGGCTGCTGACATTCTTCTCTATCAGGCTGATTATGTTCCGATTGGAGCAGACCAGAAGCAGCACTTGGAGCTCACAAGAAACATCGCAGAGAGATTCAACGGTCTTTATTCCCCCACATTCACTGTTCCTGACGGAATTATCCCGAAGAACGGCGCAAGAATTATGAGCCTTGCAGACCCGACAAAGAAGATGAGCAAGTCTGACGACAACACCAACTCTTTCATCACTCTTCTCGATCCAAAAGACACAATCATCAAGAAATTCAAGCGTGCCGTAACAGACTCCGAAGCAAGCGTTCACTACGGCGAGGGCAAGGACGGAATCAACAATCTCATGGGAATTTATTCCGCCGCAACAGGCAAGTCCTTTGAAGAGATCGAAAAGGAATTCGAGGGCAAGGGTTATGGCGACTTCAAGGTAGCCGTCGGCGAAACCGTTGCAGATTGCCTTGCTCCGATTCAGGAGAAATACAACGAGTACATTTCCGACAAAAAGTTCCTCGAAAAGTGCTTTGCGGAAAATGCCGAGAAAGCTCATTACATTGCAAGAAAGACAGTTTCCAAGGTAATGAGAAAAATAGGCTACATCAATCTTTGATTTAAAAAGAATTTCAAGCGGCTGTTTTAAGCAGCCGTTTGATTTTTTCTCTGATATGTGTTACAATAGTCAAACTAAAACAAAATAATCAATATGTGCCCGTAGCTCAGCTGGATAGAGCGTCAGACTCCGACTCTGAAGGCCGTGCGTTCGAATCGCATCGGGTGCGCCAAATAAAAAGGGCGTGTGAAAAACTATCGTTTTTTCGCACGTCCTTTTTGTGTCATTTTTTCTTTCCCAAGCGGTACTTAAAATCAGTGTAGCCGAAGCTTACTATTTCATTTATCGTGCTATCCTTTTTTCGTGAATATATAGAAGGCAGCGGCAT
The DNA here is from genome assembly GCA_963611165.1 of Bacteroides uniformis. Classification (GTDB taxonomy): domain Bacteria; phylum Bacillota; class Clostridia; order Oscillospirales; family Acutalibacteraceae; genus SIG603. The sequence continues at coordinate 30,573 of CAVDQG010000005.1, forward strand.
GCCGTTAAAGGTATTGTTTTTACAGGTGGTGTAAATCGCCATATCACCAAACAACAGCAAATCTCCCACCTCTGGCAAATTTTCAAAGCTGTAATCACCTATTACGTCACCGGCAAGACAGGTGGGGCCCGCAAGTCGCACATCAAATGCTTTCTCTCCGCATTCTGCGGCGTCAAGAAGCGGCGGCTTATACGGCATTTCGATAACATCCGGCATATGGCATGCGGCACTCGCATCCAAAATCGTGGTGGTCACGTTGCCGTTTCTCACAACATCGAGAACCCTTGTAAGTAAAAAGCCTGCATTAAGTGCACAAGCCTCACCCGGTTCAAGATAGACCGTTACCCCCCATTCGTTTTGAGCACGCCGAATACAAGCTTCAAGCGTATCCATATCGTAATCGGGTCGGGTTATGTGATGTCCTCCGCCGAAATTCAGCCACTTCATATCAGAAAGAATGTCTCCGAATTTCTGAGCCACGGCGTCAAGAGTGACTGCAAGAGCATCGGAATTTTGCTCGCAAAGCGTATGAAAATGTAAACCGTCTAACAAATTAAGCAATCTTGGATTTTTCTTAACCGCTTCATCAAGCTGAGCTCGTGTCGTACCCAAACGACTGCCCTTCGAACATGGGTCATAAATCTCATGACCGTCCTGTGTCGAACACTCGGGATTTATGCGAAGTCCGACGCTTTTCCCCTTGATTTTAGCCACCGCACCGAATTTTTCAAGCTGTGACGGCGAATTAAAAACAATATGGTCGGTATAAGAAAGTATCTCTCTCATTTCGTCCTCTCGGTAAGCGGCACAAAAAACATGTACCTCTTTATTCGGCATTTCTTCAGCACCGAGTCTTGCTTCAAACAAACCGCTTGCCTCAGTACCGGCCAAATCGGAAAAGAACAGCGGATATAAATCGTAGTTACTGAACGCCTTTTGCGCAAGCAAAATTTTACATCCCGTGCGCCTTGAAAGATTACCCAAAATTTCAGCATTGCGTGAAAGCGCCGCCTCGTCAATCACATAGCACGGCGTTGGCAAATCGTAAAATTCTTTCGGTATACTGCCGTCAACAGCCGCAAACGGCGGTAAAATCTTCTTTGAATCTATCATCAGTCCACCAAAACAGGATTATGATTCTCGCTTCTCGGCAAGCCGTACTTGTCGAGTGCATCAAGGAACGGATCGGGATTAAACTCCTCAACCGTATAAACACCGGGCTTTATCCACTCGCCTCTAAGCATCATAAGCGCACCACACATTGCAGGAACTCCTGTTGTGTAGCTTATAGCCTGACTGCCGACCTCACGGTAGCACTCTTCGTGGTCGCATACATTATATATGTAATAGCTTTTTTTCTTGCCGTCCTTTTTTCCCGTGAAGATACATCCTATGTTTGTCTTTCCCTTGGTGCGTGAGCCGAGGCTTGCGGGGTCCGGAAGCAAAGCCTTAAGGAACTGAATCGGCACAATTTCCTGTCCGTTATAGTTAATCGGTGTTGTGGAGAGCATTCCGACATCCTCGAGACAACGCATATGATCAAGATAGCTCTGACCGAATGTCATGAAAAATCTGATACGCTTAACCTCGGGGAGATTCTTTCCCAAGGACTCGATTTCCTCGTGATGAAGAAGGTACATATCCTTCTTGCCTACTTTGTCAAAGTCATACTCTCGCTTAATGCTCATGGCAGGAATTTCAATCCACTTTCCGTTCTCCATGTAACTTCCCAGTGCCGAAACCTCTCTTAAGTTGATTTCGGGATTAAAATTTGTTGCAAAAGCATAGCCGTGGTCTCCGCCGTTGCAGTCCAAAATATCAATGGTATCTATCGTATCAAACTCGTGCTTAACCGCATAAGCGCAATATGCCTGCGTAACTCCGGGGTCAAATCCGCATCCGAGAAGTGCAGTAAGTCCCGCATCCTCAAACTTCTTCTTATATGCCCACTGCCAGCTGTAATCAAAATAAGCGGAAAAGCCCTCTTCCTTACAGCGCTTCTCATAAATCTCACGCCACTTGGGATCATCTGTATTTTCAGGCTCATAGTTTGCAGTATCCATATAGTTGACGCCGCAAGCAAGACAAACGTCCATAATAGTAAGATCCTGATACGGCAAAGCTATGTTCATAACCAAATCGGGCTTGTAGCTGTTTATAAGCTCACAAAGCTGATTAACATCGTCGGCGTCCACCTGTGCCGTTGTGATTATCGTCTTCGTATTTGGTGAAAGCTTGGCGGCAAGTGCATCACACTTTGATTTTGTGCGGCTTGCAATGCAAAGCTCACTGAAAACCTCACTTACCTGACAACATTTTGAAATTGCAACGCTTGCGACACCGCCGCATCCGATAACAAGAACTCTACTCATGATGATACTCCTTTGTTTGTATTTTTTATATAATCTTACTTCTCAAGTGCCAACAAAAGCTCTCTTAAAACCTTGCATGCAACAGCGGTAGAAACTCCGCTGTGATCGAGCATCGGTGCGAGCTCGTTGACATCAGCTCCGATAATATTCGCTTTCGCCACGCTTTGAACAGCACTCAATAGCGACAAAAAGCTGACTCCGCCCGCTTCAGGCGTGCCTGTTCCGGGAAATACCGACGGATCGAGACAGTCGAGGTCAATTGTAAAATAAACGGGCACATTCGCTTCAATTAACTTTTCGGTCAATTCTTCAAGTCCCGAGAAATCAAATTTGTGCATATCCGTGTGCTTATCGGCAAAGCGAAACTCTTCCCTGTCTCCGCTTCTTATGCAAAACTGGTGAATTCTGCCGTCTCCGATTAAATCGTGACAGCGGCGAAGCACACACGCATGACTGAGCTTTGCACCGAGATAATCGTCTCTCAAATCGGCATGAGCGTCAAAATGAACGATGTGCAAATCGGGATATTTTTCTACTGCCGCACGCACGGCACCGAGAGTCACGAGGTGCTCGCCGCCAAGCAGAAGCGGAAGCTTTCCGTCACTTAGAATTTGTCTTGCACGGGACTCTATATCCCCAAGCGCACTTTCACTCGAGCCAAAGCAAAGCTCCATGTCTCCGCTGTCAAAAATATTATAATCGGTAAGGTCTTTGTCCTGGTACGGGCTGTAGGTTTCCAGTCCATAGCTTTCGTGACGCATGGCAGACGGGCCGAAGCGTGCCCCGGGACGATAGCTCGTTGTCGAATCGAACGGTGCGCCGAATAAAACTATGTTTGCATCGGCATAACTGCTGTCACAGCCTATAAAATTTTCTATGTTTCTCTCAAGCATCAGCGTTCCTCCACCTCACGCAGCATTTCCTCAAGGAAAGCCGGCAAATAAAATGCTCCGACATGCAATCGGCTTGTGTAATATTTCGTGCGCATATTGAGTGCGTTCCAAGCGTCGGCGTCCATATCGTTTATTGGGTGATATTTCTTGCTCGCAAAGCCAAACAGCCAGTAGCCTGCCGCAAAGGTGGGGATATGAGCCTGATACACCTTGCTTATCGGAAAAGTTCCCGCTATTCTCTGGTGACTTCGTTTCATGGCGTTCGCATCCTCGGAATAAAACGGACTTCCCTGCTGGTTGACCATTATGCCGTCCTCTCGAAGCGCATTGAAGCAGCTGCCGTAAAATTCTCTTGTAAAAAGTCCTTCCGAGGGGCCGAACGGATCGGATGAATCAACGATGATAATGTCGTACTCATTCTCGCACTTTCTGATGAATTTCAGTGCATTTCCGTAGTAAATATGAACTCTGCGGTCATCCATTCGGCATGCATTACCGGGCAAATATGCACGGCAAGCCTCTATAACCTGCGGATCCATCTCAACCAAATCAATTTTTTCTACCCTGTCGTAGCGTGTGAGCTCCTTAACTACACCACCGTCGCCCGCACCGATGACAAGAATATCCTTTGCGTTTTTGTGCACGGACATCGGCACATGAGTTATCATTTCGTCATAGATAAATTCATCACGCTCCGTAAGCATTACATTTCCGTCAAGCGTCAGCACCCGTCCAAATTCAGGAGTCTCGAAAATATCTATGCGCTGATAGTCGCTCTGCTTGGAATAAAGCTGACGGTTAACCCTTATGCTGTGCTTGACATCGGGAGTGTGAAATTCAGAAAACCACATTTCCATTTAAAAATCTCCTTTAAGCCAAAACATTGAGCCGCAAAATATCAGGGTCTTCCGGGCCTGTCATACTGCAGCCTTTCAATTTTGCATACTCGATATAATTTAAAATCTCGGCGGTAATACGCTCACCTGGTGCCAAAATCGGAATTCCGGGAGGATAGCACATAACAAACTCACTGCATACCATTCCCTCCGTCTCACGAAGCGGCAAGCTTTTTTTCGGCGCATAGAAAGCTTCCTGAGGACTTGCGGCAACCTCGGGATCGATATACTCCTGACTTAAAAGTCCAGCACCGTCTGTGTGATATCGGCGCTTAATTTCCGCAAGCGCACTGACAAGGCGCTCAACCTCCTGAGGTCGGTCACCGATGGAAAGATAAGCAAGGATATTTCCGATGTCGCCGAATTCTATTTGAATGTCATATTCATCACGAAGAATATCATAAACCTCAATACCAGCAAGACCGATATCCAGCGTGTGAATGCTGAGCTTTGTTATATCAAAATCAAAAACGGAATTTCCGTTACAAAGCTCTTTTCCGAAGGCATAATATCCGCCGACAGCATTGATTTCCTCACGGGCATATTCTGCCATATCGGCTACCTGATGGAAAACCTGTCTGCCCCTGAGCGCAAGATTTCTGCGTGAAATATCAAGGCTTGACATGAGAAGATAGCTTCCCGATGTTGTTTGAGTGAGGTTGATTATCTGCCGTACATATCCTGCGTGAACATTCTGCCCCGTTAAAAGAAGACTCGACTGCGTCAGGCTTCCGCCGCTCTTGTGCATGGAAACGGACGCCATATCAGCCCCCGCCGCCATTGCGGAAACGGGAAGTCCGCCGCCGAAATAGAAATGCGTTCCGTGGGCTTCGTCGGCAAGGCAAAGCATTCCTGCGTTATGAGCCATACGCACAATCTCACGAAGATCACTGCAAATTCCATAGTAGGTCGGATTATTGACAAGCACGGCAACGGCATTCGGGTGCTCGGCAATTGCCTTAGCCACCTGCTCTCGCTTCATTCCAAGACTTATCCCAAGTCGGTTATCTACCTCGGGATTCACATAAACAGGAACCGCACCACACAGCACAAGTGCATTGAGCACACTGCGGTGAACATTTCTCGGTAAAATAATCTCGTCACCGCGCTTGCAGGCTGTCAGCACCATACTTTGCACCGAACTTGTCGTGCCGCCGACCATCAAAAAAGCGTGAGCCGCACCGAATGCATCAGCGGCAAGCTCTTCTGCTTCTCTGATAACAGAAACAGGGTGACACAGGTTATCAAGCGGTTTCATGCTGTTTACATCCACGCCGACACACTGCCGACCGAGAAACTCCGTCAGCTCGGGATTTCCCCTTCCGCGCTTATGACCCGGCACGTCAAAGGGAACCACACGCATTTTGCGAAAGTTTTCCAAAGCCTCGTGAATGGGAGCTCGGTTCTGGTCAAGTCGTGAACGCTTCATATCTGTGTTCATTTTTCCTCCGTTCTGGGTTCCTAACAAAACAAAAAACGCAAGCCGCACAAAAGTGCAAACTTGCGTTTGATTACAGCATAATTGTATAAGCAGAATACCCCACCGCAAACCTGTCTTCCACGCAAAACGGCAAATGGTAAATGGCACAGGTATACAAATAGGTTTATTCCGAATAATTCAAAAAGGCTGAGCGAGTCAGAGTCTATATAGCAATCTTACTTTTACTACTCTTTATTGACCGTTTCACAAGTCTGCACACCAAAATGTGCAATTTCATGGTTGTAAAGGAACCAACTTATAAAATTTGAGCTTTTAACTCAATCAATAACGCAACTTTCGTTGCAAATCGGCAGTGGACCCGGCTGTCCGTATGGCCTTAGCCCCTTTGGGCGGTCCTTTGGTAAATTGCTTTGAAAAACTCTTACAAACCCGATTCGTCTTTCAAAATCGAGGCAAGTATATCACAGCTTTTTTGGGGTGTCAATCTTTTTTGTCAAAAAATATAAACGCACAGCAAAAATTCGTCTGCAGTGCGTTTAATTTTCGATTAATTATTTTAACTCGACGGTAATAATTATCCGACCGTCCTTGTAGTCCGAGTGAATCGAGCCCTTGTGTCCTTCCACTATGCTTCTTGCAATCGAAAGTCCGATTCCGAAGCCGCCTGTAGATGAATTTCTCGAGGAATCCATGCGGTAAAATCGGTCAAACATTCTCTTGAGGCTCTCGTCCTCAGGTCGGTCACAGGCATTGGAAACCGTGAGTTTGACGCCGTGTCTTGTTTTCTCAAGGCACAAATCAATATCGGTATTCGGCGTGGAATATTTTACCGCATTGTCCGCTAAAACAGAAACCAGCTGTCTCACTGCATATTCGTCTCCCGAGTATTTTAAATCGGGTGCGACTGATATATTAAATCCGAGTCCGCTTTCAGCCGCAAAATCCAGAAAAGATTCCGCCGTCTGAAGAACCGCTTCACTTACTTGAAACTCATTCATTTTGAGCGGACTTTCGTCCTCGTCCATTCGTGAAAGCGTGACAAGAGAATTTACAAGCGAGGTGAGTTTCTCCGTCTGAGCCTCGGCTTTGTCTATCCACTTTTGCTTTCCCACTTCCATCTCGAGAACCCTCAAGCTTGTGGAAATAACGGTAATCGGAGTCTTTAGCTCGTGACTTGCGTCCGTGATGAACTGCTTTTGTCTTTTTGTGCTCTGTACCACAGGGTCAATCGCACGGGCAGAGAACAAAACAACAAGTGCGAACACGAGAAGTATGCACATCACATCAGCCGCAAGTGACCACAAAAGAATGCTTCTCAAAGTTCTAAGCTGTTGATAGCAATCGAGAAAAATGGCGGCATAACCGCCGTCTTCAGCAGAATATACAGCATATCGATAGCTTTTGTATATACCGTAGCCCTCGCCGTGCTTCACGGCTACACCAAGATATTCGTCCACATTTTCCGTTGTAACGGCGGCAATGCGGCTCAAATTCGCCTCGGTCATAGTTCCTTCGTCATCAAAGCACAGCACAAAGAACCTGGTAGAAAAAGGCGTTTCCTTGTTGAACGGTCCTCTTTGATTTGTACTGTCAGGCGAAGGTGAAGCTGTTGAGTTTTTTATATCAGGCGGCTCTTCATGCGTTTGATTCTGAGGAATAGTTCCCTCGTTGCCGTGAATCAAATCGAGCGTCTGACGCTGGTCGCTGTCCGTGGAAATTACCATCGCAATATTCAAAATGAGGGTCAAAAGAAGCATGACCGCCGCAACAGACAGCGTGGCAATTTTGATAAATTTCTTCCGAAGACGCCGAATCATGAATTGTCCTCCAGCAAATAGCCAAGACCTCGGTTAGCCGTCAAAGTCGCCTTAGAGCCGACGGATTTCAGCTTCTTTCTAAGGTTCGATATATTCACCCAAACCACATTGATTTCGGCGTCGTTATCCCAGCCCCAGACCTTTATCATTATTCTTTCTGCAGAAAAAACCTGATTGGGATTGCGCATAAAAAGCTCCATAATCTGAAACTCCTTGCCGCCGAGTCTCAGGCTTTCTTTTCCGCAAGTTAAAAGTCCCGTGTCCGGGTCTAAGGTAAGGTCTGAAAACGAAAGAAGCGTTGGGTGGTATGCTTCACTTCTGCGTAGCATTGCCCTAACACGGCTTATAAGCTCATCGGGGGCAAACGGCTTCGGCAGATAGTCGTCCGCTCCCGCATTGAAGCCGATAATGCGGTCATCGGTTTCACCCTTTGCCGTCAGCATCATGATAGGTGTTTCGCATTTCTCCGCACGAAGCTTTTGAAGTACCTCGATACCGTTCATTTTCGGCATCATAACATCAAGGATAATCGCATCGTAATTTCCCGTTATACCGTATTCGTAAGCATCAAAGCCGTTATTTACCGTATCCACGGCAAAATGATTTTTCTCAAAAAAAACCGTCAAAACCTCGGCTAAATCCAACTCGTCCTCTGCTATCAAAAGTCGCACAAAATCACTCTCCTTTGCCTTTCAGTATACCGACACCAAGCGTTAATTTCAAGCTTACAGCGTCACTTCCTTCATCACATTTCTGCTGCACTGAATCGTGAGATTTCCGTTACGGCATCTTAAATCGTCAAGAAAAGCCTTTGGCACACTGTTTCCGGGCATCATAATGCGGTACTCAAGGTCAAACATAGTTCCCATATTTGTTGTCTTCACTCTTACAAGCTCATAATCGCTTGTATATTCGTCCAAAATATCGTCAAAAAGTCCCTCGTAATCAAGATTTTCCGGGATAGTTATGCGCAAAATTCTCTCTGCCTCGTTCTTCTGTCCGAATCGTAAAAGAGTCAAAATCATGAGAAGACCGCCTGCGAGCACGAAAGTCAGCACTGCAAGCACCACATAACCCATTCCCGTAGCAAGACCGACTGCCATTGCAAGGAAAATAACGGCAATCTCACGGGCAGTTCCCGGTTGTGAACGGAATCTTACAAGTCCGAATGCTCCCGCAACAGCAACGCCTGCACCGATGTTTCCGTTGACAAGCATGATGACAACCTGTACTGCGGTGGGCAAAACCGCAAGAGTGAGAGCAAGACTTTGGCTTGATCTTTCACGATACATTCCTACAAACGCAAGTCCGATACCAAGCACCATTGAAACAGCGGTGCAGATAAGAAAAGCGCCGAGAGTAATTTGAGAACCTATAATTGAGTTAAGCACAGGAAATATCCTCCTTAGTATTTTTTAATTCTTTTGCACGTGGCATATCGTAGCGATAGCATGCGCCGTATTTTGAAAACGATGTCGGGTAAGCTTTCGCCTCGTTCAATAAATGACTAAGCCAGAGCGGTGCGGTATCAGGAATTTTAATCTCCATAAGCACGTCACCGTATCCCGATATAGGTGAGCCGTAGTCACTGCATCTAAGATCAAGCTGTTCTGTTCTCCAGCGAAGATTTGTGTCAAATGTAATTCTAAGCTCGGGGTCTTCCATTCCCGCAAAAGCGAGGCGGTCATATCCGATAAACACCTTGGGTTTAGTATGGTAAAACTGCTGAAACCATTCTATCTCTCTGCCTATTTGACCGTAATCGGCACGAATTATATTCCCGTCCAAATAAGAAAAGACTTCGTTCGCCCCGACAGTGATTCTGCGCTTGTAGACTATTCCGTCAAACTTTTTCTTGATTTCCACAAAAACCTTTGAATCGTCTCTTGCGGTTCCGTAGCTTCTGACACGAAGCTTTTCTTTATATTTTGGCTTTTCGAGCGAGGTGCGAATCAATCGCCAATCGTCCGTATCGTAATAAATATTGCAGATTGTGTACTGACCGTACACGTCCTTCTTCATATAAGGTCGCATGCCCTCCAAAATCACTTCTTGCTGTGCTTTTGTAAGGCAGTATTTCTTTTCGTATCTCTTAAAACAGTTTTGTGCCATAGAACTTTCCTCCTTTTGACCAAAGTGTAAAAAACGAACCTAAAAACAGCCTAAAGAAAATTAAGATAATTTCTTTAAGCAGTCTTTAGGTTCACTTTATACAATGCAAGCATCAAAACAAAAGGAGAGACAAAATGAAACGACATATTACCATAATTTTGGCACTTGCCATAGCGGCGTCGCTTGTCGGATGCACGACAGACACAGCCGCACAAAGCAGCTCGGATGTTTCAAGCAGTGCGGTATCATCACAGAGCACTGAATCAGAAACAAGTTTAAGCGTGACAAACACAGATACATCTGAAAACAGCACAGAAAACTCATCGGAAACGGTCACTCTTACCTTTTCCGACAGTGAAATAAGCACGGATGCCGATAATGTAAAAATCGAGGGCACAGCAGTCACAATTTCTAAGTCGGGCACATATATTCTCATGGGAAGCTGTTCGGACGGCTCTGTTAAGGTAAAAAAAGGCACCGTAGGAGTCACACTGGTTCTGTCCGATTTAAGCCTAACTAACAGCACGTCAGCACCGATAGTTATAGGAAAATCAAGTGAAGTAACCATCGAGGCGGCAGAGGGTACAAGCAATACTCTTTCTGACACCGAGCAGAACAACGACACAACCTATACCGAGAATACAGACGCAGAAAACGCTGTCATCAAATGCAAAGACGGCTCAAGCGTTGTTCTTTGCGGAAGCGGTACTTTGACAATAAACGCAAACGGAAAGAACGGTATCAAGTCGGGCGGTACTGACACGGAAACCTCAAAAGAATCATCCCTTACTATTAAAGATTTAATTCTTAATATAACAGCCGGGGTAAACGATGCAGTAAACGCAGAAAATCTTCTGAATGTCGAGAGCGGTACTCTTACCATTGATGCCGCCGATGACGCTCTTCACAGCGATTTGACCATGAATGTCGGCGCTGACGGTACCGACGGCCCTACCATAACCATTACAAATGCCTACGAGGGAATCGAAGCCGCTTCACTCAATATTTTATCGGGAAATATCGACATCACATCTACGGACGACTGTCTTAATGCCGCAAACGGCGACCTGACAAACTATTCTTTTGAAATGAATATTTCAGGCGGTACAATCAAAGCCTACACCACGACAGGTGACGGATTTGACTCCAACGGCTCAATGACAATTTCAGGCGGAAATATCGAGGTTTGGACAGCTGACACAGCCGATAATCAGCCGCTTGACGCCGAAGAAACCATTTCGATAACGGGCGGAACGGTACTTGCCGCAGGCGGAAGCAACGGCATGGGCGTTTCGATTAAGAGTGAAAACGCTTTTGTCACATTTGGAAATGCTTCAGGAATGGGTGGCGGTATGGGCGGTGGCGCTCAGCAAGGCGGCGGTCAAATGGGCGGAAATCCCCCACAGATGAACGGCAATTCTAACGAAAATTCAGAGCCAAACGGCACTCCCGCTCCAATAGAAAACGGCTCAGACACCGCTTCAATGCCTGAAGGAACTCCTCCTTCGGATGCAAACACACCTCAGGGTGATGCGGCAAACGGCATAAACGAAAATCAGCCGCAAATGCCACAGGGTGATAACTCTCAGACCGAATCAAGCCTCGGAGTCAATGCAAACGATGAATTTACAATCACCGATTCTGACGGAAATGTAATTTATACCGGAACGGCTCTTTGCAATGCGTCTTATGTATTTTATGCATCGCAAGACTTAAATTCCGACAGCACTTACACTCTCACGGCAAGTGAGACAAGCACTGAATCAACCTCGGAAACAGAATTGACAGGAAATCAAATGGGCGGTCAGCCGGGAGGCGGAAACTTTAACGGCGGCACAGAACCGAGCTTTGAAGCAAGCACATCTGAAGCTACAGAAGCATCAGAAAAATCCGAGAACAGCGAATCAGGCAATTCTTAATCCATATATATAACGAAAACGGAAGCAAGTTAAATTTCTTGCTCCCGTTTTTTCTTTGTCATACGCAGTCTTACATAAACTAAATTGCCAGTACACATGATTCAGAGGCAGTGAAGTCTTTTTGTCATCATAAATCCCCTGATTGTCTTTTTTCACTGCCTCAAAATCTATGTGCCGATACACGCTATTGCCTGTAAAAAGTTCCGCTGATTCCGTAGCCTGTATTTTCGTTCATAATAAGAGTGTTCTCGCCTACGGAGAATGTAAAGATTTGGAAATCGCTCCAATTCTCCATTTTTATTTTCAGCTGATCGTCCTCTGTCGTATACTTTCCGTTTTGACTCATGTACGCTGTGTTCATGGTGCATTTTCCGTTTCCGTCAAATGCCCTTGTCACAATACCGTCAACACCGAGGTCGGCTGTCCAAGTTCCCTCAAGAGAGTTTTTGTTTTTAGTGCCGTAAAACGAATATATCTTTTCCATAAATAGCCGTCCTCCCTTTTATTTTGCCGCCGACCTCAGCGTACAAGTAACTTAATCAGCCGTTGATTGCACCGCCGCAATACTCACAGCAACCGCTTGCGTCAGGTGTGGTTGTAGCACCGCAATACGGACATGTGACCGCCGCTTTCGGTGCAGCTGCCTGTTCGATTTTCTCACGTGTGTCCTTGCGAACCTTGGTCAGAGCCTGTTTGATTTCCTCGCCGAGCTTTTTGTTGTTCTTATATTCAACGTTCTGCTCGGGATTTACGCTTGTTGATACTCCCGGGCGTGGCGGCTGAGGTGTGATATGCACATCATCGTCATTTACTTTGAATCGGATTTCGTTGAAATAAGGGTTATTTACATAGATTGTGATATAGAAATTATAATAGTATTCATATCGCGGCGGATTGTAACTAACCTTTTTGCCGTCCTTGTCCTCACGTTCAATTTCCGAGCGAGACTCGTCAATGTCGAGATTGCATCCCGTTACATCGGCAAAATCGAGCACGTCGGGGTTAGCGGAAGAAAGGTCTCTCGCTCTTGTTACCATAAATTTGCCCGCATCCTCATCGAGTAAAACCTTTGTGACCGTTCCGAGAGTTCTTGTTGTGTGGAACTCAGCCACCTTTTCACGGTTCTCCTCACGGTAAGCAAGCTGTGCCTTAATCTCGTCAACGGTGCTGTTTCGGCGGTCTGAGAACCACGGCGAAAGCTTATTCGCACAATTCTTGCAAAGATTTCCGTCCTCAAGCTTTCTGTTGCCGAGCAAGCCTATCTTATCACCGCAAATACTGCAATATTTTTTATCAAAAAGTCCCATAGTATACTCCTTTGAAATTTGATTTTTGATTGGATTTTGAAAAACAATTTTACTTAATGTCGCCATCGTCAAACGGATCTCCGCATTCGGGACAGAACTTCGGCGGATGCTGTGGGTCGCTTGGCTCCCAGCCGCACTTATCGCACTTGTAAAGCGGAATTCCAATCGGCTTTTTCGCTCCGCATTCAGCGCAGAACTTTCCTTTGTTCACGGCTCCGCAAGAACAAACCCATCCGTCAGACTGTATTTCTGGTCTCTTTGCTCCGCACTCGGGACAGAATTTTCCGACTGCCGTCGCTCCGCATGAGCAAACCCAGCTGTCTTGTGCCTTAGGCTCGGGCTTTTTGCTTCCGCAGTTGGGACAGAACTTTCCGGTTATTCCCTTTTGACCGCAAGAGCAGTTCCAGCCGTCAGCCGCCGCATTCGAAGTAGGTGAAGCCGTCTGATTTTCGCCCATCTGATAAAGATTCTGAGTGTTCATACCGCCCATCTGTCCAGCCATATTCATGCCCATAAATGCTACCGCAGCACCCGAGCCTTGATTTTTAGCCGCCGACTGCATAGCCGCCGCCTGTGCGCCGACAAGATGAGCCGCCGCCATGGTTGGATCTCGGAAAGCCGCATTTCTCTGCATTTCTTTGAGCATGGTTTCGTCCTCGTCGCTTGCCTTGACGGAAGAAACGCCGAAGGATACAATCTCAAGTCCTCTTAGGTTTCTCCACTTTGCAGAGAGAACCTCGTTTAGTGCCTCGGAAAGCTCCATCGTGTGACCAGGCAGTGCCGAATATCGGATTCCCATGTCTGAGATTTTCGCAAACGCAGGCTGTAAAGCTGTCAAAAGCTCCGTTTTCAGCTGTCCGTCCAAATTATCACGGGTGTAGCTTTCGCTTACATTTCCGCAAACATTGGTGTAGAACAAAATCGGATTGCTTATGCGGTAGCTGTATTCTCCGAAACAGCGAATCGCAATATCTATATCTATTCCCGCACGCTCATCGACCACACGGAAAGGAACGGGACTTGCCGTGCCGTACTTGTTGCCGATAAGCTCCTTAGTATTGAAGTAATAGACTCTCTGGTCTTTTGCAGGCTCACCGCCAAAGGTGAATCGCTTGCCCATGGTCTTGAATGTCTCAGAAATACTCGTTCCGAGATCACCCGAGAAAATTGTCGGCTCAGTCGAGGAGTCGTAAACAAATTCGCCCGGCTCTGCGCAAAGCTCTGTCACCTTGCCCTGGTCTACGATTATCATACACTGACCGTCGGCAACCGCTATGACGGAACCGTTCGAGATGATGTTGTCAGAGCCCTTTGTGTTACTGCTTCGTCCCGAGGTGCGATGCACGCCCTTGACGGCGAGAACATTCGCAGGAATTGATTCGCAGTAAAAATATTCCTTCCACTGGTCAGCCATAACGCCGCCGACAGCACCCATTGCAGCTTTAATAAGTCCCATAATATACCTCTCTTTCTGCTTTCAAAACAATGTGACGGATTTAACTTCAAATCAAAGCGTATCTATCACACCCGCAAGATATGTCGGTGAAACCGACGCATAGATAAAGTTGTCCACCATTTTGTCTTTGACCGCCTGACGCACATCGGCGGCAAGCATTTCGTCTGCTTTTTCGTCAACCAAAAGAAGCGTTTTGCAGTCCCGACAGAACGACTTCACATCACGTCCGATTCGAATCCGATCGTTAAGGCTCCATACTCCCGAACGTGCCACCTCCATGACAAGTACATTTGCGTGACAGCTTCGGCAAAGGGAAATCGTTTCCTCAGGTCTCATAGATCTGTAAACGATGAAATCGGGATCACAGGCTGTGAGCGTTCTGCCGACCGCATCTCTCAAAAGGCTTCCTTTTATATCAAGCACTATTCTTCTCATCCGTGCCCTTCACCGCCTTTCGTCCCTTAGTTTATTTGTATTAGATTCAGTAATTATATTTTATCCCCTTTTTAATATTATTTCCCCCGCCAATTGGATAGGTTTTATACCTTTTAGCGAAATTTTGTTGAAAATTTTATTTTTAATCACCTTAGCTTACCTTGATTGCAAGCTAAAATCGTATTGTGATTTTTAAACTCGCGTGTTATCATTTAGATAAATTAACAAAGCATTCGAAACGGAGATACGGTATGAACAAGGTTACTAAGAATAACATACAAACGGCACTGATTGTTCTGCCGTTTCTTTTGCTCGCAACCGTCATGAACCGTTTTCCGCCGGATTTAAATACGCAAGTAATTCGTGGCAGTATTCACATCGGCTTGCTTATCGCCTGGGGAATTTCAATCCACACACGAATCATTCAAATTCAGGTTCGCCGCTATCTTCTCGGTATAGTCGGACTTATGGCATTGTGGCTTACACTCAAAACCGTCAAGCATTCGATTTACTATAACGATTTACAGCGTATTCTCTGGTATCTTTACTATATTCCCATGCTGTTCATTCCGCTTTTCGCATTGTTCGTAAGTATGTCCCTCGGTAAAAACGAAAACTACCGTCTGCCGATGTGGACAAAGTTACTTTATGTGCCGACAGTCTTGCTCTTCACTCTCGTTCTGACAAATGATTTTCATCAGGCTGTTTTCTCCTTTCCGACAGGAATAAAGACAGACAAATGCTACAGCTACGAAACAGGATACTACATCGTACTCGGCTGGATTATAATTTGTGCGCTTTCCTCAATATTGGTAATGCTGAAAAAATGCAGAATTTTGCATAACAAAGTCGTGCGCTATCTGCCGTTTATTCCGCTTTGTCTCTCCCTTGCCTACACAATCTCATATATACGCGGAGTTAAATGGGTTCTTTTTATTGCCGGTGACATGACTGTCACCCACTGCTTTCTTATCTACTGCGTTTTTGAAATTTGCATGGAGTGCGGACTGATTCAGTCAAATTTGGGCTATGAAGAGCTTCTGGCGGCAACCACTATTCCCGTGCAAATCACAGATGACAACTTTATTTCAAAGCATTTCTCATCTGCCATGGACGTTTCTCTCCAACAAAACGAGCTTGTAAAAATAACCGCCGACAGCATTACGCTTGATGAAAACACGCTTTTAAAACGCAACAAATTGAAAGGCGGTTGGGTATTCTGGAAAGAGGACATATCCGAGCTTAACAAGCTTAACAGAGAACTCGAGCTCACCCGTGAGGAGCTTCGTGAGACGGGCGATGTTCTTGCCGCTGAAAACGAACAACAGGAAAGATTTCTGAGACTCACCGAAGAAAATCGCCTTTACGACATGATGGCGTCGCAAACGGCAAAGCAAATAACGATGCTGAAAGACCGCCTCAACGAGATCAAAAAGACAGACGACGAAGAAACGGCAAAAAAGCTTCTCGGTCAGGTCGTGGTTATAGGAACATATATAAAGAGAAGAAACAATCTGATTTTTGTCGGCTCTCAGCGTGGTGCAATTTCCGCTCAGGAGCTGAGACTTTGCCTGAATGAATCAGCCGAAAACCTAAATCTTTACGGCATAGTGTGCAAGACTGTCATAAACGGTGACGGACTGCTTTCTACAGAACAGGCGGCTTTGATTTACGATGTTTTCGAGGCAATATGCGAAGCGGGCGAAGGCTGTCTTGATTCTCTTCTTGTCGGCATTGAAACCGAAGATAAAATCGAAGCGAATTTTTGCTTTTCTTCATCCAAAAATCTAAGCGAACTTCAAAAAGATTTCCAAAATATCAAATGGGAACAAGACGAAGACGGACTTCAGTATATAATCCTAACTGCCGAAAACGAGGAGGAAAAGACATATGGACAAAATCAAAGAAAGCTTTGACAGTTTGCCCGTCGGGGTCTGCTTTTTCGATAATAACGGGGTTGTGCGACTTATAAATCACCGCATGCTTGCCGTGGCGGATAATCTCTGCAAAAACGGTATTCAAACTGTTTTCGAGCTTGAAAATATACTTTCAAATCCACCGAAAGAAATCGTCTGCCTTAATCCCCTACTGAAAATTTTTCGCTTTCATGACGGCACGGTTTTTCGATTTACAAAGGAAAGAATTTTCACCAAGTCCAAAAACAAATATACTCAGGTCACGGCAACGGATGTGACCGAGATAATCAACCGACAAAGCCGACTTGAGGACGAGAACAAAAAACTCACCGAGGCTAACGAGCGAATGAGAAAGCTTCTCGAGCAAATGCCCGAAATCATCAGAGAAGAGGAAACTCTTGCCATGAAACTTCGTGTGCATGACGATATCGGTCACAGCATACTTGCGGCAAGACGGGCACTTTTGAGAAACGCAAATCTGACAGAAATGCGAGAAACCGCATCCCTGTGGGAAGACTCTATCAATGTGCTTTACCGCTCAAATCAGATAATCGAAAACAGCGATCCTATAGAAAAGTCGGTTTCACGGGCGGCGGAAATGGGCGTTTCTGTCATATTCGAGGGAAGCAGACCGCATTCAGGTAAAGCATGTTCGCTTGTCGCTTCTGCAATCCGTGAGTGCTCTGCCAACTGTGCACGCCACGCAGGCGGCACGATGCTTTTTGTCAGCTTCATCCAAAACAGAGGACTTACCGAAGTTAGCATAACAAACAACGGCACAGCACCGAAAACAGAAATCAGAGAGGGCGGCGGTCTTTCAATGCTAAGACAGCGCATTGAAGAAAACGGCGGATATATGAAAATAACAAGTCTGCCGGAATTTAAGCTGAGGCTAAGACTTTCAGGTAAGGAGGAATCAAAATGAGAGTGATAATCGTCGAAGACCAAACCATGATAAGAAGTCTTCTTGAAAGCTATTTTAAAGCGGAGGACGGTCACCAAATAGTAGCCTCCGTTGCTGGAGCAAAGGAAGCCACCGAGGTTTGCCGCCGTTTCCCGTGTGACCTTGTTCTCATGGATGTTCTCACGGAGCACAGAGAAAACGGGCTTATTGCCGTCCGAGAAATCAAAGCTATCAAACCCGAGGTTAAGATAATTGTTGTTACCTCGCTTATTGACGGTGCCGTACTGAATGAAGCAAAAGCATCGGGAGCGGACAGTCTTTGGTACAAGGATTCCGAGAAAAACCGCCTTATGGAGGTAGTTCACAAAACCATGAGTGGCGAACACATCTTTCCCGACGCACCGCCTACAGTTGAAATAGGGCTTGCAAAAAGCACGGAATTCACAAAGACAGAGCTAAAGGTTTTGCGTTATCTCGTGCGTGGTCTCTCCTACACCCGAATTGCGGCAGAAATGGGAATCGAGATGTCTACGGTGAAATTTCATGTGGCAAATATGCTTCAGAAAACAGGCCTTGAAAATAAACTCCAGCTTGCTCTTGCCGTAAGTGATGTTAAGCTTATCGCAAATTTAGACGAATAAAATTAATATTTAAAAACAGAAAAAGACCGATAACGCACAAAACGTCATCGGTCTTTTCCGCACTGTTAATAAGATAAACTGAATTGATGTAATCTGATTTAATATAGAAAATGAGTTTTCAACAAATAAGGCAAAACGGTGAAAATCTTCTCTGCCTCTTCCCTAAACAGAAAAACATCCCAATTCCGTGAGATGCTCTTCTGTCTTTTTGGGGGAGTGTGTTGTATGAGGTAATATGAGGTAACTACCTACCTTGTAATCAAATATTGTCTGTATAAAAACCAAGCATTTGAAAGAATTCAGAAATTAAACTGAGTGCTTTCAGATGTTTGGTGAATCGGGACTTTGGACTCACCCGAAGTCCCGAAACCAAACGAAAGAATATTGGTATATTGTAAGAAAGGCTTAGTCAGTAATTACTTGATGAAGCTGACGTGCTTGCAAATCTCCTCGATTGCAGCGTCCTTCTTCTCGTTAAATGCAACCTTGTTCTTCTCAAAGAGGTTGTCGCCCTTAGCGTCTATGGAAACGATGAGCGGGCCAAACTCCTTTACCTTACAGCACCAGAGTGTCTCGGGCATTCCGAGCTCATCCCAGTGATGCTCGGCAATTCTCTGAACCTCTGTAGCCGCAACAACTGCACAGCCTGCAGGGAAAACACAGTGGATTGCACCGAACTCCTTGCATGCACGCTCTGTGTTGGGACCCATACCGCCCTTACCGACGATAACACGAACGCCTGTATGCTCTACAAACTCATACTCGAACTTCTCCATACGCATGGAAGTTGTTGGTCCGACTGAAACCATCTCGTAAGCGTCTTCCTCGCCCTCGATAGGACGAACGATTGGGCCGGCGTGGAAAATGGCCTTGTTGCGAATGTCATAAGGAAGCTCTCTGCCGCCCTCAACGAGTCTTCTGTGGGCGACGTCACGGCATGTCATAAGGTCGCCGTCTAAGTAAATAATATCACCGATTTTGATGTCAGCTAAATCCTCAGCGCTGACAGGTGTTGTTAAAACCTTTTTACCGTCTCTGATCTCTACCATTACAGTTCTACCTCCGAATGCGTTGTTACAGTTGCGTTAAGATCCTTGTCAAAAATTACGTGTCCGCGTCTGTGGCTCCAGCAACCGACGTTAACCGCTACACCGATTGTGGACGGGTGACGTGCTGTGTTCTCGATGTGAACTCCCATAACAGAGTTCTTACCGCTCATACCCTGAGGTCCGAGGCCGATTGAATTGATGCCGTCCTCGAGGAGCTTCTCCATCTCTGCCGCACGTGGGTTCGGATTATGAGAACCAAGCGGTCTCATAAGAGCCTTCTTTGAGAGAAGAGCTGCTGTCTCAACGCTTGTTGCAACACCGACGCCAACGAGAAGCGGAGGGCAAGCATTGATACCGTAGCTCGTCATCTGGTCGAGAACGAACTTTGTAACGCCCTCATAGCCCATACCGGGCATAAGAACCATAGCCTTACCGGGGAGTGTGCATCCGCCGCCGGCCATGTAAGTGTAAATCTCACAGTGGTCGTCATCCGGTACAATGTCCCAGAATACTGTAGGAGTTCCCTTACCTACATTTCTCTTTGTGTTAACCTCGTCGAATGTCTCAACGCTGTTGTGACGAAGAGGAGCCGCAAATGTTGCTCTGACAACTGCCTCCTTGAGAAGTGCTTCTAGCTCGCCGATAAGCGGGAAGTTTGTTCCGCACTTAACCCAGAACTGGAGAACACCTGTATCCTGACAGCAAGGACGGTTGAGGTCAACCGCAAGCTTCTGGTTGCGCTTCATTGTCTGATAGATAGCTGTTGCAAGAGGGCTGTCCTCCTGCTCTGCAAGCTCCTGGAGCTTTGCCTCTACGTCATCGGGAAGCTTTTTGCCGACATAGGCAACAAACTTCGCCATTTTTTCGGTCATAAGTTCTACATTCTGCTCTTTAGTCATTTGTAGATTCCTCCTTAAGGTAATTTCAGTTTATTTTAGGTTAATATTATGCGGGGAAGAAAGGATAAGCGATTGGAAGGATAACCATACAGATTATGAAGGATACCAAAATAAGCGGTAAACCTGCCTTGACATAGTCTGTGAACTTGTATCCGCCGATGCCGACGACCATTGTGTTAGCCGGCATACCGATTGGGGTAGCGTATGCACATGAGCCTGCGATAACCGTTGCGATAACAACTGCTCTCGGGTCTGCTCCGAGTCCGTTTGCAAGTGAAACAGCAATCGGAACCATAAGTGCCGTTGTAGCCGTGTTGGACATGAAGTTTGTCATTGCACAGGTTACTACGAAGATAACGAGGAGAAGGATCATTGGGCTTACATCCTTGCCGAGAACATTGATGAGTCCGTCTGCGATCATTGTGCCTGCTCCGCTTGAATCAAGTGCGGATGCAAGTGCGAGTGAACCGCCGAAGAGGAAAACAGTCTTGAGGTCGATGGACTTAAGTGCTGTCTTTTCATCGATAACGCCTGTAAGAATAAGAACGATTGCTCCGATTGAAGCCGAAACCTGAAGCTTGATGCCGATCTGGCTCTCGAAGATCATTGCGAGAATTGCGAGGATAAGAATTGCGAGTGACGCTATCTGCTTCCACTTAGGAACATTTGAGAAGTCCTTCGGTGCGTAGTTATCGTCGTCAGGATCTGTTACCTTTGTCTCCTTTGGGAGAAGCTTGTAGCCGAATAATGCGAAGAAGATGATTCCTGCGATGAGCATCGGGCCGCCTACGATGATGTACTCGAAGAAGCTTGTCTCAATTCCGAGCTCCTGTAAAGCGCTGACGCCGAAGAGATTTCCGGGAGCACCGATGATTGAAAGGTTTCCGCCAAGTGCGCAAGCAAATACAAGCGGCATTAAGAGGTGGCTGCGGCTGTAACCGCTGTCTGCTGCGATTCCGATAACAACCGGAATGAGAACTGCTGCCGTTCCGGTATTTGAAAGGAAACCGGACATTACGCCTGCGATTACCATAATTGCTATGATAAGGCTGCGCTCTGTTTTAGCGAACTTTGTAACCAAGCCTCCGATTTTGTTTGCCATGCCTGTCTCAAACAAAGCCTGTCCTACGACAAACATTGCTACACAAAGAATTACGTTAGAATCGACATAACCGGCAAATGCTGTTTTAGCATCCAATACTCCGGTAACACACAGACCTACGGAAACAATGGTAGCTGTCAGACCAAGCGGGATTTTTTCCAGCACGAACATAATGACCGCAAATGCCAGAAACAATAAGGTGATGACTGATGCACTCATTGAAATTTTGCCTCCAAATTTTTGATATTCGATAATGTATCCAATCCACAGGATACTTATATAATCGAACCGGTACCTGTTCGATTTCACAAGGTGAACAAATTCACCTAAATGACTTAAGAAAAATTTATCGGTAATGGATAGTGATATTTGATAGTTGATATTGTATCCATTTGTTGATTGTAATATACACCCGTAGTAACAAAAAGTCAATACCCTTTTTCAAGTTTGGCACAATAACAAATTAACATATCCGAACTTTGTACAAGATTGCTAAGTTATATTCTCGCAGAGAAATTTTAGTCATAACTAACTCTCGATTCAAGCTTTTTCGTTCATGTTTTCCAAGAATTTTACTTATCTTAAACTGACAAATAATCTCTCGGACAAAATAAAAAAGGAGAAGTCTTCCCTTCTCCCTTGTTATCAAAAACGAAACATTCTGACATACATTAATGTTTCTTTAAATGCGAAAGCACATTGACAAGACTGCGCATAATGTGTGCCTCCATAAGGTCGCCCGCAAGCTTTTCGTTTCTTGCCTCAAGTGCACAAAGAATTTTATGGTGCTCCTCCATGCTTATGTGAGCATAATTCTCCTGAGTAACCTTATGGCCCATTGAAAGACCATTCCACATGCTCTGCAAAAGCTCTTTCATCGCATCGTTGTCAGCCGCCGTCCAGATTGCCATATGGAACTCCTGATTCTGTCGGCTGTAACTTGTGCTGTCGTCATTTGCAAGTGCCTTTTCTGCTTCCAAATAAGCCTCTTTAACCGCCGAGATGTCGGCATTTCTTCTGCAAACGAGAATAACCGCCGCCTTTTCGAGCGCGGCTCTGGTCTCGTAGTGGTCACGAAGGCGCTTTTCGCTCATACCGAGTACAATTGCCCCACGGTTCGGTCGAAGCTCTATAAGACCCTCTCTCTCGAGCATCTGAAAAGCCTCACGAATCGGCGTGGCGGAAACGCCAAGTTGCTTGGCAGTATCCTTTAGCGTGAGCTCCTGTCCCTCCTCGAACTGATGGCTTAGTATCGCCTCTCGAAGAGCAGACGCAACTCGGTCACGGGCGGGAAGCATCTGAATGGGATTTAACGGGGATAAGCTCATCTATCAAGCTCCTTTGCCGCCTTGTCGGCTAAATCGTTGTAATACTTTCGTATATAAGGAACTACATCTCTTCCCTCGTTAAAGGCATCGACAATAGCCTGATTGTTCGGCTTCAAGTCCTCGTCCGTAAAATCAACGAGTGTAGCGAGTGCCTTGAGCAGCATTCTGCGCTGAATTTCAAAACGCTGGCTTACTGCGGGGTTATCGAGTGACTCTGCGATAGCAAGGTGAAAATCCCAGTCGGTGGTAAGCTCCGGCAGACCCTTCTCACGAAGTGTGGGCTCGGCAAGTGTGTAAATCTCACACTCCATTGCAGCCAACACGGCAAAGCTCTGTCTTATTCTGCTTGCCCTTGCTCCGACAACCTTAATATGTCTGTTCGGAAGTCGAATTAAAAGTCCCTCATTCTGTAATTGCTGCATAGCTTCTCTGACGGGAATTCGGCTGATACCCAGCTGAGCCGCAATATCCTCTTGTCTCAATTCCATTCCGTCAGTAAGTGTACCTCTGTAAATCTCACGGCGAAGCGCGTCTGCCGCCTGATCCTTCAAAGGAACAACAGTAACATTATCCATACTTAAATTCTCCTTTCTGTTTTGTCCATTATCAATATTGTATACAATATCGGTAATACAGTCAAGTATATTATAAAGTATTTTTGTGCTGTTAGTCAACTTTTGTAAATAAACTGTAACGTAAAATTAATATAAAATAAATAATCGGGCAAATAAAAAAGCCACAGCATAAGCTGTGGCTGGCGCAGAAGGAGGGATTTGAACCCTCGCGCCGGTTTCCCGACCTACTCCCTTAGCAGGGGAGCCCCTTCACCACTTGGGTACTTCTGCAAGCTGGTGAAGTTATTAAAAATAACTTTTCTCTTTTTGAAAAGAGATGGCGGAGAGAAAGGGATTCGAACCCTTGGTACGTCGCCGCATCACTAGTTTTCAAGACTAGCTCCTTAAACCACTCGGACATCTCTCCGTATCAAGCTCTACAATAATACCATAAACCTTGAAGCATGTCAAGCTTTTTTTCAAAAAAATCAATATTTTGTAAGAAGATTTAAAAAACGGCTCTTTCTTGCGGAAAAAGCCGTTTTTTATCAAAGTTTTAAGCGTAATTAAGCGTAATAATTATCTATCGAGGGATTACTCATATCAATCGTATAGACATTGCTGAAGCTTCCGTAAATCTTCTTGCCGTTCTGCACGGTGTACGCTCTGATTTTATAGTAGTAAACACCGCTCTTCTTGAGATTACCTCTCTTGAAAACAGGCGACTTTGTTGTCTTGACAAGCTTGAATCCGCTCACCGAAGAATATCCCGAGCACCAAACCTCATAGTAAGTAGCTCTTTCAACCTTATTCCATGTTAATTTGAGTATTCCGCCCGAAACCGTAACATGAGCGGACGGCTTCCACATAGTGGTTCTCGCACTTCTTACCGTGGACGAATTTCCGCTGTAGGTTTTATTCTTGTAAATCGTGTAGGGCACTACCTTATAGTAGTAGGTCTTGTTAAACGAAAGATATGTATCATAGTAACAGCTTGTCGTGTTCTTGGTGATTTTCTTTCTTAGCGTGTAAGTGCCGTTCTTGGAGGTGGAACGATAGATTTTATATCCCGTGCAAGCCGAATTTGTCGACCAGTACACCTTTATGATGTTGCAGCCTCTGCTCATCGCATTAAAGGACTTTACCTGCGGATTTCCGACAATTACCTCACATTTAGCCGACATTGAGCCGTCGCTTGATGTTGCCGTGACCGTAGCCTTGCCAATGCCAACTGTTGTGAGCTGACCGCTTGAGCTGACCTTAACAACATTCGTATTTGAAGACGACCACTTTACTCCGAGTGACGAAGGCGTGACCTTTGCACTGATTGAAGAGCTCGAACCGATAGAGAGGCTAAGGTTTGATTTGCTTATGGTGAGGCTCTTTTCGGGTGAAGTCTTGATTATGATGTAATCTCTGTAGGAAAGGTCATTAATCGGAGCAATTACGTTTGCGTAAGTTGACTGCCACGCTCTGTTGTCCCCCACGCTGTCTCCCCAATAAATCATGAGGTGGTTGTCCTGACCGTAAGGAAGCGAACCTGGTTTATCGGTAAATCCCAAGACAATATCACCCTTTTCGAGGTGACCGCTGTAAAGCATGGAATTGAGATTAGAATAGACATAGGCTCTGATGTTGCTGTACTGAAGCATGAGATACCAGTTGCTTGCTCCCGCCATAGCGTCATAGTATCTTCCCGAGCCCCAATAGTAAATATCACCCTTGCGCATAAATTCCATCATGGCGCTCTCGTTGAGTCCTGCCATTCTGCATGCATGAGCGACAAATCCCGCACAGTTAAGACCCGTCATGCCGTTGTAGCTTGTGTCGCCGTTCGGTGACTGAAAATCTCCCGAAACATATCTTGTACCAAGGTAATAGTTATCGTGCTCGTGAGAGGAAAGCCAGTTCACAAGGCTTTCTCTGCTCATGCCAAAGTCTTCAAGATATTGACTTCCGTAAGCGTTCTTGCCTATCTCGCTTTGAACCGTATCCCAGTTTCTGGTTGCGGAAGCACTGAGCGGCAAACAGGAAACAACCGTCACCACTACCAAAAAGAGCGACAGAATTCGCACAGTATATCTTTGCATTTTAAATAACCCCCAATTAAACTTCGTTCCCCTCACGGAGAATTTTTTCAAATCACTTTCAAATTACTTTCGTTATATCAAAGCTTTACAAGAGTCGGCTCGTGATTAAGAGCAGGAATAATCTTTTCCTTAAAGTCACTCACCTTAATTCTAAGGCTCGATGTATTTATGCAAGGATGACATCCAAAATATTCCGCTTTCAAAACGTCCTCGTCTATCAGAAGTCTGACAGCGTTGTCCTTATCGTTCATAAGCCCGAGCACACTCACCGAACCGGGAGTAATATCAAGATATTTCTCCATAAATTCCTCGCCCGCAAAAGAAAGTCTCGAAGAATTAATCTGAGCGGAAATATCTTTCGTCTTAAACTTTTTGTCGGCAGGTATCATAAGAAGATAAAAAGCCGTCTGCTGTCTGTTACAGAGAAAGAGATTTTTGCAAATGACCGCATTAAGAGTTTTGTCAATCTCCTCGCAAACCTCCATGGTCATTGCCGCCTCATGGTCTGCCCTCTCGTATTCGACGCCGAGACTGTCGAGAAAATCATAGCACCTGATTTCCTTTTGAAGTCTGCCGCTTTCATCCTCAGGTCTTCCCTTGTAAAGTTCCATTGCATTCCTCCGAAAATAAATCTAATTTACATTTTACAACTTACAGTAAAAAAGTAAAGAGCAAAAAAGAAAAAGACCGCTTGTCTGTGTCAAACGGTCTTCTCTGCTTTTTGTGAACCTATGGAAATAAAAAGGAAGTGTGTGTTTTGGAGTGTGAAAAACGATTCACAAAAAGTCAACAAAAAAAGTATATTAAATAAAAGCGAGTGTCGTAATCTGACAAAATTCTTTTTGGAGGTAAAATTAATCCGATTACAAAAACTCTACGCTTCCGTCCTCAATGTGATACATGGCGCCGACAACTCTCATTCCCGTCTCAGCCTCAATCTCGCTAATTGAAAGACTGCTCTCTATCACACGCACGCTGTGAAGAACATTCATACAGCTTGCTTTGTAGGGGTCTGTTTCGTCGCCTATTGCCTTTCGTATCTCATCCGTAATGAATTTAATGTAGCCGCCCGGCTCGTGATTGATAGCCGCGTCGACCGCACCGCATCGGGTGTGTCCCAATACAACAACAAGCTTGCATCCGAGATGCTCAGCCGCATACTCGATACTGCCAAGCTGGTGGTCGTCTATGACGTTGCCCGCCAGACGGATAACAAACAGCTCGCCGATGCCCGCCGAAAAGATATGCTCGGGAATAACGCGTGAATCGGAACAGGTAACGATAATCGCATAGGGACTTTGTCCCTCGGTTGCCGTTGTGAGTCTGATACGCTTGGATATATTTCCGCTGTTTTTCTTAGCGTTCAGGTACTTTGAATTGCCCGAAGCCAAACGGTAGATGGCGTTTGCCGCTGTCATAATTTCATCTTGCTGCATAAGAGAACCTCCCTTAAAAAAGCCTTTCCGACTTCTTATCTTCTGAACTTATCTAATAAATCGGAACGATATTATCACAGAAAATATCTTGTAACAAGGAGCAATTTCTTAAGATTATATTAATAAAATTTAAACTTTGAAATCCGGAAACTCTTTGAAAAATTTTCTGTAAAAACACTGCCCGACTGCCCCACGCAAGGGACAGTCGGGCAACTGATAAGAAGTTAGGATAGTGGATATCTTAGAAAGTGATAACTCCGAGTACCAAACCTGCTACCAAGCAGATGATTGATACACCCCACTGCCATGTGAAGCAGAACTTGATGTGATCCTTGATCTCAACGCCTGCAAGACCGATACCGAGGTATGTAGCAGGAGCAACAGGGCTGATAAATGTAGCGCAGTTACGGCAAACAACCATTGCGATTGCAATGTGAGCCGGATTAACACCGAACTGAGCACCAACGCTGATGAGAACAGGAAGAAGTCCGTAGAAATAGGAGTCTGTATCGAAGAGGAGTGCGAGCGGTACGCTGAGCACGCCGATGATGACCGGTAAGAAACGACCGAGTGATGTTGGGATGAAGCTTGCCATTACGACTGCCATCTCCTCCATGATGCCGCTCTTCTGGAGAACACCGAGGAATACACCGGCACACATGATTGTGGAAGCCATTGTGAGACCTGCAGCAGCATGAGACTTGATGATGCTGTTCTGAAGCTTCTTGCCATGATAGTTAACGAAGATTGCAACTGCACAGCCTACCATGAATACATAGTAGCTCGGGAACTTATCCCAAACGAGAACTGCGATAACTGCGATTGTGATGATAACATTGATGACGAAGTTCTTCGGACGAAGAAGTGACTCGTCCTTCTCGCCTGCTTCGGAATCGTCATACTTGTCTGCATCCTCGATAGCTGCATCGCCAAGCTTAGCGATACGCTTCTTCTCCTGGAAGCCCCAGAAGATTGCTGTGCCGACAGCGAGGATAAGACCGACAATCTGCATCGGGATGATCTGACCCCAAAGCTCGTTCGGCTCGCATCCGAGAACACTTGCTGCACGCATTGTAGGACCGCCCCAAGGCAAGAGGTTCATAACACCCATGGATGTGACGCATATCAAGAGAAGCGTCTCACGTCTCATGTGAAGTCTCTTGTAAACAGGGAGCATAGCCGGGATTGTGATAAGGAATGTGGAAGCTCCGCCGCCGTCAAGGTGACCGATAACTGCGATAAGGCATGTCATAAGAGTAACGCCGATGATGTTGTTGCCGACCTTTTTCATCAGGGCATTGATAATGGTGTCGAACATACCGGCATCAGTCATGATACCGAAGAACAGCACCGAGAAAATAAAGAGAATTGCGGTTCCGTGGACGCCTGAAACGCCGTCTTTAATAAAGCCTGCCATCTCATCGAGTGAGAAGGTCTTTGTTACTACCAAGATGGTAGCAGTGATTGTAGAAACACTGACAAATGCCAGTGAGGGGACCGTGACATTGCGCAGTAAGAGCACAATGACTGCGATAACTGTGGCAAAGCCAAGTAACGCCAGAATGGTTTCGCTCATTTGTGTCAAATCCTTTCATTTTTACCGAACTTTTTACGGAGCGTGATCGGCTTGCTCCGCTGTTGATGTTGCTATTATATGAACTTAGCCTTAAACACCAAATAGATTTATGTTACGGTTTGTTAAGACTTGCCTTAATATTTATTAAGAAACAAAAAATCACCTCCAAAGAGATGATTTTTTGTCGATGTTAAATATTTATTTAGGTGTTTCAGCCTCAAATCACTGTCTTTTGCTCGTACGGATTACCTCCATGAGCGTGGAAGCCGCAACTGGCTTTACGATGTAGCCGTCCACTATATTGTGCCTTTTCGCCTCAACTATTTCCTTGGTTGGGGAGCTTGTCATAATAATTCTCGTCATATTCTTATATCTGTTCTGAATAGACATACAGAAATTGACTCCGCTGCCGTTTAAAAGAGTTTCGTCAATCAAAAGAACATCAAACGGAATTTCCTGTAAAAGTGCGTGTATATCCTCAAGTTTGGATGCTGTCTTAACAGACATGTTAAGATGAGTGAGATCCTTTTCGAGCATACTGAGAACTTTTCTGTTGTCGTCGGCGACAAGAATATTAAGCTCCTGATGCTCAGCCCACTTAAGCTGCTCCTTGCGCTCTTCCTGCTCCTGTATCGGCAGATAGATAAAGAAATCAGAGCCCTTTCCCACTGTGCTCTCTGCGCAAATTCTTCCCTTGTGAGTATGGATAATCTGCTCCGCAATGGAAAGTCCGAGTCCCGTTCCCTCGCCCGTCTTCTTTGTCGTGAAGAACGGATCGAAAATTCTTTCAAGGGTATCCTTATTCATTCCGGTACCCGTATCGCTGATGCGTATCTGAACATAATTTTCCCACTCGGAAGCGATGTTCTCGTCAGGAAATTTTTGAACGAGATTTTCACGCGTCACAAGCTCATCGCTAAGCGTAAGCGTTCCGCCGTTCTCCTTCATTGCGTGAATACCGTTTATGCAAATATTAAGAATAACCTGCTGAAGCTGGGTGGCATTTCCGAGAACAAATACTTTTTCGCTCTTGATGTCGGACTTTAGCTCCACATTTTTCGGACAATTTGTGTGGACGAGTTTAATCGTGTAATCAAGAAGCTTTTCTATATTGACAGCCTCGTAAACCGTTTCTATATTCTTGCGGCTCATCGAAGAAATCTGCTTTACTACATCCTTTGCCTTTTCTGCCGCCTCGCTTATCTCGTATGCGTTGTCGTAAATATCGCTTTCGGGGTCGCTGTCCGCCATAATCAAATCGGCATAACCCGTTATAGGCGTGAGGAAATTGTTAAATTCGTGTGCAATTCCTCCCGTGAGCGTTCCCATAAGCTGAAGCCGCTGTCCGTGGGCAAGAGTTTCTTCACTTCGATGCAGTTCCTCAAGAGCGGAATTTATCTCCTTAAGTGATGTGATTTTATCGGCACTGCGGCGGTTTTTAATCAACAGCGAGTAAATATAAATCGTTACGGCAATGAGCACGGCTATCAAAAACGCAAAGAAGAGCACAAGCCTGCTGAAGCTTGTCTTTACCGCCTTGTATAAATCGTCGTAATCGACAACACCGCTCACCGTCCAGAAATCATCTTCAACGTCTATACGCTGGAACGCACTTACCTTTTTAACTCTCGGCAAATCGGGATTCGACCACCAGTAGGAATAGTACACCATAACGCCCGATTCCTCGGTTTTCTGAGCATAAAGCAAACCTTCTAGCGAAGTGAGGTCAAGATTTTTTCCCTCGTAAATGGATCTTCTGCCCTCTATAGTGTCCTTTCCCCACTGCTCACGCACGGGGTGCATGATAATCATATTGTCGCTGTTCTTTATGACGAGATAACCGTTATCGCCGATATGAACATCTGAAACAAGCTGTTCGTAAAATGCTTCCGTGTCAATCACAAGGCAGACAGTTTTCTCACCGCCGTTTTCTTTCATGACAATATAGTGACGGTCTCCGTTATGATACTGCCAGAACTGCACACCGTTAGAGTCGGTAATCAAAACATCCTTCTCGGCATAAACTCCGTGTCGGCTCTCGAGAAAGTTTCCGTCATTATCCTCAAGCCAAATGTCGACCACCGTATCGCTGGCGCTGACATTCGGTATTTCATCGGGCTTTTTCTCCACCTTTTTAACGGCGGCGTCAAGTCTTGAGATATATTCCTTGAGCGTATAAGCCATAACATCCGAGAAGCTGTCCACCATAAGCTCGAGCTGAGTCGTCTGGCTCTCGATGATAGTATCTCGGTATCCTTTCCAAGTGAACACACCCGTGACGATAAGAAGACAAAGCATCACGCTTCCGACAATAAGGGGCTTATAAAGTGAAGTTAAATTGTGTCGAAGCTTTTTTTCAAGCAACTTTTTCATATTGATAAAACTCCTCAAAAATGTTATAATAAATGAATACAGAAAACTTTTTAAAAGAGGTTAATTTGGCATGGCATATCATATTCTTATTGTAGACGATGACCCGGCAATTTGCAAACTTTTATCCAAAGTTATGATCAGTAATGATATGGAAACCACAGTAGTAAACAGCGGTACGGCGGCGCTCGATCTCATTGCGAGACAGAGCGACACTCTCGATATGATTTTGATAGATATAATGCTCGGCGACATGGAGGGCTTTGATGTCATCGAAACCGTTCGCCGCAATGGCGTGACCACTCCTATTATCATAATCAGCGGACTTAACGAGGACTATAATTTCACTTACGGCTTGTCGCTCGGCGCAGACGATTATATCACAAAGCCGTTCCGCCCGCAAATCGTAACGGCAAAGGTCAAGGCTCTCATCAGACGAAGCAAAAGCTTCTCTCAGGAGTCCAACCATCAGATTGTTTGCGGCCCGTTTCTTTGCGACACGACGACCATGCGTTTTTATAAAAACAACGAGGAGCTCAACCTCTCCGAAAAGGAACGCTCACTGCTTTTGCTATTCGTGCGTCACCCACAACAGGTCTTCTCCAAGGATATGATTTATGAACAGATATGGGGAAATTTAATTGCCGTTGACGACAATGCGATTATGGTTTACATCAACCGTCTTCGCAGTAAAATCGAGGACAACGTAAAACAGCCAAAGCACATAATCACCATTCGAGGTGTCGGCTACCGTTTTGTGCCGTAAAAATAATTTTGATTACAAGTGCTCTGATAGAAATTAAGCACAAAGAAGCACCGGCTAAAAAGTCGGTGCTTCTTTGCTGTGTGTTGTATCTAGAAAATGAGGTAACTATCTAAATATTAAACTAAATATTAAATTTCCTCGCTGAACTCGAAAGGCTTAACCTCACGGACGACGTCCATGACTGTACCGTCACGAGCCTCGATGATACCGACTACACGGTCACCGAACTGAACCTTCTCAGGCTCGCCAACGATAGAATATGCGATGTCACGAAGCTCCTCGATTGTCTTGAGCGGTACGCAGTCAGCTGCCTTGAGTGCCTCGAGAAGGTCGGGACGGGCAGGGTTAACGGCTACGCCGTAATCAGTAACAACGATATCAACGCTCTCGCCGGGAGTTGTGACTGTTGTAACGTCTGTGCAGATTGCAGGAATACGACCCTGAAGAAGCGGAGCGATAACAATTGTGCACTTTGCGCCCTGTGCTGTGTCGGGATGTCCGCCCTGAGCACCTGTGATAACACCGTCAGAACCAACAACAACGTTGCAGTTGAAGTGTGTATCAACCTCAAGTGAAGCAAGGATAACATAGTCAAGCTTGTTGACGAAAGCGCCCTTATTCATCGGGTTTGCGTATGCGCCTGCAGAAATTCTGTGGTGGTTAGGATTCTTAACGTTCTTAACAGCGTCAAGGTCAAAGTCCTGAGTATCGAAAAGAATGTTAACAAGACCGTTGTCTAGAAGGTCGCACATCGGCTTTGTGAGTCCGCCGACGCCGAAGCCCATCTTGATGCCTCTCTCCTGCATAATCTTTGTGAGGGAGATTGTGGAAGCGATGGAAGCTCCGCCGACACCTGTCTGATATGAGAAACCGTCCTTGAAGTACGGTGTGTTTACAACTACCTGTGTGCAGTACTCAGCCATGAGAAGCTTTCTCTGGTCTGTTGTCGGCTTTGCGGCGCCTGTTGCAATCTTCTCGGGAATACCGATAGCGTCAACAACGCAGACATAGTCGACCTTTGTCATGGAGATATGTGCAGGATAGTTCGGGAAAGGAACGAGGCAGTCGGTAACAGCAACGACATAGTCTGCCTGATTACCGTCAACATAAGAATAGCTGAGAACGCCGCAGTTTGTCTTACCGCCGATACCACGAAGGTTACCGTAGTTATCTGCTGTAGGAGCACCGATGAAAGCGATGTCAACATGTGTCTCGCCTGTTACAAGTGCACGTACACGTCCGCCGTGGCTACGCATTGTAGCAAGACCCTTGAGCTTGCCGTGGCTGATTGCCTCACCGATTTTGCCGCGAACACCACTGGATTCGATGTTTGTGATTGTGCCGTCCTCGATAAGCGGAACGAGGTCATCGTGTGCCTTACCGAGTGAGCTTGCGCTGATTGTGATGTTCTTGAGACCCATCTTCTGAATCTCTTTCATAACCATGCAAACAACCAAGTCACCGTCACGGAAATGATGGTGGAAAGAAACTGTCATGCCGTCATGAGCGTTACACTTAACAAGTGCCTCATGAATATCCTTAACCATCTTGTCGTGGTCATGGTTCATAACAGGTGTGACCATAGGGCCGTACTTGTGGAACGGCTTGCCGTCTTTATAGTAATTTCCCTGGAAGACTTCCTTGCCGGTAATCTCCAGAATCTCTTCAGGAATATCTCTGCCAACTGCATTAATCATAATTAAAGATCCCCCTTATAAACGCCGGATGCCTTTGCAAGCTCGATTGTACGCTTTGCACCGTCGTAGAATGCGATGTCGATCATTTTACCGTCAACAGTGAAAACACCGATTCCGAGTGCCTTCTTGCTGTCAATCTCACGAACAACCTTCTCGGCGAAGATGATATCCTTCTGCTTCGGAGTGAAGATCTCGTGAACGATGTCGATCTGACGAGGATTGATGATAGACTTTCCGTCAAAGCCCATAAGGTGGATTGTCTCAACATCCTGGCGGAAGCCTTCCATATTGTTAAGATCTGTGTAAACTGTATCGAAACACTGAACACCTGCTGCACGAGCGGCAATGATCATGTTCTGGCGTGCGCCCATGAGCTCAACACCTGTGCCTGTGATGTGTGTCTGAAGATCCTTTGTGTAGTCACCGCCCGAAAGAGCGATACCGAATAAACGATCAGAAGCCTCGCAAATGTCAAGAGCCTTCATGATTCCTCTTGCGGACTCAAGAGCTGCCATGATGAGCGTGCTGCCCTCAGGTCTGCCGAATTCCTTCTCATCCTCGATGATAGCCTTCTCAACGAGCTGAACATCGCCTGCGCTCTCTGTCTTAGGAATACGGATAGCGTCTGCGCCGCCTGCTACGGCAGCTCTGATGTCCTCACGCCAATAAGGTGTGTCAAGACCGTTGATACGGACAACTCTCTCGCATCCGCGGTAGTCGATTGTGCGAAGTGCGTGGAAGAGGCTGAAACGTGCAACGTCCTTCTGGTTCTCCGCAACAGCATCCTCGAGATCGAGCATGATTGAGTCCGGCTTATAGATATATGGGTCTTTGATGAGTCCCGGCTTCTGAGCGTTAAGGAACATCATCGTGCGGCGAAGTCTTTTTTTGTTTGGATTAGTCATTGATAGCGCCTCCCCACGGAAGATTCTCGTACTGCTCTACAGAACGGAAAACCGCTCCCTCGATACGAGCCTTAAGTGTGCAGTCGAGTGCACCCTTGTCGACAATATTAATGTTTACGTTTTCCACACCGAGATTTTTAAGTGTCTCATAAGTGACTTTGCGGATCTGATTACCGTACTGATTGATAACCGAGCTGTCTAAAGAAAACTCGATTCCGCCGTCATTCGGTTCTACCGTGACCATGCAATCGCTGGATTCAAGCGTGCCTGCTGTGGCTGCTTTTTTAAGTTCCATGCGTATTTCCTCCTTCAGGTTAGCCGTGCAATTTTACTTGAGGGTTTCTCTTTTTCCCTCGTTTTGAATACATTATGAACGCACAATCTTACAAAAACCATATCGCTAATCTTAATATTTATTAAGACAAAAAATATGATTGCCAACGCTTTTTTGACAAAACTTTTTGTTTTTTCCTTAATAACGGTGATATATCCGTCTTCTCATTCTTTTCAAAGCTTGTTAATTATATAACTTTATATTATACTGATATTGAAATATTTATTAAATTAACTCGGAGGTTAAAATGAACGAAAATTCTTCCGCAAAATCTTCCGGCGGAAATAAAATTAAAAAGATACTCGCCCTGCCGCTTCTTGTCATAGCGGCTTCGGCACTCACGCTTCTCGGTCAGCTTGTCGGTCAATTCACCGTGATTATCCAAAGGCTTGTCCCTTCGCTTAAGAATAACGATGTTTGGGTAACTGGCAAAATGTACCTTGAATTTCTGGGAATCTGGATATTATGTATGATTGTCTTTGCGGCAGTCCGCAAAAACAGACCGCTTTTCGGGGCACTGGGAAACAAAGTGCACGGCAACACTCCGAAATTCATGCTTCTCGGACTTGGCATCGGATTCGGCATGAATGCATTCTGTGCGGTCATCGCTCTTATAAAAGGAGACATTCACATTTACTACAATTCCTTTAATCCGCTTGTGTTCCTCTACCTGTTTATTGTCATTCTGATACAGTCCTCAGCCGAGGAGCTCGTATGCAGATGCTTCCTTTACCAGCGACTTATGCGTGCATATCATTCTCCGCTTCTTGCGATTATCACAAACTCTTTGCTTTTCGGAGCTATGCACCTGTTAAACCCCGATGTCTCCGTTTTGGGAATCACAAGCATTTTACTAAGCGGTCTTATCTTTTCGCTTTGCATTTATTATTTTGACAGCTTTTGGTGCTGTGCCATGATTCATACCGCTTGGAACTTCACTCAAAACATAATTTTCGGACTTCCGAACAGCGGTAATGTCGTTCCCTACTCCATATTCAAGCTTGATGCAGGCAGTGCGATAAAAAGCTTTGCCTACGACCCGGGATTCGGAATCGAAGGCACCGCTCTTTCATGTGTTGTTCAGGCGGCTGTTGTCGTGATCATCTTTCTTTGGGGAAGAAAGCATGGCGCAAAACCGACTGACATTTGGGAGGAAAACGCTTCCGAAATTTCCGAGACTGCAACTATCTGAAATAAATCTCTCTCAAAAGGCAAAATCCCGTCGATTCGTTTTTTCGAGCCGACGGGGTTATGTTTGTTCTGTTTTAAGGCAAGAAAAAAGTGTTCTTAACCTTTCAGCTAAGAACACTTGATGTGGTTGCGGGGGCAGGATTTGAACCATACGACCTTCGGGTTATGAGCCCGACGAGCTACCGAGCTGCTCCACCCCGCGATATTTATTTTAATCGGTATTCCCGATTGCTCATTTATAATACCACAACATTATGATACTGTCAAGCGTTTTTTTGAAATTTTTAGAATATTTTTGAACAAAATCGATATTTAATCCTCAAAAACGGCTTAACTATCGGAAAAATCCGACTTATTTTTTTCTGAAAATTTTAATGCAAATCAGCATAAGCATGACGCACATTGCCGCCAAAAATACAATTATGATAACTGCGGGCAGCCTGTCACCCACTATCGTAAGTCTCGAATCGGCATTATATTCACCGAGAATTTCGGGTTCGATATATTCCTTCGAGCTCTCGCTTTTTTTGCTTGTGCTTTTTGAAGACTCAGAGTCCTTTTCCGCCCTTGTGACAGAAACGACATAGATATTCTTGCTTTTTCCGTCTGCAGATTTTACCGTTATCTTGAAATCAACAGTAGAGCCACCTTTTCCAAGCGTTGTTCGGTTTATGGTATATGTCGCTCCCTCACTCGTCTCAACATTAAAATCAAGCTTTTTAATATCGTACGGAAGATTCATGGTGTACTTGTTGACATCGGAAGAAAATTCCTCGTTGAATTTCCCCTCTGACGGCACAAGCGATAAAATGAGCGGCAATTCCTCATTTTCCTCATCCGTGCCCGATGAGCCTGATTTTTTCGTTCCAGAGGAACGGACGTACTCTCCCCTTGTGACCGATATGACATACTCCGTTTTGCTCTTTCCGTCCTCGCTTGTCACGGTAATCTTAAAATCTGTCGTACTTCCGCCGCTGCCTAAGTTCTTTCGGTTTATCTTATAAGACGCACCGTCACTCACCGTGCAGTCAAAGCTTAATGACTTCACGCTGTACGGCACGCTCATGGTATAAGAATAAATGTCAGATGAAAAATTCTCGTTTAACGCTCCCTCAGACGGCACAACGGATAACAGCTTGGCTTCACTGTTTGAATAGCTCTCATTATCTTTATCATCTGCTTTTCCGTTGTCGGAATTTTCCGAAGTTTCTGAGTTTAAACTGCTGTCAGATGTCTGAGAATTATTATCATTCGGCTTTTGACTTACCTCCGAATTTTCGGAGCTGTCGTTTTTGTATTCGCCTCTTGTTACGGCAATCGTGTATTCTCTCTTGGTTCCGTCCGCCGCCGTAACCGTGATAATAAAATCAGTTGTGCTTCCGCCGCTTCCTAAGTTTTTTCGGTTTACTTTATAAGAAGCCCCGTCACTGACTGCGCAGTCAAAGCTAAGTGACTTCACGCTGTACGGCACATTCATGGTATAAGAATAAACATCGGATGAAAAGCTTTCATTTAAGCTTCCGTCAGAAACACCGAGCGATTTTAACTCGCATTCCCCCGACGCTTTTTCCTTTGGAGTTACCTCAAGAGACACATTAAAATCGGAAAGTGACTGATCGCCGCCGGAATCAACAAGATCCCGAAAAGCCAAATCAATCGAAGCTATATCACTGTCGTCAAGAAGCTTGAAGCTTATCGAAAATGCATCGCCCGAAAAGATATTTTTCTTTGAGACTGCCGCTATGCTCACGCACCCGTTTTTATCATCACTTTTCATATAGCAGGATGATAAATTCTCGGTCTTTTTGAAGCTTAATTTTTCCGCGTCATAATATGTCTCGAGCAAAAATGCCGCCGTGTTTTGACTTTCTTTCAGGCTTACAGTCACCTTTACGGTGTCGCCCGCTTTATATGAATTGCTGTTTAGCTTTGCATTTATATTTTCCTTCGCACCTGCCGTAATCGGCAAAAGAAAAAACATCATAAGCACAAAAGCCGCCGACAGCGAATTAATTACCTTATTCAAAATTTCACCCCCGAGGACAATCTTTTCTCCTCACGACAAGTATATCAAAAACTTATTTATACTACAATAATTTTGTTGACTTTGCCCTCTCTTATGATATAGTAAGCTTAGGTAAACAGGGAGGTTTTTCACATGAAATCAACGCCAAAAAGTTATATACCAAACTACCCCAGACCTCAGCTTGTAAGAGACAATTTTTTGCTCCTTGACGGAGAATGGAATTTCTGCTTTGACGAAAATCACTCGGGCGAAGAAAAAGGCTACCGCTACGGCTTCGAGCCCGAATATAAAATAAATGTACCGTTCACCTACGAGACGGAGGCATCGGGAATCAATATTCAGAAGGTACACGACTGCGTGTGGTACTCAAGAAAGGTGTACCTTGAGAAAAACGAGGACAAAAAAATCATCCTTAACTTTGAGGGCTCGGACTACGAAACGAGAGTTTTCGTAAACGGAAATATGGTCGGAAGTCACAAGGGCGGCTACTCACGCTTTTCGTTCGACATAACCGACTACGCAGAAAACGGAGAAAATCTAATCGTTGTATGCGTGCGTGACAGCCTCGATAAGGCTCAGCCAAGAGGCAAGCAGAGATGGATTAAAAAAAGCTACGCCTGTTTCTATGTTCAGACGACAGGCATATGGAAAAGCGTGTGGATTGAATATGTCCCCGAGGTCTATGTCACGTCGCTCAAAATTACTCCGAACCTTGAAAATTCGAGCGTTTTGATTGAGGGAACTCTCAACCGTGAATTTGACTGTCAGGTTTCTGCGGAAATCGAATTCGGAAATGATTTCATTTCGAACACAAGCACCTCTGTCGCAGGAAACAAGAGATTTTCACTGACAGCAAATGTCAACTCTGAGAAATATCCGCTCTGGGGCGTGTTGCTGTGGTCACCGACAGAGCCGAACCTTTACGATTTGAGCGTCAAGCTTTTGGACGAAGAGAGCGAGATAATCGATGAAATCAAATCATATTTCGGTATGCGTGAAATCAGCATAAGCGGACAGAATATTCTTCTCAACGGAATACCGCTGTATCAAAAACTGCTTCTCGATCAGGGCTACTGGAGAGAAAGCCATCTCACACCGCCGAGCGAGGGAGAAATCATAAATGATATTTCCAAGATTCAGTCCCTCGGCTACAACGGCGTAAGGAAGCACATGAAAATCGAGGATGAAAAATTCCTTTTCTGGGCGGATGTCCGCGGACTTTTGGTTTGGAGCGAATTTCCCGCAACCTATGCTTTCTGTGACGATGCCGTTTCCAATTTCACAAACGAATGGATGAGCGTTGTAAGGCAGAATTACTCTCACCCGTCCATAATCACATGGACGCCGTTCAACGAAAGCTGGGGAGTTCCGAAAATAAAGACGGACAAAAAACAGCAGGACTTCACAAGAGCTGTCTATTACCTCACTAAGTCTTATGACAGCACGAGACCCGTCATTTGCAACGACGGTTGGGAGCACACGATTTCCGACATCATCACACTTCACGACTACGAAGAGAACATCAAAGCTTTCAGCGAAAGATACGGTGATCTCGGTTCTCTCCTTTCAAACAAAAAAGCATTCAGCAAAACAATGTTCTGTATGGCAGACGGCTTCAAGTATGAGGGTCAGCCGATAATCATCAGCGAATTCGGCGGAATAGCTGTCAGCGGAAAGGGCGACGGCTGGGGCTACGGAAACAAGGTCGAGGGTGAGGAAGATTTTCTCTCCCGTTTCGAGGCAATAACCGACGCCATCAAAGCAATCCCCGAATGCTCGGGCTACTGCTACACTCAGGTTTCGGACGTTCAGCAAGAGGTCAACGGTCTCTTGGACGAAAACCACGAATACAAATTCTCACCCGAAAGAATTAAAGAAATCAACGATAAACAGATAAACTGTTAACAACTCAAAAGCATCCTGTACCGAATCATCGGCAAGGATGCTTTTTTGTCAAATTAATCAGATTAAATTGTTTTTCTTACAGGAATTCCTCTGTCGGAAAGATAGTCCTTAAGCTCGGGAACGGTTATCTCCTTGAAGTGGAAAAGCGAAGCGGCAAGCACGGCGTCTGCCTTTCCGTCGGTGAACGCATCGTAGAAATGAGACATCTTGCCCGCACCGCCCGATGCGATAACGGGAATGTGAACATTCTCGGAGATTGTTCTCGTCAATTCGAGGTCATAGCCCTCCTTGACTCCGTCGCAGTCCATACTGGTGAGAAGTATCTCGCCTGCTCCGAGAGACTCTACCTTCTTAGCCCACTCGAGCGCATCGATTCCCGTGTCCACTCTGCCGCCGTTAAGGTAAAGCGTCCAGTTTCCCTTTTCGGTACGCTTGGCGTCCATGGCAACGACAACGCACTGGCTTCCGAATTTATAAGCCGCATCGGAAATAATCTGCGGATTTTTCAGCGCCGCCGAGTTGACGGATACTTTGTCCGCACCGGCACGAAGTATGGCGGTGAAATCATCTACCGTGCGTATTCCTCCGCCAACGGTGAACGGAATAAAAATGCTTCTCGCAACTCTCGTGACGATATCTACCATTATGTTTCTCGCATCGGACGATGCTGTTATATCAAGCAAAACGAGTTCGTCTGCCCCCTGCTTGTTGTATTCGATTGCTGCCTCAACGGGATCGCCCGCATCACGCAAGCCAACGAAATTTGTTCCCTTAACAACTCTGCCGTCCTTGAGGTCAAGGCACGGAATTATTCTCTTTGCGTACATTGTCTTTCCCTCCTGTCAGCCTATAGTCGCAACAAAATTTTTAAGAAGACTTATACCAAGCTCACCGCTTTTCTCGGGGTGGAATTGGCATGCACGAAGATTTCCTTTTGCCACGGAGGCATGGATATTCACTCCGTACTCGGCGACCGAGGTCACGATATCCTCCTCAGCTTTGAGGTAATAAGAATGCACAAAATAAACATAAGGATTGTTCGGTATATCCTTAAAGAGAGCATCATCCTTTTTGATTTCAACTGAATTCCAGCCCATGTGCGGTATCTTCAGTCCCTCGCCGTCAGGAATTCTAACGATTTTCCCCTTGAGAACTCCGAGGCCCACAGCTCCCGGGCTTTCCTCACTGCTCTCAAAAAGTATCTGCAAGCCAAGGCAAATACCGAGAAACGGCTTGTTTGAAGCGATAAAATCCTTAATCGGCTCCTCAAGTCCTCTGCTTCTGAGTTCGTTCATAGCGTCACCGAATGAGCCGACGCCGGGCAATATCGCAGCGTCAGCCGCCGCCAAAACTTCCTTATCAGCGGAAACCACGCAGTCGGCGCCTATGTATTCAAGTGCCTTTCTTACGCTTTCGATGTTTCCTGCACCGTAATCTATTATACAAATCATCTTTCTTTTCCTTTTTACATTTTAGTGTAGTAATATGTTAAATTAAGCTTATTCTACTATATAAATCCCCGACAATCAACTAAAA
Organism: Bacteroides uniformis; assembly: GCA_963611165.1. Classification (GTDB taxonomy): domain Bacteria; phylum Bacillota; class Clostridia; order Oscillospirales; family Acutalibacteraceae; genus SIG603. Next base: position 71,446 of record CAVDQG010000005.1, read on the forward strand.
TTTTTCAAACTCTTTAGAACTATGCAAAATATCTGAAAATCGGTAGAAATGAAATGCGAATTATGTTATAGTGTATTGGTATAGAAAGAAATATATCTTTTCATTTACAAGAAAGGTTTTTTATGGATAATAGAGATTTTTTTAATAACGAGCTGATTGACGCCGCTTCTCAGGGAAGCTTAAGCGCGGTCACTGCTCTGTTTGATTCAAGCTACAACAGCGTATACAAAACGATAAAAACAATGGTAAGCGACGAGGACATTATCATGGATGTCATACAGGACGCTTACATCAAGGCTATTTATAATCTGCATATGCTAAACGAGCCGAAAGCCTTCCCCGCTTGGGTGCGAAAAATCGCAATCAGCAATTCGGCTAAGCGCATTGCTTCTTCGAGTGAAATTTTCTCTCAGGAAATCACTGAGGATATCGGTGCGGCGGCAAACGACAACAATGTTCTCTCGACAGAGCTTGATGTTAACCCCGCCGAGGACACCAAAAAAGCACTTAAAATCCTTGATTCATTAAGCGATGAGCAGAGACTTGTAACAGGAATGTACTACTACACGGGAATGAGAATTTCCGACATTGCGGGCACGGTCGAGTGTGACGAAGAAATTATACAGAAGCTTATTGCAGATTCAAGAGTCGCAATCACAAAGGCGGTCAACGGTCTTAAGGACGAGGGCGTTGACACTCACGGACTTAGCGCCGTACAGTATCTCCTTTTCCTCTTCAAAGGCTACAGCGTGAACGCCGAGGATATTCCTTTCAGAGAATCGACTTTTGAGAGTGTGCGTTTCGGTCTGGGACTTCGATTCTTCAAAACCGAGGCTAAGCACAAAACCCCGACAGACGAAGAAATCGAGAATATTCTTTCTTCATCCGAAGAAAGTGCGATGAATGAAGAAGAGGAAGAAAGCACAGCTCCTGACGAAAACGAAAGCATAAATGTTGAGGATATAATCGAGACAAAACCGACTGAAAAAGCACCCGAGGTGGTTAAAGCTCCCACAAGACCTCAGCCGCTGAAGCCGCTTACGGTAAGCGAGCCTCGCATAGTCTCAAAGGATGAATATAAAGATAACGATAATTCCAAGCTGAGCGGAAAAATTATTGCTATGATAATCGTGCTCATCATTCTCTTGGCAGCAGCCGTAGCCGGAGTTGTTTATATCATGCACAACAGCGGCGAAACCGAGGAAACACCGTCATCTTCCGCATCGGGTACAGTAAGCACAGATGACGATCCGCTCATTCCGGCGGAGGGCACCGAAGCCGCAGAGGTACAGACGATAGATTCCGATTTAAAGGGCGTTTTATCGGCATACGAAAACGCTCTCGGCGGTCAGGATGCAGAAAAATTCGTGAACTCAAATGCGGTTAAGTCGGCTGCCGAAAGCACCGATGAAGAAGCGGTAAAGCTTTTCTACGCTTATTACGACATTGACACAGACTCCGAGGAAGAGCTTTTAATCGGCGTCGGCAATGACTCACTTGTAAAAATCGCCGCAATCTATGAACCAAACAACGGCAAGACAACAAGAGTATTCAAAGATAATTCAATAGGAGACTCATCTCTTGTCAGCGTACTCAAGGACGGCACTGTTTTCTATCACAAGGTAACGGATGACAAAAATTCCGAAGCGGGCATTTGGAAGCTTAACAGCACAGGTGCTTACTCCACTGAAATTTACACAATGGACACCGAGAAATACGGCGATGAGCTTTATCATAAGGATGACGCTTCCGTTCCGTACAATGACCTTCTTGCCACAATTCAGGAAACAGGCATTGTGAACGATTTCGACTGGAAGGAAGTCACTGCGGCTGAGGCAAAATCCGAGGAAAGCTCGGAGTCAAGCAAGGAAGAAAGCTCCGAAGCCAAGGACGAATCAAGCAAGGAGGAGAGCAAAGAAGAAAGCTCAGAGTCCTCCAAAAAGGAATCAAGCAAAAAGGAAAGCTCATCTGCTCCAGACGGTGCTACAGACCCCTACTCCATTCAGGAATGGCTTGATAATTACCGCAATTCCGACACAGGCAGTGAGATGTATGTCACTCCGAACGGCGACGGAAATTACTCTTTCGTTTGGTGGATTGACACGAGCGAATATAGCTATAACGGTTCTGTAGACGGATACCAAGTTGTAGTTAATGTCAGCGATACCGAAAAGCTTTACATCACACCGTACAGCGACCACCTCGATGTCACGGCTAACGATGCATTCACCAAAAATCACGGTGACGGCTTCACGGGCTCTTTCTACAAAAACTAAATCATCTTAAAATTCAAAACGAAGACAAGTAAGCGCTTGTCTTCGTTTTTTGAACAAATTGTAAAAAACTGTTTCAATTTCAATTATTTTAAATTTACTATTGAAATGTATACTAATTTGGTGTATATTATTTGTGGTTGTTAAAGATACTTAACTTTTCCACCTAAAAGATATGAAAGGATTTTATGATATGAATAAAGTCATCTACTGTGATAATGCGGCAACAACAGCGGTTTCCCCCGCAGTTCTCGAAGCAATGTTGCCATTCTATAAAGACTGCTACGGTAACCCATCAAGCCTTTACACCTTAGGTCAAAAGGCAAAGGGCCCGCTTGAGGATGCAAGAAAGACAATGGCTGATATTTTCGGATGCAGCGAAAAGGAAATCTTCTTCACCTCCTGCGGCTCCGAGGCTGACAACTGGGCTGTCAAGGGTGCGGCTCACCTCATGGCTAAGAAGGGCAAAAACCACATCATCACCTCCGTTTTCGAGCATCACGCTATTCTTCACACCTGTGCGGCTCTCGAAAAGGAAGGCTTTGAGGTCACCTATCTCCCCGTTTACAGCGACGGTTTGGTAAGAGTCGAGGACGTTGAGGCTGCTATCACCGATAAGACAGCTCTCGTCACAATCATGTACGCAAACAACGAGATCGGAACAATCCAGCCAATTCCCGAAATCGGCGAGGTCTGCAAAAAGCACGGTGTTCTTTTCCACACCGACGCAGTTCAGGCGGCGGGCAATGTGCACATCAACGTTAAGGATCAGCACATTGACATGCTCTCACTCTCCGGTCATAAGTTCCACGGCCCCAAGGGCGTAGGTATGCTCTACTGCAGACGCGGCTTGAGACTTCCCAACCTCATTGACGGCGGTGCTCAGGAGTCCAACAGACGTGCAGGAACAGAGAATGTCGCAGGCATTGTCGGAATGGCTACCGCACTTAAGATTTATGCCGACACAATGGACGAGAGAAACGCAAAATTAAGCGCCATGACAAACAAACTCATGGACGGTCTTTCCAAGATTGAGTGCTCAAGAGTTAACGGCTCACGCGAGCACAGACTTCCGGGAAATGTAAACATGTGCTTCCTCGGAGTTGAGGGCGAATCCATGCTCTTAAGCCTTGATTTCAAGGGTATCTGCGCTTCCTCAGGTTCTGCATGCACAAGCGGAAGCCTCGACCCGTCTCACGTTCTTCTTTCAATCGGACTTCCTCACGAGGTTGCTCACGGCTCACTTCGTCTTTCATTCTCAGATGTAAACGATGAGAGCGATATCGATTATATCCTCGAGGTTCTTCCTCCGATTATCGAGAAACTTCGTTCATGGTCTCCTCTCTGGGAAGAAATCCTTCAGGGAAAGAGCAACATCATGGACAAGTACAGAGAGTGCTTCCCGAACTGGAAGAATGTTCTCGGCGAGTAATCGCTCAATTAACTTGAAAAACAGTTTATAATCGTTTAAAATAGAAGCATTAACCCGAAAGGATGTTTAATTATGGCATATAGTGAAAAAGTAATGGAGCACTTCACCAACCCTCACAACGTAGGTGAGATTCCTGACGCTAACGGTATCGGACAGGTTGGTAACCCGAAGTGCGGCGATATAATGAGAATGTACATCAAGGTCAACGATGACGAAATCATCGAGGATGTTTCTTTCAAGACCTTTGGCTGTGGTGCTGCTATCGCAACAAGCTCGATGGCTACAGACCTTATCAAGGGTAAGCCGATAAGCGAGGCACTCAAGCTCACAAACGCCGCTGTTATGGAAGCTCTTGACGGACTTCCGGCAATCAAGGTTCACTGCTCAGTTCTTGCAGAGCAGGCAATCAAAGCGGCTCTCTCCGATTATTACAGACGCAAGGGCATCGACCCTGTGCCGATCGTCGGTGAAATTCACGATGACGACGAAGAGGAATTCATCCCCGAAGAATAAAAAATTAAGCTATGCGAATGAAAATTTCGCATAGCTTTTCTTTTTGTGAAAATAATTTATCAAGCGGCTACTCTCTGAATCTCAATCGCATAGCAATTTGAAGTACTGCCGAAAGCTACCTTCTGGTTTTCCCAAAGTCTTGTTTCTGCCTTTGTCCAGATGAGTGCGTCACCGCTTGGCTCGCTCTCACCGTAAAGCGACGAGAATTTCTCGCTGAAATGTGCATGAGCCGCTGTGGCATCAGTGCCCTGTGCCGCACACAAATAAACCACGAACACTTCGTTATTCCAGAAATCAACTCTCGGACAGAACTTGTATCCGTCAAAATCAATGCTTACGCAGTCGATGTACCATGTGGAATCTGTTGATGCGGGATTTAAATCGTCCTCAGTAATTCCAAGCGCCGAAAGAACAGCATCGGGAGATGAGCCGTTAGCTATCTCGGCTAAATCAAATCCTGCAGCACCGACTAAATCGTCAGTTGTAATTTCAAGCTCTGTCTTTGTCTCAGATGTCTGAACGGAATTTGCAGACTCTGCTTCACTAATTTGTGTCTCACTCTCTTCTGCCTGAGAAGAAGCGGCTGACACTTCACTCGAAACAGCAGTGCTTGATTCATTTTCTGTGCTATTTGTGCTTGACGAACAAGCTGTCATTGCCGCCGCCATACTAAGGCACAGCAATAATGTTACTAATTTTTTCAAAACCAAACCTCCGATATATTAAAATTTTTATCAAAAGCAAATTGTCGCAGTACCGAAATTCGGTACAACATTTAGGATTATACTATTATACCCGCAGTTTTACAAGCAAATTTATTTTTGCTTTTTTCCGACAATTTTTATTTTACTCAATCTATTATTCCAAATCCATAAATAAACTCTTGATATATCCACAATAATAGGATATAATGAATAAGAATGTAAGAGCTGGTATGCAGTTTTTATTGATTTTGTTGAAACGAGGGACTTTTCAATATGGATATAAAGCAATTTTATCGCGGTGAAAGCTTTGACGATTACACCTTTCTCGGAGCTCATCCGGACGGCGAAGGAACAACCTTCAGAGTCTATGCTCCGCACGCAATAAGCATTTCTGTCATAGGTGAGTGGAATTCTTGGAAGCCTATCGAGCTTAATAAGATTTTAGACGGCAACTTCTGGGAAACTCATGTTTCCGAAGCTGTACCGGGAATGATGTACAAAATCAGAGTTCAGGCAAAGGACGGCAAGACGATTGACCACTGCGACCCGTACGGCAGAAGAATGCAGCTTCGTCCTGCAAATGCCTCCATTATCCCTGAGAGACATGACGCATTCTCATTCACGGATGACGAGTGGATGTCCAGGCGTAAGGTGAGAATCCGCAGTGCTCTTAATATCTATGAAATGCATTTCGGCTCTTGGCGCATGAAGTCGGACAAAAAAGCCGACTGGTACACCTATGAGGAATTAGCCCCCATGATTATTCCTTATCTCAAGGAAAACGGCTACAACTACATTGAGGTTATGCCTCTTTCCGAGCATCCGTCCGATGAGAGCTGGGGATATCAGAACACGGGATTTTATGCGGTAACTGCAAGATACGGCACACCCGAACAGCTCAAGTTCTTCGTAAATGAATGCCACAAGAACGGCATCGGCGTTATCGTTGACTTCGTTCCCGTTCACTTTGCTGTTGATGATTATTCACTTTGGCATTTTGACGGCACTCCGCTTTACGAATATGAAGACGCATCCGTCGGCTACAGCGAATGGGGCTCAAACAACTTCAACCACAGCAAGGGTGAAGTAAGAAGCTTTTTACAGTCCAACGCTAACTACTGGCTAAGCGAATATCATTTTGACGGTATCAGAATCGACGCCGTTTCTAATCTCATTTATTGGCAGGGCAACAAGGACAGAGGCGTAAACGAGGGCGCACTCTCGTTCATCAAGGGAATGAACTCCGGTCTTAAGGCAAGACATCCGAGCGCCATGCTCATAGCAGAGGACTCCTCCGACTATCAGGGCGTTACCAAGCCTGTTTTCTCAGGCGGTCTGGGATTTGACTACAAGTGGGATCTCGGCTGGATGAACGACACTCTCAAGTACTTCAAGATGCCGGGCTTCTACCGTTCCGGCAGTGAGGGACTTCTCAACTTCTCTATGTTCTACTTCTACAGCGAGAACTTCATTCTTCCGTTCTCACATGATGAGGTTGTCCACGGAAAAGCAACAATCGTTCAGAAAATGGATGGTGACTACGACAACAAGTGGCCTCAGGCAAGAGCACTTTATCTTTACATGTACTGCCACCCGGGCAAGAAGCTTAACTTTATGGGCAATGAAATCGGACAGCTCAGAGAGTGGGACGAAAGCCGTGAGCAGGATTGGGACATGCTCAAATATCCTATTCACGATGAATTCCACAAATATATGATATCTCTTAACAAGCTCTATCTCAAGACGCCTGCCCTCTTCTACTATGACTACGACCCACAGGGCTTCGAGTGGAAGGCAACAAGCTCTCAGCCGTGCACCTTTGCATTTGAGAGAAAGAGCGACAAGCAGAGAGTTCTGTGCGTATTCAACTTCTCAGGCGACGAGGTCAAGGACTTCACCGTTGACGAATATCATGTTTCTTCACTCACAGAAATTATGAATTCAGGCTCTTGGGGCACTGATGACGCACCTGTAATCAAGAAAGCCAAGACCAAAGACCAGAAGGATGTTGTCAAAATGACTCTTCGTCCTTACAGCGGCAGAGTTTTCGAGATTAAGGAAAGAAAATTCAGAGATCCGAAGCCAAAGACAGAAGAAGCCGAAAAGAAGCCTACAACCAAAACAACTAAGGCTAAGACCGCAAAGTCAAAGGCTAAAACAACTAAGAAATAATTTTATCGATAATAAAGCACTGCCTATGTTCAAAGCATACGGCAGTGCTTACATTTTTTGTCTCTCCTGTTTTCTGTATTTATCTCGGTGTAAATAAGTCGGCACAGTGAATGCCCGTCTGCGAATGCTTCTCATTCTTGACATATTCATTGTGCCTAGCTTTTGGTATTGTTACGCATATTTCTTAGCGTTCTGTTTTTCTCTTTGTGTAAACAGGTCGGCTGTCTCGGTCAACTACGGGCGTTCCGCCCTAAAATCACTTCGTGATTTTGGTTTTCCTTGACAGCCTATCTTCTTTTTACATCGCTTCGCTCTGTTTTTCTTTATTTCTCTTTCTGCTTTGCTTCTCTCTCGTGGGCTCCGCCCACACCCGCACGCTTTTTGTAAAAAGCGTGGCAAAAACTTTTGTGTTTTTTCTTCTATGCTTCTATCAGGTTAAATCTGCCATGACTACTTCAGTTACCTTCTTAATCACCTTTTCATCAAACGGCACTTTAAGATTTCCTATATCCAACAATTCCAGATATCCTCTGCTTCCTCCCGCACAGCAAAGGCGATAGTAGTCTGCCCATGCCTCCGCACGGCTCTTCTTCATTCTTGCGTAATACTGGAATGTACACGTCTGTGCGAGCGCATACTCGATATAGTAGAACGGATACATGAATATATGCTGCTTCTGCATCCAGAATCCGCCCTTCTCGAGAAATTCGTTTCCGTCGTAATCTCTCCACGGCATATATTTCTTCTCTATCTCGCTCCACACGGCATATCTCTCGTCTGCTGTCATATCGGGCTTTTCAAACACTCTGTGCTGGAACTCATCCACGCTAACCATATACGGAATTACCTTGAGTGCATCTGCCAAGTGTGCTTTGCGATACTTATCGGGGTCTGCAAAGAACTTATCCATCCACGGATATGTGAAAAATTCCATAGACATTGAATGAATTTCGCTTATCTCGGCTGTTGACCAAGTCATGCTCAAAAGCGGCACATACTTACACGAGGAATAAGCCTGAAATGCGTGGCCCGCCTCATGCGTCAACACGTCAACATCTGCACTTGTTCCGTTGAAATTCGAGAAAATGAACGGTGCTTTATATTTCGGCAAGAATGTGCAATATCCACCCATATGCTTTCCCGGCTTAGACTCAAGGTCAAAAAGCTCATGCTCGCACATAAAATTGAAAAATTCCTTCGTCTGTGCGTTCATCTCGCCATACATCTGCTTTGCCTTTGCGACCTTTTCTTCTGTTGTTCCTTCGGGATTAGCATTGCCTGTCGGTGAAGTCAGCTGTTCATCATAATAGTGAAGCTTATCGACTCCGATAGTCTTTCTTTGCTCCTCAAAAAGCTTTGCAACTGCCGGTGTGATATATTTTCTGACATTCTCACGGAACTTTGCCACGTCTTCTGCCGTATAGTCGTATCTTCCGTTAGCAAGGTAAATATACTCGATATAATTATTAAATCCGAGCTTTTTCGCCATGGAATCACGAACCTTAGTAAGCTTTGAATAGATTTCGTCAAGCTTACCGGAAACGCTCTCGTACATATCCGCCCAAGCCTTGAACGCACGGATTCTCTCGTCACGGTCTGTTGACTCCAAATGCTTTAAAAGTCCGTAGAAATTACACTCTTCACCGTCAAAATCACATTTACACTGAGCTGTGATTTTCGAGTACTCCTGAGAAAGCTTAGCCTCCTCCACTTTATCGGGAATTATCTCTGCACTGACAAGCTTCTGACGGATTTCCATATCCTTGATGAATATCTTTCCGTAAGCACTTGAGAATTTAACTTTATATGGTGAATTTAAAATAAGCTCATCCGCTTCCTTTTCAAGCGGCTCAAGCTCGGGGATATTCTCGTTGAAGAAAGCCACCTCGGCTTCGTAGAATTCGTCACGGGTATCAATGGTATTTCTTATCATTGCCACCTCGTACATTGTGGAGAGCTCCCCTGATGTCTTCTGGTAGTCTTCAAACAAGGCCTTTGCCTCTTTGAAATCCTTTGCGGCTTTAAATTTCTCGATATAAGCCTTGATTCCCTCTTTTATCTCAGCAAAATCAGGACGCTTATATTCTATTTCAGAAAATTTAGAAAACATAATTTATACACCTCATAAAAAGAATAATCTGATTTTAGTATGCAATAATCCCTCCCCGTTGTCAAGTAAAAGTCAATCGGAGAGGGATTGTTTTGTGCCATGGATTATATTAGAAAATCAGATTTCTCTGTAGTTACCGAGGAATGTGAACGATGAAAGTTCTTCACTCAGTGAAGAAAGAAGTCTTAGAACATCTTCATCACGGATATTTCCTTTGAAATCAAGATAAAATTCATAGTCGAAGTCTGAATTTTTAATCGGTCTCGACTCGATTTTGGTGAGATTGAGTCCCTTTAGGGCAAATCTCTCGAGGACTTGGAAAAGCGAACCGGGAACATTCGGAACATTCAAAATAATACTTATTTTATCGGCATTTGAAGGAATAACGGGTTCCTTTGAAATCACGGCAAATCTTGTGTTATTCTTGCTTGCATCCTGAATTCCGTTCTCGATAATCTCAAGACCGTATTTTTCTGCGGCTATCTCGGAGCAAATCGCACCGACAGAGTTATCGTCACTTTCCGAGACAAACTTTGCGGCAGCAGCCGTATTTGAGAACTGCACCGCTTTGTAGCCGTGCTCGCTGATATAGCCCTTACACTGTGAAAGTGCCTGTGGGTGAGAATAAACGGTTTTGACCACACTTCCGCTTTTAGCCGCTATGCAGTGCTTAACTGAAACATTCACCGCACCGACAATATAATATCGGTACTTCATGATAAGCGAATAAACCTCGGCAACAGAGCCGACAGCGGAATTTTCGACAGGCACAACGCCGTAATCGGCATTTCCGTTTTCCAGTGCCTCAAAGACATCGGCAAACTGCGGACAGAAATTAATATCGGCATTTTTTCCGAAGAAATCGACAGCCGCTTTATTGGAATATGCGCCCTCGACGCCCTGACAAATGATTCTCTTGGAGTTATCTGTATTCTCTTTTGCACCCGAAATAAGCTTTCTGAATGCGTTATCGGTGTTTTCGTCCGTGAACTTGTGCTGATATTCTCTTGAGATGCTCATGATCGAAGCGTACAAATCAGCCGCACTCGAGCCGAACTCCTCGCCTGCTTCTTCTCTCACACGGTCGAGAATGATTTTTTCTCTCTCGGGGTTAAGTACGGGAATGTTGTTGGCAATCTTGATATCAGCTACCTTTTTTGAACACTTCATTCGTGCTATAAAAAGCGGCAGAAGCTGTTTGTCTATTGCATCAATTTCTTCACGGACGGGAGCTAAAAGCTCGCCGAAGCTCTTTTTATTTTCCATACTCCACCTCTTTATAAACAAAACTCGCCCAAGGCTATTGCCAGAGCTGATTCGATTACGGGAATTGCCCTCGGAACAATGCACGGGTCATGTCTTCCCGTGATGATAAGCTTATCGTTCTTGCCCGTCTCAAGATTTACGGTATTCTGTTCAAGACCGATTGACGGAGTCGGCTTAACGGCACATCTGAAAACTATCGGCATACCGTTTGTAATTCCGCCGAGGATACCGCCGCAGTTATTTGTTCTCGTTTTGATTTTTCCGTTTTCGTCATAGTAGAATTCATCGTTATTCTCACTGCCAAGCATATCGGCAACAGAAAAACCTGCTCCAAACTCTATTCCCTTCACTGCGGGAACACCGAAAACACAGCCTGAAATCAGATTTTCCACTCCGCCGAACATCGGGTCTCCGAGTCCTGCAGGAACTCCGACAGCGGCACACTCGATTATTCCGCCGACGCTGTCCTCTTTGATTCGTGCCTTCTCGACAGCCTCGTACATTTTTTCCTTGGCTTCCTCTGATATTACCGAGAAATACTCTCGGTTAAGTGAGTTTAGTTCTTTTTCGCTCACATCAGCAAGATTAAATTGCGTATCACTCACGCCTGCGATTTTTGCGGCATGAGCACCTATTACAATTCCTCTTTTCTCAAGAAGCTGGCGGATGAGTGCGCCCGCAAAAACGATAGGCGCCGTAAGTCTTCCGGAAAAGTGGCCGCCGCCTCTTATGTCGTTTGATGCATTGTATCGAAGCCAAGCAGTGTAGTCCGAATGGCCCGGTCTCGGTCTTATTTTCAGATTGGAATAATCCTTTGAACGCTGATTTGTGTTATAGATAACGGCACAAAGCGGTGCGCCCGTCAAAACGCCGTCCAAAAGACCCGAGAGAACATGCGGCTCGTCAGCTTCTTTTCTCTGAGTAGCCGTTTTGTCCTGACCCGGTGCACGGCGCTTCATCTGGACAAGTATCTCGTCCATGTCGATTTTCTCTCCCGCCGGAAGTCCTTCAATATTTACGCCGATTGCCTCGGTGTGACTTCCTCCGAAAACGGAAATCTTTATTTTGTTACCCCATGTCGATGACACTTGCTTTACCTCCGAGTCCCTTAAAATCCTTGTAGAAATAAGGGTATGATTTATTTATACTGAGCGGATGACTGACGAAAATTTCTCCTTTTGCAACGGCTGAAAGACAAGCGCCTGTCATAACTATTCTGTGGTCGTTATAGCCGTTTATCTCGCCGCCCGTGAGCTTTTCAACGCCGTGAATGACAAGCCCGTCCGCTTTTTCCTCAAGCTTTCCGCCCACGGAGGAAAACTCCTCGCAGATTGCCTTGAGTCGGTCGCATTCCTTGATGCGAAGTCTTGCCGCACCGCTGATCTTGCTTATTCCGTCAGCGAGCGTCAGAACCGCACTGATTGCCGGCACTGCATCGGGAATGTCGCTTGCGTTGAAGCTTACCGCCTTTAAGCCGAGATGCGGCTTGTCGGCATGCGGATTTCTCACAAAGAGATTTCCGTCAATATAGCTTATATCAAGACCGATTTTTCTGTATATATCCAAAATTGCCTTGTCGCCTTGGACGGATTCGGGATTAAGTCCCTCAATCAAGATTCCCTTTTGAGAGAACGCACCGAGTGTCAGGAAGAAAGCCGCCTGAGACCAGTCGCCCTCCGTCACATAGTCAATAGCCTTGTAACGCTGATTACCCGGTACAAAATAACCGTAGTCGGTTCTTTTTACCGTTACGCCGAATTTTTCGAGAACGGATGATGTGATATTAAGATAGCTTTCCGACTGAAGCTCCGTTGTGATTATAATTCTCGAGTCCCCGTCAAGAAGCGGAAGAGCATACATAAGTCCCGTGATGAACTGCGAGCTTATGTTGCCGGGAACTTCAAAGTCGCCTGCGGTAAGCTTTCCGCTTACTCTTAGCGGCAGACTGTAGCCTTCCTTGAGGCTCTCGCATTTAACTCCGTGCTTCGGAAGCAAATCCGTGTAAACACCTATCGGTCTTTCGGGAAGTCTGCCCGAACCGACAAAGGTGCAGTCCATACCGAGTGCCGCCGCAATGGGAATGACGAAACGAAGAGTTGAACCCGACTCGATGCAGTCAACGGTTTTCGGCTCATCCGTTAGCTCTCTCTCCTTTTTGACAAACAGGCTGTTCGGCTCTTCGGGAACACACTCAAGTCCCATAGCAGAAAGGAAATTTTCCGTCGCAATCATATCACGGCTCTCGGAGAAATTATATATTTTTACATTTCCGCCGCCCAAAGCCGCACAAAGAAGTGCTCTGTGAGCAAAGCTTTTGCTCGGTGGAATTTTTACCTTGCCTGAAATTTTAGCAGGCTCAAGCTTGAGCTTTTGCATTACGGGATCTCTGCTCCTCTACTATCTTGCATTTAAGAACGAGAAAATTTCGTTCTGTCGTATAAATCGACGCCTCTCCGATTTTCGGAATGATGATAAGATTCAGGTTTCTGCCCGAACTCTTCTTATCAAGTGCCGTAGCGTCGATGATTGTTTCCAAATCAAATCCGGTGTCGTCTGTCGGAAGTTCCAGCTTCTTGAGAAGCTTTTCAAGTCTCTCAGTTGTTCCCTCTTCGGTCATACCGAGTCCCTCGCTGATTTTCGTTACCTTTGCCATACCGATGGCTACGGCACGTCCGTGAGAAAGACCTGTGAAGTTATGAAGCTTTTCAAGCGCATGTCCGAAGGTGTGGCCGAAATTGAGTATCATTCTTCTGCCCTTGTCGTTTGTGTCCTGCTCGACAAGCTGCTTCTTGCACTTTATGCATCTTGCGATTGTTACCTCAAGATCTTTGAGTGCTTCGCCCGACTCAAGGTCGGCAAAAAGCTGTTCGTCCCAAATCGCACCGTACTTCACTACCTCGCCCAAACCGTCAATCACATAGAACTTCGGCAAAGTCTTCAGCACCTCGGGATCGCTGATTACGGCTCTGGGCTGATGAAAAGCGCCGACAAGGTTTTTGCCGAACGGCATATCTATTCCCGTTTTTCCGCCTACGCTTGCATCCACCTGAGCCAAAAGCGAAGTAGGAATCTGGATGAAATCCATTCCTCTTAAAAATGTTGCCGCCGCAAATCCGCCCATATCGCCGCATACGCCGCCGCCCAAGGTCACGATAAGGTCACTTCTTGTGTAACCGCCGTCACCGAGCGCCTTGTACATATTCATGACGGTTTCCATTGTCTTGTGCTCCTCGCCCGCCTCAAAGACAAAGTAATTTGCCGTGAAGCCGGCTTTTAAAATGGAGGTCAAAACTCTTTCGCCGTAAATCGGAAAGACATTTGACTCCGATATAAGCATAATCCTTGTGGAACGCTTATACATCGAAGCGATTATCTCGCCGACCTTCTCCAAAATTCCGTTTTGTATATATACTTTATACGGTACGTCCGTATTAATCGTCATTACCATTTACTATCTGTCCTATCTATCCTCTGACTGTTTTTCACAAAGAAAAAAACGGCTCAGCCGTAATTTTCTTTCGCTCTTCTCGATTTTGCGAGCAAAGCCTTGAGTGCGTCGGCATCGCTTGCCTCGACCGCATTTCTTATATCGGTTATATTTTTGATGAGCTCGTCTGTTTCCTTTAAAAGTGCCTCTCGGTTATCAAGAAACAAATCCGTCCACAGCTCCTCGTTAATCTTTGCCACACGGCTTACGTCTCGATAAGAGCCGGCCGAAAAGCCCGAATGATTTTCACATCTGGGGCTGAGCACGTAAGCACATGCGAGTACGTGCGGAAGTTGAGACGTGTATGCAATCATCTGATCGTGATCCTCGGGAGTGGTGTATACGATTTTTCCGAAGCCCATTTCCTTTGCGAGTCCCTCCAAAAGCTCAAAGCTCTCTTTTGGTGAGTCGTCCTTTATAAGGATATAGGATGCGCCGAAATAAAGTGAAGCCTCGGCGGCGCTGTAGGTATTAAGCTCCTTGCCTGCCATAGGGTGAGCACCTATATATGTAAAGCCTCCCTCGGCTGCCGCTTCCTTAAGTCGGGAATAAACCTTAGTTTTGATGCCGCAAACATCCGTTACGACGGTGTTCTTTCCGAAATGATATTTATTTCTCTCGGCAAATTCAACTATTCCCTCGGGGTACATACAGAGATAAACCACATCGGAATCTTCAAGGTCTTTGTATGTCGCCTTATTCTTTATAACATCGGCACTCATGGCGTCGAGCAAAACCTCATCGTCCACGTCCATCGCCAGTATCTCATGCTTACCCGATTCTCTCAAAGCCTTTGCTATCGAGCCTCCGATAAGGCCCAAGCCAACTATTGTTATTTTCATTTTACAGACACCGACATGATTTCCTCGTACATTTTGCTTGCGACCCATCCGGGAGGCGCCCCTGCATCGATAACCTCATCAGCTGCCGAAAGATATTTTGGCAGACGCTGGGAGTAGAGCTCGTCTATTCTCTCGTTTCTGTTCGGAACCTGAAGAAGCGGTCTTACCTTGTCATTCTTCAAACGCTCCTTAAGTGCGGGCACGGGAACCTTCAAAAAGAAAACTCTTCCGCCTCCCTGATGAAGTGCGTCTACATTCTCCTGCTTTAAAACGGTTCCGCCGCCGCATGCAAGAACGAGGTTCTCTTTTTTCATAAGCTCATGGCAAGCAAGGGTCTCAAGCTTGCGGAAATATGCTTCGCCGTCGGTTGCGAATATCTCGCTTATTTTCTTGCCCTCTCGGGACTCTATGTATTTGTCCATGTCATAGAACTCATAGCCAAGCTTATTTGCAAGTCTTGATCCTACGGTGTTTTTTCCGCAGCCCATGAAGCCGCACAGTACTACCTTCAATTCTTCTCAACCTTTCGGGATAAAATAAAAAGGGAACCCTATCCGAGTTCCCATAAAAAATACAATGTTAACTTTGTCGCAACAGAAACGAAGCCATAAACATTTTATTTACAGGAAAAACAGACAATATTAAATTTCTCTGTAAATCGTGTAAAATATGCCATGACTTATCTCCTTCTCTAAAGTTCTGTCAGCAGTTTACCACATTAAATCAGCGATGTCAAGCAAAATGCAAGAAATTTATTTCCGCTTGCAAAAATCTATCAATATGCGGTTTTTATAGACCTTAGCGTTATTGAATATTCATAAGAGCAAACGCTAATTTATTTAATCTGTCTCAAATTAAGAGATTTTTTCTCAAAATGCGAAATTTTTAATTCTTTCTTTTTAGTATTGACAAATCCAAAAGATATAAATAAAATGTATTCAGTAATTCTTAGCACCATCAAAAGATGGATATTCCGAATTATGAATAATAACAAGGAGGATACAAGAAATGGTATTAGAGAAGCTTAAGTCAATTCTCGCTGAGCAGTTCGACGCAGAAGAAGACAGCATCACTTCTGAGACAAACCTTCAGGAAGATCTCGAAGCTGATTCCCTCGATGTCGTTGATCTTCTTATGTCTATCGAAGACGAGTTCGAAGTTGAAATTCCTGATGACGAAGTTGAGAATATCAAGACTGTCGGAGACATTGTAGAATACATTGAATCCCACTCCTGATTAAGAGGAATATAGAAAATCACAGGCTGTTCGCACGAACCGCCTGTTTTTTCTTTTTATTATGCTAAAACAGCCAAAGCACTTGCATTTTCAGCCTAATTCACATATAATATTAAAGCTTAATTTGAATTAATGCTTAAATCAAAATTATGATTTTCGCTTTTGAAAGGATTGAATATATATGGCAAAGGGAAACAACAAGAAGGTCGCAGACATCACAGCGATGGACGTTGACTTCTCCAAATGGTACACCGACGTTGTCAAAAAGGCTGAGCTCATGGATTACGGCACAGTTAAGGGCAGCATGATTTTGGAGCCGTACGGCTATGCGATTTGGGAAAACATGAGAAACGATATGGACGCAAGATTCAAGAAAACAGGCGTTCAGAATGTATATATGCCTCTTCTCATCCCCGAGAGCCTTCTCCAGAGAGAAAAGGATCACGTTGATGGCTTTGCTCCCGAGGTAGCTTGGGTTACCTACGGCGGCAACGAGAAACTTCAGGAGAGACTTTGCATCAGACCTACTTCAGAGACACTTTTCTGCGAGCACTATGCAAAGGTAATTCACTCCTACAAGGATCTTCCGAAAAACTACAACCAGTGGTGCTCCGTCATGAGATGGGAAAAGACAACAAGACCTTTCCTTCGCTCAAGCGAATTCCTCTGGCAGGAAGGTCACACTATGCACGAGACAGCCGAGGAGGCAATCGAGAGAACTCTTCTCATGCATAAGGTTTACACAGATTTCTTCAAAGAAACACTTGCTATTCCCGTTGTCGGCGGCAAAAAGACCGAAAGCGAGAAGTTCGCAGGCGCAGAATCGACCTACACAATCGAAGCTATGATGCACAACGGCTATGCGCTTCAGAGCGGTACCTCCCACTATTTCGGAGACGGCTTTGCAAAGAGCTTTGACATCACCTACACAGGAAGAGACAACAAGCTCCACTATCCTCACCAGACATCTTGGGGTGTTTCCACAAGAATGATTGGCGCTGTCATCATGGTACACGGCGACGACAACGGACTTGTTCTTCCTCCGAAAATCGCTCCTACTCAGGTTGTTATCGTTCCTGTTGCTCAGCACAAGCCGGGCGTACTCGAGAAGTGCGAAGAGATTTTCAATTCTCTTAACGAGAAATTCAGAGTCAAGCTTGATTCTTCCGATAATTCACCCGGATGGAAGTTCAGCCAGTATGAGATGCTCGGTGTTCCGATTCGTCTTGAAATGGGCCCGAGAGACATCGAAAACGGTCAGTGCGTTCTCGTCAGACGTGATACAGGCGAAAAGATTCCTGCCGCACTCGATTCCATTTCCGATACTATCGCAGCTCTTCTCGACGCAATTCACGACAACATGTACGAGAACGCTTGCAAGAACCTCGAGGAGAAGACATTCACTGCAACAACTCTCGATGAGTTTGTTGACATTGCCACAAACAAGCCGGGATTCATCAAGGCTATGTGGTGCGGCGACGAGGCTTGCGAGGAGAAGATTAAGGACATCACAGGCGGCGTAAAATCAAGATGCATTCCTTTTAATGAGGAAAAATTAAGCGATGTTTGCGTTTGCTGCGGAAAGCCTGCAAAACACATGCTTTACTGGGGCAGACAGTATTAATTAATAATTGTATAAATAATAATTAATAATTAGCGAACACACGGTCTTGCATATTTTGATTTATTATACTGAGATTAATAATATTCCGTAAGAG
>CAVDQG010000006.1:0-77724 GCA_963611165.1 Bacteroides uniformis
CAGTGAATACGTCAAGAATGCAAGGCATTCGCAGACGGGCATTCACTGTGCCGACTTATTTACACAAAAATAAATAAAGAGCACAAAGAAACAAGCGTAGCAAAACAAATCCCGTAGGGGGCGGTCTTCGACCGCCCTTTTCTCATTTTTAGATTAAAGCAAGAAAGACTGTTTGCTTTACGGACAATCCGACCAATACAAACTAAAAAACGCAGAACAGAATAGGCTGTTTAAAATTGTTTTAAACAGCCTTGGTTGTCGGACGACCAAAGGTCGTCCCTACGGGAATATCTGAAATCACACGAATGCTAAAAATCCGATTTATTTACACAAAGAAAGATAAAGAACACAAAAAAATAAGCGTAATAAATCAAAAAGCAAAGACCTAAAAACATCATTTTCATATTGTGATTTTGCACGAAAAGCAACACAAGCTTTTGGATATGAGATTTATTGAAAAGAAAAATCGAATGTGTTAATATCGTAGTATATTGGATTGTAACCATATTTTTACCATAAATTTCCATGTGGTTTTCATATTTGGCGGAGGAAATAAAATGTATGACAGTGTAATAATCGGCGGCGGAGTAATCGGCTGTGCCGTTGCAAGAGAGTTGTCCCGATATCGGGGAAAATTCCTCTTGGCAGAAAGAGATAACGATGTCTGTACGGGAACGAGTAAAGCAAATTCGGCAATCATTCACGCAGGCTTTGACGCAGAGAACGGCTCGCTTATGGCAAAGTTCAACGTCAAGGGTAACGAGATGATGGATAAAGTCGCAAAGGAGCTCGATGTCCCGTTTAAGAGAAATACGGCTATGGTGCTTTGCTTTGAGGAGGAAAATCTCCCTAAGCTAAATGAGCTCTATGAGCGAGGAGTCAAAAACGGAGTGCCCGATCTGAGAATACTTACGGGTGACGAGGCAAAGGAAATTGAACCTAACCTAAACGACAGCGTGTGCGGAGCATTGCTCGCACCGACTTCGGGTATCGTCTGTCCGTTTGAGCTTACACTTGGATTTGCCGAGAATGCGGCGGATAACGGAGTGGAGTTCAGCTTCGGAAGTGGTGTGAAAGAGATTGAAAGAAATAACGATACTTTCATTCTCACACTCGAAAACGGAAAGAAAATCGAAACAAAAACAGTGGTAAACTGTGCGGGCGTCTATTCAGACGATATTCACAATATGGTCTGTGAGGACAAAATCGAAGTGAAGCCGAGAAGAGGAGAGTATATCATCTGCGATAAATCTGTCGGAGACCTCGTGAGCACAACTCTCTTCCAGCTTCCAACCGCTTTGGGCAAAGGAATACTTGTGTCGCCTACGGTGCACGGCAATTTGCTTTTAGGCCCCACAGCCGACGATATCGACGATAAAGAGGGAATTGATACCACGGCAAACGGACTTTCCGACGTCCTAAAATTTGCCGCTAAATCCGTGAAAGAACTTCCGAACCGTCAGGCAATAACTTCGTTCAGCGGCTTGAGAGCACATTCACCGAAGCATGAATTTATTCTCGGAGAATCAAGCGTCAGCGGATTTTTCGACTGCGCCGCAATCGAATCTCCGGGACTTTCAAGCTCGCCCGCAATAGGCGAATATACCGCACGGCTTGTAGCTGAGAAGCTTAATGCAGAAGAAAAGAGCGATTTCAACCCGATAAGAAAGGGACTTAAAAAGCCTAACGAAATGAGCTTTGAGGAAAGAGCGGAGCTTATAAAGGAAAACCCCGCATACGGCAATATAATCTGCCGCTGTGAAACAGTAAGCGAGGGGGAGATTGTCGCCAGCATCAACCGTACACTCGGTGCAACCACGCTTGACGGAGTGAAGAGAAGAACAAGAGCCGGCATGGGAAGATGTCAGTCAGGTTTCTGCTCACCGAGAGTAATGGAAATTCTTGCAAGGGAGCTTCACCTAAATCTTGATGACATTAAAAAGAACGAGAAGGGCTCTTTTGTCGCTGTCGGAAAAACTTCAAAGGGAGGTAACGACTGATGAAGGATGTTAAATATACGATTAAAAACGAATATAAAATAGTTATCGCCGGCGGCGGCCCCGCAGGACTTGCGGCTGCGGCATCAGCCTGTGAAAACGGCTGTTGCAGTGAAGATATACTGATAATCGAAAGAGACGCTTCCCTCGGAGGAATACTCAATCAGTGTATTCATAACGGATTCGGACTTCATACATTTAAAGAGGAATTGACAGGCCCTGAGTATGCGGCTCGTTTTGAGGAGAAGTGCGAGAAGCTTGATATTCCTTATGTGCTTGGCACAATGATACTGGATATATCCGAGAATGAAGACAAAACGAAAACGGTAACATGCGTCAGCGCGGAAAATGGACTTAGACAAATCAAAGCAAATGCGGTTATTCTCGCAATGGGATGCCGTGAGAGAAGCCGAGGCGCACTCAATATTCCCGGCTACCGCCCCGCAGGAATTTTCTCCGCAGGAACAGCCCAGAGACTTGTCAACATCGAGGGCTATATGCCCGGTAAAGAGGTCGTTATTTTAGGCTCGGGCGATATCGGTCTTATCATGGCGAGAAGACTCACGCTTGAGGGAGCTAAGGTAAAGGTTGTTGCCGAACTTATGCCGTATTCTGGCGGACTCAAGAGAAACATTGTCCAGTGCCTTAATGACTATGATATTCCGCTGAAACTTTCTCATACCGTAACCAAAATTTACGGCAAAGAAAGAGTGGAGGGCGTGGATATTTCCGAAGTTGGTTCCGACGGAAAGCCGATTGCCGGTACAGAGGAGTATTATTCTTGTGACACACTTCTTCTGTCTGTCGGACTTCTTCCCGAGAACGAGTTATCCAAAACCCTCGGAGTGGAACTTTCGAGAATAACCGGCGGCCCTGTTGTCAATGAAAGTCTCGAAACAAACATCAGCGGAGTTTTCGCTTGCGGTAATGTTCTTCATGTCCATGACCTTGTCGATTATGTTTCCGAGGAGGCGGCTCAGGCCGGCAAAAACGCCGTTAAGTACATAAACGGTGAAATATCCTCATGCGAAAAAGCACCGATAGAAATCAAAACTCAGAACGGCGTGAGATACAGCGTCCCCGTTTTCGTAAATCCGACCAACGCAGAGGACAACATCACCGTAAGATTCAGAGTGGCAAATGTCTTTAAAAACAAATATATAAGCGTTTATTTCGGCGGTAAGCGTCTTGTCCACCGCAAAAAGCAAATTCTTGCCCCGGGTGAAATGGAAAATGTCGTGATAAAGAAATCGGATATTGAAAATTCCGATGCAAGCGAGATTTTAATCACGCTCGAGGATGAGTAAGGGGGATAGGTATGGAAATCAGAGAACTCACATGTATCAATTGCCCGCTCGGCTGTCAGCTCAGAGTTGAGATGAACGAGGGAGAGGTCGTGTCCGTCAGCGGAAACACCTGTAAGCGAGGAGATATTTACGCAAGAAAAGAGGTTGTGTCACCGACAAGAACCGTCACGAGCACGGTTGCCGTAGTCGGCGGAGTGCACCCTGTTGTGCCTGTCAAGACAAAAAGCGATATTCCAAAGTCAAAGATATTTGACTGCATGAAAGAGATAAATGCGGCGGCGGTCAAGGCTCCTGTTCATATCGGCGATGTAATAATCGAAAATGTTTGTTCAAGCGGCGTGGATGTTGTCGCAACCGCAAATATGAGTGCAAAGGCTTAAGCTTGTAATTACTTAATATAAAGTTTACATTTAGAAGAACTGCGGAGGTTTCACACTTCCGCAGTTTTGTGTTATACTATTAAGGATTTATTATTCATTAATTCACTCGGAGATAAAAGATGAGATTGTTTTTTAAAGAAAGACCATTTTCATGGGATCTTGATTACGATATATTTTATGAGAACGAAACAAAAGCCTACCATGTAAAAAACGAGCAGATTAAAAAACGCCTTTGGAATGTTACGCTTTATAACCGCAACGATATGGAAATAGGCAAGATAGAGCGCAAGGAAAGCCTTTTCGGTGGCGAGAAATATACGATATATTTTGACGACAGGGAAATAGGCTCAATCGAGAAAACTTATGTTCACAACAAAACTCGCTATCTTCTCAAAATGGTAAACTGGAGAATCTTCGGGCTCATTCCGTCTTGGGAATACGATATCCTTGATGATGACGCTATCGTCGCTCACGCAGGGGTGGAGGGCTCTCCTTATGAGGGAAAGGGCAACTTCATGCTTGAAATATACTACGAGAATTCAGAGAGCATGATTGTGCTCGCATGCCTCGGTATGGAAGCGGCGAACGCTAAGCTTGCCGAAAAGGAAAAGAAAAGGCTTGAGAAAAAGCTTCACGGCAAGTAAATGAATATTTGACATAAACGTACAGTATATTGTGGCGAAATACTCTTAAAGCAACGAAATAAAACCGCCTGATTTTCCGCTTAATTCTCGGAAAAATCGGGCAAAAAATTTTTTAAGAAATTATCAAAAAAAGCTTGCATTATTCCCCGGGTTGTGGTAATATACCTTTGCGTGACTGCGACAGATATGCGATGAAGCGGGAGGTTGCGGCTGAAAGATGCCGGTTTTTCCGCAGAGTATGTCCGATTTTAAACCGGGCGAAAGACAGTCGAAAATTTAAGCTTGGAACCACAGGTGATTTTACCTGAAGGCCGTTTTGCGGCTTAGCGACTGTTTCTATAACGTGGGTCGATGATTGCATCTGCCCGTTATTTTCCCGGAATTCGCCATGTGCGATTTTCGGTTTTATTTATGTCAAGGGTGGGAACACCCGGACAGGTGTTAATAAAAACCCTCGCCCGCCAAACTAAAACAAATTTACTTTTAAGGAGGCGATTTTCCGTGGCAGTCAAAGAGAAAATCAGAATAAGAATCAAGGGTTACGATCATCAGCTCGTAGACCAGGCAGCAGGCAAGATTGTTGCAACAGCAAAGCGCACAGGCGCAAGAGTATCGGGTCCGGTACCGCTTCCGACAGAGAAGCAGATCGTTACTATCCTCCGTGCTGTTCATAAGTACAAGGATAGCCGTGAGCAGTTTGAGATGAGAACTCACAAGAGACTTATCGACATTCTCAGACCTTCAAACAAGACAGTTGAGGCTCTTATGAGCTTAGAACTCCCCGCTGGTGTTGAAATCGAGATCAAGCTCTGATCTTAAGGATTCCAACCAACCGGATAGGCGCAAGGCGGGTCAAGTCGGGTAAAACCGACCAATAACCTAACAGGAGGAAACACAAATGACAAAAGGCATCATCGGTAAGAAGATCGGCATGACACAGATCTTCGACGAAAAGGGCAGAGTCATCCCCGTAACAGTTGTAGAAGCCGGACCATGTGTTGTTACACAGGTTAAGACAACTGAGAATGATGGCTACCAGGCAGTTCAGGTCGGTTTTGGCGACCAGAAGCCGCAGAGAGTTAACAAGCCTTTAACAGGCCACTTCAAGAAGGGCGATGTAGCTCCGAAGAAGACTCTCAAAGAATTCAGATTTGACGACATCTCTTCCTACAGCGTCGGAAGCCTCATCAAGGCTGACGTTTTCGCAGCAGGAGACAAGATTGATGTTACAGGAACAAGCAAGGGCCACGGTTACTCCGGCGTTATCAAGAGATGGAACTTCCAGAGACTCAAAGAGACTCACGGTTCCGGTCCTGTCGCAAGACACGGCGGTTCAAACGGTGCCTGCTCAAGCCCCTCGAGAGTTTTCCCGGGTCTTAAGATGGCAGGTCACTACGGCGCTGAGAAGGTTACAGTTCAGAACCTCACAGTAGTCAAGGTCGATGTTGAAAATAACCTTATCGCAGTTAAGGGCGCAGTTCCAGGTCCTAACGGCGGCACAGTCGTAATCCGCGACAGTGTTAAAGCATAAGGAAAGGAGGAAGTACAATGCCAACAGTTACAGTAGTAAACACAAAGGGTGCTGAGGTAGAGAAGATCGAGCTTAGCGAGGGCGTTTTCGGTATCGAGCCTAACGTTTCCGCAATGCACCTTATGGTTAAGAGCTATCTCGCAAACCAGCGTCAGGGCACACAGTCAGCTTTAACAAGAGCTGAGGTTTCCGGTGGCGGAAGAAAGCCTTGGAGACAGAAGGGCACAGGCCGTGCTCGTCAGGGTTCAACAAGAGCTCCGCAGTGGACACACGGCGGTATCGTCTTCGCTCCGAAGCCGAGAGATTACAGCTTCTCGGTTAACAAGAAGGTTAAGAGACTCGCTATGAAGTCTGCACTTTCCAGCAAGGTTGCTGACGGTCAGATCATCATTCTTGACGAGATTAACCTCAACGAGTACAAGACAAAGGCAGTAGCTGAGATGCTCAAGGCAATCGGTTCTGAGAAGAAGGCTTTAATCGTTCTCCCTGAGGTTAACGATAAGGTAATCGCTTCTGCAAGAAACATCCCGGGCGTTAAGACAGCTCAGGTCAATACCCTTAACGTATATGACATCCTCAACGCTGACAAGTTCATCGTTGTTAAGGACGCCGTAGCAAAGATTGAGGAGGTGTATGCATAATGGCAGCACAGGATATCGTAATCCGCCCAATCATCACTGAAAAGTCTATGACAGGCATTCAGTCTAAGAAATATACATTCGAGGTTGCTCCTAAGGCTACAAAGATCGATGTTGCAAGAGCAGTTGAAGAGCTTTTCGGCGTAAAGGTTCAGAAGGTCAACACCGTTCATGTAAGAGGACATCTTCGCCGTCAGGGTCGCTATGAGGGCTACACAAAGGCTTGGAAAAAGGCAGTTGTTACTCTCACAGAGGACAGCAAGACAATCGAGTTCTTCGAGAGCATGGTCTAATTTAAGACCGCGCACTCGCCCGTACGGGCACGAATGGGGTCAAAAAGCTCTATGAGAGCTTACTCGAATAAGCCCCGCAAAGCAGTTACAGGAAGGAAATATTACAATGGCTATCAAAGTATATAAGCCGACCACGAACTCTCGCCGTAATATGTCTGTTACAGATTACAGCGGGCTTTCAAAGAATGGTCCGGAGAGAAGCCTCCTTGCTAAGAAGAGCAAGCACGCAGGCAGAAACAGCTACGGTAGAATCACAGTTCGCCAGAGAGGCGGCGGAAACCGTCAGAAGTACAGAATCATCGACTTTAAGCGTCAGAAGAATGACATGAGCGCTACTGTTCTCGGTATCGAGTACGATCCGAACAGATCAGCATTCATCGCTCTCATCCAGTATGAGGACGGCACAAAGTCCTACATCATCGCTCCTCACGGTCTTAAGGCCGGCGATGTTGTTACAAGCGGCGCAGAGTCCGACATCAAGCCGGGTAACGCACTTCCGCTTAAGGCAATTCCGGTTGGTACATTTATCCACAACATTGAGCTTTATCCTGGCAAGGGTGCTCAGCTCGCAAGAGCAGCAGGCATCATGGCTCAGCTCATGGCAAAGGAGAATGGCCTCGCACTTTTAAGACTCCCGTCCGGAGAGCTCAGAAACGTTCCTGAGAATTGTATGGCTACAATCGGTCAGGTTTCCAACATTGACCACGAGAACGTTAAGCTCGGTAAAGCCGGTAGAACAAGAAACATGGGCCGCAGACCGCAGGTCAGAGGTTCTGTTATGAACCCGAATGACCATCCGCACGGTGGTGGTGAAGGTAAGTCACCTGTCGGACGTCCGGGACCTGTTACTCCTTGGGGTAAGCCTGCTCTTGGTTACAAGACACGTAATCCTAAGAAGTCCAGCTCTAAGTTCATCGTAAGAAGAAGAAACGGTAAGTAATAAGGCATCGGAAAGGAGCACAATTAAATGAGCAGATCATTAAAAAAAGGACCTTTTGTTGATGCTAAGCTTCTTAAAAGAGTCCAGGAAATGAATGCAGCCAACGAGAAGAAGGTTGTTAAGACATGGTCAAGATCATCCATGATCTTCCCTGATTTCGTAGGTCACACAATTGCTGTCCACGACGGACGTAAGCACGTTCCGGTATATGTCACAGAGGATATGGTCGGTCACAAGCTCGGCGAGTTTGCTCCGACAAGAACCTTCAAGGGACATGTCGGCGGCAAGTCAGGTAAATAAGAGAAAGGAAGAGTATATACAATGGAAGCAAAAGCAATACTTAAATATACCCGAATTTCTCCTCGTAAGGTTGGGATCGTTCTCGACCTTATCCGCGGCAAGGACACAGACCTTGCTATGGGTATTTTAAAGCACACACCTAAGGCAGCTTGCGAAGATCTCCAGAAGTTACTCAAGAGCGCAATCGCAAATGCTGAGGTTAAAGAGATGGATACATCCAATCTCTATATTTCAAAGTGCTATGTCACTCCCGGCCCGATTCTCAAGAGAATCAGACCAAGAGCTCAGGGCAGAGCATACAGAATTTTAAAGAGAACTTCTCACATCACAATCGTTGTGAGCGAGAAAGAATAAGCGGCGAGGAGGTAAAATTTAATGGGTCAGAAAGTAAATCCACACGGATACCGTGTAGGTGTTATTAAAGACTGGGATTCCCGCTGGTTCGCTAACAAGGCAACTTTCGGCGATACATTAGTTGAGGATTACAACCTCCGTAAGGTTCTTAAGAAGCAGCTTTACTCCGCAGGTGTTCCGAAGATTGAGATTGAGCGTGATTCTCAGAAGGTTAGAATTCACATTCATTGCGCAAAGCCGGGTATGGTAATCGGCAAGGGTGGTCAGGAGATCGAGAAGCTTCGTGCACAGTGCGAAGAGATGCTCGGCAAGCCATGCCTCATCAACATCGTTGAGGTTAAGAGACCTGACCTCGATGCTCAGCTCGTAGCAGAGAACATTGCTCAGCAGCTCGAGAAGAGAATTTCCTTCAGAAGAGCTATGAAGCAGTGCATCGGCAGAAGCATGCGTCTTGGCGCAAAGGGAATTAAGACTCAGTGCTCCGGTCGTCTCGGCGGCGCTGAAATCGCAAGAAGCGAGCAGTATCATGACGGTACTATTCCGCTTCAGACAATCAGAGCAGACATCGACTACGGTTTTGCTGAGGCTAACACAACCTACGGCAAGGTCGGCGTTAAGGTTTGGCTCTACAAGGGCGAGGTTCTCAACGTAGCTAACGATCGTCCTGAGCGTAGAAACAACAGAAGAAATAATCGCAAGGAAGGAGGCCGCAACTAATGTTACTTCCAAAGAGAGTTAAATATCGTCGTGTCCATAGAGGCAGAATGACTGGTAAGGCTTACCGCGGAAACAAAGTTAACTACGGTGAGTTCGGTCTCCAGGCTCTTGAGCCGGCATGGATCACAGCAAACCAGATCGAGGCAGCCCGTGTTGCTATGACACGTTACTGCAAGCGTTTCGGTAAGGTTTGGATCAAGATCTTCCCGGATAAGCCTGTAACTCAGAAGCCGGCCGGTGTTCGAATGGGTTCCGGTAAAGGTGCTCCGGAGTACTGGGTAGCAGTAGTTAAGCCGGGCAGAGTTATGTTCGAGCTTGGCGGCGTCAGCGAGGAGACAGCAAGAGAGGCTCTTCGTCTCGCAGCTAACAAGCTTCCTATCAAGTGCAAATTTGTAACTAAAGAAGGACAGGAGGATTAAGAGTAATGAAAGCTACAGAAATCAGAGAACTCACAAATGAAGAATTAGCTTCCAAGCTTAAGGAATTAAAAGCTGAGCTCTTTAACCTTCGTTTCCAGCTCGCTATCAATCAGCTCGATAACCCGATGCGTATAACAGCAGTTAAGAAGGACATCGCAAGAGTCAAGACTGTTATTCGCGAGAACGAGCTTAATGCTTAAGGAAGGAGGAGTTTAAAATGAGCGAAAGAACATCAATGAGAAAGACACTCGTCGGTAAGGTAGTCAGCGACAAGATGGACAAGACCGTCGTCGTTTCAATCGAGGACAGCGTTAAGCATCCTATGTACGGCAAGATCGTCAAGCGTACAGTTAAGTACAAGGCACACGATGAGAACAACGAGTGTGGAATCGGAGACCGCGTACGTATCATGGAGACTCGTCCTCTTTCCAAGGATAAGAGATGGCGTTTAGTTGAGATTATAGAGAAGGCCAAGTAATTTTGGCGAAGAAACAAGAGTTATTTGGCTTTTAAGCAAAGGAGGAACTCACTGTGATTCAGCAGCAGACATACCTCAAGGTTGCCGATAATACCGGAGCTAAGGAGCTTATGTGCATAAGAGTTCTTGGCGGTACCGGCAGGAGGTACGCTAATATAGGTGACGTCGTAGTTGCTTCCGTTAAGAAGGCAGCACCCGGCGGCGTTGTAAAGAAGGGCGACGTTGTTAAGGCAGTTATCGTAAGATCAAAGTCCGGCGTTCGTCGTGAGGACGGTACATACATTCGTTTCGATGAGAATGCAGCCGTCATTATTAAGGAAGACAAAAACCCAAGGGGCACACGTATTTTTGGACCAGTCGCGAGAGAGCTTCGTGACCATGAGTATCTGAAAATCCTTTCACTTGCTCCGGAAGTTCTTTAATGGAGGTGTCAACAAATGTCTAAGGTTCATGTAAAAACAGGTGACAACGTTGTAATCCTCGTTGGTAAGGATAGAGGCAAGCAGGGCAAGGTTCTTGCTGTTTCCCCGAAGGAGAGCAAGGTAATCGTAGAAGGCTGCAATATGGTCAGCAAGCACGTAAAGCCGAAGAGAATGGGCGAGCAGGGCGGCATTGTAAAGGCTGAGTCTGCAATCTATTCCTCAAAGGTTCAGATTGTTTGCCCACGCTGCGGCAAGGCTACAAGAGTTGCACACAAGATTCTTGAGGACGGCTCCAAGGAGCGTATCTGCAAGAAGTGCGGCGAGACACTGTAAGGAGGACGTTTAAGAAATGGCTAGACTTAAGGAAATGTACAAAGCTGAAGTCGCTCCTGCTCTTATGAAAAAGTTCTCTTATAAGAGTGTAATGGAGATTCCTAAGTTCGATAAGATTGTTATCAACGTAGGTGCCGGCGAAGCAAAAGACAACGCTAAGATCATCGACAACATCAGCGGCGATCTCGCAAAGATCACCGGTCAGAAGCCGATGGTTTGTAAGGCAAAGAAATCAGTTGCTAACTTTAAGATCAGAGAGGGTATGCCGATCGGTGTTAAGGTTACACTTCGCGGAGAGAAGATGTGGGAGTTCATGGACAGACTCTTCAACGTATCTCTTCCGAGAGTTCGTGACTTCAGAGGAATCAATCCTAATTCCTTCGATGGTCGCGGAAACTACAACATGGGTATCAAGGAGCAGCTCATTTTCCCTGAAATCGAGTACGATAAGATCGACAAGGTTCGCGGAATGGACATCTGCTTCGTAACAACCGCAAATACAGACGAAGAGGCTCGTGAGCTCTTAACACTCATGGGTGCACCGTTTGAGAAGTAAGGAGGATATGCACTGTGGCAAAGACATCAATGAAAATCAAGCAGCAGAGAGATCAGAAGTTCTCTTCCAGAGAGTACAACAGATGTAAGATCTGCGGCAGACCGCATGCCTACCTTAGAAAGTTTGGCATTTGCCGTATTTGCTTCCGTGAACTCGCTTATAAGGGCCAGATTCCGGGCGTCAAAAAGGCAAGCTGGTAAGAAAGCAAAAGGAGGACAAAATCATGCAGATTACAGATCCAATCGCAGATCTGCTTACCCGTATTCGCAACGCTTTGTCAGCGAAGCATGATACTGTTACAGTTCCTGCTTCTAACATGAAGAAGGCTATCTGCCAGATTCTTGTTGACGAGGGATACATCAAGGGCTTTACAGTTGAAGAAGACGGCAAGCAGGGTATCATCACAATCAATCTTAAGTATGCACAGGGCAAAGAGGCTGTTATTAAGGGACTCAAGAGAGTTTCCAAGCCCGGCCTTCGCATCTATTCAAATGCAGAAGAGCTTCCGAGAGTTATGAAGGGCCTCGGTATCGCAATCATCTCTACTTCCAAGGGCGTCATGACAGACCGTGAGGCTAGAAAGCAGAATGTTGGCGGCGAAGTTCTCGCATTCATCTGGTAATTGAAGGGAGGGGCAATAACATGTCTAGAATTGGAAGAAAACCTATAAATATTCCCGCAGGCGTTGAGGTAAAGGTCGACGGTTCTGTTGTTACTGTTAAGGGTCCTAAGGGCACACTTACACAGAAGTTCAACTCTAAGATGAACATAGCAGTTGAGGGCACAGAGATTATTGTTTCAAGACCCGACGATTCTAAGGAGAGCAAGTCTCTTCACGGACTCACAAGAACACTTATTGCTAACATGGTAACAGGTGTTACAGAGGAGTTTAAGAAGGAGCTTGAGGTTAACGGCGTTGGTTACCGTGTAGCAAAGAAGGGCAATGTCCTTGAGATGACACTCGGTTATTCACACCTCGTTAACGTAAGCGAGACAGAGGACATCAAGATTGATGTTCCTGCTCCGAACAAGATCATCATCCATGGTCCTGACAAGCAGAAGGTTGGTCAGTTCGCAGCTGAGGTTCGCGAGAAGAGACCGCCGGAGCCATATAAGGGCAAGGGTATTAAGTATGTCGACGAAGTTATCCGTCGCAAAGAAGGTAAAGCCGGTAAGGGCAAATAAGATAGGAGAGTGTTTTAAATGGTTTCAAAGGCTGATAAGAATGCAGCAAGACTTCGCCGCCATAAGAGAGTTCGCGGCAAGATTTCTGGCACAGCAGAAAGACCTCGCCTTAATGTCTACCGTTCATCCGCTAACATCTATGCCCAGATTATCGACGATACTAAGGGCGTAACACTCGTATCCGCATCTACAGTAGAGAAGGATTTTGAGGGTAACGGAAGCAACAAGGTCGCTGCTAAGAAGGTTGGCGAGACAATCGCTAAGAGAGCAATCGAGAAGGGCATCACAGATGTCGTATTCGATCGTGGTGGCTACATATTCCATGGCCGTGTCGCAGAGCTGGCCGCTGGCGCCCGTGAGGGTGGCCTCAACTTCTAATAGGAGGATATTATGGCTAGTAAAATTGACGCAAGTGCATTAGAATTAAAAGAAAACGTAGTTGCTATCAACCGTGTTTCTAAGACTGTCAAGGGTGGTCGTATCTATAAGTTCGCTGCTCTCGTAGTTGTAGGAGACGGAAACGGCACTGTAGGTTTCGGTATCGGTAAGTCAGGAGAAGTTCCGGACGCTATCCGTAAGGGTATTGAGGATGCTAAGAAGAACCTCATCAAGGTTTCTCTCAAGGGCACAACAATTCCTCACGAGATCATCGGCGAGTTCGGTGCAGGTAAGGTTCTTCTTAAGCCTGCTGCTCCAGGTACCGGTGTTATCGCAGGCGGCGCAGTTCGTGCTGTTGTTGACTGCGTAGGTATCACTGATATCAGAACTAAGGTTTTGAGAACAAACAACCCATGCAACGTTGTTCGTGCAACTCTTGAGGGACTTAACGCTCTTCGCTCTGCTGAAGAGGTTGCTGCAATCCGTGGCAAGTCCGTTAAAGAGATTTTATAATAAGGAGGCTGCAAATTATGGAAATTACTCTTGTTAAAAGCTTAATCGGCGCCAAGAAAGATCAGATTGCAACCGCCTATTCACTCGGTCTTAAGAAGATCGGTGACAAGACTGAGCAGCCTGATAACGCTCAGACAGCCGGTAAGGTGCACAAGATTGTTCACCTTGTTAAGGTAACAAAGTAAGGGGAGGTGCACTAATATGAAACTTAACGAGCTTACAAAGGTACCCGGTTCAACAACCAAGGCTAAGAGAATCGGCAGAGGTTACGGTTCCGGTAACGGTAAGACAGCTGGTAAGGGACATAAGGGTCAGAAGGCCAGAGCAGGTCACGGATTCCGTCCGGGCTTCGAAGGCGGCCAGATGCCTCTCCAGAGAAGAATCCCGAAGAGAGGATTCAACAATATCTTCGCTGAGGATTGGACAGCTATCAACGTAGCAGATCTCGAGGTTTTCGAGAACGGCGCAACAGTAGATGTAGCTGCTCTTGCTGAAGCAGGTATCGTAAGAAGAAATGCAAAAAATGTTAAGGTTCTTTCCAACGGCGAACTCACAAAGTCACTTACTGTTAAGGTTGGTGCTTATTCCGAGGCTGCAAAGGCTAAGATTGAGGCAGCAGGAGGAAAGGCTGAGGTGATCTAAGGTGTTTAACACACTAAGAAATGCTTGGAAAATTCCAGACCTCAGAAAAAAACTCCTTTTCACTATTTTGATTATCGTAGCTTTCAGATTCGGTTCCGTTGTTCCGGTTCCGTTCCTGAATGCTTCCGCTCTTAACGAACTCATGCAGTCCGTTAACGAGAGCGGTACTGCTCTCGGTTATATCAACATGCTCACAGGTGGTGCGTTCTCATACGCAACCCTGTTTGCACTCGGTATTACCCCGTACATTAACTCTTCCATCATTGTTCAGTTGCTCACAGTCGCTATTCCGGCTCTTGAGAAGCTTGCAAAAGAGGGAGAGGAAGGCAGAAAGAAGATCGCCGCTATTACAAGATATGTAACAGTCGGTTTAGGTCTTATCCAGGGTACTGCTTATTACTTCTACCTCAAGAACAGCGGCATCACCGTTTATTCAACAGGTTTCAGCGCAGTATTCACAGGAATTGTTATCATCCTCACATTCACAGCGGGCTCAGCTCTTATCATGTGGATGGGTGAGCAGATAAACCAGTATGGTGTGGGCAATGGTATCTCCATCATACTTTTCGCAGGTATTGTTTCAAGACTTCCTTCAACCTGCTCTCAGCTCTGGACATACTTCAAGGCTGCTTTGGACGATCCGTCGAACTACGGCAAGTACTTCGTATTTGCTCCACTGTTCATCGTTCTCTTCCTCGCAGTTATTTGGATTATCGTTTTCATGAACGACGCAGAGAGAAGAATTCCGATTCAGTACGCAAAGAAGGTAGTCGGCAGAAAGATGTACGGCGGCCAGAGCTCTCACTTACCTATTAAGGTAACAATGAGCGGCGTTATGCCAATCATCTTCGCTTCAGCTATCCTCTCTATTCCAAGCACAATTCAGCTGTTTGTTACACCGACATCCGGCTTCTGGAAGGCATTCTTCAATGCGTTCTCCTCTACCGGCTGGCTCTACTCGGTTCTTTACTTCTTATTCATCATTGTATTTGCTTATTTCTACATGAGCATTCAGTACAATCCGATTGAGATTGCAAACAACCTGAGAACAAACAACGGTACTATTCCGGGCATCAGACCGGGCAGACCGACAGCTGAGTTTATCAGCAAGATCCTCGCAAAGGTAACACTCATCGGAGCTTTGTTCCTTGCAGTTATAGCTATCGTTCCTATTATCTACGGTAACATCACAAGCATGGGCAGAATGTCCATGGGCGGTACATCCGTCATCATCATGGTTGGTGTTGCTCTTGAGACCACAAAGCAAATTGAATCTCAGATGATGATGCGTCATTATAAGGGATTCCTTGACTAATGAGGAGTTTAGTAGTATAATATGAAGCTGATCCTTTTAGGTGCTCCGGGAGCCGGTAAAGGCACCCAGGCAGAGAAAATCTGCGAAGCATATAAAATACCAACAATTTCAACAGGTAATATTCTCCGTGCAGCGCTGAAGAGCGGCTCAGAGATCGGACTTAAGGCTAAATCCTATATGGAGTCCGGAGCTTTGGTTCCCGATGAGGTTCTCATCGAGATCATCAAGGACAGATTAGCCGAGAAAGACTGCGAGAATGGTTTCATCCTCGACGGTTTCCCAAGAACGATCCCTCAGGCCGAGGCTCTGGATTCCATGGGCGTGGCTATCGACAAGTGCCTCAATATTGAGGTTGCTGACGATGCGATCGTCGCAAGAATGTCCGGACGCCGTGTCTGTGAGAAGTGCGGTGCTTCTTATCACGTAATGTTTAAGAAGCCTTGCAAAGAAGGAATCTGTGATTCCTGTGGCGGCACCCTTGTTCAGCGTAAGGATGATGAAGAATCAACTGTTCTTGCAAGACTCAAAAACTATCACAGTCAGACTGAGCCTCTTAAGAACTATTATGAGAAGCAGGGCAAATTGGTTTCCGTTGAGGGCACAGGCTCTATAGAGGAGATCACTAAGGCTTGCTTGAAGGCACTCGAGGCATAAAATGATTATTCTTAAGACCAGTCGTGAACTTGCACTGATGAGAGAAGCCGGAAGGATCTCTCAGAGAGCTTTAATGCTCGGCGGTGAGGCTGTGGAACCCGGGGTTTCCACCTGGGAAATAGATAAGATAATTCGCGAGTATATCGAGAAGTCGGGCGCTAAGCCCAACTTTCTCGGTTACGGCGATTTTCCCGCAAGTGCTTGCATTTCAGTTAATGACACAGTCATCCACGGCATACCATCCAAAAAGCAAATCCTCAAAAAAGGCGACATCGTTTCCATCGATACGGGAGCTATCATAAACGGCTTCAACGGTGACAACGCTTGGACCTTTGCTTGCGGTGAAGTAAGCGAAGAGGCACAGAAGCTTATGGATACAACGAGAGAAGCACTGTTCAAAGGCATCGAGCAGGCCCGTCCCGGTAACAGGGTGGGTGACATCGGTCACGCAGTGCAGGAGTATGTCGAAGCTCGCGGTTACTCGGTTGTACGAGATTTTGTCGGCCACGGAGTAGGCGCAAAGCTACATGAAGACCCCAGCGTTCCGAATTACGGAACAGCAGGTAGGGGCGTTCGACTTCTGCCGGGCATGGTAATCGCCATTGAACCCATGGTCAACGTCGGAGATTTCAGAGTAAAAGTTCTGAATGACGGATGGACCACAAAAACTATCGACGGAAAACTGGCTGCCCACTTTGAGCATACAATAGCCATTACAACAAACGGACCCGTTATTTTAACAAATGCGGACGATTGAGGTGGCACGTGTTTCAAAGAGGACAATTAGTTTTGTCTAAAGCAGGTAAAGAAAAGGATAATTTTTTGGTCGTTGTCGGCACCGAGGGAAAGATGCTCAGACTTGCGGACGGCAAGAGAAGAACCCTTGAAAAGCCTAAGCTCAAGAAAGATATTCATGTTCAAGGCACGAATATCTTTTTAAATGAAGAGCAGCTTATGACAGACAAGAAGATAAGAAATGCGTTAAAGGATCATAACGCAAAGGTTAATGGAGGATATAATGTCTAGACAGGACGTAATCGAACTCGAAGGCGTCGTTAAAGAGGCTCTGCCTAACGCAACATTCAATGTTGAGCTTCCAAACGGCCATGTTATCTTAGCTCACATTTCCGGAAAGCTCAGAATGAACTACATTCGTATTCTTCCGGGAGATAAGGTAACTATTGAAATGTCACCGTACGATCTCACAAAGGGTCGTATCACTTGGCGTTCAAAGTAAGAAATTAAAACGAAATTTAATCCCACTTTAAGGAGGGCACACAAATGAAAGTCAGACCTTCTGTTAAGAAAATGTGTGAAAAATGCAAGATCATCAAGCGCAAGGGTAAGATCATGGTTATTTGTGAGAACCCTAAGCACAAGCAGCGCCAGGGTTAATTACCCGGTGTCAAACTAATGGAGGTGCAAAAGCATGGCTCGTATTTCAGGTATTGATTTACCAAGAGACAAGAGAATCGAGATTGCTCTTACATACATCTACGGTATCGGCCGTAAGACAGCTACAGACATCTGCGCAAACACAGGCGTAGATCCTGACATCAGAGTAAGAGACCTTTCTGAGGATGACGCTCAGAAAATCAGAGATTATATCGATCAGAACTGCGTAGTTGAAGGTGACCTTCGCCGTGACGTAGCTTTTGATATTAAGAGACTTATCGAGATCGGCTGCTATCGTGGCGTTCGTCACAGAAAGGGCTTGCCGGTAAGAGGTCAGCGTTCTAAGACCAATGCAAGAACACGCAAGGGTCCTAGAAAGACAATGGCAAACAAGAAGAAGTAATCGGAGGGATCAATAAATGGCAGCAGTTAAAGGTAAAAAAGCTACCACAGTTCGCAGACGCCGTGAGCGCAAGAACATTGAGCGTGGAGCTGCTCATATCCAGTCCACTTTTAACAATACAATCGTAACAATCACAGACCTTCAGGGCAATGCTGTTTCATGGGCAAGTGCCGGTGAGCTCGGTTTCCGTGGCTCAAGAAAGTCTACTCCGTTCGCAGCACAGTCCGCTGCTGAGACAGCTGCTAAGGCTGCTATGGAGCATGGTATGAAGACAGTTGAAGTTTACGTTAAGGGTCCGGGAGCAGGCCGTGAGGCAGCTATCCGTGCTCTTCAGGCAACAGGTCTTGAAGTATACATGATCAAGGATGTTACACCAATCCCACATAACGGATGCCGTCCTCCTAAGAGAAGACGTGTATAACCGAGCAGGAGGTAAAGATAATGGCAAAGAATATGCAGCCAATCGCTAAGCGCTGCAAAGCGCTCGGCCTGTCACCCGCAGTAATGGGTTACTCCAAGAAGACAACTAACCGCAACCCGAAGGGCACAATGAGACGTAAGCAGACAGAGTACGGTCTCCAGCTCAACGAGAAGCAGAAGGTTAAGTTCGTATATGGCATTCTCGAGAAGCAGTTCCACGATTATTACCTTAAGGCTGAGAAGGCTGAGGGTATCGCCGGTGAGAATCTTCTTTGCTTACTCGAGAGAAGATTAGACAACGTTGTATTCCGTGCAGGATTTGCAACAACACGCCGTGAGGCAAGACAGTCCGTTACACACGGCCACTTCCTCGTAAACGGTAAGAAGGTTGATATCCCATCCTACCAGGTAAAGGCTGGCGACGTCATCGAGGTTTGTGAGAAGAGCAGATCAAGCGCTAGATTCTCCAAGTTTGTCGGTGCAGACGCAGTAGAAGTTACTTTACCGGCTTGGATCGAGAGACCGAACAAGGACGAGCTCAAGGTTCAGCTCACAAGACTCCCTGTTCGTGCAGATGTTGACTTCCCTGTAGAAGAGCATCTCATCGTCGAGTTGTACTCCAAGTAATGCCCCTAAAAATAAGTCCCCTAAAGGAAATCTTATTTTCTTCAGGACATTTTTTGAGCAATTTTTTGCTAATTGTAAAGGAGGATCGCGATGATTGAGATAGAAAGACCTAATATAAAAGTCGAAGAGATCAAAGAAGAAGAAAACTACGGCAGATTTCTCGTAGAGCCTCTTGAGAGAGGTTTCGGTACTACTCTCGGAAACAGCTTGAGAAGAGTTCTTCTTTCAAGCCTTCCAGGCGTAGCAGTTAAATCTGTTACAATCCGCGACGTTCTTCATGAGTTCTCCACAATAAAGGGCGTAAAAGAAGATGTTGCTGAGATAATTCTCAACATTAAGGGAATTATTGCAAAGCTTGATTGCGACGGACCTAAGACTGTCGTTATTGATGCTGAGGGTTGCTGCGAAGTAACTGCCGGCGACATAAAGAACGACAGCGAGGTTGAGATTCTTAATCCGGACCTTCATATCGCTACACTTGATCAGGACGCAAAGCTCTATATGGAGATTGAGCTTGACAAGGGCAGAGGATATGTTTCCGGTGAGAGAAACAAAGCAACAATGCCTGCCGGTGTTATCGGAAAATTAGCGGTAGATTCATTATTCTCCCCTGTGTCCAAGGTAAACTTCAGCGTTGAGCCTACAAGAGTCGGTCAGAGCATCGATTACGATAAGCTCACATTAGAGGTTTGGACAAACGGAGTTATCACTCCTCAGGAGGCTGTATCTCTTGCTGCTAAGATTCTTACAGACCACTTGTCACTCTTCGTCGACTTATCCGAGAGCGGTAAGAAGG
The DNA here is from genome assembly GCA_963611165.1 of Bacteroides uniformis. Taxonomy (GTDB): domain Bacteria; phylum Bacillota; class Clostridia; order Oscillospirales; family Acutalibacteraceae; genus SIG603. Next base: position 19,638 of record CAVDQG010000006.1, read on the forward strand.
CAGAGATCATGGTCGAGAAGGACGATGACGGCAGAGAGAAGATCCTTGAGATGACAATTGAAGAGCTCGATTTATCGGTTCGTTCATTTAACTGTCTCAAGCGTGCAGGAATCAATACTGTTGAGGATCTTATCAACAAGTCCGAAGAGGACATGATGAAGGTTCGCAACCTTGGTAAAAAGTCACTTGATGAGGTTATCTGGAAGATGTCTTCTCTCGGATACAGCCTTCGCAAGGACGACGACAAATCTTATAAGGAATAAGGAGTGATATCAATGCCGGGAACAAGAAAACTCGGAAGAGACACTGCTCATAGAACAGCTATGCTTAGAGGTCTCGTTACATTCTTCTTCGAGACAGGAAGAATCGAGACAACATATACAAGAGCTAAGGAAGTTCAGGCTTTAGCCGAGAAGTTCATCACAATAGCTAAGGAAGATAATCTCAACAACAGACGTAAGGCTCTTTCCTTCATCACAAAGGAAGCTGTAGTCAACAAGCTCTTCACTGAGATTGCTCCTAAGTACGTTGATCGCAACGGTGGTTACACAAGAGTCACAAAGACAGGACCACGCCGCGGTGACGCTGCTGAGATGGCTATTTTAGAGCTCATCTAATCGAAATTTTCAAGTTTCGGTTAAGCTGCTTTTATAGGCTTATCAATTATACCCTCGTTTTAACGAAAGTTAATGCGAGGGTTTTTATTTTGTTTAGTAAAAAAGACTTCCGGAGTAAAACTCGGAAGTCTTGATAAATTTATACAACTGATAAGCTATTAATTTTCTTCGATGATAAATTCCTTGCAGATACCGTAAAGCCTCGGGTCTACGCTCGCTCTGATCTTAAGACCTTCTGCAACATATTCTTCACAGAGAACTGTGCCGTCACGTCTTATTTCAGCCGCTAAGCCTGACTTGGAGAACGGAAGCAAAAATTCTGCTTCAATGTTCTTTTCGGGAAGAGCATCTTCGATTGCAGCTAAAAGCTCGTCGATTCCTTCTCCCTTGAGAGCGGATATGTGCACCGCACCGTGAACGTGCGGAGCAGACACAAACATCTCCTCATTTTCAACCTTGTCCCATTTGTTGAGAACAGGGATGATAGGTCTTGACTCACTGCCTAAGTCATGCAAAATCTCATTTGTGACATCAAGGTGAACCTGAGCCTCGGGGGAGCTTGCGTCGCAGACATTTAAAATTATGTCGGCTGTTGCGGCTTGCTCGAGAGTCGACTTGAAAGCTTCGACAAGGTGGTGCGGAAGTCGTCTGACAAGTCCTACGGTATCGATAAGCATGATATTTTTTCCGCACGGTAGCTTTAAAGCTCTTGCAGTCGGGTCAAGTGTTGCGAAAAGCTTATCTTCTGCCAAAACCCCCGCATCGGTGAGAAAATTCATAAGAGTAGATTTGCCCGCATTTGTGTAGCCGACAAGAGCACATGTTATCGTGTCGTTTTTCTCTCGTCTGCGGTTGATTTCCGCTCTGTTTTTCTCAACATCGGCGAGCGCGTCTTTGAGGTTTTCTATTCTTCTTCTGATGTGACGGCGGTCAGTCTCCAGTTTTGTTTCACCGGGGCCTCGTGTGCCGATTCCGCCTCCAAGTCTTGAAAGTGCTGTTCCTCTTCCCGTGAGACGGGGCATCATGTATCTCAGCTGTGCGATTTCAACCTGAAGCTTGCCCTCCTTTGTCTTTGCACGAATGGCAAAGATATCGAGAATGAGCATTGTGCGGTCAATAACTCGGCAGTCTGTCTCGTCCTCAAGGTTTCTAATCTGAATAGGGGTGAGTTCACGGTCAAATATGAGCAAATCAATCTCGTTGTTCTGACAAAATTCCTTTATCTCCTCGACCATTCCCGTGCCGACACATGTGCCTGTCTTGACGGATTCTCTCTTTTGAATCTTGGTGGCAATCGGCTCAGCGCCCGCACTTTTGGTGAGTTCCCAGAGCTCGTCCATGCTGCTTTTGGCGTCAAATTCGCCCGTATCGACACCTACGAGAAGTGCTCTCTCGGGCTTGATTTCGTTTATATGTAAATCATTTGCCATGAATAAATCTCCTTTGCCTAAATTTATTGTGACTTATTCCGATTATAGCATAGAAACTGTATTTTTGCCATAAGAAGAAAAAAGTTAACATTCTGCGTGTGGTGAGAAATATTGACAAATCGAAGTTACAGTGATAAAATAGTTAGGAAAACTAATTATTTGATGAGGGGCGAAGAGATATGTCAGAATTTTCTCAGAAGCTTAGCGACAGACTCCGTGAGGTCAGTATGAACATCTCCCAGCTCGAGGAGGCTGCACTTTCGGACAGCGGACTCGGACTGACCCTGAGTGAAATGCATTTGCTCGGATTTATATATAATTACGAGGATGCTTACGGCGTCGGTGCAGGCGTAAAGATTAGCGATATTGCCGATGCACTCAGCATATCGAGACCGTCGGCAACAGTCGGCGTTAAGAAGCTTTTTACCAAGGGCTTTGTCGAAAAGGAAGCGGATCCCGTGGACGGAAGAGTAACGGTAGCCTGTCTTACAACGCTTGGCAGACGGGTTTATAACCGTCACCGAAAGTCACAGAGCGAAGTGCTCGAGAAGCTCGAAAAGGAATTCACTTCTGAACAGCAAGACATTCTCCTGAGAGCAGTCGACAGGCTGACAGAATATTTCAGGGGCTACAAAAAGAAGTAATATATTGAGTAAAGGATAAAACAAAATGAATTTCAAGGTACTCGGAACAGGAAGCTACATTCCGCCGAGAGTTGTCACAAATGACGAGCTCTCGACCATGGTAGATGCAAACGACAAGTCGATTACAAAGCTTGTCGGAATAAAAGAAAGACATGTTTCGGTTGACGAGAACACCTCCCAGATGGGAACGAAGGCTGCTTTGGCTGCACTTGAAAACAGTGGTACAAAGCCTGAAGAGCTCGATCTCATCTTGGCGGTCACAATGACAGCGGAGTACGCTAACCCCGGAATTTCCGCAATGATTCAGCGTGATATAGGAGCAACTTGTCCCGCAATGGATATCGGCGGTGCCGCTTGCACAGGATTTATGTTCCTCATGGAAACCTGTGCTTCTTTTATGGCTACGGGAAAGTACAAAAAGGTTCTTTTGGTTGCCAGCGAAAGATTAAGCGGAATTACCGATTGGTCTGATAAGAACACAGCAATCATTTTTGCGGACGGTGCAGGCGCATTGGTCGTATCTGACGAAGAGGACAATCTTCTTGCAAGTGAGCTTCACACCTACGGCGAGGACGAGACTATCGTTGTGCCCGATGTAACGGGTGAAAGCCCATTCTGGCAGGGTGAGAAGGTAGAGAAGGTAAGCATTTTCATGAACGGCACCAAGACCTACCGCTTCGCCATCGCTCAGATGAGAGAAATCATCGACAACATGATGAACAAGCTCGGAATTACGGGCGATGATATCAAGTGGGTGCTTCCGCATCAGGCTAATATCAGAATCATCAACGAGGCAAAGAAGAAAATCCCCGTGGCTCAGGAGAAGTTCAGAACAACAATCGAGAAATACGGCAATATTTCATCGGCATGTATCCCGGTGCTTCTTGACGAGCTCAACAGAAACGGCGAATTAGAGCGTGGCGACCTTCTTGCAATGGTAGCCTTCGGCGGCGGTCTTCACAGCGGCGGAGCAATTCTTCGCTGGTAAAAACAAGCTTTTCCACATGTGAGGAAAAACTTTTCGAAAGTTAGCAAATTATTAATTTGTTTGGTGTATATTGGTATATATCCTACTGATAAGAAAGGATGCGAATTGTTATGATAAAAACACCTCTTTGTGATTTACTTGGAATCGAATATCCGATTTTCCAGGGAGGAATGGCATGGATAAGCGACGGAAAATTGGCAGGTGCCGTTTCCGAAGCAGGCGGACTCGGAATTATTTCCGCCATGAATGCTAACGCAGATTATTTAAGAGAGCAGATAAAGATTGCACGTGAGATTACAGATAAGCCGTTCGGCGTAAATGTAATGCTCATGAGCCCGTTTGCCGCAGAAGTGGCACAGCTTATTGCCGAGGAAAAGGTTCCTGTTGTCACAACAGGCGCAGGAAATCCCTCGAAGTTTATGCCGCTCTGGCTTGAGGCAGGAATCAAGGTTATTCCCGTTGTATCAAGCGTAGGAATGGCTAAGCTTTGCACAAAGGCAGGCGCAGCCGCACTTATTGCAGAGGGCAGTGAGTCCGGTGGACATATCGGTGAGACAAACACCATGCCGCTTGTTCCTCAGGTAGTAGACGCAACAACTCTCCCTGTTATCGCAGCAGGCGGTATCGCAGACGGAAGAGGAGTAGCCGCAGCATTCATGCTCGGTGCGGTCGGAGTTCAGCTTGGTACAAGATTCCTTGTTGCAACAGAGTGCAATGTTCACCCGAACTACAAGAAGAAGGTCTTGAAGGCTAACGACAGAGCTACCATTGCAACAGGAAAGAGACTCGGTCACCCCGTAAGAAGCATTGAGAACCAGTTCTCAAAGTCTTACTTCAAGTCGGAGTATTCTTCAATGCCCGATGAGGATCTCGAGAAGCTCGGTGCGGGTGCACTCAGAAAAGCCGCAGTCGAGGGCAACGAGAAAGAGGGTTGCTTCCTCGCAGGTCAGGTAGCGGGCATGGTCAACAAGGAGCAGTCCGCTAAGGAAATCATTACAGAGATTTTCGCCGAGGCAGAAGAGGTGCTGAAAGGAGCTAACAAATGGCTAAGATAGCTTTTGTCTTTGCAGGACAGGGCGCACAGTACGAGGGAATGGGAAAGTCTCTTGTCGAGAAAAGCGCAGCCGCAAAGGAAATTTTCGATATAGCAGATAAGGTAAGACCCGGAACAAGCGAGCAGTGCTTCACAGCGCCGCTTTCCGAGCTTAGCATAACAAAGAACACTCAGCCGTGTCTTTATAATGTTGATTTGGCTTGTGCAGAGGCACTTCGTGAGAACGGAATCGTTCCCGATGCTGTCGCAGGCTTCTCTCTCGGAGAGATTGCAGCCGTCACTTTCTCGGGAGTAGTATCCCGTGAGGACGGTATGAAAATCGTCACAAAGAGAGGACTTCTCATGCAGGAGGCTGCAGGCAAGGTGGACAGTGCCATGGCGGCGGTTCTCAAGCTTTCCAATGAGACAGTCGAGGAGCTCGCTTCAAAGTACGATATGGTCTATCCCGTAAATTACAATTGCCCGGGACAGCTTGTCGTAGCAGGCGAGAAAACTCAGCTTGAGGCTTTTGCGGCTGATGTCGCAGAGGCAAAGGGCAGAGCAAAGATACTCAACGTAAGCGGCGGCTTCCACTCTCCTTTCATGGCAGAGGCGGCAGACGGTCTTTACGAGGAGCTCAAAAATTACGAGCTCAAAATGCCAAGCATTCCGACATACTCCAATTTCACGGCTAAGCCCTATTCCGAGGATGACGATATTGCTTCGCTCCTCATGAATCAGGTGAAAAATCCCGTCAGATGGCAGCAGATTGTCGAGAATATGATAAATGAGGGAATCGATACCTTCATCGAGTGCGGTGCGGGCAAAACCCTCTCCGGACTTATCAAGAAGATAAACAAGGAAGTAAAAGTATATAATGTTCAGGATGCCGAGAGCTTGGAGAATGTGCTTTCCGAGCTTAAGGGATAATGAGGAGAAAATATGAGCTTTGATTTAAGCGGTAAGGTAGCCGTTGTCACGGGTGCTTCAAGCGGAATCGGAAAAGAGACCGCTATAAAGCTTGCCGAGCACGGTGCGGATGTAGCCGTTATTTATTCATCCTCGAGAGAGGGTGCGGACGACGCAGTCGAAAAGATAGTTTCTCTCGGAAGAAAGGCAGTCGCATATAAGTGCAACGTAGCCGACACCGAGGAGACAAAGAACACCGTCGATGCAATTCACAAGGAATTCGGAAGAATCGATATACTTGTCAATAACGCAGGCATCACAAGAGATAACCTCATCCTCAAGATGAAGGAAGAGGACTGGGATGCTGTTTTGGATGTAAACCTCAAGGGTGCATTCAATATGATTAAGGCAAGCTACAGAATATTCAGCCGCCAGAGAAGCGGAAGAATCATTTCAATAACATCGGCATCGGGAATTATCGGAAATGCAGGTCAGGCTAACTATTCTTCCTCCAAGGCTGGACTTATCGGTCTTACCAAATCGGTCGCAAGAGAGCTTGCCGGAAGAAACGTTACCGTTAATGCAGTTGCGCCGGGATTCATCGAGACGCCAATGACCGCCGGCTTTGACGACAGCAATCCGCTTGTAGCAAGCATTCCGCTTAAGAGAATGGGCAAGCCCGAGAATGTCGCAAACGCAGTTTGCTTCTTGGCAAGCGATGAAGCTGAGTATATCACGGGAGTGGTACTCAGTGTAGACGGCGGCATCGCAATGTGATGCAAAGAAAGATTTTGAATCTATATTAATCATAGTTTACAGGGAATGTGTAATAATATGAACAGAGTAGTAGTTACAGGAATGGGAGTTGTATCTCCTATCGGAAATAACGTAGAAGAATTTTGGCAGAATCTGCGTGACGGAAAGAACGGAATCGGTTTCATTGAAGGTATCGATACGACCAATCTCGAGGTCAAAATCGCAGGTGAGGTCAAAAATTTTGATGTCACACAGTATATGAAGAAGAGCGAGGCAAGAAAAGCCGACAAGTTCACTCAGTTTGGTGTTGCCGCTGCGGCTCAGGCAATGGAGCAGTCAGGTCTTTCAACAGCCGAGGACGGAAACATTGCTCCGAACAGACTCGGAGTTTATTTCGGCTCGGGTATCGGCGGAATCCAGACCTTCTGCAATGAGCACACCAAGCTCTTGGAAAAAGGCCCGGGAAAGGTTTCTCCGTTCTTTATCCCAATGATGATTGCCAATATGTGTGCCGGTACTATCGCTATCAAATTCGGCGCAAAGGGCTCGGCTCTTCCGATGGTAACGGCTTGCGCAACAAGCAACAACACAATCGGCGAGGCTTTCAGAGCAATTAAGCACGGCTATGCAGACGCAATCATCGCCGGCGGTTCTGAGGCGGCAATCACAGAGATTGCTGTTGCAGGCTTCACCAACATGAAGGCTCTTTCCACAAAGAACGATCCCGAAACAGCTTGCTGTCCGTTCGACGTCAAGCGTGACGGTTTCGTTATGGGTGAGGGTGCGGGCGCACTCGTTCTCGAGAGTCTCGACCACGCTTTGGCTCGCGGCGCAAAGATTTTAGGTGAGATTGTCGGTTACGGCTCAACATGCGACGCTTACCACATGACCGCTCCGGATCCGACAGGTGAGGGCGGTGCAGAGAGCATGCGTCTTGCACTCGAGGAAGCAAATATGCCTGATGAAACTCATATTTATATCAACGCTCACGGAACAAGCACACCGCTTAACGATGTCAGCGAAACAAAGGTTATCAAGCTTGCACTCGGCGAGGAGAGAGCAAGAAAGGCTGTTGTCAGCTCCACTAAGTCCATGACGGGCCATATGCTCGGTGCGGCAGGCGCGACCGAGGCTATCGCTTCGATTCTTGCAATTGAGCATCAGACCGTTCCTCCGACAATTCACTTGACCGAGCAGGATCCTGAGTGCGATCTCGACTGCTGCCCGAACACCGCAAGAGAGACAGAAATTAATCTTGCACTTTCAAACGGACTTGGATTCGGCGGTCACAACGCTTGCATAGCAATCAAAAAGTATAACTGATTGTATGAGGACAGAATAATGAATAAAGAAGAAATAAAAAAGATACTTCCGCACAGAGAGCCGATGCTCCTTGTCGATGAGGTTGAGCTTGTTGACGGAGAGGCTCACGGCAAGTGCTTCATAAAGGGCGATGAGTATTTTGTTCAGGGACATTTCCCGGGACAGCCCGTTGTGCCCGGCGTCATTCTCTGCGAGATGATGGCGCAGTCGGCTTGCGTGCTTTTGGCGGGAGATGCCGTAAAGGGATGCACTCCGTTTTTTACGGGGCTTGATAAAGTAAAGTTCAGAGGACAGGTTAAGCCCGGCGATACTTTCGAGACAAAATGCGTTCTGACGGGCAACAGAAGGAATTTCTATTTTGCAAGCGCAAAAGGCTATGTAAACGGAAAGCTTTGCGCAAGTGCGGAATTCAGCTTCGCACTTGTCAAGAACGAAGAGTAATTGAAGAGTAACTGAAAATAATGAGAGGTGTTAACATGCCTGTTAATTTTAAAAACTTCTTCAAGCCGGGCTCACACGATAAGCAGGACAATGCGGTTCGCACCGCATCTGTTGTTGAGGACGGCTCTGCAGAAGCAAAAAAGACTTGCCCCGATTGCGGCAAGGAAACTCCCGTAGGGGAATTATGGGAGAATCTGAATGTTTGCGAATGCGGACATCATTTCAGAATGAATGCACGCCAGAGAGTGGCTTATTTGGTAGGAAACAAGAATTTTGCCGAGATGGACGCTGAATTAGTCAGCGAAAATGTTCTCAATTTCCCGGGATACGATGCAAAGCTCTCAAGTGCAAAGCTCAATTCTCACGAGAACGAATCCGTTATCACGGGTACATGTGAGATTGGCGGAATAAAGACCGCACTTTTTGTCATGAACTCCGAGTTTATGATGGGAAGCATGGGCTCTGTCTGTGGTGAGAAAATCACAAGACTTTTTGAGTATGCAACAGAAAATTCACTTCCCGTTGTCGGCTATACCGTTTCGGGCGGAGCAAGAATGCAGGAGGGAATCCTTTCTCTTATGCAGATGGCAAAGACAAGTGCGGCGGTAAGAAAGCACTCCGATGCAGGACTTCTTTATATCGCAGTCCTCACCGACCCGACAACGGGCGGCGTAACGGCAAGCTTTGCCATGGAGGGCGACATCATTCTCGCCGAGCCGAAGGCAACTGTCGGATTTGCGGGAAGAAGAGTTATCGAGCAGACAATCAGCAAGAAGCTTCCGAAGGAATTCCAGAAGTCGGAATTTTTACTCGAGCACGGCTTTGCCGATAAGATTGTTTCGAGAAAAGAGCAGAGAGAGATTATCGCAAGCCTGCTCCAGATGCATGTGGGAGGTGTAAACTGATGACTGCTTACGAAAAGCTTAAAACGGCAAGAGGAAAGGACAGACCGACAGGTTCTGACTATATCAACAATATCTTTACGGACTTTATCGAGCTTCACGGTGACAGAAGATTTTCTGATGATCAGGCAATTGTAGCAGGTATTGCCAAGCTGGACGGCGAGCCTTGCACGGTTATCGCAATCGAGCGCGGCAAGGATGTCTACGAGAGAATCAGAAGAAACTTCGGTTCTCCCAATCCCGAGGGATACCGCAAGGCATTGAGACTTATGAAGCAGGCTGAGAAGTTCCACCGTCCTATTATATGCTTTGTTGATACTGCCGGCGCATTCTGCGGAGTTGAAGCAGAGGAGAGAGGTCAGGGTCAGGCAATTGCCGAGAACCTTTATGAGCTTATCGGACTTAAGACGCCGATGATTTCCGTGATTGTCGGTGAGGGCGGCTCCGGCGGTGCACTCGCACTTGGCGTAGCCGACAGAGTTTGGATTATGGAGAACGCATGCTACTCGGTTGTTTCGCCTGAGGGCTGTGCAAGTATTCTGTGGAAGGACGCAAAGCGTGCGGACGAGGCAGCAGAGGCACTTCACATTACGGCGGAGAGCATGGAGAAGCTTGGCGTTGTTGAAAGAGTTATATCTGAGCAGAGAGATCAGAGCGAGATTTACGAGGATATGAAAAATCAACTCGAAACAGAGATTAAAATCCTCAAGAAGACCGATACCGACACTCTCTTGCAGCAGAGATACAAGAGATTCAGAGCATACTGATAAAATGTAATACGAGATAACCGTTTTTCGATGCAAATCGGAGGACGGTTATTTTTATTTTGGCGGACAAAAAGCTTGTCCGCCTTTTGTCCTTTTGTGCTTTGTATAATGAAATCACAACAAAGGCAAATAACAAACAAAAAAGAAAGAGATTTAGAAAAAGACAAATACCAAAATTTAAAGAAAAGGAGATACGTTATGAGCTTTTACATGAACAATCAGAGACACATGGAGAATACAATAGGCAGCAACAGACATGAGGATACACTCATCAACCGTGAGGTCAGAATGCACTACGGCATGGATATGACGACAACGAGAGGAAGAAGATACATGGACGCTTATGCGAACGACTCCTTCTTCCCACAGGTATTGTAATTAAGAAAGGAAAGGTAAAATCAATATGGTTATGGCAGGATATTTAACAAAGGAAATCGGAACGGCGGTATATATGGACAACGTGCTTCCGTTCGTAAGCATTAAACCAAAGGAAAGAAAAGCAAAGATTCCAAAGACAAAATCAGTAAAAACAAATAAAGAATAATCAAGGAAAAATAAATTATTAAAACAGGGAGAAAAGAAATATATGATTCACGCAGTGGTTTTAGGAGCAATATTCGGAGCATACTTCACATACATAATCGCATCGCTCATTTATAATGCGGTCACAGGAAATGAAAACACAGCGACTGAAATGTAAAGAGAAATAAGGAGGAGAATATGGAATTAATAGGACTTTTGGTGATGGCAGTCATGTCTGCACTGATAATCGGTGCGATAGTTTTCGTAGGACTGTACGGACTTTTCAATATGGTTAAGGTTCTTGCGGTGAGCGCAGTTGTTCTGACAGGCGTCGGAGCACTTGTCGGACTTACGGGAACACTAATCGGATAGTATGAAACTATGAGACAGAAAAAGAGGAGATAAACAAAATGTTTACAGCGGTTTGCCTGACGTTTAAGATTGCGGCAACTTTAATCGGCTTTGCCGTGATTGGCACAGCACTTTTGAATATGAAAGAGAAAGAAAACGAAACAGAGGATTTCAAGGACGCGTTAATTATTGAGATGTATTAAGGAGAAAGAAAATGGATTTCAGTTTTGCACATATGTTTAATTCGGTAGCATCGAGGGTTATAACGGGAGTTATCGCATTCGTTATTGTAACTTACCTATTCCCGTACATAAAAAGCAGAAGAGCAAATAAAAATTAAGAAAAAAGGAAATGTGTCCTTCTTTTGTCCGATTATAGATGGTATAATAAAGACACAGTAAAGAACAAAACAACAAACAAAAACAGCAAAGGAGTAAAATATGAACCCGACACTAGCCCACATCATTTATACGGCGGTAACAAGCGTTATCACGGTAGTTATCGTAACCAAGGTTCTCACCTTTATCGAGAGCAGACATCCGACAAAGTAAGAAACAAAAGAAATTTAAAAACAATTAAAATCAATTAAATCTAATCACCAATCAAAAAAGAAAGCCAAAAGAGAAAGGGAAAAATATTATGAAATATCAGATTCAGGGAAACAATTTACCGGTAGTTATTTGCGAGCTCGAGCAGAATGAGAGCATGGTCACTCAGGACGGCGGAATGTCCTGGATGTCCCCAAACATGGAGATGACAACAACAACAAACGGCGGTTTTAAGAAGGCATTCGGAAGAATGTTCTCGGGCGCCAAAATGTTCCAGAATATATATACGGCAAGAGAAACAGGCGGAATGATTGCTTTTGCGTCTGATTTCCCCGGCTCAATCAGAGCATTTGACATTAGTGCCGACAACGAAATGGTTTTGCAGAAGAGAGCCTTCCTTGCAAGCGAATCGGGCGTCAAGCTTGATGTGTTCTTCCAGAAGAAGATTTCCGGCGGAATCTTCAGCGGCGAGGGCTTCATCCTTCAGAAGGTTTCTGGCAACGGAACGGTATTCGCAGAGTTTGACGGTCACGTCGTCGAGTACGGTCTTGGCGAAGGTCAGCAGATTATCGTGGACACGGGACATCTTGCCGCAATGACCGCAAGCTGCAAGCTTGAAATAAGAGGAGTTCCGGGATTTAAGAACAAGATTTTCGGCGGCGAGGGACTTTTCAATACGGTCATCACAGGCCCGGGCAGAGTATGGCTCCAGACCATGCCGCTTAAGAATATGGCAGCGGCTTTGATGCCGTATATGCCGCAGACAAATGTAGAAATCAAGTAATCCCCTGAATATATTTTCAAAGCAAAGAACCGAGTCGGCGACCGACTCGGTTCTTTGTGCAAAGGTGTGTGTTAAGTATTGTATGAAATGTAGTAGTGTTAGCAAATATATTCTTATCTTTCTTCTTCGGGCTTCTATAATTTTTCGATGATTCTTTACTTCTTTTATCTTTCTGATTCTTTTCTTTCTTTTAGGGCATCTTAGCTCTCCAGCAAATCGGAGATGTAGAACGCAAGCTGAAGACTCATTCTGTCCTCTGCGTTAAAATCGGAATTAAGGATTTCTTTGATTCTCTTAATCTGATAGTTGACTGTATTTCTGTGGACGTTGCACTTTGCGGCAACAACCTGTATGCTTGAGTTATTGTCGAGGTAATCTCTGAGAACCTGACAGTAGCTCGTGTAGTTCTTCTGGTCAAATTCCTCAAGCTTGCCGATAACCTCATTTTTGAAGCTGCGGAGCGTTTCTGACGGAGTCACCGCAAGCAGAAGTCTGTAAACTCCCGTGTCGGCATAGTTCATGAAGCGAACCGATTTAATCTGCGATACCTTAAGTGAGGAAACACTCTGCTGATAAATCTCGGGAACAGCCTGATAACCGAATCCTGCCTCCGAGAATCCGACGCGAATGTCGAAGCAGGGATTTTCGAGCACGTACTCATCGGCTGCCGCCGAGAGCTTTTCGAAAATGTAGTCATGCTCGATGCTGTAGAATATCATGATGAAGGTCTCGTCCTGAGTGAACATGCTCACCTGACGGGCTTCCTTCGAGAAAGTTTTCTGCATGAGATATTTAAGTCCGAGATAATCGTGACCGACAGGAGCTTTTGTGTTCGGAATAAGCTTGATTGCGGCGGATGTGTAGCTGCCGTCATCGTGGAAGCCTCTTCTGTCGAGAACGGGAACATAATCCTTGTGATTTTCAGGCGAGAAAATCAGATTTCTGAATGCTGTTCCAAGGCTGATTTCGGACTCCTCGTTGGCGATTATTCTGTGGCAGAAGTCATAGATTATATCGATGAGGTGTACGCTCCACGGAAGTGAGTAAAGCGGCAGATGATGTTCGTCACAATAATCTATAAGATCCTTCGGAACCTCGGGAATGTACGGGCCGAGGTTAACGCAAAGACCGGCGGCGTTTTTCTCAATCATTTTTTCGGCAAAGGGGAGAAGCCAGCCGAGACTTCCGTATTTCTGCTGACCGATACCTGTTACGAAAAGCAGTTCGTTTCCGTGAAGAAAATCGGGAACCTCAATGTCCTCAACGAGGTGAACCCAGCGCACGAAGCTTGATGTGCCCGCCTGTCCTGCGAGAAGCTGCATGCTGTAGGTGACTTCTGTGTTGTAGCAAAGCTGAGATAATGTAATAGCCAAGATTTGCTCCTTTCCGATTATGAAAAAAACGCCTTTATGCCCGATTCGATATTCGGGATAAAAGCGCCGTTGCTCAATCAATAAGTTAATAAAACAGCCAATTAAAGCCAAAGCTTCAATTGATTTGTGCTGTACTGAATTTATGAACTTATTATATAGATAGTTTTGTCAAAATGCAAGAGGTAAAATGAATTTTGGCACAATATTCACAAAACACGCTATATTTTATCGATTTTTTGAATATTTTGCAAAAACAACTTTCAGATTGTAAAATGCAGTCGAAGCATTTATAATCTATATCGGACGCAGAAAAACTGCCGTCTGTTTTAGGTAAATAAATACAATAAATATAAGCTGTGGAGGATTACTAAAATGTCAGACAAAAATCCCAAAACAATCAAATATGCACTCACTCCCAAGTTTCCGAGAATGATTCACGGAGCGGACTATAACCCGGAGCAGTGGCTCAGTTACCCCGAGATTCTCGAGAAGGATGTGGAGCTGATGAAAAAGGCTCACATGAATTCCGTTTCTGTTGGAATTTTCTCCTGGGCAAATTTAGAGCCCGAGGAGGGAGTTTATGATTTCGACTGGCTCGAAAAAATAATCGACAAACTTTACGAGAACGGAATTTACACCGTGCTTGCAACCCCGTCAGGAGCAAAGCCGCTCTGGATGAGCGAGAAATACGAGGAGGTAAGAAGAGTTTCCCGTGACGGCAGACGCGAAAAAAGCGGAGAGAGAGAAAATCACTGCTACACATCGCCCTATTACCGAATGAAGGTGAAGCAAATCGACACAAAGCTTGCCGAAAGATTTTCTTCTCACCCGGGTGTGGTACTCTGGCATATCTCAAATGAATTTTGCGGAGATTGCTACTGCCCCAAGTGCATAGCCGCCTTCAGAGATTGGTTAAAAGAAAAATACGAGAGTCTCGATAAGCTCAACGAGGCATGGTGGACGGGTTTCTGGTCGCATCGCTATCAGTCATGGGAGCAGATTAACCCACCGTTCGACAACGGTGAAAATTCCGTTCACGGACTCACAATCGACTGGAGAAGATTCATCACACACCAGACGGTCGATTTTATGAAAGCCGAGATAGACGCCGTAAAGGCGGTTAATCCCGATATTCCGTGCACGGCAAACCTCATGAGCTTCTATGACGGACTTAATTACAATAAATTCGACTGCCTCGATGTTGTCTCATGGGACAGCTATCCGATGTGGCACCACGGCGATAATGTAGCCGTTGCGGCAAGAAGTGCGGCTTGCCACGATGTTATGAGAAGTGTAAAGCATGAGAATTTTCTCCTTATGGAGAACACTCCGAGTGCTGTAAACTGGGCGCCTGTCTCCAAGCTTAAAAAGCCGGGAATGCTTATGGGCAGTTCTTTGCAGGCTTTGGCACACGGCTCGCAGTCCGTTCAGTATTTCCAGTTCAGAAAATCACGCGGATCTACGGAGAAATTCCACGGTGCGGTGGTAGACCATGTCGGAACGGACAACACGAGGGTTTTCCGTGAGGTTACAGAGGTAGGAAAGATGCTCGAAGCCTTGAACGACAAGCTTTATAACACGTCCGTCAAGTCCGATGTTGCAGTTGTTTACGACTGGGAGAATCGCTGGGCGGTCGAGGATGCATGCGGCCCGAGAAAGGGTTCGGGTGCAACGGTTTGGGACGCAAAGACGGACGGTATCCACTATGTCGAGACCGTGCTTGCTCATCATAAGGCTTTTTGGAGCAAGGGAATAAATGTCGATTTTGTCGACATGGAGGACGATATCAGTTCTTACAAACTTCTTGTCTGTCCCATGCTCTACATGCTAAGACACGATTTTGACAAGAAAATCCGTGAGTTTGTGAAAAACGGCGGAACTGTCGTTATGACAGTTAATTCGGCAATCGTAAATGAAACAGACCTTTGCTTCCTCGGCGGATGGCCGGGAAAGCTTATGGATGTTTTCGGCGTATGGAACGAGAGCATAGACGGACTTTGGGACGAAGACCGCAACAGCATAGAGATGACGGAAAACGCAGGTTTCGGCGGCTCGTTCGAGGTTAAAGAGCTTTGCGGAATCATCCACAAAAACTCGGAGACGACAGAGGTTCTCGGAGTTTACGGCAGCGACTTCTACAAGGGAGAACCCGTTCTCACAAGGAACAAATTCGGCGAGGGAACGGCTTATTACCTTGCGGCTCAGGTCGGAGAAGATTTCCTTTCAGAGCTTTATGAGAAGATAACGGCAGAGTGCGGGATAGAGAAAAATATCGACGCCGCTTTGCCTTACGGAGTCACTGCGCACTCGAGAATTTCAGAAGACGGCGAAAAGTATATTTTCCTCGAAAATTACGGCGATGAGGAAAAAGAAATAATTCTCGAAAGAAATTATACCGATGTGCTTGGCAGTTTCAAGGCAAATTCAATTAAACTTTCTCCTTATGAAGTACGAGTATTAACAGATTAAACAAAATTTATAAAAAATAGCGAATCGGTGGCAAAAGTGAATTTTTTGTGATAAAATCTTTACTGTAATTTAATATTTGACTTTTCATAAATAGCTGAAAGGAATTTTTTATGGAAACAAGCGAGAAGAAATATTTTGATCCTGCAAGCAGTGTAGCCCCAATCGGAATTGTTGCTCTTGAGGGAGCAAGCGAATTCGCAAAAAAGGTTGAAGCACACCTTTTGAAATGGGCAAGCGAGGCCGGTCACAGATGCGAGACTTTCTTAATCAGCAATGACTGCCCCAGATTCCAGTCCGGTGACAGCAAGGGTATGATCAACGAGACAGTCAGAGGTCTTGACCTTTATTTCATCGTTGATGTAGGAAATTACAGCATCACTTACGATTATTTCGGACAGAAAAACCACATGTCCCCCGATGACCACTATCAGGATCTGAAGCGTCTCATCCAGGCAGCTTCCGGCAAGGCTCACAGAGTTAACGTTGTTATGCCGCTTCTTTACGGCGGAAGACAGCACAGACGTTCCTACCGTGAATCTCTCGACTGTGCATTTGCACTTCAGGAGCTTCAGGCAATGGGTGTAGACAATATCGTTACATTTGACGCACACGACCCAAGAGTTGTCAATGCTGTTCCGATTATGGGCTTCGATAACCTCATGCCTACATATCAGGTTCTCAAGGAGATGTTCAAGGATCTTCCTAACCAGCAGTTCGACAAGGAGCACTTCATGGTTATTTCTCCTGATGAGGGCGCTCTTAACAGAAATATGTACTATGCTTCGACTCTCGGTTGTGATCTCGGTATGTACTACAAGCGCCGTGACTACTCAAAGGTTGTCAACGGAAGAAACCCGATCGTCGCTCACGAGTATCTCGGTGAGAGCATGAAGGACAAGACCGTTTTCGTTTCCGATGATATCATCGCTTCAGGCGAGAGCATGCTCGACATCGCTTACAAGGCAAAAGCAGCAGGCGCTTCAAAGTTCCTTTGCTATGCAACATACACAATCTTTACCGCAGGTCTTGAGAAGTTCGATGAGGCTTACAAGAACGGCGTTATCGACGGTATTTTCGGCTCTAACCTCACATATCTCATGCCTGAGCTTCAGGACAGAGAGTGGTTCCACGAGGTAGACTGCTCTAAGTACACAGCTTACTACATTTCCGCACTCAACCACGATGTTTCTATCGGAACACTTGTTGACAGCCATAAGAAGATTAACGCTCTTATCGAAAGCAGAAATACAAAGAAATAAGCAGTAAACAAGCTTTATAAATTCGGCGTTCCTTTATCGGGGACGCCGTTTTTGCTTTATTTATTGACAAGAAATTCAGATGCATCTATAATTTGAACAGAAGAAAAGAGCCATGAAGGCTCATAAGAAAAAACACAACCAAAAAGGTACTATGAAGGTACACGGCTCATGCGAATTTGAGTAAACCGAAGAAAGTCTGTGAGAAATTAACACAGGCTCTGTTTGTTCGCAGGCTGTGTGCTTTTTTGTTTAATTTAAGGAGGAAAAAATGAACAGAAAAACAAAAACACTTTATCTCGATTGCTCCATGGGAGCGGCGGGCGATATGCTCACGGCGGCATTGCTTGAGCTTTTGACAGAAGAACAGCAAATTGAATTTGTGGAAAAAATGAACAATCTCGGCATTCCGGGGGTTGAGGTGCAGAAATCCACCGTCTCAAAATGCGGAATAAACGGCACTCATGTCAAGGTGCTTGTGAATGGCGAGGAGGAGGGCGAGCTTATGCTTCACCACCATCACCATGACGAGTATGAACACAGTCATGAACATACGCACGAGCATGAACATGAGCATACTCACGAACACGACCATGAACACACTCACGAACACAGCCACGACCATCATCATGACCACGGTCATACGCATACTCACAGCCACCACGGCATGGCGGATATCGAGCATATTGTCATGCATCATCTCGATATTCCCGAAAATGTAAAGCATGATATCATGGCGGTTTACGGTGAAATAGCAGAAGCGGAGAGCGTCGCTCACGGAAAGCCGATAGACGAGATTCATTTTCATGAGGTCGGAACCATGGACGCCGTTGCGGATATAACGGCAGTTTGCCTTTTGGTTGATATGATTAAGCCTGAGAAAATCATTGCTTCTCCCGTTCATGTCGGTTCGGGCACGGTTAGATGCGCTCACGGAATACTTCCCGTTCCCGCTCCCGCAACAGCATATATACTTCGAGGCGTTCCGATTTACGGCGGAAAAATCAAATCGGAGCTTTGCACTCCGACGGGTGCGGCACTTTTAAAGCACTTTGTCTCTTCGTTCGGTGATATGCCGATAATCAGCCTCGAGAAAATCGGCTACGGAATGGGCTACAAGGATTTTCCGCAGGCTAACTGCGTGAGAGCCTTTTTTGGTGAAACAAATGAGTGATAATTTTGAGGGTGATTTTGTAACCGAGCTTCGCTTAAATGTCGATGATATGACGGCGGAGGAGCTTGGTTTTGCCATGGAGAAAATCTATGAGGCAGGCGCTCTCGAGTGCTTTTTCACGCCTGTAACCATGAAAAAATGCCGCCCCGGTACTCTTGTAACCATACTTGTGAGGGACGAAAAAAAGGAAGCTGTAATTTTTGCGGCGTTCAAGCATACGAACACAATCGGAATAAGGGAAAGCGTTTGTAAGCGATACACTCTTTCCCGTCATTTCGAGACGGTGGAAACAGAGAAGGGCAGTGTTCGCAAGAAGATAAGCGAGGGCTACGGCGTCAGACGGGAAAAGCTTGAGTTTGACGACCTTGCAAAAATAGCGAACGAAAATAATATTTCTCTTAAAGAAGCAAGAATATTGGCGGAGAGCGAAAAGTAAACAACTCATAATGTATTGGCGAAGACGCTTTCGGGAAGAAGCGTCTTCGTTTTTTGCTTTTATGCGGTCAAAGTAAAAAAAGCTTGCTATTTTACGCTGTAATTGATAAAATAAATCAGTTAGTAAAAAAGCCGACAGCCAAGCTTACTGTTTAGCAGTGAAACGAGTTCTCTCGGGCAGAGGATTGGTTTAATTGTTAAACAGCGGTTAGGTACAGAAACAATTTGTCGGTTTTCATAAATGACTTATTAAAGAAAGGATTAACCGCAATGTTCGAGAATTTCAGAAAATTTGAGACAGTTTTCGCAGGCAGACCGCTCGTTGTCGAGACAGGTAAAATGGCTCAGCTCGCAAACGGCGAGTGCCTTGTCAGATACGGCGAAACAACAGTTCATGTTGCAGCAACAGCTGCTCCGAAGCCGAGAGAGGGCGTAGACTTCTTCCCGCTTTCCGTTGACTTTGAGGAGAAGCTTTATTCCGTAGGTAAGATTCCCGGATCTTACACAAAGAGAGAGGGCAGACCGACAGATAAGTCCATTCTCGTTTGCAGAATGATCGACAGACCTATAAGACCGCTCTTCCCGAAGGACATGAGAAACGATGTTTCCATCGTTGCAACAGTTATGTCCGTTGACCACGACTGCTCTCCCGAGATTGCAGCAATGGTCGGTACAAGTATCGCACTTTCCATTTCCGATATTCCGTGGAACGGCCCGATTTCAGGCGTTTCAGTCGGCAGAGTTAACGGCGAGTTCGTTATCAACCCGACTCAGGAGCAGAGAAAGGTAAGCGAGATGGCTGTCACAGTCGCTTCCACAGACAAGAAGATTGCTATGATCGAGGCCGGCGCAAACGAGATAAGCGACGAGGATATGCTCGAGGGCATTATGTTCGGCCACGCTGAGAACCAGAAGATTATCGAGTTCATCAAGGGCATCAAGGCTGAGATCGGCAAGCCTAAGTTCGAGTATCCGTCCAATGAGCCTGACCACGATATGTTCGAGGCTATCAAGGAGTTCGCTATCGAGGACATCAAGCTTGCTCTCGACACAGACGACAAGCTCGTTCGTGACGAAAGACTCAAGCCGATTTACGAGAAGGTTCACGAGAAGTTCGATGAGATTTACCCCGACCAGGAGGCTAAGATTGAGGAGTGCCTCTACAAGACTCAGAAGTTTGTCGTAAGAAGATGGCTTCTTGACGATAAGAAGAGAGTTGACGGCAGAGGAATGGACGAGATAAGACCGCTTAACGCTGAGGTTGACCTTCTTCCGAGAGTTCACGGATCCGGTATGTTCACAAGAGGTCAGACACAGGTTCTCACCGTCTGCACACTCGGTTCACTCAGAGACAACCAGCTCTTCGACGGCATCGACGACGAGGAGTCTAAGAGATATATTCATCACTACAACTTCCCAAGCTACTCCGTAGGCGAGACAAAGCCTTCAAGAGGCCCGGGAAGAAGAGAAATCGGCCACGGCGCACTCGCTGAGAGAGCACTTGTACCGGTTATTCCGTCAGTTGAGGAGTTCCCATACACAATCAGACTCGTTTCCGAGGTTCTTTCCTCCAACGGTTCCACATCTCAGGGCTCAATCTGCGGTTCCACACTTGCTCTTATGGCTGCAGGTGTTCCGATTAAGGCTCCTGTTGCAGGTATTTCCTGCGGACTTATCACCGAGGGCGACGAGTGGGATACTATGGTTGATATCCAGGGTCTCGAGGACTTCTTCGGCGACATGGACTTCAAGGTAGCAGGTACTCACAAGGGTATCACAGCTATTCAGATGGACCTTAAGATTGACGGTCTTACACCTGAGATTATCAAGCAGGCTTTCGAGAAGACTCACAAGGCAAGAGACTATATCCTCGATGAGGTTATGCTCAAGGCTATTCCTGAGGTCAGACCCGAGCTTTCCGAGTATGCTCCGAAGATGCTTTCCACAACCGTTCCTGTTGACAAGATCCGTGAGGTTATCGGCACAGGCGGAAAGGTTATCCAGAAGATTACAGCTGAGTGCGGCGTAGAGATTAACATCGATGACGACGGAAACTGCTTCGTTAACGGTCAGAATCTCGAGAACTGCAAGAGAGCTATCGATATCATCAACACAATCGCTCACGATCCGGAGCCGGGCACATATTTTGCAGGCAAGGTCACAAGAATCATGGACTTCGGTGCATTCGTCGAGATTGCTCCGGGCAAGGAAGGTCTTGTTCACGTTTCAAGACTTGATGTCAAGAGAACAGAGAACGTTCGTGATGTAGTCAACGAGGGCGACATCATCAAGGTTAAGGTTCTTGAGATAGACGATAAGGGCAGACTCAATCTATCAAGAAGAGACGCTCTCATCGACCTCGAGGGTGCTGTTCCGGAGAACACAATTTCCGACGCTCCGAGAAGAGAGAGATCCGAAAGACCGAGAAGAGACAGAGATAACTACAGAAGAGACAGAAGAAACTGATTTTCAGTCAATTCAAAATTTAGCGGAGATGTTTTCAAACGGAAGCATCTCCGTTTTGATTTTTTGCTTTGTGCGAGGGCGACCGAAGGTCGCCACTACGGCAGATGAGAAAAATGGGTCTTTACAAAATTATTCCCGTGTGATACAATACTAAAGCTACCCAAGTCTCGGTATCGGGAAACACCAACCCTCATCTGTGACTTAGGGCAAATATTAAAAACAGCAGATAAATCTGCGGAAAAGGTGGCAAATTATGCTTAAAGAAGAAAAGCTCGCTATTATCGAGAAGTACGCTATTCATGAGGGTGACACAGGTTCACCGGAGGTTCAGATCGCTCTCCTCACAAAGAGAATCAACGACCTCACAGATCACCTTCGTGTTCACAAGAAGGATCATCACTCTCGCCGCGGCCTCTTAAAGATGGTCGGTCAGAGACGTTCTCTCCTCAAGTACCTCACAAAGGTAGACATCGAGAGATACAGAAAGATTGTTGCTGAGCTCGGTCTCCGTAAGTAATCTTCTGAACTGCGAATTTTCGGATAATTTGGTCTCGGCTTATGCCGAGACCTTTTTTCTTTGCACTCATGGGACAAGTTTTGAATATTTTTTGAGCAAAAAATAAAAAACAGATATTATTTTGCTTAAATGAGACATATGTCTTGTAATTGATTTTCGATTCTTGTACAATTAATACGAAGATAATTGTAAAAACCGAGAAAGAGGCAAGAGATTTATGGGATATACAAGCCTGACGCCCGCTGAGATACCGCCGAAGGTATGCGAGGTGGCAAGGGAGTTTTTCAGAAAAAACGGAATAGTCGGAACGCAAATGAAGGATCTGGCAAAGGCAACGGGAATAGGCAGAGCAACGCTTTACAGATACTTTCCGAGTATAGAGCCAATCGCATTTACGGTTGCGACAAGTTATATGAAAGATATTTACGAGGCGGAGGAAGCTTTTGTCAAGGAGCATGGGGATAGCTTTGAGGACGGCTTTACTCTTCTTTGCGAGGCAAAGAAGCATTATGCAAAATTTTGGATTGAAAATGTCGACCGAGAGAAGTTCTTTGCTCAGTTTGATTCCATCTATCCGCCACCGTACCCCGACAAGCCCGAAGCGGAGGCTTATCAAAGAGAAATAGCAAAACAGCAGGCACTGGACAGCGCACTTCTTCGAAGGGGAATCGAGGACGGCTCGATAAGAACGGACATCAATCCTTATGAATCATTCAGGGTTTTGAACGAGGCGCTTATCGGCTACATTCAGAGAGGCAGCCGCCTCAATCACTATCAGTCGCAGTTTGACAGCTCAAGCTTTCTTATCGATCTTTTTATGGAGTCCATGAAAGCCAAAAAGTAATTGAGCATAAAATTTACCGAGACTTAACAAAAGAAGTCGAAAAAAGAGTTATCATAGCTTCAAAGTGCAGAAAATAAGGAGACTTTGTGGATGTCCATTACAAATGACGAAATAATCAGAGTTGAAAAGCTCACCAAAATATATGACTTTGAGGGAACAGACCTTCACACGGTTCTTGACGATGTGTCTTTTGTTCTTCACCGTGGCGAAAGCTTAGGTTTTATCGGAGAATCCGGCTCGGGAAAGAGCGTTCTTATGAAATGTATCGGTGCAAGAGGCCGCGTCACTTCGGGAAAGATTTTCCTTGACGGAAGAAACATCACCCACCGCAAGATGAAATTTCTCGTCAGAAGAACTCAGAGGAAAATTCAGACTGTAAATCAGGTTGCGAATATGAGCTTTGAGCTTGATAAGCATGTCGATGAAGTCATTGAAAATGCACTGAAGCAGTCGGGTATGAGTTCGTCTGAGGCTAAGACGAATGTGAATAAAGTCCTTGAATACTACGGACTTGACCCCGACTATGCCGATATGTTCCCGTATGAATTATCGGGCGGACAGTGCCAGAGAGTTGCGCTTGCAAAATGTCTCACGGTGAACCCCGAGGTTGTGATTTTCGATGAAGCGCTTTCATCGCTTGACGGCTCGAGCCAATTGGCACTTATGGATATTATCGAGAAAGAAAAGGAAAAGAAAAATCTTTCTTATATGATAATTTCTCACGATTTAAGGATGATTCGAAGAATGTGCGACCGAGTTATCGTCATGCAGGACGGCAAAATAGTCGAGGAGGGTACGCCCGAGGAAATCATAGATAATCCGAAGCTTGAGTACACAAAAAATTTAGTTGAGGGATTAATGGACGAAAATATTGATTTTTCGCTGGGATTTGATGAGTAAAATGCAGAAAATCAGCCTGAAATCGCAAAAAAATGCTTGCAAATAAGGCGGATTGATGTTAATATAACTACAGTAATATTTGAGAAAGGCGAAAGAGCGGAGAGACACCGCTCTTTCGTTTGTTTTTAGCCGAACCGAAAGGAGAAGAATATGGCAGAAGAACTAAAGCCCAAGAAGGAAAAAAAGCTAAGCACAACCGATTTTGTCTGGGAGCTTGCAAAGCCTGTTGCCGAGAAGCTCGGACTTGAGATCTGGGATGTCAGATATGCCAAGGAGGGCGCTGACTGGAACCTCACGATTTTCATTGACAAGGACGAGGGAATAGGCATTGAGGACTGCGTGAACATGACGCACGAGATGAACCCGATACTCGACAAGGAAGATCCTATCAAGGGTGAGTACACATTTGTCGTATCCTCCCCGGGACTCGGAAGAAAGCTCACAAGAAAAGAGCACTTCGAAAAGCTTTTGGGCGCACCCGTCAGAGTGAAGCTGATAAGACCGCTTGAGGACGGAACAAGAGAGATCGAGGGAGAAATCCTCGAGGTTCTCGAAAACGGAGACTTCGTCTTGAAGCTTGACGAAGAAACAAGCGCAACCTTCGCTAAAAAGGAATGCTCGTCGGTTGTACTTATGGACGATGATTTTTGATTGACAGAAAATTAAGAAAAATAATCACAGAAAGGTTTGATTTAGAAAATGGCAGTTAGAAGAAAAAAGGCTCAGGAGCCTTCTCAGATCGAGCAGATTAACCTCGCTCTTTCAGAGCTCGAGACAAACAGCAATATTCCGGCAGATTACATGAGAGAGAAGATTGAGAAAGCTATCAAGAACGCTTGCCAGAAGAACTACGGCAACGATGACGTAAGCTTCGATTACGGCGAGGACGGAAAGAGCTTCAACGTATATCTCAACTATACCGTTATAGACGATGACTTCGAGAACATGGATCCCTGCAAGCACGTATATGCCGACATCGCAAAGGATGTTTATGGCGTTATCGCAGAGCCGGGCGATAAGGTAAGAGAGAAAATCGATACAAAGCAGTTCGGCAGAATTGCCGCTCAGACAGCAAGAAACATCATCCGTCAGGGAATCAGAGACAGCGAGAAGGGTCAGATGATGGAGGAGTTCAAGTCCAAGCATCAGGAGCTCGTTTCCGCTCAGGTTGAGAGAATCGACCCCAAGACAGGCGCACTCACCGTTAAAATCGGTAAGGCAGAGGCTGTTCTTCCCGAGAAAGAGCTCATCGGCACAGAGAACGTTAAGGAGGGCGACCACATCAAGGTTTATGTCGTTGACGTAAGAGAGACAGAGAAGGGCCCCCGTGCTATCATTTCCAGAACACATCAGGACTTCGTCAAGCGTCTTTTCGAGAATGAGGTTCCGGAGATTTTCGACGGTGCTATCGAGATTAAGGGCGTAAGCCGTGAGGCTGGTTCAAGAACTAAGATTGCCGTATTCAGCCACGATCCTAATGTTGACGCAGTAGGCTCATGCATCGGACACAAGGGCCAGAGAGTCAGCGCTATCGTTGAGGAGCTCGGCGGAGAGAAAATCGATATCATCGAGTACAGCGAGGATCCGGAAAAGTACATCGCTGCCGCTTTGTCACCGGCAACCGTTATTTCCGTTGAAGCAGCAGCGGACGGATCTCAGTCCTGCAGCGTAACAGTTCCCGATAACCAGCTTTCACTTGCAATCGGAAACAAGGGTCAGAACGCACGCCTTGCGGCTAAGCTTACAGGCTGGAAGATAGACATCAAGCCGGAGAGCGGATTCTACGGAGAATAATCATATGAAACAGAGAAAAATACCTCTGCGCCAGTGCTCGGGATGCGGCGAAATGAAGCCGAAGAAAGAGCTGGTCAGAGTGGTCAGAGCACCCGAAAAGACGGACGAAAACGGCGTCGTGACGGGCGGTGAGATATCTCTTGACCTCACGGGAAAAAAGCCGGGCCGCGGAGCATATGTGTGTCACAACCCCGAGTGTCTTAAGAAAGCGAGAAAGGCGAGAAAATTCGAGCGTGCTTTTTCGTGCAAGATACCCGATGAGGTTTACGACACAATGGAAGCCGAGATAGCAGAATGACGGAGAGGATAAAATGAAAGAAAAATTTCTCTCGATGCTCGGCCTTTGCAGAAGAGCGGGCAAGCTTACATGGGGTTTTGATCAGGTGATTGAAGCCGTGAAAGCGGGCAAGGCGGCAGGAATAATCACTGCCTGTGATATCTCCGACAAGACATTAAAGAATATAAAATTTGAAACTGATAAAAAGGGACTCGAGGTTTTGAGAACCGAAATTCCACAGGAGGAATTAAGCTTTTATGCGGGAGTGCGTGCGGGGGTGTACGCAGTGACCGACAAGGGCTTTTTCAAAAGGCTCGCAGAGCTGAATGTGGGTGAACAATCAGGAAAGGATACGGAAAATTAATCCGCTATAGGTAAAATATATGAGCAAAAAATACGCAATTCGTGATCTCGCCAATGACCTTGGCGTAGAGAGTTCTAATATTGTCGATATCGTTAACAAGTATACCGACACAAGCAAAAAGCCGACACAGTCACTTGAGGATAACGAGCTTAACATTGTTTTCGACAAAATCACTCAGGACACATCGGTAAACGACGGATTCAAGGCATATTTCGCTTCCGCTACCGAGGAAGAGAAGCCGGAAAAGCCGGCCGAGAAGAAAGAGCCTAAGACAGAAAAGGCAGAGAAGCCTGCCGCAAAGAAGACTGTCAAGAAGGAAGTAAAGGCAGAGCCAAAGTCGGAGACTAAGTCGGAAACTAAGGCTGAAGCTAAGACAGAGGTTAAGCCTGAAGTTAAGTCAGAGACTAAGGTTGAAGCGAAACCCGAAGTTAAAGCAGATGCTAAGTCTGAGGTAAAGACGGAGAATAAGTCCGACAGACCGCAGAGAGACACAAGAAGCCAGAACGGCGAGAGAAGATTCGGCGACAGAAACAATAACCAGAACGGTGAGAGAAGATTCGGCGACAGAAACAATAACCAGAACGGTGAAAGAAGATTCGGCGACAGAAACAATAACCAGAATGGTGAAAGAAGGTTCGGCGACAGAAACAATAACCAGAACGGTGAGAGAAGATTCGGCGACAGAAACAACCAGAATGGCGAAAGAAGATTCGGCGACAGAAATAATCAGAACGGCGAAAGAAGATTTGGCGACAGAAATTCCGACAGACCGCAGAGAGATTCAAGAAACAACGGATTTGACCGTTTCAATAAGAATCAGCCCGCTAAGGCAGAGGTTCCCGAGGTCAAGGAGGTTCATGTAAAGCGTGAGCTTAACAAGAACACCGCTCCGAGCGCACCGAAGAAGAGAGAGGAGCACCGTCCCGCTCAGGCTCGTGAGAAGCAGGAGACAATGAAGCTTTCGGGTTCGGCAACGGTCGGAAGCGTTCAGTCCGAGGACAGCTACTCCAGCAACAGAAGAGTTATCGATACAAGAACTCAGAATGTCAATATCGATAAGTACAACGAGAAGTACGATACCCTTGCTTTCGATAAGGTTAAGAACGAGACAACAGCTTCCAAGCAGAAGTTCACCAACAGAAACAACAAAAAGGGCAAGAAGCAGGGCAGAAGAGAGACCGAGGCAGAGAGACTTTCCCGTATCGCTCAGCAGAGAAAGGAAAAGCAGCTCACCATTCAGCTTCCCGATGAAATCACGGTCGGCGAGTTCGCTTCAAGACTTAAGGCAACAAGTGCCGAGGTTATCAAGAAGCTTATGATGATGGGCGTTTTCGCTACCATTAACGATACAATCGACTTTGACACATGCGAGCTTATTGCCGATGAGTTCCACACAAAGGTTGAGCATGAGGTTGTTGTCACAATCGAGGACAGAATCATTGATGATTCCGAGGACGATGATGCAAATCTCGTCGAGAGAGCACCTGTTGTCTGCGTTATGGGTCACGTTGACCACGGTAAGACTTCTATTCTCGACGCTATCAGACACACAAGCGTTACAACCGGCGAGGCTGGCGGAATTACACAGCATATCGGTGCTTATACCGTTAAGGTAAACGACAGAGACATCACATTCCTTGATACTCCGGGTCACGCAGCTTTCACAGCCATGAGAGCAAGAGGCGCAATGGCAACAGATATTGCAGTTCTCGTTGTTGCAGCTGACGACGGTATCATGCCGCAGACAGTTGAGGCTATCAACCACGCAAAGGCAGCAGGAGTTTCCGTTATCGTTGCTATCAACAAGATGGACAGACCTGCAGCTAACCCCGAGCACGTTATGCAGCAGCTCACAGAGTATGAGCTTGTTCCTGAGGAGTGGGGTGGCGATGTACCTTGCGTTCCTGTTTCTGCAGTCACAAAGATGGGTATTGACGATCTTCTCGAGATGATTCTTCTCGTTGCAGATATGAAGGAGCTTAAGGCTAACCCGGATCGTCAGGCAAGAGGTATCGTTATCGAGGCTAAGCTTGACAAGGGCAGAGGTCCTGTCGCAACAATGCTCGTTCAGAACGGTACACTTAAGGTTGGTGACATTGTTGTTGCCGGCACTTCAGTCGGTAGAGTAAGAGCTATGACAGACGATAAGGGCAGAAAGGTTAAGTCCGCAGGCCCGTCCGTTCCTGTTGAAATCACAGGTCTCGGCGACGTTCCTACAGGCGGCGACGTATTCAATGCCGTTTCCGATGAGCGTCTTGCACGTGAGCTCGTTGAGGAGAGAATCACCGCTCAGAAGGAAGAGATGTTCAATTCTCAGACAAAGGTCACACTCGACAACCTCTTCGATCAGATGAGAGAGGGCGAGATGAAGGAGCTCAAGATTATCGTTAAGGCTGACGTTCAGGGCTCTGTTGAGGCTGTTAAGCAGTCGCTCGAGAAGCTCTCTAACGATGAAGTCAGAGTTAACATCATTCACGGCGCCGTCGGTGCTGTCAACGAGAACGACGTTATGCTCGCTAACGCTTCCAACGCAATCATCGTCGGATTTAACGTCCGTCCTGATGCTGTTGCCGAGGAGAACGCAAAGCGTGACGGCGTTGATATGAGACTTTACAGAATCATCTACGATTGCATCGAGGAGATTGAGTCCGCTATGAAGGGTATGCTCGCACCGAAGATTCGTGAGGTCATGCTCGGTAAGGCAGAGTGCCGTGAGATTTACAAGATTTCCAATGTCGGTATGGTTATCGGCGGTCACGTCACAAGCGGCAAAATCACGAGAAACGCACTCGTCAGAGTTGTTCGTGACGGTATTATCGTTGCAGACGACGAGGTTAAGTCACTCAGAAGATATAAGGATGACGTCCGTGAGGTAGCTCAGGGCTTTGACTGCGGTATCACACTTAACAAGTTCTCCGATATCAAAATGGGAGACATTCTCGAGGCATACATCATGGAGGAATACAGAGAGGACTGATTTCCTCCCGTTTCAATCAGAAAGGCATAAACAATGGCTAGTCATAAATTAGACAGAACCACCGAAGACATCCGCAGAGAGCTCTCTGCGATTCTTCGTGAGGTTAAAGACCCGAGAGTTCAGGGAAAACTTATCTCGGTAGTAAGAGTTGAGGTTACAAACGATCTCTCCTACTGCACTGTTTATGTAAGCACAATGGAGGGAATGGACGCCACTAACGAGGCGGTCAAGGGACTGAAGAACGGCGCAGGCTACATCCGCCACGAGCTCGGCTCAAGGCTTGATATAAGATACACGCCTAAGCTTATCTTCAAAGCAACAGATTCCATTGAGTACAGTGCAAACATCACAAGATTGCTCAACGACCTCAAGTAACAGGGGAAAATAATATGCCCAACAATATCACAATTAAAGAGGCAGCCGAAAGACTTCTTGCGTGGGACAACATTTGCGTTTACTCTCACGCAAGTCCCGACGGGGACACGCTCGGCAGTGCGTCGGCTTTGCTTCGTGTACTCGAGGGTTTGGGAAAGAAGACGGCGTTTCGCTGTTCTGACGAATATGCAGATAAATTCTCTTATCTTTTCGAGGGACTTAATTTAGACCTTCAGGATGAGGATATCGAGCATCACGTCACGGTGGACGTAGCCGACCCCAAGCTTCTCGGAAAATATTACGAATTATATATCGAGGACAATGATTTCTTTTGTCTTGCCATTGACCACCACGCAACTCACGTGCCGTTTGCCCGTGAGGAGTGGGTAGTCGGCGGCGAGCCGTCCAACTGTGAGCTTATGTATAATCTCTTTTGTGAGATGAACGTAAATATCACAGCTGATATCGCAAGTTGTGTCTACACGGGTATTGCAACGGATACGGGCTGCTTTAAGTACGCTTCCGTTAAGCCGAGCACACATATAATTGCCGCGAAGCTTATGGAAAAAGGAGCCGATGCCGCAAGAATCAACCGTGTAATGTTCGATACAAAGACAAAAGCATACATAGCCGCAGAACAGCTTGTTTTGTCCAAAATCAGATATTACGGTGACGGCAAGGTAGCTGTTATCGACATCACAAAGGATATTTGCGAGAAAACAGGCGCATCTCAGTCTGATATAGACATTCTTCCGTCCGTTCCGAGAATGATTGAGGGTGTTCTTGTCGGAATCACTCTCAAGGAAAAGGACGGCGGAATTTGGAAGGCTTCCGTTCGTGCGGTAAGCCCTGCAGACGCTTCGGCTATTTGCAAGAAATTCGGCGGCGGCGGTCATATCGGTGCGGCAGGCTGTGCGTTCGACAGCACCGTCACTCTCGAAGAGGCTGAAAAGGGTCTTGTAGAGGCGGCATTGGAGAATATCGGATGAACGGTCTTATAGTACTTGATAAACCCGAGGGTTTCACTTCATTTGATGCCGTTGCGGTCATGAGAAAAATCACTCACGAAAAGAAAATCGGCCACACGGGAACTCTCGACCCTATGGCTACGGGAGTTCTGCCGATACTTCTCGGAAGAGGAACAAAGTGCGCCGACCTTCTGCCCGATACCGACAAGGAGTATGTCGCTTCCTTTAAGCTGGGAGTCAAGAGCGATACTCTTGACAGCACGGGAAAGATACTCGAGGAGAATTACGGGAAAATCACCCGTGAGGCACTCGAAAGTGCACTCGAGAATTTTCGTGGAGAAATCGAGCAGATTCCTCCCATGTACTCGGCGGTTCAGGTAGGCGGTGTGCGACTTTATGACCTTGCAAGAAAGGGAATAGAGGTTGAGCGTGAGGCAAGGAAAATCAACATCTCACTTTTAAGGCTCGAAAGCTTTGATGAAAACAGTGGCGAGGGAAAGCTTACCGTTCGTTGTTCCAAGGGAACCTACATAAGAACGCTTATCGACGACATCGCAAGAAGTCTCTCGCTTTGCGGCGGAATTATGACGGCACTCAGAAGAACGAGAGCATGCGGCTTTGATATAAAGGACGCGTTGACCCTTGACGAGCTTAAGGCTTTAAGCGAAAATAACGAGATTGAAAGCGTTATAAAACCGCTTGACGGGCTGTTTAACGGGTACAGAAGAGTAAATGTTTCTGCCGCTCAGATGAACAGATACCTTAACGGCGGCGAGCTCTCACTCGACAGACTTCACCTGAAATTCGGCACAGACGGCGAGAGGATAAGAGTATATTCTCCCGACGGCAAGCTTTTTCTCGGCTTGGGTCTTGCAGAGCTTGCGGAAAACAGGTTGAACATACTCAAGATTCTTCACGTGAAGTGAGAAAAATCTCAGATGCGGCAATAGGAAAAAGATGCAAATTTACAGAGAATTAAACGGTATTTCAAAAAAGAATAAATCGACTGCGGTCGCTCTGGGTGCCTTTGACGGACTTCATCTCGGCCATCAAAAGGTTATCTCTCAGGTACTTGAAGAAGGCTTTGAGCCGAGCGTCTTCACCTTTTCGGAGGATCCGTCCAAGGTGCTTTCCGGCAAAACGGAGTATCTCATGACGGAGGAGGACAAAATCGGCGAGCTTGAAAAAATGGGAATAGAAAACATTTTTGACATAAGCTTTTCGAGCGTCAGAGATTTAACTCCCGAGGAATTTTTCTTCGATGTTTTGCTTGGCAGCTGCGGCGTGGGAATGATATCCTGCGGTGACGACTTCCGTTTCGGGAAAAAAGCGGCAGGCGACGTTAAGCTTTTAAGAAAGCTTTGCGACGAGAACGGGATTATTCTCAAAATCTGTCCGCCTGTTATGCTCGGCGACGTCGTGATTCATTCCTCGGCAATCCGATCGGCACTGAAAAAAGGCGATGCCGTAACGGCTGAAAAAATGCTCGGCAGACCATTCGGCTTCACGCTCGAGGTTATCCACGGAAACTCTTTGGGCAGAACCATAGGGATTCCCACAATCAACCAAAAACTTCCCGAGGGCTTCGTGCTTCCGAAATTCGGCGTGTATGCCGCTTTCGTTCATATTGACGGCGAGAAATACCACGGCACGTGCAATATCGGCGTCAAGCCGACAGTCGGCTCAAGCGTTCCGCTTGCAGAAACGTGGATTGCTGATTTTGCGGGCGACCTTTACGGCAGAAAACTAAAGCTTGATGTTCTCCGGTTTATTCGTCCCGAGAAGAAATTTTCTTCACTTTCGGAACTAAAGGCTGAGATAGAAAGAAACTCGCTTGAAGCCGATAGAATATGCAGTGAATACATGAATAAATATTAATATATTTGAGAGTGAAAGCCTCGTACCTTTTGCGGTAGGGGGCTTTTTTGCATGCTTTTAAAGCATAAATTTGCATACGATATTCAGGATATTGTATAGCTTTAACACAAAGAAAAATTAACATTCACGGCTTAAAAACATTTGTTCCTCAAGAATCGAAACAATTACCCTATGAGCCTTCAAAATTTGTCAAAAATGTTAATAAATGATTAAAATTTTTGACCGTGAGTATTTCATTTGTTGCAAATTGATGTTATAATTTTTGGCGATATGATTATTCCGTAAAGTTATGGCTTTTATCGGAGAAATAAAATTTAGCCTGAATTGTTTTGTGTGCTTCGATTTTAAGAAGTCGGATTTTCATTTTTGAATTTTAAGGTATATTCTGTATAAAGGAGGAATATTTATGTATTTGCTGCTGTTTGTTATGTGGATAATTTTTAACGGCAACATTACTCTCGAGATTGTCATTTTCGGCTTGTTTGTGTCTTTGGGAGTCTTTGCCTTCACCTGTATGTTCATGGACCACAGCATTAAGAAGGAAATAGCACTCTACAAAAATCTAATAAGCGGTTTTTGCTATGCGGTGGTGCTGGTAGTCGAGATTGTAAAGGCGAATAATTTCGTACTGAAAATGATACTCACGCAAAAGGAAGAGCCTGTGCCCGCCATAGTGAGCTTCAGAACGAAGCTGAAAACAAATGCCGGCAGAGCTTTTCTTGCAAATGCCATCACGCTCACGCCCGGAACAATCACCGTGATGATGGAAAACGAGTGGTATCTTGTTCACTGCCTTGACGAAAGTCTTGCCGAGGGAATGGATGATTCGGATTTTGTGCACCGTATTCAGAAAATGGAGAACAGGGCGCTTCAGTCTATGAGCAAGAGTAAGAGTAAGGGGGGCAAGAAAAAATGAGTTTTGTTTCGGGATTTTTCACGGTAATTTTGATAATTCTTGCCGTACTTATAATTCTGTGCCTTATAAGAGCGGTTATCGGCCCGAGCGTCGCCGACAGAATCGTTGCAACGAATATGACGGGTACTTTAGTTATAACCTCGATTGCCGTGTTGGCAATTAAAATGAGAGAGGGCTACCTTGTTGATATCTGCTTGATTTATGCGCTTATCAGCTTTTTGGCTGTTATCGTTCTCACCAAGGTTTATATGGGCGTATATATTCAGCGAAAATCAGGAAAGGAGGACAAGCACGATGAGCGCAGTAGAATGGGTTAGATTTATCGTCGGAGCGGCACTGCTTGTCTTCGGAGTTTTTATTTTTATCGTTCAGATGATAGGAATTTTTAAATTCAACTATGTTTTGAACAGAATGCATGCCGCCGCCATGGGCGATACTTTAGGCCTTGGCAGCAGTCTTCTGGGACTTATAGTTATCAACGGCTTTGACTTCACAAGCCTCAAGCTTTTTATCATCATAGTTTTCCTGTGGTTCTCTTCTCCTGTATCCTCTCACCTTATCACAAGACTTGAGATGACAACGGACGAGCATCACCACGACCACTACAAGGTTTTTGATCTTCACGAGCACGATTTGCCGACAGGCACGACTCAAGACGAACAGGAAGAGGTGGAATGATGCAGGTATTCATGATTATTCTTTTGCTGTTTTTGGTAGTTTGTGCGGTTTGCGCAAGCTTTTCCAAGAGCCTACTAAATACCATACTCATTTTCATGAGCTTCAGCCTTGTTATGTCTATAATTTGGATGGTACTGGAGTCTCCCGACCTTGCCATAACCGAGGCGGCTGTCGGTGCGGGCGTTACGAGTATACTTTTCTTTTTGACGCTCAAGAAAATCCATGCCATAGAAAGCAACGACGATGAATCTGAAGAAAAGGAGGAAGAGGAAGATGGCAAGAAAGTTAAGTGAAAACGAATATAAAAAGACCTTTTCCTATAAATTCTCTTCGTGGTTTAACGGAACGAGAGAATATTTTGTCGGCGAACTCGAGATGAAGCCTCAGGAGGAGAAAAAGCCGAGAAAACCGCTTGCTCCCGCAGACCCTAACAGAAAAGCCTTTGACCTCAGGAACAACAAGGGCTTTAAGGAGTTCACGAAAATTTATCAGGTTTTCAGTGTGGTGCTGTGCCTTTTCATCGTGGTTATGCTTCTTTACGGCGTCAGCAAATTGCCGACCTACGGCGATGCCGACAGACCGGTCAACAACGAGGTTGCCGCAAGATATATCGAGGCAGGAGAACAGGAGACAGGCTCCGTGAATATCGTCACAGGAATGATTTTGACTTACCGTGCGTTCGATACTTTCGGCGAGACCAATGTTCTCTTCATCGCAACCGTTTGCGTAATGATTATGCTTGCGCTTGACGATAAGGTGCTCAAAAAGGAAGAGGAACACAACGACAGAATTTATGAGCCGAAAAACGATGTAATTCTTCAGACGGTGGCAAAAATCCTCGTGCCGATTATCATGGTTTTCGGTATTTACATAATCGTGAACGGTCAGCTTTCACCGGGCGGCGGATTCTCCGGCGGAGCTACTCTGGGTGCGGCATTCACGCTGTTTGTCTGTGCGTTCGGCTTCAAGAAAACAGGAAGATTCCTTAACGAGAAGGTTTATTCTGTTGCCAAGGTCACGGCACTTTGTGCTTACGGAGCAATCGGCACATACTATTACACATGCGGTGCAAACGGAATTGACGACCACATTCCGCTCGGCACACTCGGCCACATTCTTTCGGGCGGTATCATTTTCCCGATTGATGTCTGCGTCGGTATCGAGGTAGCATGCACCATGTACGCATTTTACGCTTTATTCAGAAGAGGAGGACTTTGATATGCTTTCAGGGCTTCTTGCAAATTATCCCATAGCAGTTTCCGTAATCCTTTTCGGAATAGGCTTCTGCAATCTGCTTCTTCAGAAAAATCTAATTAAAAAGATAATTGGCTTCAATATAATGGACTCGGCAATCTATCTCTTTTTGGCTCTCCAGGGCTATATCAAGAGCAGAATTGCTCCGATTGTCGTTGACGGCATTCAGGATACGGGCAAATATATAAACCCGATTCCCTCGGGACTTGTTCTGACGGGCATCGTCGTTTCGGTTTCCGTTTCGGCTGTTATGCTCTCGATTACCATAAGACTTTACCGCCGTTATCACACCTTGAATCTCGATGAAATAAGCACGATAGTAAATGAGGAGGACAGCAAATAATGGAGCTTGTACAGTCCTTCCCGTCTTTCAGCATACTTATGTGCATGTTCGGCGGAATAATTTCTTCGGCGGTGCATAACGGAAAAGTCGCAAGAAGAATAAACACCTGTCTTTTGGTAATCGTGACGGCTATGAGCCTTTGCGTCTGCGCATTCACGATTAAATCGGGAGACTACTATATTTATCAGATGGGCAGATTTTCCGCACCGTGGGGAAATGAGCTAAGAATCGGAATACTCGAGGCGATGATGGCATTGTTTTTCTGCATCATCATGCTTCTTTCAATGGTCGGCGGCTCGCTCGAGAGAGAAAAGGAAATAGAAAAAGGAAAAGCGAATCTTTACTATGTCCTTGCCAATCTCCTTTTGAGCTCGCTTCTTGCCCTTGTTTACACGAACGATATTTTTACCGCATATGTTTTTATTGAGATAAACACAATATCGGCTTGCGGCTTGATAATGGTAAACCAGCACGGAAAGAACATTGAAGCCGCCGCACGCTACATGGTAATGAGTCTTCTCGGCTCGGGTCTTGTCCTTTTGGGACTTTGCTGGCTTTACAGCATAACGGGCCATCTTCTGATGATGAATATCCATGAAGCTGTTGTCGCACTTGTCCAAAACGGCAACTATCATGTTCCGCTTGTTGTCTCGGTCACAATGATGGTCACGGGACTTGCGATTAAATCGGCTCTGTTTCCGTTCCACACATGGCTTCCCGACGCCTACGGATACTCCACGCTTTCTTCGGCGGCGATTCTTTCTTCGCTCGTATCAAAGGGTTATCTTTTCCTCGTAATCAAGATTTTCTACCGAGTAATCGGCTTCGACATAATCTGTGACGAAAAAATAGTAAATGTTCTGTTTGTTTTCGGTATTGCGGGAATGATTTTCGGTTCGATAGACGCCATAAGAGAGAACGACATCAGAAGAATGATAGCCTATTCTTCTGTCGCTCAAATCGGCTATATTTACATGGGCTTCGGACTCGGAACAACCTACGGTATGATAGCAAGCATATATCATATTCTTGTGCACGCCGCAACAAAGTCTCTTCTTTTCATCTGTGCATCGGGACTTACCGACGCTTCGAACGGCAAGAGAGATTTCTTGAGCCTCACGGGTGCGGCATACAGAAATAAGCTTGCAGGAGTTACCTTCACGGTAGGCTCGCTCTCAATGATAGGCTTCCCCGCATTCGGTGGATTTATAAGCAAGCTTCTCTTCGCCGAGGCGGGTGTCGAATGCAAGAATAAGATGCTTCTCACGTTCCTTGCGCTTGCAATCAGCACGATTCTGAATGCGGTTTACTTTATGAAAACCACCGTCAGAATTTACACTCCGACACACAAGTCGAGAGTTGAGGTTGATACGACAGGCTACGAAAACGTGACCGTGAAGATGCAGCCTGCAAAAAGCTTTTCAATGGTACTTTTAATCGCTTTAAACTTCGTGCTCGGTCTTGCTTCCGATCCGATAGTGGATCTCATAAGCAAGGGCTTGGCTATGTTCTCGTAGGAGGTGACGGAAAATGAATATATTGCTTATAACTCCGTCGCTTCTTTCCGTAGTTGTCGGAATTATCATTCTGCTTTCGTCCTTTCGTGACCACGTGCACGAAAATGATTGGTTCGGAAAGCCCGTTTCGGAACAGGGACTCAAAAAACTTCACGCTGTAACTCTCGCCACTCTGGCGGTGTCTGCGTTAATCGCACTTTTCACCGCATGGAGTCACATGGGAAGTGAGCTTCATCTTTTCAGTTTTGTCGGCGGAATTCCTGTCTACTTCAAAAATGACGAGGTGTCGGCTTTGTTTGTGTCGATAGTTTCGGTTGTTTGGCCCTCTATATGTATTTATGCATTCAAGTACATGAAGCATGAGGGAAACGAAAAGAGATTTTTTGGAATTTTTCTCATCGTTTTTGCCGTGGTTATCGCCCTGAGCTTTTCGGGAAATCTCATCACGTTTTATTTCTGCTATGAGCTTATGACAATCACATCCATGGTGCTTGTGCTTCATAACGGCACGAAAGAAGCAATCATGGCGGCACTAAAATATCTCTTTTATTCCATGGCGGGCGCTTACTGTGCTCTTTACGGAATTTATATTCTGTATCAAAACACCGATAGCCTTACTTTCACACCGGGCGGAACGCTTAATTTGGAGTCGGCAAACGCCAACAGAACCATAGTCCTCATTGCGATATTCTTTATGCTTGTCGGCTTCGGCGCAAAGGCCGGCATGCTTCCGCTTCACGGCTGGCTTCCCACGGCTCACCCCGTGGCTCCGGCTCCTGCTTCGGCGGCGCTTTCCGCAATTATAGTCAAGGGCGGTGTGCTCGCTATAATCCGAACGGTTTATTATATTGTCGGGGCAGAGTTTCTTCGAGGAACATGGGTTCAGTACGCTTGGATGGGACTTGCACTCATGACCGTTCTCATGGGCTCGATGCTCGCTTACAAAGAAAAGGTATTTAAGAAAAGACTTGCTTACTCCACCGTTTCTCAGGTTTCCTATATCATATTCGGATTATCCTGTCTTAATTCGGTCGCTTTGCAAGGAGCACTTCTTCACGTTGTTTTCCATGCGATAATCAAGACATCTCTCTTCCTTACGGCCGGAATATTTATCTTCCGTACGGGAAAGATATATGTTGATGATTTTGTCGCTGTCGGCAAGAAATATCCGCTCACGCTCTGGGGCTTCACATTCTGCAGTCTTGCGCTTATCGGTATTCCTCCGTGCAGCGGATTTATCAGCAAATGGTATCTTGCTCAGGGTGCCCTTGGTTCTGATATCGGACTTTTGAGGTTTGTCGGCCCGTGCGTTTTGCTTTTCAGCGCACTTCTCACCGCAGGTTATCTTCTTCCGATTGTGATAAGAGGCTTTTTGCCCGGCAAGGAATGCACTCTTATAAGGGAAAAGGAGAAAATTGACTCGATGACCGCCGTGGTTCTCATTATGGCGTTCTTTGCGGTTGTTATCGGAATTTTCCCGAATCCGCTTATTAATTTTGTCGGCGGTATTTCCGCTGCTGTTCTTTAAGGAGGTACAAATATGCCGTCATATATGATGTTAGCTGCTGTGCTTATCCCTATACTCAGCGGAATTTCGGTTATGCTGATACCGTTTAAATCGGCAAGGGCGAGAAATATTTATATCGAGTTTTTCACGCTTATCACCTCGGCTGTTGTTTTTGCTCTGGTTTTTAATCCACCCGAGAGTTCTATAACCATATTTAAATTCACGGGACAATTGACTATCGGACTTTCGCTTGATAGGGTAGGCTCTGTGTTTGCTGTGATCATTGCTTTTTTGTGGCCGTTTGCAAACCTTTATGCGTTCGAGTACATGGAGCATGATTCAAGACAGAATTTATTTTTCGGATTTTATCTTATCACTTACGGTGTAACGGCAGGTATTGCCATGAGCGAGGGCATCATCTCGATGTACTTCTTCTATGAGCTTTTGACTATGGTCACGATACCGCTTGTCATCCACGAGTTAAATCCCGAATCAGTTTACGCAACGAGAACTTATATGTATTATTCTCTTGGCGGTGCGGCTTTTGCGTTCATAGGAATGATATTCATACTCATGTTCGGCACAAGCCCAAGTTTTGTTGCGGGCGGAGTTCTCGACATGAACGAAATCGGTTCGAGAACAAATATGATGCTCATAGTCTATGTGCTTTGCTTTTGCGGTTTCTCCGTCAAGGCGGCAATGTTCCCATTTTCCGAGTGGCTTCCGAAAGCAGGCGTTGCGCCTACTCCCGTTACGGCATTGCTTCACGCCGTTGCCGTTGTTAAGGCAGGTGCGTTCGCAACCATAAGAGTGACCTATTTCTGCTTCGGTACGGAAATTCTAAAAGGAACATGGGCGCAGTATCTTCTCATGGGACTTACTTCATTTACCATTGTCTACGGCTGTTCGAGGGCACTCAAGGAAACTCATTTCAAGAGAAGACTTGCGTGGTCTACCGTGTCGAATTTATCTTACATCATGTTCGGTGTCGTCATCATGACCCCCGAGGGACTGACTGGCGGACTTTGCCACATGATAGTCCATGCACTTGTGAAGATAACGGCGTTCTTCTGCGCAGGCGCAGTGATTCACCGTGCCGAAAAGAATTATATTTACGAGCTTGACGGTATCGGAAGAAGAATGCCGCTCACATTTATCGTATATACGATTTCGGGATTTGCACTCATGGGTGTTCCGGGTCTTGCGGGCTTCACAAGCAAATGGAGCCTTGCTCATGCGGCAACGACAAGCGGTAATGTAATGGGCTATGTCGGACTTGCGTGCATACTCATTTCGGCACTTCTCACTGCGATTTATATGCTTACGGTTTCCGTGCGTGCTTTCTTCCCGGGTAAAGACTTTGACCATTCGGCACTATCCGAGGATATAAGCGACCCGACATGGAAGATGCTCGTTCCGCTTTTCGTGTTCGTGGTGCTCATGTTCGTCATAGGACTTTGCCCAAGCGTACTTACAAATGCTGTTGAGAGCGTTGTCGGTACGGTGATTTCTTAAGGAGGTAGAAAAATGAAAACAATGCTTCCGGCAGTTTTGGTTCTGCTTCCGTTTATCGGTGCGTTTTTCTCGGGAATTATCGGAACGAAAAACGAAAAGGCAAGAGATTATTTTGCCGACCTCATCGTTATTGCCGAGTTTGTGATAATGACATATTCGTTCATAAGGTACAGCGTGACCTACGGCGACTATTGCCATGTCGGCGAGATTTGCGGCTTGGGACTCAATTTCACATTTGACGGTTTCAGACTGCTTTACGGTCTTGTTGCCGCATTCATGTGGATGATGACCACGATACTCTCGAGGGAGTATTTCGCTCATCACGACAACCGAAACCGCTTTTATATTTTCATGCTCCTCACGCTCGGGGCAACAATGGGAGTTTTTCTCTCCTCTGATTTGTTCACAACATTCATTTTCTTCGAGATTATGAGTTTTACTTCTTATGTCTGGGTAGCTCAGGAAGAGACCCCCGGTGCGCTCAGGGCGGCGGCAACCTATTTGGCTGTTGCGGTAATCGGCGGACTTGTGATGCTTATGGGCATCTTTATGCTGTACTATAAGCTTGGTACTCTCGAGATGGACAAGCTTCTTTCCGCATCCTCTGCGGTCACAAACAAAGCTTATCTTTATGTCGCCGGTGCATTCCTCACATTCGGCTTCGGAGCAAAGGCAGGCGCATTTCCGCTTCACATCTGGCTTCCAAAGGCTCACCCTGTTGCACCCGCACCCGCAAGCGCACTTCTTTCGGGTATACTCACAAAGTCGGGCGTTTTCGGAGTAATCGTTGTCAGCTTCAATATTTTCCTTGGCGATGCTGCATGGGGCAAGTGGATACTCGCAATCGGAGTGCTCACGATGTTCGGCGGGGCACTGCTTGCCGTATTCTCTGTTGACCTTAAGCGCACGCTCGCCTGCTCGTCCATGTCTCAGATTGGATTTATCTTAATCGGTATCGGCACGGCAAACATTTTGCACGAGGAAATCTTCCTTGCAGTGCACGGCTCGCTTCTTCACATGGTGAACCACTCGCTTATCAAGCTTGTTCTCTTCATGGCGGCAGGTGTTGTTTACATGAACACTCACGCACTGGAGCTTAACGATATTCGTGGATTCGGAAGAAAGAAGCCGGCTCTGATGATATTCTTCTTGGTGGGCGCACTTGCAATCGGAGGAATTCCGATGTTCGGCGGCTACATAAGCAAGACGCTTCTTCACGAAAGTATTCTTTTGTGCGAGTTCGGCGGAAAGTACAACTGGACGAAAATTGTCGAGTGGATATTCCTTTTCAGCGGCGGTCTAACCGTAGCTTATATGACCAAGCTTTTCGTTGCGGTCTTTGTGGAAAAGAATGAGGACGACAAGGTTCAGAAGAAATTTGACGAAAACAAGAAGTATATGAACCGTGAATCGTTCTTTGCGCTGGGCGGCTCTGCGCTTGTGCTCTTTATCTGGGGACTTTTCCCGTATGAATTCATGGACAAGGCGGCGGCTCTCGGTGAAAGCTTCTTCGATTATTCGGGTGAAACGGTAAAGATAAACTATTTCAGCTTAGAAAATCTCAAAGGCGCCGTGATATCAATTGCAATCGGTGCGGCGGTTTATTTTGTGGTTGTGAGAATGCTTCTCATGAAGAACAAGAGATATGTGAATCTTTGGCCGAAGTGGTGGGACACAGAGGACTACATCTACCGTCCGCTTTTGCTTATCGTCATTCCGAATGTTCTCACATTCTTCTGCCGCATTTGCGACAGCCTTATAGACATGATAGTCTGGGGACTTAGAAAAACCGTTTACAGGGATTCTAAAATTCCGTGGCTTAAGAGACCTAAGAATATGAAGTATCAGTATATGAGAGAGACATCAAGCATTATTCAGAGAAGTATTTCATATGGATTTATGCTTTTCGGACTCGGACTTATTATCACAGTGCTGTATCTCATATTGGCATAAGGTCTTGATTAAATAGCAGAAAATATAACGTTGCCTTTTGACAATTTGAAGAAGTCGGGTCGAACGCAGATTTAAAATGCGTTCGGCTCGATTTCTTTTTTAGCTTTAAAATATAAATTGAATAGATATTTTCTCGGTGTTATAATCTATAGCAGATGTTCCATTCGATTTAAATTTATAGCAGATGACCCATTTTAAATCTATGGCAGATGACCGTAGGGACGACCTTCGGTCGCCTGTGAACAGAAATAAAAACCCGAAGCGGAGGTTATTGAGATATGATTTACATAAACCAGCTTGAAAGAAGAGAAATTCCGTTTGAACACAACCTTGATAACGGCGGAGCGGGAGAGCACGCCAATATTGCTGACGCAGGCTGCGGCCCGTGCAGTGTGTGCATGGTTATAAATAATATGACTATGAATACGCCGAGCCTTGAGGAGATAATCGGTCTTGTCTATGAGTCAAAGGCAAACAGGGAACCGGGAACGGATATGAAGCTTTTAGGCCCCCTTGCCGCAGAGAGATTTAATCTTGACTACAAGGAAACGGACAGCGTGGGCGAGCTTATCGCTCATCTTCAAAACGGCGGCATGGCAGTCGCAAATGTCGGCGGAGACAGAGAGGGGCACATCGGTGTTTTTTCACACGGCGGACATTACATTGCCGTTATCGCTTTTGTGAACGGAGAATTGTGCATACTCGACCCGTCATGGAAAGAGGGAAAGTTCTCTGAGGACGGAAGAAAAGGTCTTGTGCGTGAAAACTATCCGTATCTTTACTGTGCACCGGAGGTTCTTGTGAGAGACACGGAGAACAGAACACCGGGCTACTATCTTTTTTCGAGGAAGGCAAAGTAATGGCAAGATATAAGGGTGAGGGCGGAGCATATGAGATAATCTCATTCACGATTACCGACATCGACGAGAGCGAAGAGGTATGCGAGGGCTACGCCGTGGAATATGCGGACGAAGAAGACATAGAAATAATCGAGAGCTTT
Source organism: Bacteroides uniformis (assembly GCA_963611165.1). Classification (GTDB taxonomy): domain Bacteria; phylum Bacillota; class Clostridia; order Oscillospirales; family Acutalibacteraceae; genus SIG603. Next base: position 62,403 of record CAVDQG010000006.1, read on the forward strand.
GACGATTTGAGCGAAGCGAACGAGGCTTTTTACGGTGATGAAAAAAGCTATTTCAAAACCTTGCAGAAGAAAGAAAACGAGTGCGACTGCGTCTGTTCTTATGTAAGAGAGTGTGTGATTTGTGAGAGGGATACGGGAAGAATTTTGGCGGTTTCCCATGTTATCCCCGAGGATAAATAAAATGACGGTAACGATACTGCTTATCAAAAAAATAGTTTCGCTTTTCATTATCATGATGATAGGCGTTTTGATAGTTCGGCTTAAACTTTTGAAGTCGGAGGACTCAAAGCCGTTGTCGGTTCTGATGCTTTATGCCGTTGTGCCGTGCACGATACTCAACGCTTTTCAGGTGGATTACACACCCGATGTGTTAAAGGGTCTTGCCTTGGCGGCGGCGTGCGCATTGTTCACGCATATTTTCTGGCTGTTTCTCGTGAACATTCTTAGAAAAACGCTGAAAACTGATGTGATAGAAAATATGTCGATAATGTACACCAACGCCGGCAACCTGATTATCCCCATAGTGACGAGTGTTCTCGGCGAGGATATGGTTATCTATTCTGTCGGCTACATGGCGGTTCAGCTTGTTTTCATTTGGACGCACCTTGTTTCTCAGATGAAGGGAAGCCGCGGATTTGACATAAAGAAGATAGTTACGAATGTGAATCTCATATTCGTTTTTATCGGAATAGTTATGTTTTTAACTCAGCTTAAATTCCCGTCGTTTGTGGACGACGCTCTCGGCTCGATAAGCGGTACGATAGGGCCGCTTGCCATGATAGTTATCGGTATGCTCATCGGCGGAGTCGAGATAAAAAAGATAATTAATTATAAGCGTGTTTGGCTCGTCACATTTTTGCGGCTTATTGTCTTTCCGTTTACGATTTTATTGATACTGAAAATCGTTCCGCTTTGGACTTTAACGGTTGGCGGAAAAGAAATACTTCTCGTCTTTTTCCTTGCTTGTATCACGCCGTCCGCTTCTACTGTCACGCAGATGGCCCAGGTTTTCGGAAATGACGCCGAATATTCGAGTGCGATAAACGTTATCACAACGCTGACAAGCCTTGTCACCATGCCGATTATGGTCATGCTCTACCAGCTTTGACGCAAAGAGATAAGACACAAAGAAAGAGAGAAAATAATGGACAATAAAATAACCACAGTGCTTTTTGACCTTGACGGAACCCTACTGCCGATGGACGAGGTATATTTTTCTAAGCTTTATTTTGCGGCAATGGCAAAGAAGCTTGCACCTCACGGCTACGATGAGAAGAGCCTTGTTAAGGCAGTCAGAAGCGGAGTCGTTGAAATGGTGAATAATGACGGAAGCGATTTCAACAAGAATAAATTCTGGAAAGCTTTCGCATCGGTCTTGGGTGAAGACAAATTAAACGATATGCCTTTATTTGAGGAATTTTACAAGACTGACTTTGTGGCGGCGAAGGAAAGTTGCGGCTTCAATCCTAAGGCAAAGGAAACGGTTGATTACATCAAGTCGAAAGGATACAGGGTTTCTCTTGCCACAAACCCGATTTTTCCGTCAATTGCAACCGAGAGAAGAATAAAGTGGGCGGGACTTGATAAGAGTGATTTTGAAATTTTCACTACCTACGAAAACTATCACTACTGCAAGCCGAAAATCGAATACTACTCTGAAATCTGCAAAAATCTCGGAATTGACCCTAAAAACTGTCTCATGATAGGAAATGACGCCACCGAGGATATGGTGGCAGAGAAGCTTGGAATGAAGGTTTTCCTTTTGACCGACTGCCTGATAAATTCACATAATGCCAATATAAGCGGTTATCCCAAAGGGAATTTTGACGATTTGAAGAAATTCATTGATACACTTGATTAAGAGGGGATTATGTCAGAGAAACTGGTAACAAAAAGTGAAAATAAATACCGCCTGAAAAAATGCGTGCTGATACACGATTTTGCAGGCTACGGAAAGTGCTCGCTTTCTATTGCGATTCCTGTTCTTAACGCAAGCTGTGTGCAGACTGCGTCGATTCCGACAGCCGTTTTTTCAAACCACACGGCTTTTCCGGCGTACTATGCCTGTGATTTAACCGAGCACATGATGCCGACAGCGAAAACATGGGAGAAGCTCAACCTAAAGACTGATGCGGTTTATACGGGATTTTTGGGAAGCCTCGAGCAGATAAAGATAGTTTCCGATATAATCGATATGTTCTCGAAGGAGAACAGAGAGGATAAAATTATATTTGTCGATCCCGTTATGGGAGATAACGGAAAGCTTTACAAAACCTATACGGACGAAATGGCTGACGGTGTGAAATCCCTTTGCGAAAAAGCTGATATAATTTCCCCGAATATGACGGAGGCGGCAAGACTTCTCGGAATAGAATATAAGGACGGGCCGTATACTCCCGAGTTTGTGGAAGATGTTCTCAAGGGTCTTTTGGATCTCGGTGTGAAATGTGCCGTTCTTACGGGAGTGAGATATGGCGAAGAAGAAACCGGAGCGGCGGCAATGGGAAAAGACGGCGTGATGTACACGGCTTTTTCCAAGAGATACAAGGGATTTTTCCACGGTACTGGCGATTTGTTCGCATCGGTTATGCTGGGACAGCTTTTAAACGGAAGAGGGATACACCACTCGCTGAAAAAGGCTGTTGAAGTTACGGGAAAGTCCATAGCCAATACGGTGGAAAGCGGCTTTGACCCGCTTGAGGGAGTCATTTTCGAGCCTGAGCTTAGCTTTTTGCAAGCATAATAGGCGAGATGACTTTCTCGGAAATACGGAAACGGAAAGTAAACAATTGAAGAACGTGGCAAACAGAATCGACAAAAAAGCTAAAAAACAAATAAGTGACAGAAAAAGAAAAAAGGTATTCAACATCATCCAAATAGGCGACAAGAGCAACAGGATAAGCCGTGGGTTTGATATATTCATAACGGTGAATATTGTGCTAAATATAGCCGTCACCTTTATGCAGACCTTTGATGAGCTCAAAAGGCTTACACCCCTTTTTCATGCGGTGGAAATAATCACGCTCGGAGTTTTTTGCGCAGAATATGCGCTGAGAATATATACAGCCGATTTTCTCTATCCGAATTTAAAGCCGAGGCTTGCAAAGTTAAAATTCATTTTTTCGTTCAACGGAATTGTGGATTTGCTGACGATTTTGCCATTCTTCTTTTTGTCGGGAATGGTCATCTTCCGAATGCTTCGTGTGGCAAGAATATTTCATCTTTTTCGTCTCAATGCGCAGTATGACAGCTTCAATGTCATCACGACGGTTTTGCGGGAGAAGAAAAATCAGCTTATATCATCGATATTCATCGTGGTCGTGCTTATGCTCGGCAGCAGTCTTTGTATGTACAGCGTGGAGCATGACGCCCAGCCGACTGTTTTTGTGAATGCATTCAGTGGAATCTGGTGGAGTATGTCAACGCTTTTGACGGTGGGGTACGGAGATATTTATCCTATAACCGCACTTGGAAAAATAATGGCAACCTTTATCGCTTATCTGGGGGTCGGTGCGGTTGCAATTCCGACAGGTATCATCAGTGCGGGATTTGTCGAGCAGTATCAGAAGAAAAGCGGAATGCAAAACGTGAGAGAGTCTGATTTAAGCGAGATTGCCGAGCTTGCGGTAGACTCCCGTGAGAGCGGAAAAACCGTAGAGGAATTGCAAAACGAAAAACAATACACGATTTATCTTATTCTAAGAGGCGGACTTTCCGTCTTGCCGCAAAAGGATACCGTGCTCAAGAAAAACGATATAATCATCGTTCACGGAAGCAACAACTGAACATAAAAGAAAAATCCGCCTTGCGAAAAAAGTCGCAGAGCGGATTTGTTTTTGGAAATATTAAATTGCTTAGGCTTGTTTCTGAACGGAGTTTTTCTCAAGCTTTCTTACCATGTTCACGAGTATGATGACCGACGCAATGGAAAGAATAAATTCTGCGATTCCCTGAGCCATGCAAAGTCCGTACTCCGCAAAAATGTGATTGAGGAGAATGAGGAGGGGGATTTCGAGAACTATTTTTCTGAGAATTGCGAAGATGAGAGTTAAGCCGCCTTTGCCGATTGCCTGACAGCAGCCGACTCCGATGAAGTCTACGCAAAGGAAGGTGATTCCCAGGGCATAGCATCTCAAATAGAACGAGCCGTAATTAACTATTGTGCCGTCTTTCATAAACAGAGAGATGAGTGGTGCCGAGAAAATGAAGAACAGCGTAGCGATTACAACGAGAAAGGCAATGGCGATTTTGTAGGTAAAGAGCATGGCTTCTTTCATTCGCTTGATGTTTCCGCTGGAGTAATTATAGCCGATAAGCGGCATAACTCCCTGAGAAGTGCCCATACAAATCTGCATAGGAACCAAATATACCTTGTAGGCGATTCCTACGGCGGCAACAACGCTTGCACCGTAGCCTGCGGCAAAGTTGTTGAGTATGGTCATTCCCGTTACATTGAGGAGATTTTGAATTGCGGCGGGCACGCCCACGCTGAAAACTCCCACTGTGATTGCCCTTGTCGGGATTGCCATTTTCGGATTGATGCAGACAAAGGTCTGACCTCTTTTGCGGATAAGGTAGACTAAGAAATAGGCGATTGCGCAGACATTTCCAAGCAAGGTGGCAAGACCTGCGCCGCCCGCACCCATATCAAGTCCCCAAGGAAGAATGAATATCGGGTCGAGAACCATATTGACGACACAGCCGAGTATGGTTCCGATTCCTGCCTGAGAGGATGCACCCTCCGAACGGATGAAATAGGCGAGAACGACATTAAGGATTGCCGGAACCGCACCGAGAGTTACCGTCCAAAGGCAATATGCCTTAGTCGCATCCATGGTTTCGCTTGTCGCACCGAGAAGCTTTAGGCACGGATTTTCAAATACAGCAAAAAGCACGGAGTAGAGAAGAGCGAAAATAAAGCAGCACCAAAAAGAAAAGCTGGAGCTTCGCTTTACGGTATCGTAGTTTTTTGCTCCGAGCGCACGGCTCATCATGCTCGAGCCGCCCACGCCGAAAAGATTGTTGATTGCGTTAAAAGCAAGAAGAAGCGTTGCGGCAATTGTGACGGCGGCGGTTTGGATCGGGTCGTTCAGCATGCCGACAAAGTAGGTGTCCGTCAGGTTGTAGACAACCATGACGAGCGAGGAAAGCACCATGGGAATCGAAAGGTTCATAACCGCCTTCGGTATCGGCATGGTCTCGAATAATTCTGTTTTTTCTTTTGCGTTTACTGTAGTGTTTGCCATGTGATCTCCTAAAATCAGACGATTCCGTCATGCGGCTTTCCGCCGAGGTTTATGTATTGCTGTCTCAAGACCTTTGCGAATGTCTCAAGGTCTTTTTCGTCTATTCCGCTCACAAGAGTGTTTTGATAATTCATCTGAATTTCTCTTATTCTCTCGCAAAGGGGAATTGCTTCATCGGTGATAGTAAGTCTTATTTTTCTTCTGTTTTGTTTATCGTGCTCACGGGTGAGGTAGCCCTTTTTGACAAGCTTATTCACCGCCTCGGATGCGTGGGAGCGGGAAATTCCTCGTATTTCAACCAAGTCGCAAGCACAGTGGTACTGCGGATGGTTATAGAGAAAGGCGATGACGTCGATTTCTCCCTGAGTGATTCCCGTTTCCTTTTGAAGCGGAGAAAAGAGCTTGTAGTATTTCTCTCCCATGAACGGCACGATTATCAGTGCGTTGCCGCCGACGCATGGGATAGCCTCTGCTTTTTGTGATGTTTTTTCGTTTGAATTATTCATATATGTTCCTTTTTAGAATTGTTCCGTTATCGAACAGTTGCATTTTATACCTGTTTGAATTTTTTGTCAAGCGGTCTTCAAAAAGAAAAATCGAAGAAAATAGGCTTTGTTTTTAACTTGTTTCAACACGCTTTCAACGAGTATTTAACAAAAAAGAAAGAAAATCCCCGTGATCGATTTTCACAGGGATTTTTTGGCTGATTTGTCAATAAAAAAAGTGAAAATCTGCACAAATTAAGCTTGACAAACTTTCACAAAACGACTAAACTATTATACTGTATCAATATGGATATTATGCCTTTTCGAGGCTCAATAGTATAATATCACAGCGAAAGTCAAAATGCAAGAAAAAAATTTTGACAGCCTCAAAAAGGGAATTGATTTGTGCGTTCTGCGATTTCTGTTCTTATGGTTATTTTGAAGAAAAGTTGTCGCATTGATCCATAAAAAAATCTTAAAAAGAAATGGAGTGGTCAATGTAATGGCTAATTACAAAACCGTCAAGGTAGGAAACACTACCGTCAAGGAAGTACCTCTCGGAAAACAGACGAGACTGAGCTTCTCCAAGATTGACGAAGTAATTGATATGCCAAACCTCATTGAGATTCAGAAGAAGTCCTATGAGTGGTTCCTCAAGAAGGGCCTCAAGGAAGTTTTCGACGATGTCTCAGGCATAACCGATTTCAACAATAAGCTCGTTCTCGATTTTATCGACTACAAGCTTGACGACAAACCGAACTACAGCGTCACCGAGTGTAAGGACAGAGACGCTACCTACTCCGCTCCGCTGAGAGTAACGGCACGTCTTTTCAATAAGGAGACAGGCGAGGTTCAGGTAAGCGAAGTCTTCATGGGTGATTTCCCGCTTATGACGGATTCCGGTACCTTCGTTATCAACGGTGCCGAGCGTGTTATCGTTTCCCAGCTCGTAAGAAGCCCGGGCGTCTACTACAAGATGGACTACGACAAGACCGGTAAGGAGCTCTTCAGCGCAACTGTTATTCCTAACCGTGGTGCTTGGCTCGAGTACGAGAACGACGTTAACGACGTTTACTACGTACGTATCGATAAGAACAGAAAGCTCCCGATTACAGTGTTCATCAGAGCACTTGGCTTAGGTTCTGATACAGAGATTCGCGAGAAGTTCGGCTACGACTGCGATATGCTCGAGGCAACTCTTGCAAAGGACACAACAAAGAACTACGAAGAGGGTCTTTTTGAGGTCTACAAGAAGCTTCGTCCTTCCGAGCCTCCGACGGTCGACAGTGCAAAATCTCACATTGAGGGACTTTTCTTCGACTCAAGAAGATACGATATCTCAAGAGTCGGCAGATATAAATACAACAAGAAGCTTAAGCTTGAGGGAAGACTCACAGGTCAGACCCTTTCAAGACCTATCGTTGACGAGTACACAGGCGAGATTCTCGCTGAGGCAGGAGAGTACATCTCCAGAGAGAGAGCAGCAGAGCTTGACGATCTCGGTGTATACGAGTGCTTCGTAACAGTCGGCGACAAGGAAGCTAAGATTATTTCCAACGGCATGGTTGACATCGACAAGTATGTCAAGCTTACCGACGAGCAGAAAGAGGATTGGGGAATCAACGAGAGAGTTTGCTATCGTGCCCTTCGCGAGATCCTCGATGAGTGCGGCGACGATGAAGAGGAGCTCAAGAATCAGATAAGACTTCGCAAGAAGGATCTTATTCCCGATCACATCACTCTTGACGATATCTTCGCTACAATCAGCTACATGCTCAACCTTACCGTAAACCTCGGTGTCACAGACGATATCGACCACCTCGGTAACAGAAGAACAAGAAGCGTCGGCGAGCTTCTTCAGAATCAGGTAAGAATCGGTTTCTCAAGACTTGAGAGAGTTATCCGCGAGAGAATGACTCTTCAGGCTCAGGATTCCGAGCAGCTCTCACCTCATTCCCTTATCAACATTCGCCCCGTTGTCGCAGCTATCAGAGAGTTCTTCGGTTCTTCTCCGCTTTCACAGTTCATGGACCAGAACAACCCGCTCTCCGAGCTCACACATAAGAGAAGACTTTCCGCTTTGGGCCCCGGCGGTCTTTCAAGAGACCGTGCTTCCTTCGAGGTTCGAGATGTTCACTACACTCACTACGGTCGTATGTGCCCTATCGAATCACCTGAAGGCCCTAACATCGGACTTATCTCTTATCTCGCAACATTTGCTAAGATTAATCACTACGGCTTCATTGAGACACCTTTCAGAAAGGTTGACAAGGAGACCGCTACAGTTACAACAGAAGTTGAATATATGACAGCAGACGCCGAGGACGAGTACATCGTAGCTCAGGCTAACGAGCCGCTCGATGAGAACGGACACTTCGTAAATTCCCGTGTCGTTTGCCGTTTCAGAGACGAATTCATCGAGGTCGATCCTTCAAAAATCGACTACATGGACGTTTCACCTAAGATGGTTGTTTCAGTCGCAACCGCATGTATCCCGTTCCTCGAGAACGATGACGCAAACCGTGCTCTCATGGGATCAAACATGCAGAAGCAGGCTGTTCCGCTTCTTAAGACAGAATCTGCCGTTGTCGCTACAGGTATGGAGTACAAGGCAGCTGTCGACTCCGGCGTTTGCGTTCTTGCAAAGCATGCCGGTGTTGTCGAGTATGTCTCGGCAGACGTAATCAAGGTTAAGACCGACGAGGGTCTTATGGACGAGTACGAGGTTATCAAGTTCCTTCGTTCCAACCAGTCCACTTGCGTAAACCAGATTCCTTGTGTTTCCAAGGGCGAGAGAGTCGAAGTCGGCACTGTTCTCGCTGACGGCCCGGCTATCAAGAACGGTGAGATTGCTCTCGGTAAGAACGCTCTCATCGGCTTCATGACATGGGAAGGTTACAACTACGAGGACGCTGTTCTTCTTAACGAAAGACTCGTAAGAGATGACGTTTACACCTCAATCCACATTGAGGAATATGAGATCGAGTGCAGAGATACCAAGCTCGGACCTGAGGAAATCACAAGAGATATTCCGAACGTCGGTGAGGATATGCTCCGTGACCTCGATGAAAGAGGTATCATCCGTATCGGTGCCGAGGTTGTCGCTGGCGACATTCTCGTCGGTAAGGTTTCTCCTAAGGGCGAGACTGAGCTCACAGCCGAGGAAAGACTTCTTCGTGCAATCTTCGGTGAGAAGGCACGTGAGGTAAGAGATACTTCCTTGAGACTTCCGCACGGTGCTTACGGTACAGTCGTAGCCGTCAAGGAGTTCACAAGTGAGAACTCCAAGGAGTTAAGCCCCGGAGTTAAGCGTGTTGTCCGCTGCTACATCGCACAGAAGAGAAAGATCTCTGTCGGTGATAAGATGGCCGGTCGTCACGGTAACAAGGGTGTTGTTTCCAGAATTCTTCCGTCTGAGGATATGCCTTTCCTCGAGGACGGTACTCCGCTTGATATCGTTCTTAACCCGCTGGGCGTTCCTTCCCGAATGAACATCGGACAGGTTCTTGAGGTTCACCTCGGAATGGCTGCTACGGCACTCGGCTGGAAGATTATGACACCTGTATTCGACGGTGCTCATGAGCAGGATATCCGTGAGTGGTTCGCAGAAGCAAACAGAATTAAGGACGAGAGAAGCTTCCTTAAGGGCGTTCCGTTCACTCAGGACGGTAAGTTCTGGCTGCGTGACGGCAGAAGCGGTGAGTACTTCGATAACCCTGTTACAGTAGGATTCATGTACTACCTCAAGCTGCATCACCTTGTTGACGATAAGATTCACGCACGTTCAACAGGACCTTACTCACTCGTTACTCAGCAGCCTCTGGGCGGTAAGGCTCAGTTCGGCGGACAGAGATTCGGTGAGATGGAAGTTTGGGCACTCGAGGCTTACGGTGCTGCTTATACACTTCAGGAAATCCTTACAGTTAAGTCCGATGACGTTGTCGGTCGTGTTGAGACATACGAGGCAATCGTTAAGGGTCAGAATATTCCGACTCCGGGCATTCCTGAGTCCTTCAAGGTTCTCATTAAGGAACTCCAGGCTCTCGGCCTTGACATGAAGGTTCTCGATAAGGATCAGAACGAAATCGACCTCAGACAGACCTACGAGGAGGACGAGAAGCTGCCTACAGCTGACGTAAACTTCGACGAGGCTAACGTTGCCGACGATCTCGACGGTTACAGAGAGGTTGACGGAGAGGACGACGATATCTTCGAGAGTGATTCCTACACATCGGATGATGACGACGATTCAGAATTTTACAGCCAGACCGGAGACATGGACTTCGGTGATGACGAAGATTTAATATAAGAAGGGGGTACGGATTAGATGGAATATAATGCATTTGATTCAATTAAGATAGGTCTTGCTTCTCCCGAGCAGATCAGAGAGTGGTCCTACGGTGAAGTTAAAAAGCCTGAAACCATCAACTACAGAACCCTCAAGCCGGAAAGAGACGGCCTTTACTGCGAGCGTATTTTCGGACCTCAAAAGGACTGGGAATGCCACTGCGGTAAGTACAAGAGGATTAGATATAAAGGTAAGGTCTGCGAGCGTTGCGGCGTTGAAGTCACACGCTCAAAGGTCAGACGTGAGAGAATGGGTCATATCGAGCTTGCTGCTCCTGTTTCCCATATCTGGTATTTCAAGGGCATTCCTTCAAGAATCGGCTTAATGCTGGATATCTCTCCGAGAATTCTCGAGAGAGTTCTCTACTTCGCTTCCTTCATCGTAACATATGTTAAGGAAGGTTCCGCTGCCGAGAAAGAGCTCAGCGTAATGCAGACTCTTTCCGAGAGCGAATACAGAACCATGAAGGATAAGTATGAGGACGACTTCGAGGCAGGAATGGGTGCCGAGGCTATCAAGTCTTTGCTTGAGAAAATCGACGTTGAAGCCCTTTCCGCTTCTCTCAAGAACGAGCTCAACGACGCAAGCGGTCAGAAGAGAGTAAGACTTCTCAAGAGACTCGACTGCGTAGAGTCCTTCAGAATTTCAGGCAACCGTCCCGAGTGGATGATTCTTGATGTTGTTCCGGTTCTTCCGCCCGACATCAGACCTATGGTTCAGCTCGACGGTGGCAGATTTGCAACAAGTGATCTTAACGATCTTTACAGAAGAGTTATCAACAGAAACAACCGTCTTAAGAGACTTTTAGAGCTTCACGCTCCTGACATCATCGTCAGAAACGAGAAGAGAATGCTCCAGGAGGCTGTTGACGCTCTCATCGATAACGGCAGAAGAGGAAGACCTGTTGTCGGTCCTAACAACAGACCGCTCAAGTCACTTTCCGATATGCTCAAGGGTAAGCAGGGACGTTTCCGTCAGAACCTTCTCGGTAAGCGTGTTGACTACTCCGGACGTTCGGTTATCGTTGTCGGTCCTGAGCTCAAGATGTATCAGTGCGGTGTTCCGAAGGAAATGGCACTTGAGCTCTTCAAGCCTTTCGTTATGAAGAGACTCGTTGAGACAGGCGCGGCAGATAACATCAAGGCAGCAAGAAAGGCTGTCGAGAGAGCTAAGCCGCAGGTTTGGGATGCACTCGAAATCGTAATCAAGGATCATCCGGTTCTTCTCAACCGTGCTCCTACACTTCACAGACTCGGTATTCAGGCATTTGAGCCGGTTCTTGTTGAGGGTCGTGCACTTAAGCTTCATCCGCTCGCATGTACAGCTTACAACGCTGACTTCGACGGTGACCAGATGGCTATTCACGTTCCGCTTTCTGCAGAGGCACAGGCTGAGGCAAGATACCTCATGCTCGCTGCAAACAACCTCTTGAAGCCTGCTGACGGTAAGCCGGTTGTTGTTCCTACTCAGGATATGATTCTCGGTTCTTACTACCTCACACTCGACAAGGGTGTTTACTGCGACGAGAACGGTACTCCCGTTGAGGGCAAGAGCAACTATGTCAACTACGACATCACACGTCTCAGAAGAGACGCAGGCGAGAGAGATACAGTTGACACAGGCATTAAGCCGGTTCTTTACTTCAAGGATGTCAACGAGGCAGAGGTCGCTTATATTTCTCACGCAATCACACTTCACACAAAAATCAGAGTCAGAAAGAGCGTTGAATACAACGGAAAGACTTACACAGGTATCATTGATACCACAATGGGTAAGATTATCTTCAACCGTGCTATTCCGCAGGACATCGGATTCATCGACAGAAGCAATCCTGATGATGTTCTTCGTTATGAGGTAGACTTCCTCGTTAAGAAGGGCGGACTCGGAAAGATCATCGATAAGTGCATAAGAACTCACGGCACAGAAATCACCAGTGAGGTTCTTGATAACATCAAGGCTCAGGGCTATAAGTATTCCACAATCGGTGCTATCACCGTTGCTGTTCAGGATGCTACAATTCCTGGCGAGAAGAAGGCTATCCTCGCTAAGGCTGAGGCAGAGGTTGATCAGATCCGTGAGGACTTCGACTTCGGTCTTCTCTCCGATAACGAGCGTTACAGCGCAGTTGTCGACGCATGGAGCCGTGCTACTGATGATGTTACTAAGGCACTTCAGGACGGTCTTGATCAGTACAACCCGATCTTCATGATGGCTGATTCCGGTGCTCGAGGATCTATGTCTCAGATTCGTCAGCTCGCAGGTATGCGTGGTCTTATCGCTAATACATCAGGTAAGACTATCGAAATTCCGATCAGAGCTAACTACCGTGAAGGTCTTAATATCATCGAATACTTCATTTCATCTCGAGGCGCACGTAAAGGTCTTGCCGATACTGCTCTTCGTACTGCCGACTCAGGTTACCTCACAAGAAGACTTGTTGATGTTTCTCAGGAGGTTATCATCCACGAGGCAGACTGTCATACAACAGAGGGTCTTGAGATTTCCGATATCACTTCGGGCCCCGAGACAATCGAGTCCTTCTCCGAGAGACTTGTCGGAAGATATCTTCTCGAGGACTGCAAGGACGAGAACGGCAACGTTATCGTCAGCTGCGATAAGCTCATGGACGAAGAGGACGCAAAGAAGATTGTTGACGCAGGCTACAAGTCAATCAAGATTCGTTCAATCCTCAACTGCCACGCTACACGCGGCGTATGTATCAAGTGCTACGGTTCATCTCTTGCTAACGGCAAGCCCGTTCAGGTCGGTGACACTGTAGGTATCATCGCTGCTCAGTCCATCGGTGAGCCTGGTACACAGCTTACAATGAGAACCTTCCATACCGGTGGTGTTGCTTCCGCCGAGGATATCACTCAGGGTCTTCCGAGAGTTGAAGAGCTCTTCGAGGGCAGAAAGCCTAAGAAGCTCGCTATCATCTCCGAGATCAGCGGTGAGGTTTCCGTTGAAGAGGTCAGAAGAACTCAGAATGTTGTTGTCACAAACAACAAAGACGGCGACGTCAGAAAGTATTCTATCCCGTTCGGCACACGTCCTACCGTTCAGGCAGGTCAGTATATCGAAAAGGGTACAAGAATCACAGAGGGTTCTGTTAACCCGCATGATGTTCTTGCTGTTCTCGGTGAGCAGGCTGTTCAGGATTACCTCATTCTCGAAGTTCAGAAGACCTACCGTCAGCAGGGTGTTGATATCGCCGATAAGCATATCGAAGTTATCGTTCGCCAGATGCTCAGAAAGGTCAAGGTTAAGACTCAGGGCTCTTCCGATCTTATTGTTGGTGCTACTGTCGATAAGGCAGATATCTACAACGCAAACAAGAAGATTGAGGCAAGAATCGAAGCAGGCGAGACAGGACTTGAGTTCGCAGAGTACGAGCCGATTCTTCTCGGTATCACAAAGGCTTCTCTTGCTACAGACTCCTTCATGTCGGCAGCATCCTTCCAGGAGACAACAAGAGTTCTCACAGATGCAGCTATCAAGGGTAAGGTCGATCACCTTCTCGGACTCAAAGAGAACGTTATCATCGGTAACCTTATTCCTGCCGGCACAGGTATGCAGTGCTATAACGATGTTACAATCGAGCCTGTAGGAGCAGAGAAGAAGGCTGACGAGGAAGCTTCAGAGGAGACTTTCGTCGAGACTGAAACTGTCGATGCAGAGTGATTAATAAAACTCTTATCGAAAGTTATTCTTAAAAAATCGCTGTATAAAGCCAAAATAGTGCTTGACATTATCCGCCCTTTGTGGTAGAATTCCATTCTGGGCGGTAATGATACGGATACTGATGTGTCCTGATGGTTTTTATCGCCGTCAGGGCACTTTTTTGTATATATCGCCCAAAACGAAAAGGTGAATCCTGTTAACTTCGAAATAGACAAGGCTTATTTCTACCTTGTTTATCATACAATATATATCAGAAAAATTTATAATGAGGAGGTGCACACATTTGCCTACATTTAACCAGTTAGTTCACAACGGACGTAGTGTAAAGGACTCAAAAGCTAAGGCTCCGGCACTTTTAAAGGGATGGAACTCAAAGAAGAGAGTTGCTATCGATCAGGATAGCCCACAAAAGCGTGGCGTTTGCACATCAGTTAAGACTGCTACACCTAAGAAGCCTAACTCAGCTCTTCGTAAGATTGCCAGAGTAAGACTTTCCAACGGCATGGAAGTTACAGCTTATATCCCGGGTGAGGGACACAACCTTCAGGAGCATAGCGTTGTTATGATCCGTGGCGGCCGTGTAAGAGATATCCCTGGTGTACGTTATCACATCATCAGAGGCGCTCTCGATGCTCAGGGTGTTGCTAAGAGAATGCAGTCCAGATCCAAGTATGGCGCTAAGAAGCCGAAGGCAGGTAAGAAGTAATTTAATTACTGCCGCTACACAAATTCGTTAATTCAAACCATAGGCTTGCCGGATCAAGTCCGGTCAGGCGTTTATATAAATATAAATGCCGATCCTTAGCCAGGCGGGAGTTTGAACTTTCGAGTACCTATGATATCATTTTATGAAGGAGGGAAGACTATGCCAAGAAGAGGCAATATAGCAAAGCGTGACGTTTTGCCAGATCCTATGTACAATTCAAAGCTCGTTACACGTCTTATCAACAGCATCATGCTCGACGGTAAGAAGGGTGTAGCTCAGAAGATCGTTTACGATGCATTCGCAATCGTTGAAGAGAAATCCGGTAAGGATGCATTAGAGGTTTTTGAGGCAGCAATGGAGAATGTTATGCCGACAGTTGAGACAAAGTCCAGACGTGTCGGTGGTGCTAACTACCAGGTTCCGATCGAGGTTCGTCCTGAGAGACGCCAGACACTCGGACTCAGATGGTTAACTCAGTATTCCAGAGCTCGTTCCGAGAAGACAATGAAGGAGCGTCTTGCAAACGAGATCCTCGATGCCGTTAATGGTGCAGGCGGAGCAGCTAAGAAGCGCGAAGATACACACAGAATGGCAGAAGCAAACAGAGCATTCGCACATTACAGATGGTAATCGCTGTTTAGGAGGAAATTATGGCAAGAGAAGTTTCGCTGGAAATGACCAGAAATATCGGTATCATGGCTCACATTGATGCCGGTAAAACTACTACAACCGAAAGAATCCTTTATTATACAGGCGTTAACTACAAGATCGGTGAGACACATGAAGGTGCCGCAACAATGGACTGGATGGCTCAGGAGCAGGAGCGTGGTATCACTATCACATCTGCTGCTACAAC